>CAWKLB010000006.1:0-180128 GCA_963850325.1 uncultured Actinomycetota bacterium
CGCGCTCTGCGCAGGAGTTGCATGGGCAGGAGGGCGGCACCAGCATCGGGTGGGACGCCCCTGCTGCATCTGGCGGAACTCAGGACGCGACCCCACGCGTCGTCCAAGTCCCGCTTCGTTGCTGACACGGATATTCGCATCGGGGCGAACCGTTTCCGGATCGCCCGCGGGATGGTTACGCGTTCAGGAACACCGTCAGTGAGTGGGTGCCTCTTGCGCGTCAGCTGTCGGTCAAGACTGGTGCCAATTGCCGGCCAGGGGGTTTGGTCTACCTCGATCAGGTGCCCATCGGGGTCGCGCTTGTAGCAGCGGAGCTTGGTCGTCACGTCGAGCGTGACCATCAGCTGTGCCACGCGGACTAGCGAGCACTGCCCAGCGATTGGACGCAGGGCGAGGTGTGGTCCGAGGGAGGCCCTCGGACCCGGTGGGAGCCTGAGGCTGGTCCTGTTCGGCGGCTCTGTGTCGGGTTGGCCTAGATGAGGCCATTGGTAAGCGCTCGGCGAGGTGTGATCAAGAGAACTTGGTGGACGGCCGCTTCTGCAGTTGGCCGTCGAGGTAGATGTCGACCTTCTCGTTGTAGAAGGCGACCAGGCCGGCGATCTTCTGGCTCTCGGGCAGCGGCGTCCGGTACGACCACGCCAGGTCCTCGTGGGCGGCGTCTCCCGCGCGCACCGACCAGTATTCGGCTTGGCCCTTGTACGGGCAGTGGCTGACCGTGTCTGTGGGGATCAGCAAGTCCAGTCGAACATGGGTCTTGGGCAGGTAGTAGCGGGCCGGCAGGCCGGTCTCAAACAGCAGCCTGGGGCTGGTGGACTCGGCGACGGTCACCTCCTCGACCTCGACGCGTACGTGCCTGGAGCTGGACAGGATGTCCACCCGCGTGTACGGATCGCGGGGGTGGGTGAACACCTGCTCGTCCTCCTCGAACCAGGCGTCCATCGCGTCCCAGTCCAGGCGGATCAGATCGCGGAGCTCCTCGATCGGCGAGTTTTTGTATCGAACGGCTGCGCCTGGCACATCCTCGCCCCCCGCCCTGATGGTGAGCGCACGCCCGTCCCCACGGCTCGGCGAGTGCGTAACCGCCCCGTCCGCGGCGAGAAGCTCGGCGCACACATCGACGAGCGGGAAGTAGTAGGCCGGGTAGTACGGAACCTCCCAGACCAGCACCGGATGGGTGGTGTCGGCCACGACCTCGCCGCCGAGGTAGGCGCGGACGCGCTTTGCGCCGGTTTCGATCCTGATTCGCCCGTGAGGTGTGTTCGTAGTAGCTGCAACGGTGGTCATTTCGTGCCTCTCAGTCTGTGTCCGTTTACGCTTGGGACTTCGGGTTTGTCCGCTCGCGAATGCCCGCGACTTGCATCTAGTGCCCGCCGCGGGCGGGGTAGCCGTGGGCGACCCAGTAGTCGATGCCGCCGAGCAGGTCGTCCACACGGGGGCGTCCGACCGGCATCGACAGGAGCGACTCGTAGTAGACGGTGTGGTCAGGCGAGATGAGGAACAGGCCGGGCTCGTTGAAAACCGGCGACTCGCCGTCGTTGATTCCGTGGGAGACGAACAGCCCCCAGGCTCGCATCTGGTCTTCGGTGAGCCCGTAGGCCAGCAGAAGATGCTCGAGCCTCCACTCCTGGGCAAGCTGGGTCGTGCGCTCACGCGTCTCGCCGCTGACGGCGATGACCTCGATGCCGCGCTGTACGAACTCGCCCAGCCGGCGCTCGAGCTCGCCCAGCTGGGCTCTACACACCGGACAATGCAGGCCTCGGAAGAACACAACCATCGTGAACGTGCCGGGTCGTTGATCGGCGAGACGGTAGGTGCCGCCGCGAAGCAGCGGCACGGTCAGGTCCGGCGCCGGCTGTGTCGGACGAACGCCATGGGCAGTGGGGATCTCGGTGGGGGTGGTGGTGGTGGTGGACATCGCTTCTACTCCTTCACTGCTGGGTGCGGTTAGGTTGCGGTGCGGCCGCCGTCGACCGCTACCACCGCGCCGTTGATGTAGGAGGCCTCGTCTGAGCCGAGGAACAGGGCCGCGTTGGCGATCTCCTCTGGCGTGGCGGGCCGCCCGAGTGGGAGCGTCGCAGCGAGCTGGTCCAGGTTCTCACCCATCGGCTCGGTTCCGGGTGTCCTCGTCGGGCCGGGGGCGATGGCGTTGACCCGTACGCCCTCGGGTCCGTATTCGGCGGCCCAGGCCTTGGTCAAGAGCTCGAGTGCCGCCTTCGTGGAGCCATACAGCGCCATCCCCGGCATCCCGAAGCTCGCGACCATCGTCGAGACGTTCACGATCGCGCCGCCGCCGTTCGCCGCCATGTGAGGCGCGAACGCCCCTGTCAGGAAGAACGGCGCCTTGACATTCAGCGCGAACGTCGAGTCAAACACGTCGCTGTCGACCTCATGGGTGGGGCCAAACGGAAACGCGCCGGCATCGTTGACGAGCACGTCGACGCGGTCGACCTCGCTTGCCAGGCGCTGAACGTCGTCGAATTTCTCGAGGTCGGCGCGGACGAAGCGCACGCGTTTCCCATCCTTCGTCAGCGAGTCGGCGATCCGCCGACCCCGCTGCTCGCTGCGCCCGGTGATCACCACCTCGGCGCCCTCGGCGGCGTAAGCACGGGCGATCGCCTCGCCGATCCCCGAGGTGCCGCCGGTTACAAGCACTGTCTTGCCCTGAACGGTCATGTGACGTTCTCCTCTTGGGTCGGCAGCTTGTCCGCCAACACGTCGACGGTCTCGATGCTGGGGTCGCTGGCGAGGAGCTCTGGGGCGTTCTCGATCAGCGCGGCTGCAACCGGGCCCGCAAGGTGCGCTTCGCGCCCGGCTTCGCTCGGGAACGCGTCGAAGATCGCAAAGCGCGATGACGCCAGGCGCACGGCGAACCAGGCCGTCGTCTGGGGCTCCTCCTCGACGAGCGGCAGCGCCCCCTTGAGGAACGCGGCGAGGTCGTCCTCCTTCCCCGGTTTTGCTTCCAGTGTGACCAACAGGCCTACGGTGACCAATGTGTGCTCCTTTGTTGCTAGGTGGACAAATTCAGGCTGGACCCGGTCAACCGGGAGGAGTCCACGGATCCCGTTTATCGCGGGATCCGTGGTCGCTCCTTGGGTCTAGCGGGGTGGGAACTGCGAGCCGGGAACCGGGGCCGCGAGGTTCGCGGTTGGTGCCTGGGCTGTGTAGCCGATGACCGCGCAGTTGATGTCGACCCCGACGGAGCCGTACGGCGCGGGTTGGCCGGTCGCCGGGTCGACGCCGGTCAGCAGGTCGGGCCGGGTGGCCGCGAGGTTGAACACCTGATTCTCGTCGATCTGGCGGGTATTCAGTCCTGCCTTGACCGCCTTGTCGGTCCATAGGCCGAGCTGGGCGTCCCACAACGGGCTGTACGCGTCGGCGTGGCGGGGGTCTGCCAGTGTGGGGAAGTCCCCGAACACGTTCAGCAGGTCCCCGCCGTTGCGCAGCGCGTTGATCAGCGCCGTGTTCCCCAGGCTGGCGTCCTCGCCGGCGTGACCGTCGAGCACCAGGTGCTGGAACCCTTGGGCCTGCGGGTTGTTGGCGCCGGTCTGACCGTTGATGAACCCGAACAGACGCTCACGGGCGGATCCGAGGAAGTCATCACCTCCGTTGAACGAGGCGTCGTTAAGCGCAGGCACATACGTCGAGCGCTCGAGTACCGAGGTAAGCGGCTGGCCGGCGTCGGTGCTCAGGTACACAATCGGCTGGCCGGCGTCGAACCCCTTGACGAACAACAGGTCGGCGTAGGACTCCGCGAACTGACCGGGAGCGGATGGGCCGGCGATGTGGACGTTGAGCACCCGGTCACCGGTGTTGGTGTGGTGGGTAACGTCGAACGGACCATCGCCGGTGGCGACGATCGGCGCGTTGTACACCACGTCCGATCCGGCGATCTTGATGAACGGGCTGTAACCGGGACCGGCAACGGCGCCCGGTGAGAACGACTTCAGCGGGAACCCGGTCGGTCCCGGGACCGCCGTGCGCGTCGGGCTGAAGTCCGGCGCGCCCTGGAAATGAATCACGGCCGGGCCGAACCGATTCGCCTGAGGCGTCGGGTTGTCCTCGGTGACCGTTTGCACGGCCGCTGGGTCGCTAATCGCGACGTTGGCCAACTTCGGCGCGTAGTTCGCTCCGAGGTCGTGCGCGAGTCCCGCATCGGAGGCGTCCAGCAGGACGTACCAAACCTTCTCGGTCTGACCCGGATGGTTGGGATCGGGCGCGTCGCCCGGATAGAGCGGCAGGCGAACCGTCTGGTTACTGAGGTTCACCTGGATCGCGCTCTCGAGCGTCAGCTTGTTGCGCGGCAGCAGGCCGCTGAGCTGACCGAGGCCTGTTGCCGAGCCGGTGTGGGTGGCGACCTGACCGCGGTGCTTGCCGCGGTGGTGCTTGGCCGCCGCAGAGGCCGATCCAGCCAGCTGGATCGTAAACACGGCCGCGGCGAACGCAGCGATCAGAGCGATCGCCACGCGCTGACGCGCGCCGAGAGAAGCTAGTAGTTTGTACATCGAAGAGGCCACTTTGTCCTTTCTCAGTCGTGGCTGGTGACAGGGTGCTGCAGCACTGGCAGCGACGTGAAGCTAGGAACCGGGCCTCAGCGCGATCTGAGCGGTCGCTGAGTGACGCCACCGCGACCCCGGTCGGTTGAATCGCGAGCCGTCCGCTGGGTATCGCATTAGGGAATTTGCCCCATACCGGCGCGGCCGGCGCGATGCCACGCTTTCGGGCGTGCTGACGAAAAGCCGGCGATCACGGCCACCATCTCCGCGGCAGCGGACATGAGCGCCCGCTGCTCCGCCGATCCGGCGGAGATTCGGCTGTTCGGATCGATCGCAGTCGTGCACGCGGGTCGTACGCTCGGCGCCCGTGACTTCGGGGGAAGCCGCCCGAAACAGATCCTCGAGATCCTGCTAGCGGCACGAGGAAGCCCGGTGCCCATCGACCGTCTCGCCGAGCTGCTGTGGGGAGAGCGCGCGCCGGATAACTTCGCGGCGTCCATCCAGACCTTCATCTCCACGCTTCGCCGTCATCTGTGCGCAGACCAGAGCTGTGCCCGCGAGCTGGTCGTGACCGAGCGGGGGGCGTATCGGTTCGCAGTCGAGCGCGCGATCATCGACATCGACCGCTTCGACGAGCTGCTGGCGCGGGCCGGGCGCGCCGCGACCGACGCCGCCCGACGATCGCTGAGCGACGCCCTCGCGCTCGCTCCAGCCGAGGTCCTAGAAGACGAGCCGTACGCCGACTGGGCCCAGGAACTGCGAGGTACCTATCGCAGCCGTGTTATCGGCGCCAACCTGGAGGCCGCCGACGCGGCGCTGATTGCACGCGACTTTCGGGCCAGCCTCAGCCATGCTCAGGCCGCCACGAGGATGGATCGTTTCAGCGAGCGTGCCCACCGGACAGAGATGCTCGCGCTGTACGCGATGGGTAGGGATCACGAAGCGCTCGAGGCGTATCGCCGGCTCCGTTGCCTGCTGGTGGGCGAGCTCGGACTGGAGCCAAATGCCGAGAGCCGCACGCTCGAAGCGGCGGTCCTCCGCCAGGACGAGGTTTCATCATTGCTTCCGCGACCGTCACGCGAGATGCAGCTCAGATCCGCCGGTCATCCGTGGCTGCTGTTCCTGGGACGCAGAGCTGAACTGGCCGCGCTGGCCGAGACTCTCGACTCGGCCCTGGCCGGGGAGTTTGCCCTCGTCCTTGTGGAGGGTGAGGCGGGCATCGGCAAGTCGCGGCTCCTGGACGAGTTCGCATCGACACTGGACGGAGTAAGAGTTGGCCGCGCGAGATGTTCCGCGCTGGAGCAGCACCTCGCGCACGTGCCTCTTGCCGCTGTGCTGCGGGAGGTGCTCGAAGGGCTCGATCTCGAGACCAAGGACCTCCCGGCGCTAGGTGGAATCGTTCCGGAGCTCGCGCCGCGGGGGCGGCGTGCCGGGTTCGGCGAGATCGATGCTCTCGAGGCGGCCGTCGAGGTGATCCGCCAGGCCGGACCGCTGGTGCTCATCTTCGACGACCTTCACCTGGCCGACCCCGGCACCGTCGCGGCACTCGAGTACCTGCGCCATCGCTGCGCCGGATCTCCGGTGATGATCCTCGGGGCGATGCGCGGCGAAGAGACGCCTCTCGATCACTCGCTGAGCAGGCTCGCCGACACGGCGAGGATCCGCCTCGAACCGCTGACCGAACACGAACTCGGCCCGCTCGGGATCCCCGATGTCCACGGCCGCACAGGCGGCCATCCCACGCTTGTGGCGAGCCTGATCGCGAGCGGCTCAGATCCGGACCTGCGCGGATCGTTAAGCGAGCTGTTCATCGCCCGCTGCCGGGCCGAGGGAGCCGTTGCCTTCCGGGTGCTGATGACCGCATCGACCCTCCCGGAGCCGTTTGAACCGGAGGTGCTGGCAGGCCTGCTAGAGACCGATCCGGTGGTGCTGGTCGAACGCCTGGAACAGCTGTGTGATCGTCGGATTCTGCGCGTCGACGGGCTTCGGTTCCGCTTCCGATACGCGATCCAACGAGACGCCCTGCGTGCGGCGCTGTCGCCGGCTCGCGATCGGCTGCTGCGCGAGCGCGCGCAGAGCGTCCAGCAGCGTCGCGAGATCGTCCCTGCCGCCGGTCACGATCTACCTCTCGTCCCTGCGACCGCGACGAGGAGCTGACCGGTGCTGGGGCCTCCGGACGCGCGGCGCTCGCTCGACGAGCTGTTCGAGGACTCCAATGACGCGGTGTTCATCACCGATCCCGGTGAGGACCGGATCCTGGACGCCAACGCCGCCGCCTCGAGGCTGCTCGGCTATACGCGCGAGGAGTTCATGGTCACGCCGATCTCGCAGATTCACCCGCAGGAGCTTCCGCGGATGCGGGCGTTCCTCGAGGTTGCACTGCGCGACGGCGTGAACTGGACGATCGAGATGGCGTGTCGGACCAAGTCCGGAACCTTCCTGCCGACGGAGATCGGCCTGCTGGCGCTCGACAGCGGAAACCGCACCTATGTCGTCAGCTTGGTGCGCGACCGCAGCGAGCATCGCGGCTGATCGTCGATCGCCCGGCGAGGCATGCCTCTCCCTGAGTCGTCGCTGGTCGCGGCCTGGACCGCTCTCCCGCACCCGGTACGCTCGTGGTGGGCACCAAGATGGCGACGAACGTGGCACAGCGAGCGGGTGCGGTGGTTGGTCGAGGGCGCGAGCTGGCAGAACTTGATCGGGCACTCGGCCGGCTCGCGGATCGCCAGCCGTGGGTCATTCAGCTGGTCGGGGAGCCCGGCATCGGCAAGTCGCGCCTGCTCGCGGAGCTAACGCGCCGAGCCGAGGCGCGACGGTGGCTGGTACTGATCGGTCGGGCTGCCGAATTCGAACAGGACGTCCCGTTCGGAGCGATCATCGATGCGCTCAACGACCACCTCGGAGCGCTCGATTCGGCTGTCGTGCGGGCGCTGCAGCCCCAAGCCCTGCAAGAACTCGCCCACGTATTCCCGTCGCTCTCCGGATTCGCCGATGAGACGTCGGCCCCGCGCGGCCAAGCTGACCGCTACCGCTTCCACTACGCAGTTCGAGCTGTGCTGGAGCGGCTCGCCACCCGCCGGCCCGTCGTGATCGCGCTCGATGACGTGCATTGGGCTGATCCTGCGTCGTGTGAGGTGATCGCGCACCTCTTGCGCCGGTTCCGCGGTCCACTGCTCACGGCGCTCGCGGTCCGCCACACGCCGTCGTCTCTGGCCGGACTTTTGGAGGAGGCGATTCGGGCCGGCGAAGGCGCTCGACTCGACTTGGGCCCGCTGAGCTCGGCCGAGGCGCAGGCGCTGATGGATCCCGAGCTGGATGCGCCGACCCGCAACGCCCTGTACCGCGAAAGCGGCGGCAACCCGTTCTACCTCGAGCAGCTTGCACGCGTACGCCCCCCCGGAGCGGGGCCAGCCGCGATGACGGCTGGGCCGACGGAGTCGTGGACGCTGCCCCCCGCGGTAGCGGTGGCGATCGAGGATGAGCTGAGCCGCATTCACGCGAGCCATAAGCTGGTGCTTGACGCGGCGGCGGTCGTGGGCGAATCGTTCGAGCCGGAGCTGGTGGCGTCGATCGCCGAGCGAAGCCTCGCGCTCACGCTCGGAGCGATCGATCAGCTGGTCGCGGCCGACATCATCCGCACAACAGCCACGCCGCGGCGCTTTCGCTTTCGCCATCCGATCGTGCGCCGCGCGGTATACGACGGGATCCCCTCGGGATGGCGTCTGGCCGCGCACGCGCGCGCTGCGGCAGCGCTGATCGCAGCCAGGGCACCCGCCAGCACATCCGCCCACCACGTCGAACGCTCCGCAATGCCAGGCGACGAGCTCGCCGTCGCGGTGCTCGTAGAGGCGGCCCGCGGCGCAGCGCCGCGCGCCCCGCTGGGCGCCGGTCGCTGGCTGCTGGCCGCGCTGCGACTCCTCCCCACAGAAGCGTCGCCAGAGCGCCGGATGGGACTGCTCACCGAGACTGCCACCGCGCTTACCTCGGGCGGCGCATACGACGAGGCGCTCGCCGCACTCGAAGAATCGCTAGCGCTCGTCCCGCCCGATCAGGCCGAAGTGCGGGCCGATGTGATCGCTAAGATCGCCTACGTAAAACGGCGAAGCGGCCAGCCGTTCGACTCCCGGCCGGTGCTCGAGCACGCGCTTGAGTCGCTGGCCGCTTCGGAGGGCAGGGCCTCGGCGGACCTCCGGCTCGAACTCGCCATGCACTCGCTCTGGCACGACGAGTTCGCCGCTCTCACGGAGCTGGCCAAGCCGCTGCTGAGGCTCGCGCGTGATCAAAGCGATCTGGCGATGGTCGCCCTCTCGGCCGCGCTGTGCAGTCTCGGCTCCCGCGAGCAAGGGGCGGACGCCGCACGCGGCATTCTTGCGGAGGCCGAGAAGGCGTTCGCCGCCCTTTCAGACGAGCAGCTCGCCAGCCGCATCTATGTCTCCTTCTACCTCGGATTGGCCGAGCTCCGGCTGGAGCGGGCCGAGGAGGCGCTCAGGCACGCCAACCGGGGGCTCGAGGTCGGCCGGCTTACCGGCCAAGGCGTCACCGTTACAACGTGGCTCGGGGTCACCAGCCACGCCGCACTGCTCAAGGGCCAAGTCGCGGACGCCGCACGACTTGGGCACGCCGCGATCGACACCGAGCGCCTGCTCGCCAACGATTGGCGGACGATCTGGGCGCTCGAGGCCGACGCGCTCGCCGCCTTCTGGGCCGGCGACAGCGACCGGGCGCTCGCCAGTGCACGAGAGATGGCGACCCGCGCGGAACGAACCCACCCGTTCCTTTCCGGACCGGCGACGGTGCAGCTCGCAGGTGCCGAATACGCCGCCGACGACGCCGCGTCGGCCCACGCCAGGCTCACCGCGCTCGACGTCGAGCCAGGCCGCCTAGTTCTCGACCGCAATGCCGCCCACGGGTGGGAGCTACTGATCCGCTCGCAGCTGGCGCTGGGCCGAACACACGATGCGAAGAAAGCCGTCGCGCGCGCTTTGAGCCGCGCCCACGCAGCCGGGCTCCCCCAGCAGATCGCGACTTTGCGCTGCGCCCAGGCCGCGGTGCTTCTCGCATCCGGAGGGCCCGACAGTGCGTCCAAGCTTCTGGAGGAGGCCGTCAGGCTCGCTGACGAGGCCGGCAACCCGTTGTTGAGCGCTCGCGGCCGAGCGCTCGCGGCACTCGCGCTGATCGCCCGCGGCGATGAGCCACGGGGCATCGGGGAGCTCACGCACGCTGAGCGAACCCTGTTCGCATGCGGGGCCCGCCGCGAAGCGGACGCTGCCGCCCGCGAGTTGCGCCGCCTAGGGCAAAACATTCCTCGTCGCACCCGCCCTGCCGCGCGGCGGTCGGGCCTTGCGGCCCTGAGCCGACGCGAAAACGAGATAGCGGCCGAAGTCGCGGCCGGCAAGACCAACCGCGAAGTCGCGTCTGCGCTGTTCCTCAGCGAGAAGACCGTCGGGAACCACCTCACCAGGATCTTCGAGAAGCTCGACATACACTCCCGCTCCGCCCTCGCCACGCTGGTCGGCCGCGAGGCGGTGGCGCCGGCGGCCGAGCACGCCTCACGGCACCATCTCAGCGAGATCTAGCGGCCTCGCTGGGCGCCAGCTCGGTTCGCTCAGGTTTCGCTGAGCTGCGGCGCAGCGCCGGCTCGTAGCCTGCCCCTCGATGTTCGTCCCCAACCCACCAGTGCGGCGTTTACGGGGACCGTCCCCGGCCGGCGAGCTCGGCTGCCGTATGAGCCTCGAGCAGGGACAGCCGCCACCCCTTCCCGGTAGCCTCGACTACCTCGCCGAGGACATTCAGCTGCCCGAGAACCTGAAGCGAGTGATTGCCCGCCACGCCGACGCCGAGCGCGAGAAGCACGCCAAGATCATCGCCGCCCAGGGCGAGCCGCTCGCCGCCGGCGAGCGCGCGACCGCCGCCGACATGATGATGGCCCGTCCGCTGGCGCTGCAGATGCGCAACCTCCAGACCCTCGTCGAGGTAGCGGTCGACAAGAACTCCAGCGTCGTCTTCCCCGCGCCACTGATGAGCACGATTGGCGAACTCGGCTCGTTTCTGGCCCGCGAGAAGCAAGCGGCCCGCGAACTCTCGACCACGTCGGACAGGCTGAACCACTCCGAAGACGGAGCCAGGCCCTGGCCACCTCTTGACTGGTCGCCGCCGTCGATGGAGGACACGCGCGAAGAAGAGCAGACATGCAAAGCCAATCGTCCAATCCCACCCCGCCGTCCAAGCGCCTTCGCGAACTGAAAGCGTCGATGGGTCCGCGAGCTCTCCTTTGGTTGTTTGCAGCGCCTGTCCGGCGTATGCGCGACCAAGCCGACAAGGAGGATCGCGCGCGGCTGATCGCCCGCTTCGCGGGCATCGATCAAGGGCCGGCCGACGCGCCGCTTGGCGTGATGCGGCGGCAGCCCACCTATAAGCCAGTGCGCGTCCCCGGCGACCCGCTCGAGCAGCTGTGGGAGTTGCCGGCCAGGCAGCCCGGCGGCGCGCGGTAACGAGCTGCACGGCTGGCCGTAGTAGTGCGATCAAACGCCGGATGCCTGGAAGTGGACTTGTCCGGTCGACACGTCAACCACGCCGCGAGCCCAAGATCTCGATCGGCGAAGGAGCGGTCCCGACGACCGGGCCGGCACGCCCGAGTTCCGTCGGAACTCAGGACGGCAGCCAGTAGGTCCCGCTCCGCATATGCACGCACGCCGCGCTTAACCGCGGGCCCGCGCTTGTCCTTTCGCGTGAAAGCGCTCGCTGGCCGACCCCGCGACGGCGACCGGTCGCGCTTCCTGCGCCGTGTCGTGGGTTCGCGAGGGGCCCAGGCGGCACCCGCGCGTCGCTCGGAGACGTTTGAGCGCGCACGATCTGCCAGCCCCAAATCGTGGGAGCCTGACGTGACCGTCCGGCTCCCCTTTGGGAGTGGCGGTGGCCGGATCAGCTCGGCCGTGGACGATGGTCGTGTCAACCATCGTCCACAGGAGGACGTCATGCAATCCAGCCAGTTGCCGGACCGTGCCGGGCGGCTCCGGTCCCCGGCGACCACGTCCAGCTTTCACCGAGGGATCCTGCCTCGCAACAAAGGGGTTCGGTATCCACCGGATCCGCCGACGGTGGAGGAGATCATCGCGGTGATGCGCGCTGCTGGTGATGGTCCTGACGGTGCCAGGCTGCGCGGCCTGATCATCGTGCTCTGGCGCGCGGGGTTACGAATCAGTGAGGCGCTCGCGCTGAACGAGACCGACCTCGATTCTGACCGTGGCGCGCTGCTCGTGCGCTACGGCAAGGGCGATAAGCGCCGGGAGGTCGGCATGGACCGCTGGGCGTGGTCACACCTCGAACCATGGCTGGAGCTGCGTAGGACGTTGCCGGTTGGACGACTGTTCTGCGTCGTGCGCGGGCCGACCCGTGGGCGGCCGTGCGCGCCGGCGGGCATCCGTGCACAGCTGCACCACGCCGCCGTCGCGGCGGGGGTCCGTCGCCGGTTCGCGCCGCATCAGCTACGGCACGCGCATGCGGTGGAGATGTCGCGTGAGGGGATCTCGCTGATCGTGATCCAGCGCCAGCTTGGTCATGCCGATCTCGCGATCACATCGCGGTACCTGCGCGGGATCGACAACACCGAGATCATTCAAACCGTCCACCAGCGACCCGAACCGATGATCCCGGCTGGTCGACAGCTCCTGCACGGCCGCTGATCTGGGCTGGGTCTTCTGACCGCGCCGCAGTGCTGCGAGGCCGCGGGACCATCGCGGCCTCGCGTCCATCTCCGGGCAGCCGGACAGACCGCCGGCTGGCCCCTGGAGGACGGGCCAGGAGGACGCCCCTGGTCGCCAATGCGATGGCCGGCTCGTGCGCTGGCGGGATTGCGAAAGCGATCGTCGCCGAGATGTTCGGTTTGCGCGAGCGTGTGCGGCGGTCAAGATGCTCCAGGAGGTTTGCGCATTCGGCGTGGATGAGCCATAATCCAGTACGGGGCGTTTTGCTGAGGGTTAGGAGGGGCGATGAGGGCTCATGGGGCGAAGTACGTCCTGGCCTTGGCGGCGGGGACGGGTTTAGCGTTCGCGGGCGGCTCGCAGGCGGCAGGTCATCGTCCGATCGGGTGTGCTCCGGGCCATGTACGCCGGAGCGTTCGGGTCCCCGAGCGTCGCCACGGCCGGATCGTGCACCGCCACGGCCGGATCGTGCACCGCCACGGCCGGATCGTTTACGTCCATGTGCAGCGCTGTGTGAAGGTGTCGGCCAAACCCCAGCCCCAGCCCACACCGACTTCGCCTGCGACCACCACGACCGCGGTGGCAGCGGCCCCGCCACCGCTGCCTCCGCCCACGCTGACGACGACCACCACGGCGACAACTCCGGCGGATACGACCACCACGACGTCTACCACGACGACTGACACCGCGTCGACAACGACGACGACCCCTCCGCCTCCGCCGCCTCCGCCTCCGCCACCTCCACCTCCACCTCCGCCGGCCTATAGCGGTGGGTGCGATACGCCGGTCCCGGGCGCGAGCCAGACGATCGGCGAAAACAGTTACGCGCTCGAAGGGATGGACACCTTCACGACAGACGCGCCGCTCGGCTCGTTCGCCCAACCGTATCTCTCCGACGCCAACTCGCTGCCCGTCGTCTACACCGGCGATCACGGTATGGGCTGGACGGAGTACCCCGATAACTGGGCCTCGACCTACACGAAGCCTCCGTACTCCCCGACGCCCTACGAGGGCTACCAACCCTCGACCGTGCAGTCAGTCCACGACGGGGTCCTCGACTTCTCTCTCCACGACGACGCGAACGGCTACCCAGTGGGCGCAGACCCGTCGCCGCTGCCGGGTGGGAACCGCTATCAGACCTACGGGGCGTGGTCGTTCTGCGAGCGCATCGCCCCCGCCGACTCATACGACCTGGCGGACTTCCACCAGGCCCCGCTGCTCTGGCCCCAGAACGACAACGACTACGCGTCGGCGGAATCGGACTTTCCCGAGTCCGACCTCGACGCCGCGCCGAGCCCGGCAGGCCCGTGGTGGTCGGCGTACGCGCACTACGCAACGACCGACGGGCAGGACAAGCAGGACCCCTACCCCATCGCGTCGGCGGTGCCGGACTTCGACCCGACGCAGTGGCACGCGTACACGCAGACATGGGGTCCGGGATTCCGGTCCTACTACGTCGACGGACAGTTGGTCGGGACGAGTACTGACCAGGTGTGGCCGCAGCCCGAGCGCTGGCAGTTGCAGATTGAGCCGTCGCTCCAAGGCGGCTCCGGAACTGGCCACGTCTACGTGAAATGGGTCTGGATCGGCACGGCTCAGTGACGGAGGCCAGCACTATCGGGGGCCGGATGGTCATAGGGCAAGACTCTCATCAAGGAGGGGAAGGTGCGGAAATTCAAGCGTCCGTCGGGGTCGATGGTCGTCGCCCTGGCGGCGCTGTTCATCGCCCTTGGCGGAGCGGCATCGGCGAACGTCGGGTTGTTCAACGGCGACCAAATCAAGCCCGGTACCGTCGGGCACAAGCAACTGGCGCCCCACTCGGTATGGCACACCAACCTCGGCGCCGGTGCTGTCCAGGCCGACAACGTGTCCGGGTCGCTGCTCAAACAGCTCAAACGCGGCCCAACCCCGAGTGCTGGCTCCACGGGGGCGACGGGGTCGCAGGGACCCAAGGGCGAGACCGGTCCACAAGGACCGCCAGGCCCCAAGGGCGACACGGGCGCAACCGGGGCGACCGGGGCGCAGGGACCGCAGGGCTCGCTGTTCAACTACGAGGTCAACAACGGCACGGACTGGATGCTGGGCACCATGCCGCTCGCGCTTCCTGACTGGCCTTGCTCCTGCTACGAGAATGCGGGGGTCGTGGTCGATCTCGGTGATCTCAATGACACTGACTTTCGTGCGATCACCTACACCGGTACCGTCTACGGTGGCGGTCACCTGGCGGACAACATCTGGATCGCAGATGGGTCAGAGGCCGTCACCCCGGGCATGCACAAGCTGTCAGATCCCATCGACTTCACCTACGGCACCGACAACGGTGACCGCACCTTCTACATGATGACAGGCGCGTACAAGGGACAGAATCTGACGGGCACCCAGATCGAGAACTACTACACCGGATATGAGGCCTACGCCTGGGTGGGTCTCGTCACCGATGGCTCTGACGGTGCGTCGAGCAGTGGCGAGATCACCTCGGTCGACGGGACCCCCGTCAATGTCGGCGTCAGCGCTGACGACATCCAGACGAGGGTCGGAAACAAATCGGAAGTCATCGGGGGCTAAGCAGTACGCCTGACTGAGCGAGTCGTATCGTCGCGCTGTTCATCGACAGGATCAGCCCGACGACCATGAACGCGATCATGAAGCCGGCCGCGTCCTTGCCGACGAACTTGTCGAACGCCGATACGTATAACGCGATCGCGGGCGATGCGACTATGACGCCCTCCCGCTCTCCTTCAATGTAAAAGCTGCGATCACCAGCGCCAGGGACATGCAACGATTCGTCCATGGCTCCCGCCGCGGAGAGCCACCCATGAGTGGGCGCCCGCCTAGGATCCTCCACAGGGCGCTGGGTGCGGGTCTGACCACTGTCGTGCTCTGTCTCGCCGCGGCAGGATGCGCCGGATCGCGACCCGTCCGAAGAGCGCCTACGCAACGCGACGTAGCCACGATCGAGGCCGCGATGGTCGACATCACCAACCAGTGCCAATCGTCCGCCGCCGTGGTCGCCACCGCCGATACAGCCTCACTCAGGCGCGACGTAAACGCGCTTCTGCGCACCTACCGCATCGTGCACCCCGCCGCGAGGCTGTCAATCGGCGCCCTGCACACGACCCCACGCCGCGAACTGGAAGTGGCCCAAACCGACTTGCACGACGGCTGCGCTCCCCAGCAAGGCCGACGCCTTGCCGCCGCGACCGAGAACCACTGAAGCGGTGTACTCGGTGCCCGTCGAGGCTGCTCCAGGCGGCCAGCGGTCAAGCATGGAGGCCGTGGTGGTGCCCGTTGCAGGGCCGCCCGCGGCGCGGCCGACAAACTCGCCGCGGGCGCAACGCGGGCTGCTGCTCCTGGTGGCGGGAGAACCCGGCGCGGGGCGGACAGGGAGGGCTGGCTCGCGCCATGACGCTCGTTTCCGCGTGCAAGATGCCTGGTGGGCCGTGACATGCGGATTGAGCCAGGCCGGGTTTCGCGGAGGCTTCGAATCGAGGACGATCTGTCCTTGGGAACGGAGAACCTGCGCGGATGTCACGACCACGGAAGTATCCACCGGAGTTGATCGAGCGGGGTGTGCGGCTGGCGATCGAGTCCGGCCGGCCGGTGCGTCATGTCGCCGATGACCTCGGGATCCATCACGAGACGTTGCGGCGTGCGGTGCGCCAGGCCGAGGCTGATGGTGGCCTGCGCCCGGATTTGCCGACCAGCGAGGAGCGCGAGGAGATCAAGCGGCTCAAGCGCGAGAACGTCGAGCTGCGCCGTGCGAACGAGATCCTCAAGGCCGCGTCGGTGTTTTTCGCGACCGAGCTCGACCAAGACCGAACGAAGTGAGCGCGTTTATCGATATGCATCGCGAGCGCTTCGGGGTCGAGCCGATCTGCCGGGTCCTGGACGTGTCGGCGTCCGCCTACTACCACCGCGCCCGGGGGGCGCGGTCAGCCCGCGAGATCGAGGATGAGCGGCTGCTCGCCGTGATCCGCGAGACGCACCGCTCCAACTACGAGGCCTACGGCTACCGGCGCACGTGGAAGGCGCTGCGGCGCGCCGGCGAGACGGCGCCGCGCTGCCGGGTGCAGCGTCTGATGCGCGCTTACGGGATCCAGGGCGCCAAGCGCCGCGGGAAGCCGTGGCGCACCACGATCCCCGACCCTGAGGCGCACCGCCGTCCGGATCTGGTGGCGCGCGACTTCACCGCGCAGGTGCCCAACCGGCTGTGGGTCGGGGACCTGTCCTATCTGCGCTGCTGGGAGGGTGTGGTCTACTTCGCGTTCGTCATCAACGTGTTCAGCCGCCGTGTGGTCGGCTGGCAGCTCGCCGGCCACATGCGCACCGACCTCGTCCTCGACGCGCTGCGGATGGCGCTAGGGACCCGCGAGCACGGCGCCGAGTTCCGGCTCGTGGCCCACACCGACCGCGGCAGCCAATACACGTCCGCGGCCTACACCCAGGTTCTCGACGACCACCATGTGCTGGCGTCGGTCGGCAGCGTCGGCGACGCCTATGACAACGCGCTGGCCGAATCATTCGTGGATTCGTTCAAGACCGAGCTGATCGCCGACCGCGTCTGGCGCACCCGACCGCAGCTCGAGCTGGCCGTCGTCGAGTACATCAGCGGGTTTAACCACGACCGCCTCCACGAATCGCTCGGCGATATCCCGCCCATCGAGTTCGAAGCCGCTCACACCCCTCAAACGAGATACGACCCCTCCGGGGTCGTCTCCGAACGACGGTGCTGAGACACTCCCTCACTCACACAAGAACAATCAAGAACGACCTACAAACCCAGTCTCCGTCAAACCCGGTCCGGCTCAGATCGTCCTGTGCCGGTTCGGCGCGGTCGGGGTTGTAATGACCGCCAGTTGGGCGTAGCCTCGCTAGGTCTTGGGTGGTGGGGTCGGTTGCGACTGACGAGACATTGGGGTGGGAGACGCTTGGCGGGCCTGTGGTTGATCACGCGGGTTCGATGGTTGATCGTGGGCGTGCTGGCGCTGCTGGCTACGTTCTGGTGTTGTGGTGGGGCGTCGTTGGCGGCGGGTCCGGCCGCGGAGGTAACCGTCGCGCTGTCTCCGGCGTCGCTCCTTGCCGACGGGCGCTCTGAGAGCACCGTCACCGCGACCGTCACAGACGCCAGCGGTACGCGGGCGCCCGGCGAGACGGTCATGGTGTTCGCCTCAGATAAAGGCATCGCCTTCAGCCCCAACCCCGCCTGGGACAATGGCGATGGCACCTACACGTCTACGCTGACGAGCTCAGTGGTTACCGGGAGACTGGCCGTCTTCGCGAGCACGACCTCGCTCGCGGTGGCGACCGATGGTCCTGTGACGAGTACGAACCTGCCGGTGACCAATCAGGTCGTAACACTGGTCGCCACCGTGGCATCCAGCCTGAGCGACGTGTCGCCCTCCGGAGCGGTCGCGTTCGAGAATGGCGGCAGCCCGATCGCTGGGTGCGCGGCCGTGCCGACCCCAACACCGCCCAATCCAACGGTTACCGTCACATGCGGGACGTCGTTTGCGGCGGCGACCTCCCCCGCGCAACTGACGGCGGTGTTCACTCCCACTCCCGGCTCGCTCGTTATGGGCTCCACGAGCGCGGCGCAAAGCTTTCCGATCAACAAGGACGCAACCTCGACATCCGTGACGATGTTGGGCTCTCAGGCCGACGTGGGCAGAGCGATGAGCTTTACGGCGGTGGTCACCCCAAGCCAGCCAGGGTCGCTGGCCCCGGCGGGAACGGTCCAGTTCTTGGACAGCGGACTGGCGATCGGTTCATGTATCAGCCAGCCTCTGGGACCCTCCTCGGCCGCCACATGCACGGTCAGCTACAAGAAGGTCGGTGCTCACCTCATCACGGCGTCCTACGGCGGCGATGCCAACTTTGCTGGCTCGACCTCGGGCCCCGTAACGGTCGCCGTGCAGGCGCTCGGGACCCTGAAGGCCACGATGCAATGGACCTTCCACTACACGCCTACGTATACCCAGGTTCGTGCGCTGGTGGTCGACGCCGTACCGCCCGGTGCGACCGTGCTCCTCAAATGCCGCGGTCACCGGTGCCCGTTCGCCAAGCGCGTGATCGTCGCGGCCAAGCGAAAGCCGTGCGGGCCAAAAGGCCGGCATCGCTGTGCCACCGACGGGGTCATCGATCTCGCGCCGCGTTTCCGCCAGCAGCATCTCGTGCCCGGCGTGCGGATCACCGTGGACATCATCAAAGCCGGCTGGGTCGGCGAGTACTACAGGTTCACGATGCGCGCTCGGCACAGACCACGCGTCTGGTTCGCCTGCACGGCACCAGGCACGACCAGCCCCGGCGCGCCATGCTGAGCGATGAGTGTCCGGGCGCGGCAACTGGCCAGGCCGCCCAGGAGACCTGCCCGTCCGATGCGTAGCGTCATGACGGGGGTGAAGGCCACCAGCGAGCGCTCGCCGAGGCGACGTGACCACATTCATCGAGCGCTACGCACCCCGCCCAGCAGCGTCTCACTGCGGCGCGCCGAGGGCGACTCTGACCGGCGCGACGCGAGTGGCGGTTGGCCGATAGGCAGCACTCTCGACCACCCCGCCGAAGATCACGCGTCTGGCCGGGTCCCCGCGCCGAGCCGGCGTACCCGCATTCACGACCAGCGGGCGCGACCCCGGAGAGCCGGGCCGAAGATCTGGCTGCCGTTCTGGGTCCGCCACTCCTCGAAGCGCAAGCCGTAGGGCCCGTGCCGCCTCGGCGGACGGGCAACGGCGCGCATCATCGCCGCACGCCGGCTCGCATGCGCTCGCATCCACGCAGAAGGAGCAACTTGTTGGGTCCGCATGCCTGCCCACCCGCGATCGCTTTCGTCGTCGCCTCGGGCAACCCCTGGCGGCTGCTTTGGCGACGGAGGGCTCGTCCGGCCGGACCTCCAGGTCGCCGCAAGCAGGGCTCCGAGGATGGACGCCTTATCGGCGGTCGTGCGTAGGCACAGCTCCGGCGCCATTGCCTGGATCGGCATTGACTCACGCTCGGCCTGGGGTACGGCGCCGAGTCTTGCGTCCGTGCTGCCGGCAGGCTCGGCCGACGCGTTCGCAAGGCCCCGGCGCCAACCGGTCGCGTCAGACTGGGCGACCACTGGGCTGTCTCCGCTGACGCTGATACTCACGTCCGGCACGGCAAATCGCGTTCTGCTCGATCGTGGCGCGACACGAAACGTTGATCAGCGTGACTATTGAGCGTTCGGCGAGCGCGGCTAGGGGTGTAGGCGGTCGAGGATCTGGCGGAGTGCGGCCTGGAGGATCGCCGAGCGGATGGACGGTTCGAGCTGCCGCGGGTCGTTGAGCTCGTGCAGGAGCCGGTCGACGTCGAGCTCGTCGATGGTCCGGCGCAGCAGCGGCCGGGTGGGGAGCACGTTGTCGACGAGCCCGTCTGGGATCGCCTCGAGGATCGTCTTGGCGATCCCGGGGAGATTGGCTTGTTGGAGCGCCTCGGGAAGGAGCTGGGACACCTTGGGCAGCCGGCCCTCGCGGTCGAGTCGGTCGACAGCGTCGCCGAGGCCCGCCTTGAGCGCGGCGGGCGCGCGGGGGTCGAGGGTACGGGTGTCCGCGAGGGCGAGGACGAGCCGTTCGCGGGAGATGCCGAGCCGGCACGCGGTGCTGTCGAGGCCGAGCAGGACGATCTGCTCGGCGAGCGGTTCTAACTGTGCCGGGATGGGCGGAACTGGGCGCGGTGTGCACGGATTAGCGGGCTGCCGCGGCAGGTAGTGACCGCCGCCGGCAGCGACCTGGACGCCGAGGACGGCGGCCACGAGAAGGACAGCGATGAGCGGCAGCGCGAGTCGCCTCACGAGCGGCTCCGGTCACTCAGGGCCAGCGCGGGCCCGAGCGCCAGCAGCGCCAATCCCGCCGCGACGAGGAAAGCGGTGCGGAACGCGCCGGTCGCGGCGCGCGTGAGCTGATCCTCGAGGCCGCGCTCCAGCGCCGCGGCCGCCGGCGCCTGGGCCGCCGGCACCCGCAAGGTCCTAAACGCGGGCCGCAGGTCGGGCACGCGGCCGCGGTCGGCGACCAGCCGACTCCCTAGCTGCCCGGCGAGGTCGAGCTTGGTGGAGGCGGGAAGCGGCGCGTCGAGCACGAGGCTCGCGATCGCCTCCTTGGCCGGGGTCTCGGCGTGGCGCAGGTCGGCGGTGAAGATCGGGGTGAGGATCGCGAGGCCGACCACCACGCCCGCGTGCCGCGCCGCGATCGTCCAGCCCCCGTGAAGCGCGCGCGGGTTGCGGTCCCGGAGCGCGGCCACGGTGAGCGAGTCCACCGAGAGCCCGAGGCCCAGGCCGATGAGCGCCTGCGGCGCGAGCGTCCAGACGAGCTCCGCACCCGGCAGGAGCGCCAGGCCCGTGAGCCCGCCGGCGATCAGCACCGACCCAGCGACCGCCTCTGACCGGGTCCCGGCGTGCATGCCGCGGAACACGCGGCCGGCCGCCAGGGCCGCGACCGGCACCGCGGTGACGGCGACCGCCGCCACCGCGGGCGAGCGGTCCCAGCCGTCCACGAGCAGCAGCACCAGCAAAAACAGCGCTGCCGTGAGCGCCGCCGACAGCAGCGCCAACGCCATGTTGGCCAGCACGTGCGGGCGGTCCGGCGAAGTGTCCAGGTTCGCCGGACGCCGCGGCACCCGCCCGCGCACCGCGATCACGGCGGGCAGCGCCAACAACACCACGGGGATCTGCACCACGAAGATCGCCCGCCACGAGAACGCCCACGTCAAAAGGCCCCCGACCACCGGGCCGAGCGCCGCGCCGGCGACACCGGCCGCGGCCCACCTGCCCACTCCCGCGCGCTCGTCCCCGGTGGCGGCGACCAGCAGCTCGAGGCTGCCGACGATCACCAGCGCGCCGGCGGCCGCCTGGGCTGCCCGCGCCGCGATCAACACCCCCAGCGACGGTGCCACCGCGCACACGGTCGTCGCGCCTGCGAAGCCGATCACGCCACCCGCGGTCGCCACGGCCGGATCCCCGCGCGCACACACACGCGCCGCCGGAACCGCGACCAGCGCCAGCACGAGATTGAACACGATCAGAACCCACGCGACCCCCCCAACCCCAGCCCCGAAGTCCCGCAGGATCTCCGGCAACGCCAGCGTCACCACGCCCGAGTCGCCGAGCACCACGGCGACAGCCAGCGACAGCACCGCGACACCTTTTGTGCGTGGCGCCAAAGAACTTGCCGGCGCGTCGCTGCAATCCGCACTCATCAGAAGGACCCTCCCCAAGCACAATGCCAGGCATGACAAACGCGCCGCCAGCGCAAAGCCGCGACACGGCCCCCCCCGCCCAGCGAACCGGCTTGTGCCGCAGGCACCCGGAGGTACGTTGTCCTCGTGAGCTCCACTCCCTGACACCGACTATCGAAATTTGCTCGTCAGTCGCGACGGCTCCGCCGCGCGGATCGTGCTCAACCGCCCCGAGAGCGCCACGCGCTGTCGCTGGAGCTGATGGAAGAGATGACCGGAGCGCTGCGCGCGGCATCCGCGCTGCCCGACACCCGCGGGATCGTGATCGAAGGCGCCGGTCCGGTCTTTTCGGCCGGGGACGACCTATCGGAGATGATCGGCCGAGACAGAGAGTTCGTGGCGTCGTTCTTCGATCGCTGCAGCGCGATGATGGAGACGCTTCACGAGGTTCCCCAGCCCGTGATCGCCAAGGTCCACGGCATCGCCACCGCCGCCGGCTGTCAGCTGGTGGCGGCGTGCGATCTGGCCGTCGCAGCGCAGCGCACGCGCTTCGCCACGCCGGGTGTCAAGATCGGCTTGTTCTGCTCCACGCCGATGGTCCCGGTATCGCGAGCGGTAGGTCGGAAGCGTGCGATGCAGATGCTGCTCACGGGCGAGCCGACCGACGCCGCGACCGCGCTCGACTGGGGCCTGGTCAATCGCGTGGAGCCGCACGAGGAACTTGAACCCGCGGTCCTTGAGCTGGTCCAAGCGATCGCCCGCTCAAGCGCATACACGGTCGCTACGGGAAAGCAGGCGTTGTACTCCCAGATCGATTGCAACGAGGACGATGCCTACGAGCACTGCGAGCTCGTCATGACCGACAACGCGCTTGCGCACGACGCGCAGGAGGGAATGACCGCGTTCCTCGAAAAGCGCGCCCCCGTCTGGCGCGGCGAGTAGCAGTCCGTCGCCGCCACCGAGCCGCAATCGCCACCCGCCGAGCAACTCGACCGGCCCGCTCGCGCGTGAGGCGACTCTGGGGAGTTCGTGGCCAAACCATTGTCCGCTCGGGCGTCGATAAGCAGACAACGCATTGCGCAAGGGCGATTCGCAGACGCGCTCGTCGCCGATAGGAGGGCGCACAGGAACGCGTGCGCAGAGGGCACGCTACCCATGCAGTGCATCCGCGTCCGCTGCGGATCGGCGTCGGTGCCCGGCGGCCTGATCGGGGCAGGGACGATGGCGGGCCCGGGCTGGCCGCGACGATCCACATCGTGGCGAGGCACTCGTCGGCACGGTGGACGATTCTCTTTCCTCGAAGCACTCGTTTCGTCTCGAGTGAGTCAGCAATGAAGGCGGCCGCCGGATTGGCGGGCCAGGGGCAGCTGGGTGGCACCCTTCCGCGGGAGCGGGTTTACGCGAAGGCCGCGCGGCGATCGGACGCGCAGAGGTAGCATCGCGGCCCGTGTGTGAGTTCTACCCGGGCGCCTGGCACCGGAGCGGCACGATGTCGACCGGCTCGGACCGCGGCGGTGCCGCGCGGTCTGTCCCGCGGTGTCAGATTTGGGGCAGCGGCGGTGCTTAGTGGGTGTGATGGGGTTGCCGGTGCGAAAGAACGAGCGGGTTGAGCGCCTCGATGCCGCTGGGGGCACGAGGGCGTTCGAGTCGTTCTTTCGCACCCACTACCGTGCCGTGGTCCGCTTGGCCCAGGGCGTGCTCGGCGACTCACAACGCGCCCAGGATGTCGCCCAGGAGGTGTTCCTCGCCGCGTACCGACGGTTCCCGGGCGAGTACGACGAGGCGGCCGGATGGGTCCGGGTCGCGGCGGTGCACACGGCGCTGAACCTGCTGCGCGGAGAGCGCCGGCGAGACCGGCGCCAACTTCTCGTGCATGCCGTGACGCCCCTGCCGAGCCCCGAGGACACGGTGATCGATCGCGAGGCACGGGTCGAAGTACGCCGCGTTCTGGCCCGGCTGCCCCGGCGCACGGCCGCGGTTCTGGTGATGCGCCACGGCGGCATGAGCTACGTGGAGATCGCCGAGGCGCTCGGGGTGAAGGTCGGACACGTGGGGACCCTGCTCAGACGGGCAGAGGCCGCGCTTCGAAAGGAGATGGACCGTGAGACATATTGAAGAGGGGGTCCTGCGCCGGCTCGATGACGAGCCCCTGGCCGTTCCCGACCGGGTCACCGACCATGTCGCTCACTGTGAGCGCTGTCGCGCCCGGCGCGCGGAGATCGCCCGCGACACCGAGCGGACGGCCCAGCTGTTCTCGGCCCCGCAGCTCGTTCCCGACGTCGATCATGCGTGGGCCCGGCTGCAACGTGAGGTGGTGTCCTGGGAGACGCACGGGACCGACCGGCACCGGCCGCCGGTGCGGGTCGCGCCGCGACGAGTCTCGCTGCCACGGGTGTCGCTGCGCGCCGGCCTGGCCATCGGCGCCGTCGGGGCCCTCGCTGTCGGGACGGCCGCGGCGGGCACCTTCAGCACCATCTTTGCGCCCACCCATATCGCTCCGGTGTCAGTGAGCCGGAGCGACCTGCGGGCGATCGCAACCCTCACCGGACTGGGTGACAGCCAGCAGTTCGGGGGCTTCACCACGCCGAACGGTTCGAGCACGCTCAGGTTCGGAACGCTGACGTGGTCCTCGGGCACCGCCCAGCAGGCGTCGTCGCGCGCCCAGGCCGCCGCCGAGGCCGGGTTCCCCGTGACGTTGCCCGCCCGCCTCCCGGCCGGAGTGGGCGCCGTTCAGCAGTTCGGCGTGCAGCCGCGCGTCACCGCGTCGGTGGCCTTCAACTCCGCAGCCGCGGGTCTCGCCGGCAGCTCAGTGACCCTTCAGGCCGGACCGGCCGTCATCGCGGAGTACGGGGGGACCAACGGTGTCAACGCACCCACCCTAGGGGTTGCGACGATGCGTAGCCCGACTGCACGTTCCACCGGGGCGACCATCGGCGAGATCGAAGCCTTTCTGCTGCGGCAGCCGGGCCTCCCGCCTCAACTGGCGGAGGAGATCCGCCTCCTCGGTGACCTCAGGACAACCCTCCCGGTGCCCGTCCCAGCCGGCGCCTCGGAGCGCTCCGTGCAGATCGCGGGCCGGCCGGGCGTGCTTCTCACCGACGCCTCCAACGCCGCCTCGGCGGTGGTCTGGGACGACGGCGCAGGCATGCTCCACGCGGTCGTCGGGCTCCTTGATGCGAACGACGTGCTGAATGTCGCGGGCCAACTCGGCTGAGCACAGCGCCCTCGGCGCTCAGGCTCGCACCCGCCTGTCGGAGGCGCGGTCCTCCCGCGCCGGGGATGGCGCGGCGCAGGCCGCGAGCTCACCGGCGATCCATACGGAGGGTCTGCGCAAGACCTTCGGCGGCACGGTCGCCGTCGACGCGCTGTCGATGACGGTCCCGCGAGGCGAGGTCTTTGGCTTCCTCGGTCCCAACGGAGCGGGGAAGACCACGGTGGTCAAGCTCCTGCTCGGGCTGACGCGCCTGAGCGGGGGCGAGGCGCTCGTGCTCGGCGCTCCCGTGGGAGACCGCGAGACCCGCCGGCAGATCGGGTACCTCCCGGAGCTGTTTCGCTACCAGCCACTGCTCAGCGCCAGAGAGGTGCTCCGCCTGCACTGCCGCCTCCTGGCCCTCCCCAAGGCGACGTGGGCGGAGGAGGCACGTCGCGTGTTGGACACCGTCGGCCTGCTCGCGAGAGGCGACGATCGCGTCGGCACGTTCTCCAAGGGGATGCAGCAGCGGCTCGGGCTCGCCGTGGCGCTCCTCGGCGCCCCGGCGCTGATCCTCCTCGACGAGCCCACCAGCGCGCTTGACCCTGTCGGCCGGCACGATGTGCGCGAGATTATCCGCGGGCTGCGTCAGCGCGGCTCCACCGTTTTTCTCAACACGCACCTGCTGGAGGAGGCACAGCACGTGTGCGATCGCGTCGCGGTCATCGACAAGGGGCGGGCCGTGGCCACCGGAAGCCTGGATGAGCTGCTGGGACACCACAGCAGGGTGCGGCTGAAGGTCGGTGGGCTGGGCGAGAACTGGTGGAGCGCCCTGGGCCGGTTCGGCCAGTGGCGCCGAGAGGCCGACTGGGCGGTGGTCGACGGGATCGACGCGTCACGCGTCGCCGAACTCGTCGGCGAGCTGGTCTCGCGCGGCGGGCAGGTTGAGGCCGTGATCCCCGAGCAACAGAGTCTCGAGTCGCGCTTTCTCGAGTTGCTGGAGGACCGATGAACGCCGTGTTAGCCGTCGCCGCGCTCACGATCAACGAGGCCGTCCGGCGGCGCCTGCTGGCCGCGTTTGTCGCTATCACCGTCGTCATCGTAGGGCTGAGCGCGTGGGGCTTTGACCGCTTGAGCCACACCCGCAACCTCACCTCCGGCGAGACGAACCTCGCGGTCCCGGAGGCGCTCATCCTGTTCATGTTCATGTTCAGTTTCATCCTCGCGCTCAGCGCGTCGGCGATCGCGTCACCGTCGATCTCCTCAGAGGTCGAATCCGGCGTTTTGATGACCATCGTCACCCGGCCGGTCCGGCGCACCGAGGTCCTCCTCGGCAAGTGGCTCGGGCTGGCCACGCTGCTTGCCGGGTATGCCGCCGGCGTCTGCGTCCTTGAGTTCGGGGTGATCCGGTTGGTCAGCGGCTTTACCCCGCCGAGCCCGGTCCTCGTTGGCTTCTACCTGTTCGGCGAGGGCGCGCTCCTGCTGACGCTGACGATCGGCCTGAGTACGCGGGTGCCCATGATCGCCGCGGGCGTCATCGGTATCGCCGTCTTCGGCGCGGGATGGCTGGCCGGGGTCGTGGGGGCGCTGGGTACAAACTTCAACATCGCGACGTTGCGAAGTATCGGTGAGATCGGGCGCTTCCTGCTGCCCACTGACGGGTTGTGGCACGCCGCCATCTACTATCTGCAACCGCCCGCCGTCATTACCCAGCAGCTGGCCGAGGGCGGGCACAGCGACCCCTTCTTCGCCCAGGGCGCACCGTCGTTTGGCTACCTGCTTTGGGTCGCGTGCTGGTTCGTGATCGTCCTGGGTGCGGGCGTGATCAGCTTCGAGCGCCGGGAGCTTTAACCCGGACAGCAAAGCGTCGACCCGCTCAACGCAAAGGCGGACTGACCAGCGGGTGGGTGTGCTCGTCGATCGAATTCCGGCAATCGCTCGACTGCTGCCTCTCACCCGAGGCAGCACTCCGGGGTCCGACTGAGGCGTCCCGAGCTCACGATCCGATCCGTGGCCAAGGAATCGCGTGGCTACGCCGCCGACTCACGAGTCCTTCGTCCGATGGGATCGCCACCGTCGTCTTGACCCGAGGGCCGAACGCGACCGGCAGCATCGCGGATGTCGGCGCCGGCGCGAGACTGAGCCTAGATGACGGCTTGACGGCCAGCGATCGCCGGACCGCGAGACCGTTCCCAACGAGAGCTACGAAGAGCGACGCGGTCTCCAGCAGTACTGCGATCCGCGCGACACAGACCGCTGGCTGCGCCGGCTCCCGCGATCGACCTCGCTGGCGCTCGGTCAAGTTGACGCGCCCGCCCAGCTCACTGCACCTTCCCGCCTCCTCGCCAAATCCGCTACTCCAGTGCCTGGGTTTCACCTGGGCACGAGGACTGACGTAGAGCCCGCCCCCGGGGCCCCGCTTCCGGCGATCAACTCGATCCCAGCCGCAGGGGGATGAGCAGGGTCCCGAGCGAAGGTGCGCCGCCGGTGTTGTCCGACAGGCGGGGCCAGCGGCCGCTCCGTGACGCGTTGGATCTGGCTCAGTGGCCGGCCAGGTGGATGACGCCAACACTGTCCAGTCCGTCGAGCATGAGTTGGACTGCGAGCGCCGCGAGCAGGAAACCGAAGATCTTCTCGGTCACGAGCATTCGACTCTCATCGAGGTGGGCACTGACTCGGTTCGCCCATCGAAACACCGCAACGTCGAGCGCTAACACGAGCGCAAGTACGCCCAGCACCATCGCGAAAACCGCGAACGAGTCCGACTCGGCCGAGAGCGTGACCAGCGTGACGATGCCCGCCGGGTTCAGGAGATACGGAACCGCCAAAGGGAAGACCGCGATCCGCTCCGGATCCTGACCCTTGATCGCTTGACTCTCGCGCGGGTCAGCCGACCCGAGAACCATTGTCGCCGCGATGATGATCAGGATGACTCCCCCGGCGATTGACAGCGACCCCGTCGAAAAATGCAGGAGCCTCGCCAACAACTCGCCGAGTCCGACAAGCAGGACCGCGACGACGCCCGCAGTGGTGAGCATCTTGCGCACGACGCGTGCCTTGGTCGCAGGGTCCATCTCGGAGGTGACCTCAAGAAACGGAACCAGCGCGATCTTTGGTCCCACGCCGATCAACAGCAGCAGGAACGTGTCGATCACCAGATAGATGTCAATCGACGTGTGATCCACCGCGCGTCCTCCTCGCCCTCTCATTTCGCCAGCCGCGATCGGACAGCCGGATCAACCGGCTCCGCAAGACAATACGGCGCTTATACGCCCACGCGGTCTGATCCCGCGCCTCCGAGTCGTCAGCAGCCGAACTTCGAAAGGCCCAGGCACCTCCCGTCTGTGCCGCGAGCTGCGAGTCAGGCCCCCAAGCCGAGCGGCAACATGCGTATCCAGAGGAGCTGTGGCTGAGCTACCGGACCCTGGTCGCCCTGCCCGTCGCCAAATTCAGGCAGCGCCTCACGAGGCGCACCTAGGCAATCGCGGGACTTTGGCCAGGCATGGTTCGCCGCCTTCCGCCTCTACGCACCACCGAACCCTACTTCGTCAAGACCTGGCCGCTACCGGACATCGAGCAAGTGAACTGACCCAAACAAAACGGCGCCGACTGATAGTTGCGCGCGGCAGACGGAAACCTGCCGCGGGCCCGGCGGACGCATGCGCGCATGATCTGAGCGAACTCAGGTTGAAGCCGATCACGATCAGCACGGTCGCCGTCGTCGAATCCTTGCTTGTGGATCTGATCGGGGCCGGCCAGGCAAGCGCGCCCGGGAGGGTGAGCAGCGCCCCGATCACCAATGCGGTCCGCGCAATCCCTTGCTCAGCTCCCGTTGCCAGGGACCCGCAGCGCACACCCTCGACGGAACCGCGCTCTCGCCGCTCGCCGCGACAACGAAACCCTCTTGGCCACCGCCTCGCCGACTACCGGTCGACTCGTTCTGTTCGGTCATCTCATCTGGGTGATGCCCGTTGCTGAAACGCGCGGAAGACTCGCACCGGCTACACGATGATCGTGGCTGAGGACACCGACGCTGGGCTGGGCTATCTGCCGGGGCGTTCGCCGGGGCGGTGGGCCGTGACCTGGCCGTCGCTCAGGCGCGCTGGGGTGTCCGCGCGGCGATGTTGATGGGTCGTAAGCACGGTTCGCGGCGGGTCGGCTCGATCTGCTCGCGCACGGGGTCGGCGCAGAGCCATGTGAGCGGGGCGACGGCATGTCGAGCGGCCGCACGGCGACGATTCGCGAGCCGACGGTGACGGAGCCGCGGATCGGCGGTCGCCAAGCTGCGGTTGGCGAGCGTGAACCGGCCGAGGGTCCTGGGAAGGTCCCGCTGACGGCGCGGTTGCTGCTTCGTGATTCCCTCACTGCGCGCAGGGCCGCCGCGATCATCGCGGCGGTCACGGTTCTGATCACGGTTGCAGGCGGGATCCTCGAGAGGGTGCTCGACCACCGCGAGTATCCGACGATCGGCAGAGGGCTGTGGTTCGCGTTGCAGACGGTCACCACCGTGGGCTATGGGGATGTCACACCGAGGGATTCCGTCGGCCGGTTCATCGGCGCGGTCGTGATGCTCTCCGGAATCGGCTTCCTCGCCGTCGTCACGGCGTCGGCAACGGCCGCGTTGATCGAGAACAGTCGCCGACGCTACGCCGCGAAGGCCGAGGCAACCGAGGAGCGGCAGCTCGACCAGATCAATCAACGGCTGGCGAGGATCGAGCGGGCTCTAGAGCAGCGTCCGGCCGGGAGGCCTCACGATGGCGCAAAGTGACCAGCCCAGCAGAGTCCCCCCGGGAGCGAGCGGCGAGCAGGGCGAGTCGCCGACAGCTCCGGGCGTGGAGCCGGTCCCGCGGAGCCGTATCCGACGAGCGTTCTCCGGGTCGCGCGAGCTCTGGCGGATCGTCTCCCGCGACCCAGAGCACGTCTCGGAGCGACTCACGCTCTACACGGCAGATCGCCTCGGCGACTCTTCGCGGGAATGGGCTGAGTCCGCGCGGAGCGCGCGTCCCAATACCCATCGTGCACAGATCGCCGAGGAGCTGCGCACGGACTCGGCGCACCTCGCCCGGATCGACGGGGCGATCGCAGGGACGCCATTCTTCGTCGCGCTCGTGCCCGGGTACCTCTCATATCTGTTGCAGGAGATGCGGATGACGCTGCGCACCGCGGCGCTCTACGGCCGCGACCCGGCGGCGCTGCGAACGTCAGCCGAGATGCTCGCGCTGCGCGGGGTGCACCCGGACGTCAAATCCGCAGAGGCCGCACTGAACTCGGTCCGTGATAACGGGACTCCCGATCGTCCGTCCCAGCGGCGGTCCTGGCGCACATGGGTTCACAGCGCCTACCTCTTGCTCGTATACGGCGGCTTCATGTCGCCGTCGACCGCCGAGGAGGAGGCACGCAGCAGGCTACGGGCAGCGCTCAGCGTCCTGCTGGGAGTGGGGATCTGGATCACCACATGGGTGCTGCCGGTCAGCCTCATGATCGCGATGGGCTGGGGCTGCGAGACACACGCCCGCCAGCTCGGCCGCAGAACTCTCCTCTTCTACGACGGCGAAGCCCCCACCGTACTCGAGGCGATCAAGATCGCCGACCAGCAGCGCGACGAAGGTCACGACAAACGAGCGATCTTCCGTACCGTCGCACTGGTCGTGTCGATAGCCGTTCCGATCGCATTCGTTGCGTACATCGACCACGTCCGCAACACCGTCGGGGTCAACTGGCTCGGCGCGCTCGGCGCACTGATCGCGCTCTCCCTAGTGATCGCAATCGGCGCCATCGCCAACCGTAAGTAGGCCGTTCGAGGCCCGTGGACAGCACGGCAACGAGAGCAGAGCGGTGGGTCTGGCTACCCCGAAGCCGGCCGCGGGCCGCGGGGTCCCCAGAGACTCGTCGCGACCGAATCCTGCTCAGCGGTTCGCAATGCCCCTCCACCACCGCCAGCACGACAATCAAAGCTCATACACTCGCGCACCTCGTCCGCGCGCAAATGGACCTCTCGAGCTAGACGTGCTAGTGTTCTGCGGCTTAAGTTAGTTGACATGTGATGGTGGGGGCGTGACAATGAGTCATGCCCTCATCAACGCTTGCCATCAGCGTTCAGGACCGCGCGACGTTGGAGTCCTGGACCCGGTCCTCGACCGTTTCGGCCGGCCAGCGAGAACGTGCCCTGATCGTGCTCGCGGTCGCCGAGGGAGCGAGTGTGTCGGGTGCCGCGAGATCGCTCGGGGTGTCCCGTCCGACGGTGATCAAGTGGCGCGACCGGTTTGCCGTAGACGGTGTCGACGGTCTCGCGGATCTGGCGCGCAGCGGCCGGCCCAAGACGATCGATGACGCGCAGATCATCGCCGCGACGTTGGACGCGCCGCCGGAGTCGCTGGCGGTCACGCACTGGTCCACGCGGCTGCTCGGCCGGTATCTCGGGATCTCTGACGCGACCGTCGCCAGAGCGTGGCGGGCCTACCGGGTCCAGCCGTGGCGCCAAGGGACGTTCAAGTTTTCCACCGACCCCGAGTTGGCGGCCAAGGTCCGCGACGTCATCGGGCTCTACCTGGACCCGCCCACCAACGCGATCGTGCTGTGCATCGATGAGAAATCGCAGATCCAGGCGCTGAACCGCACCCAGCCGATCCTTCCCGTCAGACCCGGCCTGCCCGAACGTGCCACCCATGACTACAAGCGCAACGGCACCACGACCTTGTTCGCCGCCTTGGAGGTCGCGACCGGCACGGTCACCGACCGCTGCTATGACCGCCACGGCAAGGCCGAGTTCCTGGCTTTCCTGAAGCTTGTCGCTAAGACCTACCCGCGGCGGCGACTGCACGTCGTGCTCGACAACTACCACACCCACAAGCACGACGACATCAACCAGTGGCTCGCGAAGAACCCGCGGATCACCCTGCACTTCACCCCCACCTCGGGATCGTGGCTGAACCTCGTCGAGGTGTTCTTCTCGATCATCACCCGCCAAGCCATCCGACGCGGATCGTGTGACAACGTCAAGCAGCTCGTCGCCGCGATCCGCGCGTTCATCGACGCCTACAACGACCGCTGCCGCCCGTTCGTCTGGACCAAAACCGCCGACGACATCATCCCCCGCGCCACCCGTCAATCAACTTCAGACGCGCGACACTAGCAGCCTTCCGGCAAGCGATCGGGTTAAGCGGTAGGCGCGTTGAGCTCAGGCTGCCTGGCGCAAACGACGACAACCTGCAATCTCATCGCCGGAAGCGAGGCCCCGGGGGCGGGCTCTACATCAGTCCTCGTGCCTAGGCGGGACCGCAGGCGTCTGCCGGACCACAGTTGCACACCGGCGCTTTGAACAGAGCGTCGGCGACCGAGTAGCCGCTCCTTGGCGCCGACGCGGAGAGTGTGACTCGACCGTCGGGCGAGACAGCCCGACTGACGGCTCCACACATCATCGACCGCGCCAGCCAACGCCTGCTTTCACCACGAGCGCCTTTTGGTGCTGCGGATCCTCACGATCGCCTTTGCCGTGCCGCCGTCGCGCGACGCGCGAGCCCATTGGCTACAACGCGGGCGCCAGCGCCGGCACGAGCGCGCGCCGGGGTCACGACCCGGCTGGCGGTTCGCCAGTCCCCGGCAACTGCGGGGGCGTCTTCGGCTCAGCGAGCTCGGCCTTCATCTTCGCCAGCTGCGCATCGACCCCGCCATCGTCGCCGAGCTGCGCGAGCTGGCGATCGACGTCATCCTCGCCCCCGCCGAGCTGCGTGACGTCCCCGAACGTCCCCGCTTGCTCAAGCTCGCCCATCGCGTCAGCGCGCGCCTTCATCTCCTCGGTCTTCTCGATCGCGCGCTGCGCCGCCTGACCGACATCGGCCATCTGGCCGCCGACGCCCGTGGTCGCCTCTGACATCTGCACCTGGGCTTGCGCCGCCGAATACTGAGCCTTGACCACCTCCTTCTGAGTCCGGAACGCATCGAGCTTGGCCTGGAGCTTCTGCTGACTGTCGGTCAGCTGCTCCTGCTGACGCTCCAGGTCGGCGACCTGCGCGTCGATCGAGCCGATCTCGTCACGGACGGCCTGCTTGCGCTCCAGCGCCGCGCGCGAGAGGTCCTCATTGCCCACCGCCAGCGCCTGGCGCGCCTGCCCGTCGAGCTTGACGACCTGCTCGCGCAGGCTGTCCTGCTGGTTCTGCAGCCGCTTGCGCGAGGTCGCCACCTCGGTAATCCCGTTCTTGACGTTCGCCATCAACTCCAGCTGCTTCTCATAGCTGTAGTCCAACGTCTGCACCGGATCCTCGGCGCGATCCAGCGCCGCCGAGGTCTTCGCCTTCATCACGGTGCCAAACCGTCCCCGAAGTCCAGGCATCACATCTCCTCTCGTCCTGCGCCGTCCGACACCACGCTGGTGACCGACGAGCCAGCGAGAGGCGCACAATGCCCCGCGCCGGTCACCCGATCGATGATAGGCCGCGCACCCGGGGGCGGCGACGGCACGCCGGACCGCTGCGGACGACAAGAGGCGAGGCGGGAAGGACCAGCCGGCACTGAGGGAGCAGGATCTCAGTCCGTTGGCAGTTCGTGCCCGCCTTCGCGAACAGATCGGCCCGTGGCGTTGCGTCCGGCTCGCCGGACGCGAGGAATGAGCAGCGCGAGCAGGATCCAGTAGACAAGGCCGCTGAGCGACACGATGCCGGCCGAGAGGTCCCAGGTGTCACTGGTGCTGAACGGCGGCTCTTTGGCGTGCGCTGGATCAACGAGGCTGGCGTAGTAGTTGTCGCCGCTCTGTGACAGCTGAAGGGCGTGTGAGTCGCGTCCGATCGGCCAACAGGGGCTGTCTGAGCCGCCGCAGATCCCAGTGACGGTGGTGGCGTTGGTCAGGATGGGAAGCCAGAACCAAGAGCGGGCCTTTAGCTTGGCCGTCGCGACGTTCTCGCCCGAGTAGAGGTTGTCCTGGTGATATAGGACGAACGGCAGCACCGGCAGGACACCGAAGAGCCGAGCGACGTGGACTGAGGTCGGGCTGACGCGATGGGCATCGCGGGGTGGAGGTGCGCGGTCGGTGGCTACGACCCCAAACGGCTGCGCCACGGTGATCGCGAGCACAAGTGCCAGCGTCGTGGCGCGTCGTGATCGTTGCCGCGACGGCCAGCGCAGGGCCACGAGCAGCCAGACGAGGCTGACCGGGACGAGCAGGAACTCAGCGAAGCCGAGGACCCGAGCAAGGGCTTGCATCGCGCGTGGGCCTACGAGTGGCGTCGGATGGAGGTCGGCGGATGCGCCCTGTCAGCGCACCTTGCGGGCCTCGTCATCTTTCGGTCAGTTCGACTCTTGGTTCTGGGCGTTGCGCGCGGCCCGTATCGCCTGCCGGGTGCGTCCTGCATGTGTATGACTATCGGTGTGATCGAACCTAACCTTGACGGACGGCGGCGCTAGTTCGACAGCACGTCGTCTCCACTTTCGCACCGTATTCGGAACGCCCTCCGCACCTGATTGGTCGGAGGGCGGTTCGATGAGAGCGAGGGCGTCAACCGCGGTCGGGCTACGGCGCGATGTTGTGGTTGAGATGGAAGAGGTTGGTGGGGTCGTAGCGGCGCTTGATGTCGCGGAGCCGCTCGAAGTTCGGGCCGTATGCGGCTCGGATCGCGTCGTCGGCCTGGTCGTCGCCGAGGTAGTTGAGCCAGCGGCGCGCCGCGAAGTGGGGCGCGAGCGCGGCGAACGTCTCGCGCGTCCAGCTGATGTTGGCATCCGTGGCCGCCCGGTCTGTCCAGACTGACGGGATCAGGAGGTTCCAGCCGGGCTCGCGATGCGGGACAGCGGTGTCGGTCGGGGCGACGCGGGTGACGGCGCCGTGGAAATGTTCGAACAGGATCGCGGTCATGGTTGACGGCACGCTCGCGAATCTCTCGACGGCGGTGTCGATGATCGCGTCGGACAGCCCTTCGGTGAAGCTCGAAAGCCAGTAGTTGAGCGCCCCATCGGGATAGCCGGCGTCGAGCAGCGTGTTCATCTGTGGGTACGGCATGGGCCCCACCTGTGCGACCACCGGCGATCCGAACGAGACAAACGGCTCCAGCTCCTGTGCGGCAGCGTCCGGGTCGCCGGCGTGGCAGACGACGAGAGCTGCGAGCTTGACGCCTGAGCCGTCGGGCGCATGGACCAGCCCGGCGAACACGGTCAGGTCGTCGGATGCGCCGGTCACTGCATCGCGGTAGAAGCGCAGGAGATCCGGGGCAGCTTCGATCGGGTGTGCGATCAGGCCGCCGGTGACCGTGCTGAGCGGGTGGACTCGGTAGGTGAGCGCTGTAGCGATGCCAAAGTTGCCGCCGCCACCACGCAGCGCCCAGAGCAGGTCCGGGTGCGAGGCGGCATCGACCTGGAGCACGTCCCCCGCAGCGGTCACAAGCTCGACGGCTTCGAGGTTGTCGCAGGCGAGCCCGTACTTGCCCATCAGCCAGCCCAGGCCTCCGCCGAGGGTGTAGCCCGCGATGCCGGTCGTGGAGACGGCACCTCCGGTCACCGCCAGGCCGTGCGCCGCGGCGGCCTCGTTGAGCTCGTTCCATCGCACGCCGCCCTGCGCGGTAAGGGTCTGTCGGCCGGGATCGACGTGGATGCTCTGCATCTCGGCAAGGTCGATCATCACGCCGCCGTCGGTCACGGCGCGGCCGGCGACGTTGTGTCCGCCGCCTCTGACGGCCACCTCGAACCCGCCGTCTCGGGCAAACGCGAGGGCCGCGACAACGTCCTGCGTGGTGCGGGCACGGACGATCAGCGCCGGCTTGCGGTCGATGAGGCCGTTGTGCACGGCGCGTGCCGCGTCATAGTCGGCATGATCGGGCGCGATCACGGGGCCGGTGACGCGACCCTCGAGTTGAGCGAGTTGGCTGTCCAGCGTGGTGCTCATGTGGTCCCTTTCCTCCGCTAGCTGAAGGCCAGACACTGGCACGGCGACGGCGCGGGGCAATGGGGGGCGACCCTCATCTTCGTAGCGGAGGACGGCCGCTGGGGGCGTTGCCCGCCGCCCGGCGATGACACGCGCGTCGTCGAGAGGGAGAATGGGGCGGTCAATCTCGAGGAGGCAACCGGTGAGTGAAACCACTCTGATTGCGAACGGGACGATCGTGACGGCCGAGGGCGAGTTCGCGGGAGACGTCCTGATCGACGGCGAGACGATCGTCGCCGTCGGCAGGGTCGACTCACCGGACGGAGCGAGGGTGATCGACGCCACGGACTGCTTCGTCCTGCCGGGCCTGATCGACAACCACACGCATCTGTCGATGCCGTTCATGGGGATGATGTCCTCGGACGACTACAACACGGGCACGCAGGCCGCGGCCGCCGGCGGCGTTACCTGCCTCGTCGACTTCGCCATCCAGCGCGAGCCGGACACGCTGCAGTCGGCGCTGGAGGAGTGGGCGGGACGGGCCGACGGCGTAGCGCACGTCGACTACGGGTTTCACATGGCGATCACCAACGCCAGCGAACCGGTGCTCGACGACATGACGGCGATGGTCGACGCTGGCATCTGCTCGTTCAAGCTGTTCATGGCCTACAAGGGTGAGCTCATGGCCCGCGACGATGCGCTGATGGCGTGCATGGAGCGGGCGCGCGAACTCAACGCGCTCACCATGGTGCATGCCGAGAACGGGGACATCATCGATCTCCTCGTCACCCGCGCGCTCGCCCGCGGCGACACGTCAGCGATCAATCATGCCCTCACGCGTCCGGAGTGGGTGGAGGCGGAGGCCACCGGCCGGGCAGCGCGGATCGCCGAGCGCGTCGGCGCGCCGCTGTTCGTGGTCCACGTGACCTGCGCCGCGGCCGCGGAGGAGATCGAGACCGCCCAGCAGCGCGGCGTCGACGTCACCGGCGAGACATGCTTCCAGTACCTCGTCAACACCATCGAGGATCTGCGGCGGCCGGGGGTTGAGGGCTGCCGCTACGTGTGCTCGCCACCCCTGCGCGACGCCGCCAACCACGCGCCGCTGTGGGCGTTTGTCAACCGCGGGGTACTCGAGAGCATCTCCACCGATCACTGCCCGTTCACCGACGAGCAGAAGGCGCGCGGCTTGGACAACTTCAGCCTGGTCCCCAACGGCTTGGCGCTGATCCAGCACCGGCTGCCGAAGTTGTGGGACACGGGCGTCAACGCCGGGCGGATCACACGATCGCAGCTGGTCGCCCGCACGTCGACCACGATCGCGGAGCGGTTCGGGCTCGGGCGCAAGGGCGCGCTGCTGCCCGGCAAGGACGCCGACGTCGTCGTGTTCGACCCCAGCGCGCCGCGTGACTACGGCGTGGCCAACTCGTTCATGAATGTCGACTACGACCTCTATGAGGGCCAGACGGCGACGGCGAGCGTCCGTCACACCTTCTCGCGGGGAACCCTGGTCTATGACCGGGGCGAGATCCTGACCCAGCCCGGGCACGGCCGCTTCGTCCAGCGCTCGCTGTCACCGGTCGCCGCGGCCGTTCAATGAGCGCGCTGCGGCTGGATCCGTCGGCGGTCGTCGCTGACCTCGACGAGCTCGCCGAGCAGAGCGGCGGCCGGTTCGCCGGGGCTGACCGGCTGGCCTGGACCCCGGCGTGGCTCGGCGCCCGCCGGTGGCTGCGCGCCAAGCTCGAGGCGATCGGCCTCGAGCCCCAGACGGACCCGGCGGGCAACCTCTGGGCCGGCATCGACGGCGAATCCGACGAGTTCCTGATCGTCGGCTCGCACATCGACGCCGTCCCCGACGGCGGCTGGCTGGATGGCGTCCTCGGTCTGCTCACCGCCCTCGAGGCCATGCGACAGCTGCAGCGTCGCGGCGGCTCGCTGCCCATCGGCGTGCGCTTCGTCGACTGGGCCGACGAGGAGGGAGCGAGATTCAGCCGCAGCCTGATCGGGTCCTCGGCGGCCGCCGGAACCCTGGTGGCCGCCGACGTGCGCACGCTCACCGACGCCGATGGGACCACGCTGGCGGACGCGCTGGCGGCATGCGAGGTCGACATCGACGCCACCAATGCCGCCGCCGCCTCGCTCATCGGAGCCGTCGGCTACCTCGAGCTTCACATCGAGCAGGGACCCGTGCTGCTTGAGCAGGGCAGGCTGGCGTCGGCGGTATCGGGCACCTTCGGCGTCGAGCGCCATCTGGTGACCTTCACCGGCCAGGCCGCGCACGCGGGATCGACCCCGATGGCGATGCGCCAGGACTCACTGGCTGCCGCCGCGCGATCCGCACTCGGGATTCGTGAGTCCGCGATGACGTACGGCGGCGTCGGCACCGTGGGCCGGATGGATTCGGCGCCGGGCGTGATCACCGCCGTCGCCGGTCGGACCGAGATGCAGCTCGACCAGCGCCACCTCGATGCCCAGGCACTCGCGGCGATGCTCGACGACGCGACGCGGATCTGCCGGTCCGCAGCCGATGAGTTCGGGTGCACGGTGGAGATCCGGAAGGTGTTCAGCGCCTCGCCGACCGTGTTTCATCCCACACTGGTCGACATCGCGCAGACCTCAGTGAGGGAAGCGGGTGGCGGGGACGGCGAGCCGATTCCCAGCGGGCCGCTCCACGACGCGACGGAGATCGGCCGCGTCGTCCCCACCGCCATGATCTTCGCCCAGTCGGATCCGCCGATCTCGCATGCCTCCATCGAGAACTCGTCCCGAGCGGCTCTCAACGTGGCGATAGACGCGTATGGGCGCACCGTCGAGCAGGCACTTGCAGCAGTCGTCGACCTGTCCCGTGAAAGGAGCCAGCCATGAAGTTCGGTGTCGTCCTGCAGACCAATCCCCCGGCCTCCCGCGTGATCGAGCTCGCTTGCCGCGCCGAGGCCTATGGCTTCACCACCGCGTGGACGTTCGACTCGCATCTGCTGTGGGAGGAGCCCTACGTCATCCTCAGCCGGATCCTCGACGCCACGCACCGGCTCAACGTCGGGACGATGGTCACCAACCCGGCGACGCGCGACTGGACCGTGACCGCCTCGACATTCGCGACGCTCAACGAGATGTACGGCAACCGCACGGTCTGTGGCATCGGGCGCGGTGACTCCGCGGTGCGGACGATCAACGGAAAGCCCGTCAAGCTGGCCGAGCTTCGGGCGTGCATCGAGGTCGTTCGCGCTCTCGCCAACGGCCAGAGCATCGAGTACAAGGGCACGCCTCTGCGCTTCCCGTGGAGTCCCGACAGCCGGCTGCCGATCTGGGTGGCCGGCTACGGGCCCAACGCGCTCAAGCTCGCCGGAGAGGTGGGTGACGGCTACATCCTCCAGCTCGCCGACGTGGACATCGCGCAATGGAGCATCGCCGCGGTCCGGAAGGCCGCCGCTGACGCCGGACGCGACCCGGATGCGCTCACCATGTGCGTCGCCGGTCCGGCCTACGTGACCGACGGCTCTGAGGAGCAGCGGCGTCATGCGCTGGACCAGTGCCGATGGTTCGGGGGCATGGTCGGCAACCACGTCGTCGACATCGTCAACCGCTACGGGGCGGACGGCGGGGCGATTCCGCAGAGCCTCAGCGACTACATCACGGGCTGGCAGGGCTATGACTACAACACCCACGGCCGCGCCGGAAACGAGCACACGGCGTTCATTGCCGACGAGATCATCGAGCGCTTCTGTCTCATCGGACCGCCGGAGGCCCATATCGAGAAGCTGAAGCAGCTTGAGAGCGTGGGAGCCGGCCACTTCGGCCTGTATCTCCAGCACGACGCGCAGGACGCGACGTTGGCCGCCTACGGCGAGCGGGTGCTGCCGGTCGTCAACCAGCCGGTACTCGCCCGAGGGTAACGACCAAGCGCTACGACGAGACGGCCGTCAGCGCGGGATGACCCGCGTCGTCGGCCACGTCCTCGACCCCCTGAAGAGCGCGGGCGAGCAGCTTCACCAGCGTCTCTCGCTCGTCGGCGTCGAGGGCTTGGAGAACCTCGTTCTCGACCGCATCCATGTGGTCACGGGCCCGCCCCAGCGCCTCGCGGCCGGCCTCGGTGATGTGCACACGGTGGCGGCGGCGATCCTCGGGGTCACGGCGACGAACGAGATCGCCGCGATCCTCGAGCTCGTTGAGGAGCAGGACGACGTTCTTGGCGTCCATGCACAGCGCGTCAACCAGCTCCTGCTGGGGCGCCCCATCGTGATCGGCGAGGTGACTCAGGGCCATGAGGAGGCGGAGGTCCATCCCGAGGAGATCGGGATTCGCGCGCCGCATCACCTGCTTGGCCAATCGCGGCAGCAGGATCATCGCGCTGGGGGTGCCGGGACAGCTCTCGATGGGCATGGTGGAGGCGATTATAGCGGAAAATCCTGCATCATGCCTGCAGCGGAAATAGTAACCATGATGTAATTGATACCCGGAGCATGGATGATTCGTGCTAAGGTCTTCATCACTCCCACTTGGAAGGACTTTGATGAGTACCAGCAGCCCGGACACCCGCCTCACTCCCCGCCCCAATCGATGGGCGGTCCTCGCGCTCCTCGGCGTCGCCCAGCTGATGGTCGTGCTGGACGCGACGATCGTGAACATCGCGCTCCCGTCGGCCCAGCGGGCACTTCACTTCACTGCCGACAACCGGCAGTGGGTGATCACCGCCTACGCCCTGGCGTTCGGCAGTCTCCTGCTGCTCGGCGGCAAGCTCGGCGACCTGTTCGGCCGCAAGTGGACGCTCATCGGCGGCCTGGCCGGATTTGCGGTGGCCTCGGCCATCGGCGGCATGGCCCAGTCATTCGGCATGCTCGTCGCTGCCCGGGCCCTCCAGGGAGCCTTCGGAGCGATTCTGGCCCCCTCGGCGCTGGGCCTGCTGACCGTGACCTTCCAGGGATCACCTGATCGTCCGAAGGCCTTTGGCATCTTCAGCGCCATCGCGGCCGGAGGAGCGTCGGTCGGGCTGCTGCTCGGCGGCGTGCTCACCCAGGCGATCTCGTGGCGCTGGAGCCTGTACGTCAACCTGGCGATCGCCGTGCCGACCGCCATCCTGGCGCTGCGGCTGTTGCAGAACGAGCGCCAGCCCCACCGGGCGCGAATCGACTGGCTTGGCACGGTGCTCTCCTCTGGAGGTCTCTTCGCCCTCGTCTACGGCTTCGCCAGCGCGGAGACGAGCTCGTGGTCCAGCACGACGACGATCGTGTCGTTGGCGGCGAGCGTCGCACTCCTGATCGCATTCCTCGCTGTCGAACGCCGCGTCGAGCACCCGCTTCTGCCTCTGCACATCGTGTCGGATCGAGCCCGCGGCGGCGCCTACGCGACGATCGCCATCGCAGGCTCTGCGGTGTTCGCCGTCTTTCTCTTCCTCACCTATTACCTGCAGCAGAACCTCGGCTACTCGCCCTTGAAGACCGGCTTGGCCTTCCTGCCGCTGACCGTGATGATCGTCGTCACCGCGACCACGGTGCAAACGCGGATCCTGCATCGCACCGGGGCTCGGCCGCTGGTGATGACCGGGATGACGCTCGGACTCATCGCGATGCTCGTGTTCACGCAGCTGACTCCGCATGCGGCCTACATCACCCATGTGTTGCCCGGGCTGCTGCTCACCGGAGTGGGAATGGGGTGCGTGTTCGCCCCCGCGTTCTCCACCGCGACGCTCGGGGTCAAGAACAGCGATGCCGGCATCGCCTCGGCGATGGTCAACACCTCACAGCAGGTGGGAGGTTCGGTGGGCACAGCCCTGCTGAGCACGATCTTCGCCAGCTCGGCGGCCAGCTTCGTCTCCGGCCACGCTCACACCGTCGGCCTCGCCAGCGCGGCTTCCATCCACGGATACACCACCGCGTTCGAATGGGCCGCCGCGCTGTTCGCAGCCGGATTGCTGGTCGCGACCGTCGTCCTTCCGCGGGACGGTGCCGCCCGCGCTCGCGCCGCCCAGGCCGAGGCCGGCACCGACCTCAACCTCAGCCTCGAGACCGCCTGATCGGAGCTTCCGCCATGAGTACGCAATCCATGACCATCCAGTCCGGAGACCGCCGCCCCGAGTCCACCTCCCGCCGCATCCGCGTGCGTCGGCGTCACGCGGCGGGCCACGCCCCTGGACAGGACCACACCGCGGCGCCCGTAGCCGCCTCCCCGGACCGCCCTGACGCCGCGCGTCAGGGGGGTGGGGTGGGAGGGGCCCGCATCCTGCGCCGCTGGTCGGTGACGGATCTCATCGCCCGCGCCGGCGGCGCGCCGCGAGCGATCGCCTGACCGAGGCTGACGAGCCCGGTTGACCTGATCGGTTCGTCCGCCGTGTCCGCCACCGCCACCCCCAACGAGTTGCCAGGGTCCGTCGCCACCCGCGCCGGCGGGCCCGCGAGCATCTCACCCGAGCAGACGTTGCAGCGGCCGGTTGGAACCCGGCCGGCCGCGACCCGGCGGGCCGCGTCGATCGAACGCAACGATCTGCGCCGGAGGCTGCTCACCGTGGTGGTGCTCGCCGTCTGCGTCGGGGCAGTGGTGCTGGCGGTCCCCGACCTGCGGCCGGTGGTGCGCGAGATCGAGCAGATCAACCCGGCGCTGGTGATCGCCGCCGTCGTTCTGGAGTTGGCGTCGTGCCTGAGCTTCGTCGTCATCTTCCGGCTCTTCTTCAAGCCGATCCCGGCTCCGGCCGCGCGTGAGATGGCGTGGTCGCAGATGGGGTCAGGTGCACTGCTGCCGGGCGGTGGCGTCGGCTCGCTGGCAGTTGGCGGTTGGCTGCTTCACCTCGCCGGCATGTCCACCCCTCAGATCCTCCGGCGCTCGAGTGGCCTGTTCTTTCTCACCAGCGCGATCAACGTAATCGTGCTCGCCGCCGGAGGGCTCATCCTGCTGGTGGGGATCGGAGGCGGCCCACACGACGTCCTGCGGACGGGGCTGCCGGTTGCGGTTGCCGCGGCCGCCGTCATCGTCGTCCTCGGCCTGCCGAGAGTCATGCGTCGCATATCCAGCCGGATCCCGGCGCCGGCGTGGCTCGAGGACGTCGGGACCGGGATCCCCGCCGCCCGCGACGCGCTGCTGCGACCGAGCTGGCGGCTGCTGGGGGCGCTGGGCTACCTGCTGTTTGACATCGCAGTGCTGTGGACCACGCTGGCTGCCGTGGGACCGGCGCCGCCGGTGGCAGCGCTGGCCGTCGCCTACCTCGCGGGATATCTCCCGAACGTGGTCCCCATCCCGGGCGGGATCGGCATCCTCGATGCCGGACTGGTCGGTGCCCTCGGGCTCTACGGGCTGCCGCTCGCACACGCCGCCGCGGCGGTGCTCGTCTACCACGCGGTTGCGTTCTGGGTCCCGACGCTGGGCGGGATGCTCGCGTACACCCGTCTGCGGCCCCGCCTGGCTTCCGCAGCACGCTGATCTGCGCCGGCGTGTCGGTCTAAAGAAGGCCGCGAGCCATCTAAAGAGTTGGGTGAAGAAGTGGGCGTTTGACCGATGCGCGGCCGCGACCGCCCTGTCAGGCTCGGCGCCGTTGCGCTGAGCGCGACTGCTGCAGCCGGCCCGCGTGCTGTGGCGCGATATCGGTCAAACGCCATCGAAGGGGCAGACGCTATGAGGACATCACAGAGGGCCGCTGGGCTGGGGCGCCGGCGTATCGGATGGCCGCCGCTCGGTTGTGGCGCGGTGGGAATCCTTGCCGCGCTGGCGGCAGTGGCAGCGCCGTCGGCTGCGCAGGCGGCCACGACCCAGACGTTCAGCACCCCGGGCACATCCATCTACACCGTCCCCAGCGGGGTCACGCAGATCTCGATTGCCGCTGTCGGCGCCGCCGGCGGCGGGTGGTGCGCGAACGGCGGCGGTGGACGCGGAGCCTCGGTGTTCGGCACGTTCCCCGTCTCGGGCGGCGAGCAGGTCACCGTGAGCGTGGGCGGCGTCGGCGGCGTGTGCGGCACCACTAACACTCCGGGCGGGATCGGCGGCGGCGGCAGCACGAGCGGCTACGCCGGCGGGGGCGGCGGCGCCTCGGGCGTGAGCGTCGGTACCGGCGCCGCGACGCCCGGGTCGGAGCTTCTCGTCGCCGGCGGCGGCGGCGGCGCGGGTATCGGTGGGGGGCCTGGAGGTGACGCGGGCGCAGCCGGCTCGATCCCGGTGATCGGTACCGCCGCCCAGCCCGGTACGCAGACGGCCGGAGGGGTCGGCGGGATCGACAACAGCGGCACCAACGACAACGGCACCAACGGCAGCTTCGCCACCGGTGGCGTCGGCGGCGGCCTGAACTCCGGCCAGGGCGGCGGGGGCGGGGGCGGGGGCTACTTCGGCGGCGGGGGCGGGGCCGGCGGGATACTCCCGCCCGACGGAGGCGGCGCGGGCGGCTCGAGCTACCTCGCCCCGGAAGCGACAAACACGAGCGGCCCGACGGTCACCAGCGACGCCGCGAGCGTCACGATCACCGTGGTCCCCGGTCCGGCGGCGAGCCTCAGCGCCGGCTCGCTCAACCTCGGCTCCGAGCCCGCGGGCTCGGTCGGCCCCGAGCAGACTGTCACCGTCACCGACAACGGCAGCTCGCCGCTGAACATCGCCGGCGTGCAGCCGGGCGGCGCCGACCCCGGCGACTACCTCATCGTCGACGGGTGCGTCGCCCCGGTGCAGCCGGGCGCAAGCTGCGCGCTCGGCGTGCGCTTCGCCCCCCAGGCGGCGGGCGCCAGCTCAGCGACACTCAGCATCATCAGCAACGCCGCCAACGCGCTCGCGGTGAACGTCTCGGGCACCGGCAACCCGCCGGCGACCGGCGCGACCGGCGCCACGGGGCCACAGGGTCCTGCCGGACCGCAGGGAGCGACCGGACCGGCCGGGCCACAAGGTGCGACCGGGCCGGCGGGACCCGCCGGCCCCAAGGGGGCGACCGGACCGGCCGGCCCCGCGGGCACGATCGTGTGCCGCAATACCGTCGCGGCGCGCGCGTTGTGCACTCTGGAGTTCGCCCCCGGGACGTTTTCCACCGCGGCCCGCTCGGACGCGGCATACACGGTCATGCGCGGCCGCCACCTGATCCGCACGGCATCACTGCGCATCACGAGCCAGGGCAAGGTCGTCCGCCGGGGCCTGGGCCAACTGCCCCGCGGGCGCTACACGCTCGCCATCACCACCGGGCGCGGCCGCCACGCAAAGACGGTGCTGCGGCTCGCGTTCCAGGTGAGATAACGCTCGGCCACCGCGGGGGGCGATCCGTCGCTCCCCGCGGTGACGACCGGCGACGAACGGACTCACCAGCGAGAGCCTCCGGCCGTTCTGGAGGTTCTGAGCGCCAGCTCGCGCTGGGTCAGTGATCCTGAGGGCAATCGCGTCGAGCTGTGGCAGCCCGCTTAAGTGAGAACGCCCCGGTACCGGCGGGATATGAGGCCGGACTCGGGGCGCGCTCGAGGGAGGAGAGGTACTTCGAGGAACATGATGACCTCAACTCTTTCAGAAGTCCAAGACCGATTGACAGGAGGACTCATAAGCCCGGCTTATGAGAGCCCGTGCGCGGTGGCGAGTTGGCGAGCTGGCGAGCGGATCAGTCGCGGATCAGCGTGCCGAGGGCGTCGGGGTCGTACAGAATCTGAGAATCGACGGGCTGGCCGTCGAGGACAGCGGAGGGCGTGCCGTCCGGGTCCTGACCTTCGAAGACCGCCTCGATCTCGCGCACCCACCTCTCGTAGCGACCCTGCCTGACCGCCGCGACGAACTCAGCGCCAGTCAGACCGGCGCGCCTGCTGAGCTCTAACAGGTCCTCGGTCTGGAAACCGCCGCTGTGTTCCGGCGGCTGGTTGGCGAATATCTCGCGGCGCAGCTCATCGAATCTGCCCGCCTCCGCTGCGGCTGCCAGCGCGTTGGCGGCGCGTACCGACTCGTCTCCGAGAAAGGACCGGATCCGATACTCCACGGCTACCGCGCCGGCCGCGACCTCGCGACGCAGCAGATCTCCCGACACGTCCTCAAACTCGCGGCAGTAGGGACATTGCGGATCCTCGAACAGCACCAGACGCCGCCGAGCGCCTGCGCTGCCCACCAGGACGCCCCCTTCCGGGGTATGGCCCGACGGGACGTCAATCGCTCCCATGAGATCCATTCTGCCCGGTCCCGGGAGCGTGAACCGAGCAACCCCGGGCTGCTGACAGTCCAGCGTGGCTCCGAGACGGCGACTTCGGGTAGGTGTGATGACCCGTATCGGGGGCTCTGAGAGCGATGACGGTGGCTTAACCAAACCGCTGCACACGGTCAACCGGCGCGCCACGGCCCGTGCCTACGTTACGTGCGTCGGATGCTCGAGCTCACGCGCAAGATCAGGCTTTCGCGTGTGCCTCATCTTCGAGCGCTGGCGCCGCTGCTGGCGACCGCGATCGGCGCGATCGTCGTGGTCGCGCTGCTGATGCCGGGCGGGCGCGGGGGCGCGCAGCCGTCGGTGCCGGTGCCAGTGCCGAGCACGCACTCGTCCCAGGGCAGATGCGCGCCCGGCTCTGGCTCGGCCGGCATCGGAAACGTTGCGCCCGCCGTGCCGGCGCGGCAGTCCGCGCTGGGCGACGTGCTCGATGCGACGCTTCGGGCGGCGCGCAGTCGCATTCACGCCCCCGCTGCCACCGCGGCGGTCGTGGTGTGCGGCCGCGTGGTGTGGGCCGGTGCGACCGGCGTGCTCGATCTCGATGCCAAGCGGCCGGCAACCAACCAGTCCCTGTTCATCCTCAACAGCGCGGTCAAGACCCTCGTGGCCACGATGGTCATGCTGGAGATTCAGCACGGCCATATCTCGCTGGGCACGAGGTTGTCGCAGTTCTATCCCTGGCTTCCGAACGCCTCTCAGATCTCTGTGCGGATGCTGCTCAATATGACCAGCGGGCTCCCGGACTACCTCTACAACCCGCGGATCGAAGCGATGATTGACCACCGACCCCGCCACCACTGGACGGTCGACCAGGTCTTGACCGGGCTGGGCACAGGCCTGGGACCGCCGAAGTTTCTCCCCGGACGCGAATACCAGTACTCAGACACCAACTACATCGTGCTCGGTGCGATTCTGGAGCGGATCACCCATCGCTCGATCGAGCGCGACTTTCAGCAGCTGATCGCCACACCGCTCGGGATCACCTCCGCGACGTTCGTTCCCACTCCGGCGGCCAAGGCGCGCATCGCCCACCCCTACCTGCTCCACCGCAATGGCTCAGTGGCCAGTCAGTGGATCCCGGGGTTCGGCGTGTCGAGCGCCGTGTGGGGACCGGTGTTCACCGATGGCGGCCTGGCGACGAGCTCCCTTGACCTGGCCTGGTTCGCCAACGCCCTGCTGGGCGGGCGGTTGGTGAGCGCGACGGCAGTCAGGCAGATGACCCACATCGGCCGCGGCGACTATGGCTTCGGTGTGCGAGAGCGGTCGTTCGACGGTCACTTCTGGCTGGGGCACCGCGGCTACTTCGGGGGCTTCGAGGCCGAGGACTGGACCGACCCTTCGCGGCAGGTCACGATCGCTGTCGCCACCAACCTCCAGATCGTTGGGGGCGAGCCGACCTCCACCGACATCTGGAGGGCCATCGCGCGAGCGTACGATCGCCAGAGCTAGGCGAACCGTCTGTCTGCTTGCCGTCAGCGGCGGCCGCCGGCGGTGAGCCGGCGGCCGTTCGCGTCCGTTGGTCAGCCGGTCGGGTTCGCGGCCGCCCAGGCCGCTCCCTGGGCGTTGTTGCTGTAAGGGGCGCCGATCAGGAGCTCATTTCCGAGCGCGCTGATCGCCGCCGAGTAGCCGTACTGGTCGCCCTGGACCGGCGTCGGCTCCGTCAGCTCCTGCTGTTGGGTCAGCTTGCCGTGGCCGGCGAACGTGAACGCCTCGCCTGCGGTGCCATTTGCGCCCGGCGCTCCGATCAGCGCGACGTCACCGAGGTAATCGAGCGCGACCGAGTAGCCGAACGCGTCGCTACCGCCCGGGTTCGACTGGACGAGCTCTTGGGACTGGGCCCAGCCCTTGCCGCCCAGGTCAAAGGTGAACGCCGCTCCGTCGCCGAGGTTGGCGAACGGACTGCCGATGAGAACGCGGCTGCCGAGAGCATTCATCGCGACCGACACGCCGAAGAAGCTCGTCGGCGGAGTGGCGGTGGCGACGAGCGTCTGCTGCGAGGAGCCGAGTTCCGAGAAGGCGTATGCGGCTCCTTGTCCCTCGTTGGCCACGGGCGCGCCGACCACACCGGCGAGTCCGTCCGCTGCCTCGGAGACCGCGATCCCGTAACCCTCGCCGGGGGCGACCGGATCCTGGTACTCGCGCTGCTGTGTCCAGGACTTCGCCCCGTGGACGAAGACGTATGCGGCCCCGGTGAAGCCGTTATGGGCAGGCGCCCCGATCAACGCGACGTTGCCGAGTGCGGACAGCGAGAGCGATGCGCCGAACTCGTCGCCCGGCGCGCCGTCGGGTGCCGTGATCTGACCGTCGAGCACATACCTGCTGCCCTGGCGCGCATACGAGTAGACGATTCCGCTCAGGTTGTTGCCGCTGTAGGCGCCGACCAGCGCCGTCCCGCCGTCGCCGGCAAGCGTCACCGCGTACCCGTAGCTGTCCTGCGCCGACCCCGCCGGCGACTCGAGCACCTGCTGCTCAGACCACCGGCCTCCGCGCTCGACGAAGACATACGCCGCTCCAACCGTCCTGCCGGCTGCGCCGACCAGGGCGGTTTGCCCGTCGGCGGTCAGCGAGACGGTCACGCCCAAGAGGTCCAGCGGCATGCCGTCGCTCGCCTGGAGCTCCTGCTGACTCGGTGCCTTGCCGGCACCGGCACCGGCGTTCGGTGCCGCCGCGAGCTTCTGTGTGATCGCGTGGGCGAGCGACGACGGGATCGACACGCCGTCGTGCGCCGTCACCTGTGTGAGCGGCGTCCCCGGTTCCTGCGCCGCCACCGCCTGATTGATCCCCAACACCAACGTCACGGCGAGCGCCGCCGTCGTCGCAACCGCACATCTGATCACGCCCTACCCCCTCGATCCGAGTGTGGGCCCGCTCAAGCCGGCCCAATGTGCGACGGCAGCATATTCCTCACACCACGATTCGGGGTATCAACGGTCGCGAAGATGTCAGAACGCCGACCCGCCGCCTCCCGGCGCCGGCGGGCCCCGCGTCGTGCTGCCCGTCGTCGACGACGTCGCATGCCTCGTGGACTGACAGGTGCCAGGTACAGTCTGCCCCTTGCGGATGTGGAGATGGCTGGCACGGGAGAGGCCAACCCGTACGACCGACTGGAGGTGGCCATGGGCTTGCTGGACAAGCTGAAGGGGAGCAAGCCGGCGAAGGAAGGCGTGCCTCCGGTCTCGGTCGGCGATCTGCGTTCGGCGTTGCTCGGCCTGACCCGTGACACCGCGCCCTGGCAGGTCCGGGACGGCGCTGACGACGGCTGCGATCTGGTCGCCGAATGGCGGATCGTCGACGCCCAGTGGTACGGGATCTTCTTCGCCTACGGCCTCAGCAAGGTGTTCCGGTCATCCAGTGGATCGCGTTCTTCAGCGCAACGCGACCCTCGCCCTGGGCGCTGCCCAGTTCCGCGCTGAACCGCTTGAGTGCGCTGCCGACGGCGCGCGCCTCCTCCGCGGTCACCTCGTAGTGGCCGGACATCACCGCCGAGAGGGACTGATACTGCTTGCTTGCCTCGCCGGTCCAGCCGGTCAGCAACACGCCGGCGGTGGACTTGATCAGCGAGCTGTGCGACTCGAGCGTGCTGGCCAGGCGGTGGTGCCAGTCTCCGGCGGCGGAGATCGTGTCGGGGTCTCCGGTGGCGACGGTGACCCCAGGCTCGGTGATCGGCGTGGGCGTCGAGGACATGTGGAGATCATGCTTCGTGCCAGGTGCTCTGGGAAGTAGCCGAAGGTATGGACATGACTGGCCCCTTCCCGTCGCTCCGAACGCGCGCGGATCGGCTGGGCGAGCGCGAGCACGGCCGTCCCGTGAACGGCTGAAGGTGGCAATTCGCTCAGCGGAGTAGTAGCGTGCCGCCCGATCCAGGGACGCCCGCCGGCGGGGACCACAGCGCGGGGCACAAGGCCACAGGACGGCCTCATATCGCTAAGCAACGAGATTGGGAGACCTCATGCGAGCACGCGCGGCAGGGTTACGGTCCGGTCTGGGGACACGGCGGGGGATCGCCGCGCTCCTGATGGCAATGGTGGTTCTGGGAGCCGCCGCCATCTCGGCAGCGGCAAAGCCGACGGCCCGAGGATCGACCAAGCTCACGCCGGCCCTCGCTCGCGTCCTGGCCAGGAACGCCAATCAGCACGTCATCGTGCTGCTCAAGGGTCAGATGCGTGCTGCTCACGTCGGGTCTCGCTCGGCCGCGCTGCGGATCGCCGCCGTCAAGGTCGCCCAGGCCCCGGTCATGCGAGAGCTCGCGACCGTGCACGCCACCCACATCAAGAGCTTCCAGCTGATCGACGCCGTGGCGGCGACCGTCTCCAAGGGCGAGCGCGCTCGGCTGGCCAAGGACCCGGCGGTGGCAAAGGTGATCCCCGACGTGACCATCCGCGGCGCGGCGCCACCGGCGCTGCCGTCCGGCGCCAATTCGTCGCGACGTGCACACGCGTCCTCGGCGGTCACCCCGAACACGATTCCCGGCGCCTGCGGGCCCAACGGCCAGGTGCAGCTGGACCCCGAGGGCCTGTCCTCGACCAACACCGACTCTGACAACCCCAGCCAGCCCACCGCGCGCTCGCTCGGCTTCACCGGCGCCGGCGTGAAGGTGGCGTGGATCGCCGACGGCATCGACCCCAACAACGTCAACTTCATCCGCCCGGACGGCAAGTCGATCTTCGACCCGTCGATCGGCGGCGACTACCAGGACTTCAGCGGCGACGGGCCCAACGCCACCACCAGCGGTGACGAGGCGTTCCTTGACGCCAACGCGATCGCGGGTCAGGGCCGCCACGTCTACAACGTCCAGAACTTCAGCGCGGAGCCTGACCCGTCGGCCTGCAACGTCCGGATCGAGGGCGTCGCTCCGGGCGCGAGCGTGGTCGGGCTCAAGGTCTTCTCCAACAACTTCGCGACGACCGAGTCCAACTTCCTGCAGGCGATCAACTACGCGGTGGAGACCGACCACGTCAACGTCATCAACGAGTCGTTCGGCTCCAACCCGTTCCCCGACGTCACGGCGCTCGACGTCACCAAGCAGTTCAACGACGCGGCCGTCGCCTCCGGCGTGGTGGTCAGCGTGTCCAGCGGCGACGCCGGCCCGGTGTTCAACACCACGGGCTCTCCGTCGACCGACCCCAACGTCATCGGGGTGGGAGCCAATACGGACTTCCGCTTCTACGCACAGACCAACTACGCGCTCGCGCGTGACTTCGCCACCACCGGCTGGTTGAGCGACAACATCAGCGCGCTCAGCTCCGGAGGGTTTGATGAGACCGGTCGCACGATCGATCTCATCGCGCCCGGCGACGGCAGCTTCGCATCATGCGATCCCACTCCAACGTTCGCCGGATGCGTCAACCTGGCCGGCAAGCCGTCAGAGGTGGAGCGCAGCGGGGGGACGAGTCAGTCCTCACCGTTCACTGCGGGCGCGGCGGCGCTGGTCATCCAAGCCTACCGCCAGTCACATGGCGGAGCCACGCCGACTCCGGCTCAGGTCAAGCAGATCCTCGTCTCCACGGCGACCGACCTGGGCTCGCCGGCGAGCGAGCAGGGCGCCGGCCTGCTGAACACCTACAAGGCCGTCCAGCTCGCCGAGTCGATCGGTAACCCGAACTCGACGACGCCGGCCCTCACCACCTCGACCACGCAGCTCAATGCCGTCGGCACCCCGGGGCAGGCGCAGCACTGGCAGTTCACGGTGTCCAACCCGGGCAACACCGCGCAGACGGTCAACCTGAGCGGCCGGACGTTCGGGGCCGCCCAGCACGTGCAGACCGGGAGCGTCACGCTGAGTGACTCCTCCAGTCCACAGGTGCCGGACTTCGCGGGCACCACCGACAACTACCAGGAGTTCCACTTCACGGTCCCTGCGGGCGCCGACCGACTGCTGGCACAGCTGGCGTGGCCGGTGAACCAGTCCTTCTGCAACGAGGACTTCTGCGGACCCGGCCTCAACTCCCGCGTCCGCATGATCCTCATCGACCCGCAGGGCCGGTTCGCTGCGCACTCGCTGCCGCAGGGCCCGGCCAGCTACGGCGAGAGCGAGGTCGAATCCCCGACGCCCGGGACATGGACGGGCGTCATCTTCGGCAACGTCGCGTCGGCGGGCGGGACCAACGGCGTCGTGCCGTGGGAGGTCTCGACCCAGCAGCACGTCCCGTTCGGGTCGGTGTCGCCGAGCTCGGTGACGCTCGCTCCCGGACAGAGCCGGACCGTGAGCGTCTCGGCGACGGATCCGTCCGCGCCGGGTGACTCGTCGGGCGCGGTCGTGTTGACGCCCAGCGGCGGCACCGCGACCTCGATCCCGGTGACGCTGCGCAGCCTCGTGACGCCCTCGCACGGCGGCGCGTTCTCCGGCAATCTGACCGGCGGCAACGGGCGGCCCAACGGCGAAGGCCAGGAGCAGTTCTACGAGTTCGACGTCCCGTCGGGCGTCAAAGACATCCGGGCCGACGTCTCGTTCCCCAACGATCCCTCTGACCCGGTGGGCGAGTATCTCGTCAGCCCCGACGGGGACACCGTCGGCTACGGGCAGAACTCGCTCGAGGGCACCGGCGGCACCTCGCTGTCGGCCTACGCGATCGATCCCGCCGCGGGACGGTGGACGCTGATCGTCGACTTCGCCGGGGCTGAGAAGGGCAACGAGATCTCGCAGCCCTACCAGGGCGACGTCCGCTTCAACGCCGGAGGCGTGAGCGGAGTCGGCATCCCGAACGGACGCAAGATCAAGTCCGGGCAATCGCTGACGGTCCCGGTGCGGATCACCAACACCGGTGTCGCGCCTGAGGACTACTTCATCGACGCGAGGCGCAACACGGTGCAGAACCTGGTGCTCGCGCCGTTCACAGCGAACCCGCTGGCCCTTCCGCCGACGACGGAGCAGGAGTGGTTCGTGCCGTCGGAGACCTCGGCGGTCCGGGTCGCGCAGACGTCGACGGTGCCGGCGATGTTCGACACCGGCCCGAACGTGGGCGATCCCGACCTGGCCAGCGCGAACTTCGGTCCCGGTCCGCTGTGCTCGACGACATCGTCGGTGTTCTATGACCCGCCGGGCGCGACGGTCACCGCCGGAATCTGGTACGCGCTGCCGTCCGAGTGCGGCCCGTATCCGGGGACGGAGCCGTCTGGAGAGGCGACGCTCGCACTGGAGGCCCAGACCAAGGCGTTCGATGGAACGGTCACATCGACGACGGGCGACGTGTGGGCGCAAGCGGTCGACCTGTCGGCGCCGAACTCGCCGATCACGATCCAGCCGGGTCATTCGGCCGAGGTGGACGTCACGTTCACGCCGAGTGGCGGCGCCGGGTCGGTCGACGAGGGCAACCTCTACGTCGACGTCGTCAACGATGACATCCCGCCCTACCACCAGTTCTCGGCCAGTGAGGTGGCGGCCATCCCGTACAGCTACAAGGTCGGCAAGGCGAGCAAGGCCAGCAAGAAGTAGCCCCGGCCGCCAGTCACCCGGACGCTGCGCTCAGGGTCCCGCCGTCGCAGATCGACGGCGGGACCCGGCGCCGCGGGACCCCCCCGGTGCGGCGGTGTGAGCGAGCAGTCCCTCGAGCCCGGCGAGATCGCCCTGCCGGGCGGCCTCAAAGAACCTTCGCGACCCGCTCCGCCGGGTGGAGGCGATCATCGCCTGCCGGTACCGTCTGCGCCATGAAGCGCGACTCCCGGATCGTCTACTCGACCACCGACGGCGACCTGCGCAAGGCCCGCGACCCGGGCCTGAAGGAGCGTCGCGCGGACGGCGACCGCGTCAAGGTGCGCCGCGAGGTTGCGGGCCGTCGTGGGAAGGCCGTGACGACGGTCTCCGGTGTGCCGGTCGACGACGCCGCGCTCAAGGAGCTGGCGGGCAAGCTGAAGAAGCGCTGCGGTGTGGGCGGCTCGATCAAGGACGGTGTGATCGAGATCCAGGGCGACCACCGCGACGTCGTGGTCGAGATCCTCAAGGGCGAGGGCTACACGCCGGTCCTCGCCGGCGGCTGATGCGCATCGACAAGTGGCTGTGGACGGCGCGCCTGTTCAAGACGCGCGGGCTGGCGGCCGAGGCGGTCAAGGGCGGGCGCGTCCACGTCAATGGCGTTGCGGCCAAGCCGAGCCGGGAGGTCGCCTCCGGCGACCGGCTGGAGATCACGATTGGCTCGTTTCGCCGGACCGTGCTCGTGCGCGGCGCGGCCGAGCGGCGCGTGTCGGCCGCCGAGGCCGCCGCGCTCTACGAGGAGACGGCGGAGAGCATGGCGGAGCGCGAGAGGCAGCGGGAGCTGCGCCGGCTCGCCGGTCCGCTCGACCTTGGCGGGCGCCCGACCAAGCGCGACCGGCGCCGCTACGACGCCGGACGCCGTTAGGGGATAGCCGAGGGTCGGCTCTATCCGCCGGCCCACTCGCGCAGCCCGGTCTGACCCACCGGCAGCTGGACGACCTGCATGTGCTCGTTGTGGGGGTCGTGGTCGAGGTGGAAGCCGATGCGGCCCCATGTCTCGTCATGATGCACCCATGAGCGACGCCGCAGCGGTGCCACAGCGAGTGCTCGTCACCGGCGGCGCCGGCGGGATCGGCCTGGCCATCACGCGGGCCTTCGTCGCGACCGGCGCCAGCGTCCACATCGCCGACCCCGACACAGATGCGCTCGCGGCCGTGACCGCCTCCCACGCAGGGTCGATCACGGCAAGCGTGTGTGACATCACCGCCACCACCGCCGTCGCCACGCTGTTCGAGGATCTCACCCGCGAGTTCGGGGGCCTCGACGTGCTCGTCAACAACGCCGGCATCGCGGGGCCGACCGCCCCGGTCGACGAGTACGACCGCGACGAGTGGGACGCCGTCCTCGCCGTCAACCTCAGCGGCACGTTCGATGTGACTCGCCGCGCCATCCCGCTCCTCAGGGAGTCCCCGGCGGGCTCGATCATCGTCATGAGCTCGCTCGCTGGTCGCTTCGGCTACCCCAACCGCGTCGCCTACGCGACGACGAAGTGGGGGCTGGTCGGCTTCACCAAGACGCTCGCGCTGGAGCTCGGCCCATTCGGCATCACCGCCAACTCGATCCACCCCGGCGGCGTCGAGGGCGAGCGCGTGCGCCAGGTCCTACGCCGGCGCGCTGATATCTCCGGGCGACCGGTCGAGGAGGAGACCGAGCGCGCGCTCGACAACCAGTCGATCCGCCGGTTCACCGAGGCGGCGGACATCGCCGCCCTCGCTGTCTTCCTGGCCGGGCCGCATGGGCGCACGATCTCAGGGCAGATGTTCCCGATCGACGGGGACTCGAAGGCTGCTCAGTAGGGCGTCGCTCAGTAGCCCGTCGCTCAGTAGCCCGTCGCTCAGCGGTGGCCCCGGCGATGCCGGTGGGACCCACCCCGCCCGCCGTCGCCCTGCAGCGCCAGCGCGCTGCCGCCGCCGAGGCGCACCGGCTCGGCGATCGCCTCCGCCTGCCCGTGCCCGAGCATCTGCAGTGCGGTCGCGTCGCCCGGGTAGTTGTCGAGCGGCAGGATCGGACCGGTGGCGAGGGAGAACTTCTCGCCGTACTGGCTGGTCAGCTGCTGGGCCAGTTGGCTGTTGTAGAAGTCCGGCTCGGCCTCGGAGGTGTTCGACGACGAGTTGGTCTGCGCCACCCGCGGTGCCGCCAGCGCGTCGGGCAGGCTCATACCGAAGTCGACGTGGTTGATGAGGGTCTGGACCACCGTCTCGATGATGGTGGAGCCGCCTGCGGCACCGATCGCGAATTGGGGCTGGCCGTTCTGCAGCGCGATCACCGGGCCCATGCTCGAGCGCGGCTCCTTGCCGGGCGCCGGCAGGTTCGGGTCGGTCGCACCTGGCGATGGCGGTGCGAAGTCGAAGTCGGTCAGTTCGTTGTTGAGCAGGAACCCGTAGCCGGGCACCACCTGGCCGCTGCCGCCGAAGAAGTTGATCGTGTTGGTGTAGGCGACCACGTCGCCCCACTTGTCCTCGGTGACGATGTTGTTGGTGTGATGGGCCTCGGGCGACGCCGAGGCCGATGACGACGATCCTGCACCGCTGCTCGCACAGCCGGGGAACGGGGCGAACGGGGAGCCGGCTGGGACGGGCGAGGTGGCCGCGGTGTTGCCGATAAGGCACCGGCGCGTCGCGGCGAACGCCGGATCGAGCAGCCCCGACAGCGGCACGTTGACAAAGTCAGGGTCACCGACGTAGGCGTTGCGGTCCGCGTAGGCCAGCCGCGACGCCTCGAGGTACTGGAACAGCGCCTGGACGCGTGACTCGGAGCTGAGCGGGAAGCCGTTGAGGATGTTCAGGATCTCGCCCTCGGTCGAACCGCCGCTGGACGGCGGCGCCATCCCGTAGACGTCCAATCCGCGGTAGTCGACCTTGGTCGGGGCGAGGATCCGGGTGCGGTAGGAGCGCAGGTCCTGCATCGTCATGATGCCCGGGTTGGTGACCACCGTCTGACCCGGAGTGAGCACCGGGTGATCGTCGGCCTGGACGATCGCCTGGCCGATGGGCCCGTCATATAGCGCCGACGGTCCTCGGCGCGCGATCAGCTCGTAGGTGTGCGCCAGGTCCGGGTTGCGCAGCCACGTGCCCACGGGCAGCGGGTCGCCCGAGGGCGTGAGCAGCAGCGACGCGCTGGCCGGGTAGGCCTGTAGCGTCGACAGGCTCGACTGCTCGAGCTGGTTGAAGTCGAAGTTGATCGCGAAGCCGTGCTTGGCGACGTGGATCGCGGGCTGCAGATCATCGCTGAGCGAGAGACGCCCGTAGTTGCCTACGGCCGTCGCCCACGTGGCGAGGTTGGACGGCACGCCCGTGGCCAGGGGCTGGTCGGACGCCGTCGTGTAGCCCATCGGCTTCCCCGTCGAGGGGTCCACGAACATCGTGGTCGTACAGGCCGCCGGGCAGGTCTCACGGCCGTCGACGGTGGTCACCGTGTGCGTCCGCGCGTTGTAGATGACCATGAAGCCACCGCCGCCGGGGCCCGCGACCCATGGCACGGTGACTCCGAGCGCGCTGGCGGTGGCCACCGCGGCGTCGACGGCGTTGCCCCCGCGCTTGAGCACGTCGATGCCGGCGCGGCTGGCGCCGACGTCCATCGAGGCGACGGCCCCTCCGGTACCGACGGCGAGGGGGGTCACCGCGTCGCCCGTCCCGCCGTGGCGGCCGTGGCCGCCGTGGGCGGCGGATGCCGCGGCCGGCGCCGCGGCACACACGGCGGCACACAGCATCGACACGAGCGTTGTCTTTCCTTGTCGGCCCATCAGTCCACCCACCTCTCGCTCAACCTCTGGATACACCCAACGTTCCCATGTGAGAGCGGTCGGAAACCCGGGCGGCCGATGGAGCCCGTTGGAACGCGGATCAGGCAGCGGGAAGGCGGACGGCGGCCGCTTGGCCAGGATCGTGGAGCACGTTCCGTGTGCGCCTGCCCGCGCGCGCCGCGAGCTGACCGGCGGTCACGCACTGCGCCTGCGAGGATGGCGCCCATGGACGGAGAGACGATGGGCGCGTACGAGCGCGAGTCCGCGGCGTTCGCCGCCGAGTGGGAGGACGAGCAGCCCGCGCCGGCGGACCTCTATGCACTGCTGACGCGGTTCTTCACACCGGGAGCGACCGCCGACGTGGGCTGCGGCAGCGGCCGTGACACGGCGTGGCTCGCCGGCAACGGGTTTGCACCCGTCGGCTACGACGTCTCCCCGGGTCTGCTGGTGCAGGCGCGCGGGCGTCATCCGGGCATCGCCTTCGAGCAGGCGGCGTTGCCCGCGCTCGATGGGGTGGCGCGCGGGTCGTTCGTCAACGTCCTCTGCGAGACCGTGATCATGCACCTGCGGTCATCGGAGATCGGGGCATCGGTGGCGACGCTGGTGGAGCTGCTTGCGCCCGGAGGCACCCTCTACCTCAGCTGGCGTGTGACCGAGAACGCTGATCGCCGCGACCCCAAGGGGCGGCTGTACGCGTCCTTCCCGTCATCGGTGGTCACCGGCGCGCTCGCGGGGACGACGATCCTGCATGAGGAGCAGACCCAGAGCGCGTCCTCCGGTGCGATCGTGCACCGCATCATCGCCCGGACGTCCCAACCATGACTGGTGGGAGCGGCGTTACCACGCCGTGTCAATGCCCGATCCCTCAGGTCAGCGCCATTGCTCGCGCGGCAGCTCGACGTAGCTGGCGCTGCGAGGGATGTCGAGATAGGAGCGATCAAACCGCAGACTCAGGCCTGGACGGTCAGGACAGGATCCTCGATGCGGCGGCCTCCGGCGGCGACCAGCAGCGCGATCACCACCACACCGGCGCTGAAGAGCTCGAAGGTCTCAGCCAGGCCCACCGCGCCGGCGACGATGCCGGCGGCGACGGACGGCAGGGCCAGCGACAGGTAGCCGACGACGTAGAACGCCGACATGACCTCGGCTCGGCGATCCGGTGGGATCGCAGCGCTGAGGTGGCGCAGGGCGCCCATGAAGGCGAGGCCGAACCCGATCCCTCCGAGCGCGCTGGCGGCCAGGAAGAACGGCGCCGAGCCCACCGCGACGGCGGTGGCCGTGAGGGCCATGCCCAGCGCCACCAGCACTGATCCGGCCACCGTCAGCGTCCGGTTGGGCAGGTTGCGACCCGTGATCTGCGCCACTGCACCCGCGCCCATGAGCGCGGCGGCGGCCGCGCCGCCCGCCAGCTCGTTGTGGGTCTGGAGCAGGTGTCCGGCGAGGGCGGGCCCCAGCGCGAGGTACACGCCGGCGATCGACCACGAGCCGATGACCCCGAGCGCAGCGAGCGCGAACGGCCCGCGGGTCTCGGGTGGGACACCCGGACGCTGGGGACGGATCACCGTGCGACCCGTCCGTGACACCGGCTCGGGCATCGCGCCCACCAGCCCGAGCAGGAGCACGATCATCGCCGCCACCACCAGGAAGGGCACCACTCGAGGCGCGGGCAGGTACTGGACGAGCGCCGAGGACAGCAGTGCCCCGATCCCGAGGCCCCCGAGGGCGACGACTCCGTTGACGAGCGCGGCGGTGCGTGTGCTCGCCGTCGGATGAAGGTCGATGAGAGCCGCTCCCGCGGCACCGAGGGCGGCTCCGGTGGCCAGCCCCTGCAGCGCCCGGGCCACGAACAACCATGCGACGGAGCTGGCGGCGGTGAAGATCACGGCTGAGACGAGCAGCCCCGCCAGGGACCAGGCGAGCACCGGTCGACGCCCGGTCTGGTCAGACAGGCTGCCCACCAGCAGCAGCGACACGAGCACGCCGATCGCGTAGGTGGCGTACACCAGCGACAGCACGGGCGTCGAGAAGTGCCACCGCGCCTGGTAGACGCCATAGAGGGGGGACGGCGTGGCCGAGGCGTAGAACGCGACGGCGATCACGGCGGCGACCGCGCCGAATGCGGCCAGACCGGACAGTCGCGGGGTGCGGGCGCGTGCCCGCTCCGCGCGGAGGGCAAGGGCGGAGGTGGAGTTCATCGGCGGGCCTTCCTTCGTGGGTTCAGTGATCGAACTCAAGCGTGCGAGGCAATGTAGCACATATGGGTTCAGTTATTGAACCTATGACGTGGCAGCGGCGCCGCGGCGAGCGAGCGGCCCGGCATCAACCGATCGGTTGATCCGAAGATCACCCGGGGCGGTCCCGGATTGCAGCCGGGCAGCCGATGTATCGCGGGCGCTGCGGTGGGACTCTGCTGGCATGACCCCCACACTCGAAAAGACCAGGGCACGGACCACCACCGATGTGGTCGTGTCCGTCGACCATCTCCGCGTGCGCTACGGCGACACGCTCGCCGTCGACGACGTCTCGCTCTCGATCAACCGAGGGGAGATCTTCGGGATCCTCGGACCCAACGGCGCCGGCAAGACGACCACCGTGGAAGCCATCGGCGGCCTGCGCCGGCCTGACGGCGGATCCATCAGCGTGCTCGGCCTCGATGTACTGCAGAGCCGTCAGGAGCTCCGCCAGCGGGTCGGAATCCAGCTCCAGGCCTCAGAGCTCCCGGACAAGCTGCGTGTGGGGGAGGCGCTCGAACTGTTCGCCTCCTTCTACCGCGATCCCTCCGACCCGGAGCGGCTCCTCAAGCTGCTCGGGCTCGAGGCCAAGCGCGACGATCGCTTCTCCAATCTGTCGGGTGGCCAGCGCCAGCGGCTGTCCATCGCGCTGGCCCTCATCGGTCGCCCGGAGCTGGCCATCCTCGACGAGCTCACCACCGGTCTGGATCCGCAGTCGCGCCGTGAGACGTGGAAGTTGATCGAGGGGATCCGCGACGAGGGAGTGACGGTCATCCTCGTCACCCATTTCATGGAGGAGGCGGAGCGTCTCTGCGATCGCCTCGCCCTCCTGCACCACGGTCGCGTGATCGCGATCGACACGCCTGCGGCGCTGGCCGCGGGCTCGGCGGGCCGCCAGCGCATCAGCTTCCGCCCGTCCGGCGTGGTGGACGTCGCGCGTATGCGCGAGCTGTCCGACGTCCGCGACGTCGTCCGCCACGGCGACCGCTTCACCGTCGAGGGCACCGGTGACCTCGTCGCCGCCGTGATGGAGGCGCTCGTCGGCGACGGCGTGGTCCCGCTGCAGACCCGGATCGAGCAGTCGACGCTGGATGACGCGTTCGTCGCGCTTACCGCCGACGCAGACGCCATCGCCTCCGAATTCGCCCAACCGACCCGAGAGGAGTCTCGATGACCGCCATCGCCGCCACCACCGCGCCGGCCCGGCGCCGCCCCAGCGGCTTTCGCCGCCTGCTGGCCACCGAGCTGAAGCTGCTCGCGCGCGAGCCGATGCTGCTCTTCTGGGGGCTCGTGTTCCCGGTCGGCCTGCTCGTCGTGCTCGGGATCGCCGGGGGCGACAAGCCTCAGCACTCGTTGGGCAACGTGAAGCTCATCGTCGCCTACACGCCGGTGGTGATGATGTTCACGGTGACGATCCTGGCCCTCAGCGCGCTGCCGGCCGCGCTGGCGTCCTACCGGGACAAGGGGTACCTGCGACGGCTTTCGACGACTCCGATCGGAGCCGTCCGGCTGCTGGCCGCGCAGGTCATCCTCAACGCCGCCCTCGCGGCCGCGGCGGTGATCCTCGTCGCGCTCGTGAGCCACTTCGCGTTCTCGGTGGCGCTGCCCCAGCAGATCGGCGGCTTCGTCCTGGCGATGCTGCTGACGCTGGCGGCGATGCTCTCGCTCGGCACACTCGTGGCCGCCGTGGCGCCGACCCAGAGGATCGCGGCGGCGGTCGGGTCGCTGCTGTTCTTCCCACTTATGTTCTTCGCCGGGCTGTGGGTCCCGCAGGCCGCGATGGGAACGGGGTTGCGCGACATCAGCCGCTACTCCCCGCTCGGGGCCGCCGTCCCGGCAGTGCAGAACGCGATCGCGGGCCACTGGCCCGGCACCGTCCATCTGCTCGTGCTCGCCGGGTACGCCGTGGTGCTGTGCGTGGCCGCAGCTAGATTGTTTCGCTGGGAGAGATGAGCACAGGCAAGCCGATGACACGGGCCGAGGAGTGGCTGGAATTCTGGGAGCGGCGGGAGGCGCCCTTCTTCCGGGTGTTGCCCTACGTCCTGCTGCTCCTCTGCGTCGCCTTCGACATCGCCACGCGCCACGGCGTCGGCAGCGGGATGCGGATCGACCTCGCCCTGGTGGCCGCCGCAGGCCTCGTGATGACGGCGATGGACCGCGTCGACCACAGGACCGAGTGGACCGAACCACTGACGGCCGTCGGCCCGGAGCTCGCCACCGGAGTCTTCGCGGTTCTGCTCGGTCTCTCGGCGGCGCTCGTCATCCGTCAGCCGCTCTACGGCTTCTACACCTGGACCGGGTATTTCTGGGCCTGGCGCCTGTTCAAGGGCCGTGGCCGGCTGATCGGCGTGGGGCTGGTGGCGGCCGTTACGGCCATCTCGCAGACCGGGGCCGGGCCCTACAACAGCGTCTACGCGATCGCCGGGCTGGTGCTGGTGTACCTGATCAACGCCGGCGTGGCCAGCGCGCTGACCTGGTTTGGCTGGATCGGCAACGAGCAGAAGCAGCGGCGCGCCCGCGAGCTCTCGGCGCTCACCGAGGCCAACGCCCGGCTCGAGGAGAGCCTGCGCCACAACGCCGACCTGCAGGAGCAGCTGCTCACCCAGGCCCGTGAGTCGGGCATCTCCGAGGAGCGGAGGCGCCTGGCCCGTGAGATCCACGACACGCTCGCCCAGGGGCTGATGGGCATCATCACCCAGCTTCAGGCCGCCCAGGGCGCGGGGCCCGGCGCGGAGGCCGGGGCGCGCCACATCGAGGTGGCGATCGACCTCGCCCGCGAGAGTCTCACCGAGGCCCGGCGGTCCGTGCAGGCGCTCGCCCCCGAACCGCTCGCCGGGGCCCGGTTGCCCGATGCGATCCAGGACGTCGCCCGGCGCTGGTGTGAGCTGCACGGCCTGGAGGTGTCCTTCACCACCACCGGCACTGCGCGCGTGATGCGTCCGGAGATCGAGGTCGCGCTGCTGCGGACCGCGCAGGAGGCCCTGACCAACGTGGCCAAGCACGCCGGTGCCACCCGCGTGGGCCTGACGCTCTCCTACATGGAGGACCTCGTGACGCTCGACGTCCGTGACGACGGCGTCGGCTTCGTCACCGTCAACGGCAGCGGGCCTCGCCGCCCCCGCAACGATCAGGGCGGCTTCGGGCTGCCGGGCATGCGCCAGCGGGTGGAGGGCGTTGCCGGCACGCTCGAGATCGAATCCGAGCCCGACGGCGGCACCGCCATCTGCGCGGCCATCCCCGCGGTGCCCCTCGGGGACCGCCCATGAGCGCGCCGATCCGGGTGATGATCGTGGACGACCATCCCGTCGTGCGCAACGGGCTGAGCGGGATGTTCGCCGGCGACGCCGACTTCGAGGTCGTGGGGGAGGCGGGCGACGGGTCCGAGGCGGTGCGCCGCGCTCGCGCGCTCACGCCCGACGTCATCCTCATGGACCTCCGTATGCCCGAGATGGACGGGGTCAGCGCCATCGCCGCCCTCACCGCCGCCGGCGTCCCCGCCCGGGTGCTGGTCCTCACCACCTACGACACCGACGGCGACGTGCTCGCGGCCATCGAAGCGGGCGCCACCGGTTACCTGCTCAAGGACGCTCCCCCAGCCGAGCTGTTTCGCGCGGTGCGCGCCGCGGCCGAGGGCGACGCCGTGCTCTCGCCCTCGGTGGCCACCCGGGTGGTAGGCCAGATGCGGGCGCCCAGTCAAGAGCCGATCAGCCAGCGCGAGCTCGAGGTGCTCGAGCTCGTGGCCCAGGGCGCGAGCAACCGCGACACCGCGGCGAGGCTGTTCATCAGCGAGGCCACGGTCAAGACCCACCTCATGCACATCTACGCCAAGCTCGGCGTCAACGATCGCGCCGCCGCGGTGGCCGAAGGGTTCAACCGCGGGCTGCTCGTCCCCCGCAACGCGCGCTGACGACGTGGCCCAGATTCGCGATATCGCCCCCGGTCTGTGGGTGTGGAGTCGCCCCCATCCCGGTTGGACCCCGGGGAGCGACTTCGACGGCCCGGTGACCTCCACGTGCGTCGCGAGCGGCGGCGAGGTCGTGCTGCTCGATGCGCTCGCGCCGGAACCCGATGACGCCCAGGCGTGGGCGAGGCTGGATGGGGCGCCCCCCGCGGTGGTCGTGGTCCTGAAGCCCGATCACGTGCGCGACGTCGATCTGTTTGTACGCCGCTACGGCGCCCGCGCGTTCGGGCCGTGGCTGTTCTATCCCGGCGAGGCGCCGCGCTGCGAGCTTGAGCCGGTCGAGCCGGGGACCGAGATCCCCGGCGGGCTCGTGGCCCTGTACGACGGCCGCGGGCGGGCTGAGACCCCGATCTGGATCGCCGAGCACCGGACACTGGTGTTCGCCGACGCATTGGCCGCGCCGCAGGGGGAGTTGCTCGTGTGGGACTGCCCGGCCCTTGAGGAGCGCGCCTTGCCGGCGCTGCGTGCCCTGCTGGCACTGCCGTTCGAGCGCGTGATCGTCTCCCACGGCGACCCGGTGCACGATCGCGCGGCCTACGAGCGGGCGCTCACCCGTGCGCCCTGGCGGGGCGGGTGATGAGCGCACACCTGCATGTCCTGACCGAGCGGCTCGATCTGCGCCGGACCGACCCGGCCACCGACCTCGACGCGCTCTTTGAGATCTTCAGCGACCCGGACGGGTGGTGGTTTGATCCCGGCAGCCGGCACACCGACCGTGCCCGGACCCAGGACTGGCTCACCCGCGCCGCGGCACGTTTCGGCGAGGACCGGCTGAGCTACTGGACGGTGCGCCGCCGTGACAGCGGGGCGATCATCGGCGTGGGGGGCGCGCAACGCCAGCGCACGCGCGCATGGAATCTCAACTACCGGCTCGCCACCGCTCACCAGGGCCATGGCTTTGCCACCGAGCTGGGGCGGGCCGCGCAGGCCAGCGCCGCGGCGGTCGACGCCACGGTGCCGTTCATCGCCTGGATCGCGCCTCGCAACACGCCGTCGGTCAAGGTCGCCGAGCGCCTCGGCTTGACCAACTACGGGCTGCATGCCGATCCCTCCGACGGCGAGTCACGGCTGGCCTACGCGGACCGTCCCCTCGACTCGGGTGCCTGGTACGGCGGCTCGTCTACGCTGCGGGCTCCAGGAACCCGGTGATCGAGCGCATGCGACCGTCGTCCGCGAGGTCGACGAAGTCCACCCCGACCGCCACCGGTGCCCCACCGTCGGCCGCGAGCGACCAGGTGAAGCGGACGCGATCGTGGTGGGCCTCCGGGCCGGCGACGAGCGCGAAGCGATGGCCGGGGAACTGGGACTGCGCGCCCCCGATCATCGCGCTGATCCCATCGATGCCGGCGCCCTCCATGACGGGATCGACGTAGTCGGCGTCGTCGGTCACGGTCTCGGCCACGAGGTCGCGTCGCCGGTTCGGGTCCGTCTCGTTCCACATTGCGATGTAGTTGTTGACGAGCGTGTCGGTGTCAGCCATGAGGCCCTCCTGATAGGGGTTGGTGTCGGGCCAGAGGCTTCCAGCGACAGCGCGGCTGGTCGATTACCCGCGACGTAGTATCCGCGCGGTGAAGCCGATCATCATCGACTGCGACCCGGGCCACGACGACGCGGCCGCGCTGCTCCTGGCGCTGGCCAGCGACGAGGTCGAGCTGCTGGGCGTGACGACCGTGGCGGGGAACCAGACGCTGTCCAAGACGACTGCGAACGCCATCCGGGTGCTGGACTGCGCCGGGCGGCCCGATGTGCCCGTCGCCGCCGGGGCCGATCGCCCGCTCATGCGCGAGCTCCAGGTTGCCGCCGACATCCACGGCGAGACCGGCCTCGAAGGCGCCGAACTGCCCCCACCGAGCCGGTCGCCGGAGCAGGCTCACGCCGTTGACTGGATCGCGGCGACGCTGCAGACGGCGCCGGCTCCGGTCACGCTGGTACCCGTCGGGCCGCTCACCAACATCGCGTTGCTGTTGGCGCGTTATCCCGGGATCGAGGCGCGGATCGAGCGGATCGTGCTCATGGGCGGCTCGATCGGGGAGGGCAACGTGACGCCCGCCGCCGAGTTCAACATCTGGGGCGATCCCGAGGCGGCGCACCGCGTGTTCTCCGCCGACGTCGACCTGACGATGGTGGGCCTCGACGTCACCCACAAGGCGCTGCTGACGCCCGACCACCTCGAGGTGCTCGCGGTGGCGGGGGAACCGGGAAAGCTCGTCTCCGACCTCTACCGCTTCTTCCTCTCGATCCATGGCGATCGCTATGGCTGGGTGGGCGCCCCCGTGCATGACGCCGTGGCGGTGGCGCATGTCATCGACGGCTCGCTGCTCCAGACCACCAGGTGCGCAGTGGCGATCGACACCGGCGGCGTGCTCTCGCGCGGGCGCACGAACGTCGACCTGCGCCGCCAGACCGATTGGCTGCCCCTGCACCACGTCGCCGTCGACATCGACGCAGAGCGGTTCCTGGCGCTTTTGGTCGAGCGGATCGCCTCGCTCGGGCCCGCCCCGGTCACCTGAGGCACCGATCTCCTCACGGCGGTAGGGCTAGCAGTACCCCACAGGGCTACTGCTGCCCGGCTGTTCAGGGGGCCCGGACGAGAGGAGGCTGTGATGCGTGCTCACCGAGATCACCCACACCGACCAGAGAACGGAGTCGCCGGCTGCCCGAGCCGTCGATCTCACCAAGACGTATGGAACGGGCGACACGGCCGTCAGCGCCCTGGCCGGGGTCAGCGTCCGGTTTGACCGGGGCCGCTTCACGGCGGTGATGGGCCCGTCGGGGTCCGGGAAGTCGACGCTGATGCATTGCCTGGCCGGCCTGGATGCGCCGACGTCGGGTCACGCCTTCATCGGCGAGCAGGAGATCGGGACGCTCGGGGATTCCGAGCTCACCCAGTTGCGGCGCGACCGGATCGGGTTCGTGTTCCAGGCCTTCAACCTCGTGCCGACGCTCACGGCCGCCGAGAACATCACCCTGCCCGCCGACCTTGCGGGCGTGGCGGTGGACGAGGCGTGGCTGGATCAGCTCGCTGCGCAGCTCGGCATCGCCGACCGGCTGACCCATCGGCCGAGCGAGCTCTCGGGCGGCCAGCAGCAGCGGATCGCGTGTGCCCGCGCCCTGTTCACCCGCCCCGAGCTCATCTTCGCCGACGAGCCGACCGGGAACCTGGACTCCAACGCCTCCGCGGAGGTGCTCGCCTTCCTGCGCCAGGCGGTCAACGAGCACGGGCAGTCGATCGTGATGGTCACCCACGATCCGCAAGCCGCGGCCTACGCCGACCGGGTCGTGTTCCTCGCCGACGGCGGGGTGGTGGGCGATCTCGCCTCGCCCACGGCCGACGCCGTGCTCGAGCAGATGAAGCAGTTGGGAGGCTGAGATGCGCAGGGTCACGATCAGGGGCCTGGCCGCCCGCAAACTCAGGCTGTCACTCACCGCCCTGGCCGTCGTGCTGGGCGTGACGTTTGTCACGGGCACGCTCGTCCTGGGCGACACGCTCAACCGCACCTTCAACAACCTCATCGGTACCGCCTACCAGCACGTCAGCTTCCAGGTCCGCGGCAAGGCGCAGCTGTCCGGCGCCGACACCACGGTCAACAGCACCGCGGAGCGCAAGCTCGTGCCGGCGTCGATCGCCCCGGCGATCGGTCGCCTGCCCGGCGTGGCCTACGTCCACGGCTCGGTGGGCGGCTACGCCCAGTTCCTGGCCCGCAACGGTGACGCCATCGGGGGCGGCGGCGGCTCGACGCTCGGCTTCTCCTTCGATCCCAGCCGGCAGCTGTCTCCCTATCGGCTGGTGCAGGGTCACGCGCCCACGGCGGCGGACGACGTCGTCATGGACAAGGCCACGGCGACCAAGTACCACTTCGCCGTCGGCGACCGCGTCCTCATGAACCTGCCCGACCGGGCACAGCGGTTCACCGTCACCGGCATCGTCACCTACGGCTCCGATGACAACCTGGCCGGTGTCACCTTGGCCGGCTTTGACCTTCGCACCGCTCAGACACTGTTTCATGCGCGCGGCGTGTTTGACACGATCAGCGTCCTCGCCCGGCCCGGCGCCGACAATGTCTCACTCCAGCGGGCCATCGCCAGGCTGCTGCCCGCCGGCGTCGAGGTGGTCAGCGGGCAGACCGTGGCCAACGAGCTCTCCACCGCGGTGGACAACGCCCTGGGTTTCATCTCGACGGCGCTGCTCATCTTTGCGGCCATCGCGCTGTTCGTGGGCGCCTTCACCATCTTCAACACCCTCTCGATCACCGTCGGCCAGCGCACGCGCGAGCTCGCCCTGCTGCGCCTGGTCGGCGCCGGCCGCCGTCAGGTGTTCGGCTCCGTGTTGGGGGAGGCCGCCGTCACCGGACTGGTCGCGTCACTGATCGGTCTCGGGCTCGGTGTGGCCGCGGCACTCGGGCTCAAGGCGCTGCTCAAGGCGTTCGGGATCACGCTGCCGTCCGCGCCGCTGGTGTTCGAGGCCCGCACCCCGGTGGTGGCCATCGCCGTCGGTGTCGCGGTCACCCTCATCTCGGCGATCATCCCGGCGCGCCGCGCCGTGCGCGTCCCGCCCGTCGCCGCTCTCTCCGATCACGCCGCCGAGGCGCCGGAGGGCTTGCGGCGGTGGCGAATCACGGCCGGCATCATCGTCGCCCTGGCCGGCGTCGCCGTCGTCGTCGCCGGTGTGGCCGGCGCCGCCGTCGCGTTGGTGGGGGTGGGCGCCATCGCCGTCTTCGTGGCCGCCGGCATGCTGGTTCCCCTGGCCGCGCGCCCGCTGTCGGGCGCCCTGGGACGGCCGCTGGCCTCCCTGCTCGGGGTCCCGGGACGGCTTGGGCGCGAGAACTCGATGCGCAATCCGCGCCGGACCGCCCAGACCGCGGCGGCGCTGATGATCGGGCTGGCGCTGGTGTCGACGATCGCCGTGCTGGGCGCCTCGCTGAGCACCTCGGCCGCCAACGAGGTCGACAGCGCGGTCAACGCGGACTACATCATCACCGGGTCGGGCGGCTTCAGCCGCTCCGTGATCCCGGCGGTCTCGCGCCTGCCCGGCGTCGCCACGGTCACGGCCGTCTACCGCGGCCAGTTCGAGGTCCGCGGTGCGCTCTCCAGCCTCGCCGCCGCGTCACCCGCCCGGCTCTCGCAGACCGTCAACCTCCACATCACCCAGGGACGGGGCGCCCCGGCCCTGGCCGCCGGCGAGTTGCTCATCGACACCAATACCGCCCGCGCGGATCACCTCGCCGTCGGGGCGGCGGTCCCGGTCCGGTTCGCCCAGACCGGCTCTACGACGCTGCGGATCGGCGGCATCTTTGCGTCGAACCCGCTCGTGGGCAGCTTCATCGTCAGCGACGGGTTCTTCCTGTCGCACTTCGCCGATCCGCTCCCCAGCGGCGTGCTGCTGCGTGCGGCACCGGGGGCGCCGCCACTCAACGCCCAGCTCAACCGCGTGCTCGGGCCCTATGCCAACGTGTCGTCCAAGACCCGGGCCCAGTTCGAGTCAGACCAGAAGCACGCGATCAACCAGGAGCTCGGGCTGGTGTACGTCCTGCTGGCGCTGGCCATCGTGGTGGCGCTCATCGGGATCGTCAACACGCTGATGCTCTCGGTGTTCGAGCGGACCCATGAGATCGGCCTGCTGCGGGCCGTCGGGATGAAGCGGCGGCAGGTGCGGGCGATGATCCGGTCTGAGTCGGTGATCGTCGCGCTCTTCGGTGCCATCGTGGGCATCGTCATCGGCACCGGGCTCGGCATCGCGCTCGCCGCCTCGCTGCGCAACAACGGCGTGGCCAGCCTCTCGGTCCCGGTGGCCAGCCTGATTGCGTTCCTCGTCCTGTCGGCGCTGCTCGGCCTCGGCGCCGCCACGTGGCCGGCGCGGCGCGCCGCCCGGCTCGACGTGCTGGCCGCGATCGCGGTCGAGTGACAGGGCTGCGAGGCGACCGAGCCCTGGTGCCGATGACCGATCAACGCGACAATCCACGGCTGATGAAGCCGAAGCTGTGGGTGGTGGCGGGCGCGGGCGTTGCGGCGATGATCGGCGCGGTGTATCTCGCGGCGCACCAGACGCCCGACCGTCCCACCGAGCCCGATGCCGTGCTCACGGTGGTGCTCGGCGCATCGCTCCTGGGCAGCGGCCTGGTCTCCTGGCGAGCCCGCCCGGAGAACCGGCTGGGTCCGGTCATGGTGCTCACGGCGTTCGGGTTCTTCGCCTCTCAGCTGACCGAGGCCTCGCCGGCGTGGATGTACACCCTCGGCACCGCGGTGCAGTACCTCTGGCTGATCGGTTTTCTCTACCTGCTCTTGACGTTCCCCTCCGGGAGGCTGTCGGGACGGCTCGACCGCTGGCTGATGGGGGCAGTCGTCGCGCTGCTGTGCCTCCCGGTCCTGGCGATGCTCGACGGCAATAAGGCAGGGCTGCGCTGCGAAGCCTGCCCGGACAACCTGATCCAGATCGTCCACAACAACCAGGAGGCACTCAACCTCCTGAACCTCCAGCGGCTGGTGGGCTCGATCCTCCTCGTCGCGATCGTGGCCGTCATCATCCGGCGCTGGATGCGGGCCAGCTCGGCCCGGCGGCGCTCGGTGGCGCCGGTACTGGTGGCTGGATGCGCCACGTTCATCACCCTCGCCCTCACCGCCACGCTGGACCTGTTCGGCGACCCGTTCAGCTCCCTACCGGCCAACGTCTTCTTCTACCTTGCGGCGACGGTACCGATCGCGGTGATGTACGTGTTCCTCCAGCGGCAGCTCGCGCGGGGCGGCGTGGCCGGGCTCGTCGTCGAGCTGGGGGTGCCTGGGACTCACACCGACCTGCGCCAGGCCCTGGCCCGCACCCTCGGCGACCCCTCGCTCCAGCTCGCGTTCTGGTTCCCGGCCGAGCGTTGCTACGTCGACGGCGACGGCGCCCCCGTGCGGCTCCCCGAGGGCGAGAGCGACCGGCGGGCAACGCTGGTCGAGCGCGACGGCCAACCGATCGCCGCCCTGCTGCACGATGCCTTCCTCGACGACGACACCGAGCTTGTGCGATCGGTGTGCGCGGCAGCGAGCCTCGCCCTGGAGAACGAGCGCCTGCAGGCCGAGCTGCGGGCGCGGCTGGTGGACCTGCAGGCGTCGCGCGCGAGACTGGTCGGCGCCACCGACGCCGAGCGCCGCCGGATCGAGCGCGACCTGCACGACGGCACCCAGCAACGGCTCGTGTCCATCGCGATGTCGCTCGGCCTGCTCGAATCCAAGCTGCCGGCGCAGGAGGGGGAGGCGCGGCCGCTGCTGCGTGAGACGCGCGCGGCGCTGACGCTGGCGCTGGAGGAGCTGCGCGAGCTCACGCACGGGATCAGCCCGCCCCTTCTGGTCGAGCGCGGCCTGGCGGCGGCGCTGGACGAGCTGTGCCGCCGCGCGTCGCTGCCGACCCGCCTGCGCCTCGAGCTCGATCGGCGCCTGCCTGATCAGGTCGAGAGCGCGGCCTATTTCGTGGCCTCAGAAGCGCTCACCAATGCCGCCAAGCACTCCCATGCCAGCGAGGTCCGCGTGGTGGCGTCGTGCGCCGGCGGGGTCGTGATCGTCGAGATCGCCGACGACGGCATCGGCGGCGCCGGCACCGGGGGCGGTTCCGGGCTGCGCGGGCTGGCCGATCGGGTCGAGGCGCTCGGTGGCCGGTTCACCGTCTCCAGCCCGCCCGGTCGGGGAACGACGCTGCGCGCGGAGATCCCGTGCGCGTAGCCCTGGCCGACGACGCCGTGCTCCTGCGTGAGGGGCTGGCCCGTCTGCTCACCGAGGCCGGCTTCGAGGTGGTGGGGCTGGCCGGGGACGCTGACGCGCTGTTGGAGCTGGTGGAGAGCACCCGCCCGGACGTTGCGATCGTTGACATCCGGATGCCGCCGACCCACACCGACGAGGGACTGCGCGCAGCCAAGGTCATCCGCGAGCGCTGGCCGGCGGTCGGGATCCTCGTGCTCTCCCAACACGTCAACGCCCGCTACGCCCTCGAGCTGCTGTCGACCGGCACCGACGGCGTGGGCTACCTGCTCAAGGAGCGCGTCTCCGACCTGGACGAGCTCGCTTCGAGCGTCAACCGTGTGGGGCACGGCGGCTCCGTGCTCGACCCCGCGGTGGTGGGCGAGTTCGTTGGCCGCCGCCGCCAGGGCGACAACCCGCTCGAGCGTCTCACCGACCGCGAACGCGAGGTCCTGGCGCTGATGGCCGAGGGTCGCTCCAACCACGCGATCGCCGAGCGCCTGTTCGTGACCGACCACACGGTGGAGAAGCACGTCAAGAACATCTTCGGGTCGCTGTGCCTGCCCCTGTCGCCCGACGACCACCGCCGCGTGCTGGCCGTCATCACCTACCTCAACGCGCAGTAGGCGCTAACGGACGGATAACGCCGTTACGGCGCTGTTAGCCGCCCGCGAGTAGAACAGTCCTCGGGCCCGCCGTCGGGGCCCTCACCGGAGATGCGCATCGCCCTCGCCCTCATCACCGTCCTGTGTGTCTCCGCCTGCGGGGGCGCCTCGGGGCAGTCCGGCGCGACGGGGACCAACGCGAAGGCAGCGTCTGCGCAAGCCTTGAAGTTCTCAAGCTGTATGCGCGCCAACGGGGTGCCGAACTTCCCGGACCCCGGCAGCGGCGGTGGCATCGACATCGCACCCGGGTCGGGCCTGGACCCGCAGTCCCCGGCCTTCCAGGCCGCGCAGAAGGCATGCGGCAAGCTCCTGCCCGGCGGCGGCCCGGGGGCCCGCAAGCCGACGAAGGCCCAGTTCGCGGCCGCGCTCGCCTTCGCCAAATGCATGCGCACGCACGGCATGCCGCGCTTCCCCGATCCGCTGGCGTCGATTCCGAGCGGATCGGGCCCGATCATCTCCCTGCGCGGCATGATGTTCCAGCCCGGCCCGGGGCTTGATCCACGATCGCCCGGTTTCACGCAGGCCGCCTCACACTGCGGGATCAGGCTCCCGCCGCCATAGACGTGAGTCAGCCGGCCGTCGCTCGCCGGCAGTGGCCCATCAGCCCGTCGTACTCCTCTGATCGTGTGATCTCCAGGTACTCGGTGTCCGTCACTGCCTCGAGGTTGTGTCCCGGCGGCCAGTAGTACGACTCTCCGGCGGTGTAGTCACGCGCGCCGTCGGCGCTATGGACCCGCATCGTGCCGGACATGACGTGACCCCAGTGCGCGCACTGGCAGCGGTCGTCCGGGAGACCGGCGAACAGCGGGTCGGTGCGCACCCCGGCCTCCAGCCGGATGAGGCAGATCGCCAGGCCGTCAAAGTCCTGGCGCCGGATCTCGGTCCCGGGGCCCGCCAGCTCGGTGGGCAGGTCATCCCACGTGATCCCGTCGGCCATGCGTTCCTCTCTCTCTGTTGGCATCCCGACAATTTCAGGGTGAGGCGGAGTCTCCCGCACCGCGCCGTCCAGGAACAGCCGCGTTGGCCGCGACCATTCGGGGTGAGCAGCCGGCGTCAGAGACTCGAGCGCCCGCAGACGCTCAGCTCTCTAAGCTCCCGCCATGGCCACGCATGAAGCCGCCTGCAGCTGCGGTCAGCTCAGGGTCGAGGTCGACGGCGACCCCGTGCGGGTGTCGGTCTGTCACTGCTTGGCGTGCCAGCGGCGCACGGGGAGCGCGTTCGGCTACCAGGCGCGCTGGCCGGCCGACTCGGCCCGCATCACCGGCGAGTCACACGAGTATCTGCGGATCTCGGACGACGGCGGCGAGGAGCGGCGGTTTCACTTCTGCCCGGAGTGCGGCGGGACGGTCTATTACTTCACCGAGCCCGAGTTCATGGCAATCCCCGTCGGCGTGCTCGCCAATCCGGATTTCCCCGAGCCCGCGGTGTCAGTGTGGGAGTCACGCAAGCACTCCTGGGTGACCATGCCCGCGGGCGCCATACGTCACGACTGACCGGCTACAGCACGTCGATGACGGGGAATGACGGGTCGGCGTCGAGGCACGCGCGCAGGTACAGCGCCACGCCGACGTCGCCGGTGAACAGGCTGTAGCGGCCGTGACCCACGGCCTGGTGCTCGCGCCGGACCTGCTCCGCCGCGTGCACGGCAAAGCGCCGGGCGCGATCCAGCCACATGCCGTCACCGGTCAGCGCGTGCAGGCGCAGGAAGGCAAAGCCGTTGCCGGCGGTCCCGTGACAGAGCCCCGGGCCCTTGCGCAGCGGGCCGGCGCGCCACGTGAGCTCGCCGCCCGCGAGCGCCAGCTCCCACGGCAGCAGGTCACCGATCGTCGCGACGATGCCGGGAGCGCCGTGGCACCACTGGACGCGGATCTTCTCCGGGTCGTCGCCGGGCGCCGGCGGCCAGTTGACCAGGCCGTCCTCGCGCATCGCCGTGTCCTCCATCACGTGGGCCACCCGCTCGCGCAGAGCCTCGTCGGCGACGAACCCGCGGAGCGCGTTGACGTTGCCGGCGAACCCGTGGCCCGGCCCCAGGGCCTGGATGTCGCGACCGTAGAGGTGCTGGGTCCAGAGGTCGGTCTCCTCGTCCCACTCGGCCCAGAGCAGCTCGGCGCTCTCGCGCCACTCGTCCTCCAGGCCGCAGGCGCGCGCCGCCAGCATCGACCCCGGAGAGCCCCAGAGAAACTCCCAGGTCGGGTGGCTGCGATTGGCATGGATCATCTCGCGCAGCCGCTCGCGGTCCGCGGCAGGGGAGCCCACCCGTTCGGCCGCGACCAGGATCCCGGTTTCGCCGCAGGGCAGGCTCGGAGCGTGCGGATCCTGCGTGAAGTCGGGCGTCTCGCGGTAGCGCTCCAGAGCCTTGGCCACCGCGCCGGCTCCGTCGAACGTGGAGCCGAGCTTCCACAGCGCCCACGCCATCCCGGCCGAGCCGAGGTACAGGCCGCTCCACACCTCGCCCTCCTCAAGGTCATCGCGGGGGTGAAGCGGCCACTCGCCGTCCGGCGACGCGGCCGCCTCGGCGTCGGCCACAATCTCGTCCAGCGCCTCCTGCGCCCAGCCGGCGGTCCAGAATCGCTCGGTGAGCGGCTCGTGCTCAGATTCGCGCCACAGCATCGTCAGTGCATCTTCACACGCGCCATCCGCGGGACCAAGAGCCCGCGGCGCATGGAGGAGAACGCCGAGGCCGTCGACGTTGCGCTCTCCGCCGAGGACGTCGCGGCCCTTGACGCGGCGCTGCCGTCAGACGGCGTGGCGGGCACGCGTTACTCGGCCAACGATATGGAGCTGCTCAGCCACTGAAGTGACGGGCCGGTAGCTCCGGTAGGCGCTACGGTGGGCGCTGATGCGGATCGCGACGTGGAACGTCAACTCCGTCAAGCAGCGCCTGCCGCGCCTGCTGCCGTGGCTGGACGAGCGCCGGCCCGACGTCGTGTGCCTGCAGGAGACCAAGCTCGCCGACGCCGCCTTCCTGGAGCTGCTGGCCGACGAGCTCGAGCAGCGCGGCTACGCGACGGCGCTGCACGGCGAGGCGGCCTGGAACGGCGTGGCCATCCTGTCCCGGGTGGGGCTCGAGGACGTGGTCACCGGGATCCCGGGCGGCCCCGGCTTCCCTGATCCCGAGGCCCGGGCCGTGTCGGCGACCTGCGGCGGGATCCGCGTCACCTCGGTGTACGTGCCCAACGGCCGCGAGCCGGACTCCGACCACTATCACTACAAGCTGGAGTGGCTGGCGGCCCTGCGCGCGATGGTGGCCGCCGGGCCCGAGGCCGCGATCGTCGCCGGCGACATGAACATTGCGCCCACCGACGAGGACGTGTTCGATCCGGAGGCCTACGCGGGGGAGACCCACGTCACGCCGCCCGAGCGCCAGGCGCTGGCCGAGTTGCAGTCCCTCGGCCTGCACGACGTGGTCCGCGATCGCTGGCCCGACGCGCGGGTGTTCACCTACTGGGACTACCGCGCCGGGATGTTTCACCAGGACCTCGGGATGCGGATCGACCTGGTCCTGGCCAGCGCTCCCGTCGCGGGCCGCGTGAAGGCGGCCTGGGTCGACCGCCAGGCGCGCAAGGGCTCGGGGCCCAGCGATCACGCCCCGGTGATCGTCGATCTCGACGAGGCGCCCGACGGTGACATCGGCCCGGTGGTGCCGCCGCCCTCAAACCCCGCCAGGCGCGGCACCAAGAAGAGGCTGCCTCAGCAGTCGCCGCGGTAGCCGGGCCGTGGGCTAGGTGAGCTAGTCGCGCGGCCGGTCCCGATCGCGCGAGGGCTGCACGCGCTTGGGCTCGCCCGGCATCTTGGGGTAGTCGGGCGGATACGGCATGTCGGTGAGCCCGCCGGCGAGATCGGCTTGGTAGAGGTCGAGCAGGGGTTGGAGCGAGTAGGCGGCGTCGTCGATGGCGGCGTGGACATCGCCCCTCTCGGCGAAGCGGGCGGGCATCGTGGCGACCGTAAAGTGCTCGGGCGCGACGTGGGGGAGCTCGTCCCAATCCAGCGGCGCCGACACCGGCGCGCCGGGCTTGGGTCGGATGCTGTAGGCCGAGGCGATCGTGCGGTCGCGGGCGTTCTGGTTGAAGTCGATGAAGATCCGTGGCCCGCGCTCCTCCTTCCACCAGCTCGTCGTCACCTGGTCGGGCAGGCGGCGTTCCAGCGCACGGGCGAACGCGATGGCGGCGTGGCGGACGTCGATGAACGTCCAGCGTGGCTCCAGCCGGATGTAGATATGGAGCCCACGGCCGCCCGAGGTCTTGGGAAACCCGGTGTAGCCGAGCTCGGACAGCAGCCCTCGGGCCTCGCCGGCCACGGCCGCCGCGTCGGCGAAGTCGGTCCCGGGCTGCGGGTCGAAGTCCAGGCGCAGCTCGTCGGGGTGGTCGGCGTCCTCGCGGCGGACGGGCCAGGGATGGAAGGTGATGGTGCCCATCTGTCCCGCCCAGGCGACGACGGCCAGCTCGGTGGGGCAGACCTCGTCGGCGTCGCGCCCTGACGGGAACTGGATGCGGGCGGTCTGGACGTAGTCAGGCGCCCCTTTGGGCACTCGCTTCTGGTAGAAGGCATCACCTGGGCGCCCGTCGCGGGTGGAGAGCACGATGCCGGGGAACACGCCCTTGGGCCAGCGCTCCAGCGTCGTGGGCCGCTCGCGCAGGGCCCGCATGATCCCGCCGCCGACGCTCACGTAGTAGCGGACGATGTCGCCCTTGGTCACCGGGGCCGTGGTCTCGGTCTCGGGGAAGATGACGCGATTGGGGTTGGAGACGCGCACCTCGCGGCCGTCCGCGTCGACCATGATCTCCTCGGGCTTGGCCATGTCCTATAGGAGTTCTACGCCACGACCGGGATGTGGCGCGCGCCCAGCGCGTTGGCGAGCGTCCGGTGGGCCGGCCCCGAGCCGATGACGACACACCGGGCCGGGTCGAGGTCACGGGCGGCCGCGAAGACCAGCGCCAGCCCGGGGAGGGGCGGGCGACACCAGCAGCGGGGCGGTCCGCCGCCGTGGGGACAGACCGCTCGGGAGACCTCGCCGGAAACGGTGCCCTGTAGGAGAGCCGCGGCCGTATCGAGGTCGTCGAGAGTCCCGTCAGGACTCCAGTCGAAGAGCAGATGCGGCGCCGTCGGGTCCGCGCCGGCCACGGCTGCCTCCCAGCTGGGGTGATCGAGCGCGGGGGCGGCCACCAGCACGCCGCCGCCGCGAGTGTGGTCGGCGGCGGCACGCTGAAACGGCACCACCTCGATTGCGGCAAAGCCCTCGTCGAGCGCCGGCGGCTCAAGCTCGCGGAGCGTGCGCATCTGGGAGGTCGGCGCCATCACCCCCTCGGTGCTTCGGGCCAGGACGCGCAGCTCCTCGGGGGTGGGCAGCGACCCGTGCCGCGCGATCAACCGCGTGACGAGGTTGACCTGCGCCGGGGCCAGCGGCGTGCTCAGCCACACGCAGCCGACGCTCAGGCCGTGGCGGCCGGCGGTCTCGATGACGTGGCTGCGCACGGCGCGCGTGAGGTACGTGTTGTCCAGGACGAGCCGCCGCGCGCCGGAGCCCAGCCGCTCGTCCAGCGCGTCCGCGATCTCGCGCAGCGAGCCGCCGCGCTCGTCGCGGTTGAGGCGCTCGTAGCCCCTGGCCACGTACTCACGGGCCAGGCGCGTCTTGCCGGCGCCGGGGATCCCCATGATCATCAGGATGTCGCCATCCGCCTCCGCGTCTGAGGCTCCGGCGGGCCGCGCCGGGGCCGGTGTCGCGCGAGGCGCGGTTCCCAGCGCCGCCCGGTCGGCCTCGGTCAGGACCAGGCCCGCCGCGCGAGCCGCGCTGCGCGCCGTCTCGGGGTGACGGGCGCCGGGGATGGCGACGATGTTGGGGGAGAGGGAGAGCAGCCAGGCGAGCGCCACCTCGGCCGCCGTGGCGCCGTGGCGCGCCGCGACCTGCGCCAGCGCCTCGCGGCGCGCGAGCGAGGTCGCCCGTCGCGGGCCACCCAACGGGGAGTGGGCGATCAGAGCGATGCCCAGCTCAGCGCAGCGCTCGACGAGGCCGCCGCGCAACGGGCCGTCCTGAACCAGACTGAGCCCGACCTGCACGGCGCTGATCGGCGCGAGCGCCAGCGCCTCGTCGAGCTGGCGGCGATTGACGTTGGAGACGCCGATCCGGGCGACGAGACCCTCGTCGTGCAGCCGAGCCAGGGCGCGGACCGACGTCATCCACGGGGTGCGGGGATCGGGCGCGTGCAGCAGGTAGGTGTCGATGGCCAGGCCGTCAAGCGCGGCGAGGCTCGCCTCGCAGTCCGCCCGGATGGCCTTGGCGCGGCCGTCGGGCACCCAGCCGCCGCCCGCCCGGGTCATGCCGCCCTTGGTGACGATCCGAGCGCTGTGCCCGGCGCCGGCGTCCCGGAGCGCGCCGGCCAGCAGCCGCTCGTTGTGACCGAGCTCGCTCTCGTCGTGGCCGTAGGCGCGCGCGGTGTCGAACACGGTGATCCCGGCGCGGACCGCCGCCTCGATCGTCTGCACTGCCCGGTCGCGGTCGCGGTCGGCGTCGGTGGACAGGCGCATGCAGCCCAAGCCGATGCGCAGCTCCGAAGGCGCCAGCCACACCACGGGCACAGAGTATGCGGTCAGTTCGCTGACCCCGGCGTGTGAGCGCTCACAAGTTGTGGTTTCCGGCGCGGGGCTCATGGGTATCCGAGCCGCCGCCAGGGTTGATCGGGAGAGGGAGAGGGAGATGAGTTTCAGGCTGATGGCACGCGCCGCGGCGGTGGCGGTCACGGGTGCGCTCGCGCTGATGGGGAGCACGGCCGCGCGGGCGGCGACACCCTCGGGCAGCGATCTGGGTCCGGTGGGGTGGAGCTCAGGCTCGGGTGACCCCAACCTGGGCGTGCTCAACGACGGGACGCGGACGCTCAACTTCGACGGGGGCTGGCGGTTCAAGCTGGTCAACACCGCCGACACGAGCGACCCGACCGGCCTTTACGGCAACTCCTCCGATCCCAAGGCGCACGCCCCCGGTTTCGACGACGCCGCGTGGCAGCGCCTCACGCTCCCGCACGACTGGAGCATCACCCAGGCGCCCGAGCCCAGCCAGAGCAACGCGACGGGTTTCTTCCCCGGCGGCCTGGGCTGGTATCGCAAGACGTTCACGCTGCCCGCGTCGATGGCGGGCAAGCAGATCTCGCTGGACTTCGACGGCGTGTTCGAGAACTCGTACGTCTATCTCAACGGCCAGTTGGTCGGCAACCACCCCTACGGCTACACCGGCTACAGCTACGACATCTCCGATCTGGTCCACGCCGACGGCCATACGCCCAACGTGCTGGCCGTCGTCGTGCAGAACCAGGAGCCGAGCAGCCGGTGGTACTCCGGCAGCGGCATCACCCGGCATGTGCACCTGACCGTCGCCGGCGCGCTGCACATCGCACGATGGGGCACCACGGTGACCACGCCTGATCTGGCGACGACGATCGCGTCGCACTACGCCACCGTCCACGTGGCCACGCAGCTGGCCAACGACAGCGGTCAGGCGGGCACGGTGGATCTGCACTACGTGGTCCGCGACGCAGCGGGCCACGTGATCGCCGACGCCGGCACCCCCGGCGTCGCCGTGCCTACCGATGGTACGACCAGCTCCGCCGACATCCGCCTCGACAACCCCCACCTGTGGTCCACGACGGACCCGTACCTCTACACCGTCCAGACCACCGTCACGGGCTCGGGCGCGCAGCTGGACGCCGCCACCGCCACCTTCGGAGTGCGCTGGCTGGTGTTCAGCCCCACCCAGGGCGTGATGCTCAACGGCCAGCCGCTCAAGCTCCACGGCGTCGACCTCCACAACGACGAGGGGGCGCTGGGCTCGGTGGACAACTACGACGCGATGTACCGCCAGATGAGCAACCTCAAGGCCATGGGCGTCAACGCGTTCCGCACCTCGCACAACCCGCCGTCGCCCGAGCTCATCGACATCTGCCAGCGCCTGGGCATCGTGATGATGGTCGAGGCGTTCGACGCCTGGGACGTGGGCAAGCTGTCGGCCGACTATCACCTGTTCTTCAACCAATGGAGTGACTACGACATCGAGGAGATGGTCAACGAGGCCAAGAACTCGCCGGCCGTGATCATGTGGTCGATCGGCAACGAGATCCCCGACTGGACCTCGGCCCAGGCGCTGCCGATCGAGCAGCGGCTCATCTCCGACATCCGCTCGATCGACACCACGCGCCCGATCGTGGCCGGCTCGGACCGGTACCGGAGCGTGCCCAAGCCGGGGTCGGTGGCCGACCAGATGCTGCAGAACCTCGATGGGCTGGGCCTCAACTACGACACCGCCAAGACGATCGACGGCCTCCACGCCCAGTACCCGACGAAGTTCTTCTTCGAGTCCGAGTCCTCGTCGGAGACCTCGACGCGCGGCTACTACCAGGACCCCGACCTCCTCAACACCGGCCAGAACTTCACCCCCGGCCGCATGGAGCTCTCGTCCTATGACAACAACCTGGAGTCCTGGACGCTCAGCAACGAGTACGACCTCAAGAAGGTGCGCGACCGACAGTTCTTCATCGGTCAGTTCGTCTGGTCGGGGTGGGACTACATCGGCGAGCCCACCCCGTACACGACCTTCCCGGTCAAGACCTCGTTCTTCGGTCTCTCCGACACCGCCGGGTTCCCCAAGGACGGGTACTACCTGTTCAAGTCACAGTGGACGACGGCGCCGATGGTGCACATCGTCCCCATGAACTGGACCGACTACAAGCCGGGACAGACGGTGCAGGTGTGGGCGTACGCCAACGAGCCCTCGGTCCAGCTGTTCCTCAACGGCAAATCGCTGGGGGTCAAGTCGTTCACCCAGAAGACGACGACGTTCGGGGCCAGTTACCTGGAGACGACGCAGTGCCCCGGCGACGACAAGACGTTCACCGGCGGGGCCTGCCCGGGGAGCTATCAGAGCCCCAACGGCAGCTCGGGCGACGTCAGGCTCGTCTGGAACGTCCCGTTCACACCCGGGCGGCTCGTGGCCATGGCCAGGGACGCGAGCGGTCGCGTGGTCGCGCGTGACGAGCAGGACACCGCCGGGCGGCCGTACGCGCTGAGCGTGGCGCCGGACAAGACCGTTGTGCGCGCAGACGGGAAGTCACTGTCCTACCTCACCGTGCGGGTCGTCGACCGCCACGGCGTCGAGGTCCCCGATGCCGATAACTCCGTGCTCACCTCGGTGACGGGTGCCGGGACGTTCGCCGGCGCCGACAACGGCAAGCAGGACGACGCCGAGGGCTACATCTCGCCGCGCCACGACGCCTTCAACGGTCAGGTGCTGGCGATCGTCGAGTCGGCGACGCACCCGGGCCCGATCACCGTGAAGGTCTCCTCCGACGGGCTGCTGCCCGCCACCACGACGCTATACGCACAGAACCCGGGCCGCTCAGGCCCGACCGCGGTCGAGCCCGCGTACGTGCGGACGCTGCGCGGGACGAGCGCGTCGCTGCCGGCCACGGTGCAGGTCTTCGACGGGGACGGGACGACCCAGATGGCGCCCGTGCGCTGGTCAGGGCGTGGACCCGGTGCCGGGGCCCGTCCCGGCGTGTACACGGTGAGCGGCACGGTGTCCGGGACGCGGATCCCGGCGCACGCGATCGTCACCGTGGCCGGCGTCGCCTGGGTGCAGAGCGCGCATGCGCTGGTGCCGGTGGGCATGACGCCGACGCCGCCGGCGGCGACGAAGGTCGTCTACACCGACGGCGTCACCCAGTACCTGCCTGTGCACTGGCCCCGGATCTCGGCCCGCCGCGTGGCTCGGCCGGGCCGCTTCTCGGTGCCCGGCCGCGTGAGCGGCATCGCGGTGCCGGCCCGGTTGCTGGTCACCGTCACGCGTCGCGTCACCACGGGCCAGAACCTGGCGCTGGCCGGCGGGCCCGAGCAGGCCAGCGCCGACGCCAGCTTCTCCGGCGGCGCCTTCGCCGGTGACGCGTCGGACTTCGGCACGAGCACGACGGTCCCGGCGGCGCTGATCGACGGCACCACGACCTCAGGCGGCTGGTCCAACCGCTACGGCAAGGGCCCGACGCAGACGCTCAACGAGGTCACCAACGCCCGCGCCGGTGATTGGGTGAGCGTGAGCTGGCCCAAGGCCCAGACGTTCGGGGAGCTGCGGCCCTATTTCACCGTGGACGCGGCCGATCAGCTCCCGGCCACCGTGCAGGTGTCCTATTGGAACGGGCTGGGGTGGGTGCCGGTCCGCGGTCAGCACGTGCAGTTCGCCGCCGGCTCAGACCAGCCGTCGTCGATCACGTTCCAGCCGGTGAGCACGACTCAGGTGAAGCTGGACATGACGAGCAGCTCGCCCGGGAGCCCGACGACGGGCAACCTCACGATCAGCGAGCTGCAGGTGATCGGAGACGTGTTCACGTCGTGACATGGAGATGGCACTAGCGCCTCAGAACCAGAGGTGAGACGATCCGCCCGTGGCGGTCCAGGACGACCAGATGCGCGAGGCGGCGGTGGCCGCTGCGCGGCTCATCGAGCCCGGCATGCGGGTGGGCCTGGGTACCGGCCGGACGGTGGCGCGGCTGCTCCCCGCGCTGGCCGAGCGCGGGCTCGCCGGCCTGCGCTGCGTGGCCACCTCACCCGAGACCGAGAAGGTCGCCGCCGGGCTCGGGCTCCACGTCGAGCCGTTTGACGCGCTGGACCGCCTGGACATCGCCATCGACGGCGCCGACCAGGTGGCCACCGACTGGTGGACGGTCAAGGGCGGCCACGGCGCTCACCTGCGCGAGAAGATCGTGGCCGCCGCGGCCGATCGGTTCGTGGTCATCGTCTCCGAGGACAAGCTCGTCGACGTGGTGCATGCCCCGGTGCCGCTCGAGCTCGACGTCTTCGGCCTGCAGTCGACGCTGAGCGCTGTCGGTGCCGTGAGCCTGCGCGCGGGGACCGCGGTGACCCCCGAGGGCGGGGTGATCGCCGATTACACCGGGCCTATCGCCGATCCCGCTGCGGTGGCGGCGTGGCTGGACGAGATCCCGGGCGTGACGGGCCATGGCCTGTTCGCACCCCGCATGATCCACGACGTGTTCGTCGGGGGGCGCGACCACCCGCTCGATCCGCCGCCAGGTGCGGGCGCGGGTGCAACGCCCGGCAGCGCCCGGTTGACGACCAAGCTCACGTCCCTGTCGGTCCCCGACGCCGTCGCGCGGCTGCGTGAGCTGCTCGACGCCAAGGGGGTGAAGCTGTTCGACGTCATCGACCACAGCGGCGAGGCCGAGGCGGCCGGGCTCACTCTGCGCGACACCAAGGTGGCGATCTTCGGCGCTCCCAAGGCCGGGACGCCGGTGATGGAGGCGGTGCCCCAGGCGGCGCTCGACCTGCCGCTCAAGGTGCTCATCTGGCGCGACGGCGAGCAGACCAAGCTCACCTACGCCCCGCCGCGCGAGCTCGCGGTGCGCTACGGCCTCAGCGACGAGCTCGCGGCCCGGCTGGCCGCCGTCGACGCGATCACCGACGCGCTGGCCGCCGGCTGATCGCCCACTCCATCGGAGCCGACGAGCAGGAGGACCGCACCACGTTTCCTGGGGCGTCAGGTCCTACCCGCGGCGTGAAGAGGCCACGACCGGCCGGCCGCTACGCGGCCTGGCGCGACGGCTCACCCGTCGCAGCGGCGGACCCGTTGCCGGCCTGGACGACGCCGTCGACGATGTGCAGCGCCGTCTCGACGAACGTGCCGCCCTCTCGGTAGCGGATCACCGGGTACTCCGGCTCCTCGGGCTCCACGCCGACCACGGCGCCGGAGCTGCCGTCGGGCAGAGTGATCGTGTAACCGACCGGATAAGGCATGGCGATGCGCAGGAAGTGCTCGACGATCTGGGGATCGAACTGGGTCCCGGCGCCCTCGCGGATGGCCTTGACGGCGACGTGCGGGGCGTTGGCGGGCTGGTAGGGGCGATCGGCCGTGATCGCGTCATAGACGTCGGCCACCGCCGCGATCCGGGCGAACTGGTGGATGTCCGCGCCCGCGCGGCCGGCCGCGTAGCCCTGGCCGTCCCAGCGCTCGTGGTGGTCGCGCACGACGGCGCGGGTCAGCGGCGAGATCCGGTCGGAGTCCAGGAGCGAGGCGCCCGCGGCGGGGTGGGTCTTGACGAGCTCCCACTCCTCGGGGCTGAGCTTGCCGGGCTTGTTGAGGATCTGCTCGGGGATGGCCAGCTTGCCGATGTCGTGGACGAGCAGGCCCATGGTGAGCTGGGTCATGCGCTCGACCATGCGGTCGTGGCGCACCTCGCCGCGGTAGTCGACCCAGCCGTCGATCCGGTCGATGCGCTGGCCGAGCAGCAGGCCGAGGGTGGCGACCCGCATCGAATGGTTGTAGGTGTAGCTGTCGGCGGACGCCAGATCATCGAAGGCGAGGGCGGCCTCGGGGGCGTCGGCCAGGGCGTCGATCAGGCTGTCCGCGGCGTGCTCGATCTGCTTGAGCGTGTGGAAGGGCAGCTCGGAGAGGTCGGCGGCGACCGCACGGGCGGCCTCGAAGCAGGCGGCGACGGCCTCCTCGGTGGCGGCGCGGATGTGATCGGGCAGCGGCATCGCCGGGATGATGCCCTCGCCCATGTCGTCCTCGATCCAGAGGGCGCGGATACCGAGCGACGACAGGCGCGTGGCCAGAGACGACGACAGGCGGACCCCGCGGCGCAGCAGCGGGGCGGCGCCGATCGCGGCGGACGGAATGTCGCGGGCGAGCTCCATGCCGTCCTGGATCCAGTCGATGCGTACCAGTCTCATGCGCCCGTAATCGGCAGCTGAGGCCGGAAGCTGTACCCCGATCGTGAGATTGCACTCATGCGGGGCATCTAACCGGTTCTTCACAGAGTCGTTAGAGGACGCGCATCAGGCCTGGATAGCGTCCCCGGTATCACGCGGTAGGTCCGCCCGGCGCACCTGGCGACGGCCCTACCCGATGGTCGCTGACGCCCGGCGACGGCTCGTAACGCACATGGTTGTCGACACGCTCCGACCGGACACGTCCCCGTCCCCGTCCGCCCCGTCTGGGGGTGTCGCCGCGACCCCGTGGACCGCGCCCACTCGCCTGGCGCGTCGCGTCCCCGTCAACCGCTGGACGGTGGCCGCGCTCGTGGTGGCCTTGACGCTCGCCTCGGTGGCGCTGCGCGTCGGGCAGCTCCGCTTTCACTACTGGGTCGACGAGGCCATCTCGGTGGGCATCGCCTCGCATCGCCTCGGCGTGCTGCACGCGCTCCTGCGCCAGGACGGTTCGCCACCGCTCTACTACCTGCTCCTGCACGGCTGGATGGCGGTGTGGGGTCGCGGCGAGGTGGCGACCCACGCGCTGTCGCTGGTGTTCGCGGTGGTGACGGTACCCGTCGCCTATTGGGGCGGTGCCGGCCTGTTCGGACGCCGGGCCGGCATCTACGCCGCCGTGCTCGCCGCCGGCCTGCCCTTCCTCACCGAGTACGCCCAGGAGACGCGGATGTACTCGCTGATGGTGCTGCTCTCGCTGCTGGTGGCGGTCGGGCTCGCGCAGGGCTTCGTCGCGCGCCGCCGGCGCTATCTGCCGCTGCTGGCCGTGTCACTCGCCGCCGCGCTCTACACCCACAATTGGGCTCTCTTCCTGGGCCTGGCCACCTTCCTGGCCTTCCTTGTGGCGGTGCGGTTGACCCCGTACGCAGCGGCACGGCGGGAACTCTGGCGGGACGGGGCGCTCGTGTTCGGGGCGGTGGCGGTGATGTACCTGCCGTGGGTGCCGACGCTCCTGTACCAGGCCCAGCACACCGGGGCGCCGTGGGCGATGGCTCCGGTGGTGTGGTCGCTGTCTGAGGGCGGCTACTTCCTGGTGGGGGGCCGAGGCGCGGCGATCGCGATCCTGCTCGCCGCCGGCTCGGGGCTGATCGGATTGAGGGAGGAGGGGAGGGCGGCGCGGCCGATCACCGCAGCCGCCATCGCATTGGGCGTGCTGGGCCTCGGGACGCTGCTCATCGCGTGGGTCTACGCCAAGACGACGCCCGCGTGGTCGGGCCGCTACCTCGCGGTGATCGTCGGGCCGCTGCTGCTGCTCGCCGCCCTCGGCCTGGCCCGGGCTCGGAACGTGGGAGTGGTCGCGCTGGTGCTCGTGTGCTGCTTCTGGGTCGTGGACCCCAGGCCCACCTCGGTGGACGCCAAGAGCAACGTTGCGGCGGTGGCGGCGGTCATGCGCCCTCATGTCCGTCCGGACACGCTCGTGCTCTCCACCCAGCCCGAGCAGGTACCGGCCATCGCCTACTACCTCCCGGCGGTGTCGCACTTCGCCACGCCGCTGGGCGCCGTCCCGGATCCGCGCATCATGGACTGGCGCAACGCGCTGAGCCGGTTTGAGCACTCCTCGGTGACGACGCGGCTGGCCCCCATGGTTCGGGCACTGCCGGTGGGTCGCCGGGTGCTGCTGGTGGTGCCGATGTCGTTTCAGAAGGCGCCGACGTGGATGGCGCTCATCCACCGCAGCTCGCGGCGGTGGCTGTCCTACCTGCGCCACGATCCGCGTCTGAGCCTGATCAAGGTCTCGGCCTTCAATTCCCACGCCAGCGACCTGCCGGTGCGGGGGTGGCTGTTCGTCGTCCGGTGACGCGGGGGGCCGGGGCTCAGCCGGCGACGGCGGTCACGCGGGAGTTGGGGCTCAGCCCGCGACGGCAATCTCGACGGGCTCCCCGCTGACCGCGAGGCGCTCGATGAGGGCGGCGGCCGCCTCGGTCCCGGGCCGCTCGCGCAGCCGCTCACCCGCGGTGCGGACCCGCTCGCGCAGCGCCCCGTCGGTGAGGAGCCGGTCCACGGCGGCGGCGAGGTCGTCGTGCTCGAGCGCGTAGGTGGGCAGGCGGATCCCGTAGCCGGTCTCGTGCACGCGCTGGGCGTTGTCGTGCTGGTCCCAGAAGATCGGCAGGACGAGCATCGGCTTGCCGAACCACATGCACTCGGTGACCGTGTTGTTGCCGCCATGGGTGATGACGGCGTCGACGTGGGGGAGGACCGACGTCTGGGGCAGGAACTCCTCGCCGATCATGTTGTCGGCCAGCTTGTACTCGTCGTGGCGCGGGCCGCGGCTGACGATGTAGCGGTGCGGGGTGTCCGCCAGCAGCTCGACCAGCCGCCGCATGAGCTCCACGTCGGCTGAGCCCAGCGAGCCGAGGCTGAGGTAGACCAGCCGGCGGATCCCGTCCCCGTCCACCCCGTCGGGCGGGGCCCATGGCTCGTCGGTGGATCGCACGCAGGTGTGGAGGTTGTGCCACGTGCGTCCCAGGGCGACGCCGCGGGGGTAGTCCAGCTCCTGGGGATAGAGGTAGAGGTTGAGCCAGGGGGACTCGTGGATCATCTCCATCGCGGGCAGGGGCGGCGCGCCGCGCTCCACGCAGAACTCCGAGAACGACGCCTGGAGGTCTCCGACCTGTGCGGCGTACTCGGCGCGGAACGCCTCCCAGTTCGTGCGCTCTTTCAGGGCCAGGCCCGAGAACGTGGGCGGCAGCGCGGGGTCCTTGACCTCCAGCGGGTTGCAGGACACGATCCGCACCCACGGGCGGCCGCTGGCCGGGATCGCCGGGAACGAGCAGACGTTGTCCTCGACGATGGCGTCGGGCTGGAGCTCATCGAAGATCTCGCTGAGGCGCTCGTCCACGTAACGGGCCCCCTCGACGAGCGCCTGCCACGTAGGCAGGATGAAGCCGGCGAGCTGGTCCTGGGTGCTCGAGCGGAACACCGGCGCGGTGTCGCGGATGAAGTCCTTCCAGAACTGGCCGGGCGCCTCGGGGAGCTCCGGCGCTTCGGAGAGCCGCATGAGGCGCTCCTCGAACCCCTTGGCCTCGAGCGTCCCCGCGAACGACTCCTCGGCCACGAACACGACGCGGTGGCCGCGCCGGCGCAGCACGTCGCCGATGCCCACGCAGTTGTTGGTGGGACCGAACGCTCCCTCCGGGAAGAAGACGATGGTGCGGCGGTCTTGCTCGATGGCGGGCAGCCTAACGAGCGCCGGGTCTGCTATGGCTCCGGGCATGACCAAGATCGCAGTCACCGGCGGCAGCGGCAAGGCCGGCCGCGTCGTCGTCCGCCACCTGTTCGAACGCGGCCACCAGGTCCTCAACATCGACCAGGTGGGTTCGCCCGAGTCCAACCACCCCGAGGATCCGATCCCGTTCCTGCGCGCCGACATCACCGACTTCGGCCAGGCGCTGGAGGCCCTCAGCGGCGGCGACACGCTGCCGGGGATCGAGACCGTCGTCCATCTGGCGGCGATCCCGTCGCCGGCGCACGCGCCGGCCAGCGAGGTGTGGCGCGTGAACGCCACCAGCACCCACTCGGTGTTCGCCGCCGCGCAGCGGCTGGGCCTCAAGCGGATCGTGTGGGCGTCCAGCGAGACGACGCTGGGCCTGCCCTTTGACACCTGGCCGGACTATGCGCCCGTCGACGAGAAGCACATGCGCCCCGAGACCAGCTACGCGCTCTCCAAGGTGGTGGGGGAGGAGATGGCCCGCGCCTTTCACCGCTGGAGCGGCATCCCCATCGTGGGGCTGCGCTTCTCCAACGTCATGGTGCGCTCGGACTACGGGCGGTTTGCCGGCTGGCAGGACGATCCGCACGCCCGCAAGTGGAACCTGTGGGGCTACGTCGACGAGAGCCACGTCGCGCAGAGCGTGGACCGGGCGCTGGAGGCCGACATCGACGGGACGGACAACTTCATCATCGCCGCAGCCGACACGGTCATGCGCACGCCCAGCCGCGACCTGATGGCCGAGGTCTACCCCGGGGTGCCCGTGGCCGACAGCGTGTCGGGCAACGACACACTGCTGGACATCAGCCACGCGCGCGAGGTCCTGGGCTACGACCCGCAGTTCAGCTGGCGCGACCTCGACGAGGTCGCCCTCGGACCTCCGGAGTGACGCTGCGGTGACCGGGACCGGCCCGGCCGGTCTGACTCAGGCCTTGATCGGGACTGCCGCCTCGGGCGTCGCCACGTGGAAGCTGAAGCTCTCCTCCAGGTAGAAGCGGACCTCGTCGGCGTTGTGATCCAGATAGCCGATCGAGAGGTCCTGCCCTGACTCGAAGAGGAAGTCGTCACCGCGCATGCTGACGACGACGGCGCCCTCCAGGCCCGGCGCCCACACCAGCTCGCCCTGGACGATCTTGCGCAGGTGCTCGAGCAGCGGGTAGCCGCCGTTCTCGGCCGTCTCCACCACCTGCTTGTACTCCTCGTTGCCGAGGGCGAGGGCGTAGGGGCCGCTGATGCCGTTGCGCAGCAGCTGCTCGACGGCGCTGGCCACCGGCCGCGGATAGCTGGTGGGCTCGCTGCCGAGCTGGAGGCCCTGATGGGGCGAGGCGTCGGCGATGCCGGCGATCGAGGCCTCGGGCCAGCCGTGGAAGACCGCGCGGTTCTCGGCCACGGCGATCTGGTGCGCGGCACGGTCAAGCGCCGCCAGGTCCGCGTCGTCGGCGCCGCGGTCATCGTCGCGCAGTTCGGCGCGGCTGATCGCGAAGTCGGCGCGGACCTCGACCATCGGCAGGACCTTGCGCTGCGACGCGGTGACGCCGTCACACGGCGCCTTGGGGACGGAGTCGACGCGTCCGAGGTTGGTGGCCGAGTACTCCCACCCGTGCGGGCCGGAGAAGTCCACGAGCTTGCGGGCGGCCAGGAGGACGCCCAGTCGGTCGCGGGCCTCGTCGTCGATCAGCTTCCAGTTGGAGTCGCTGATCGGCGCGTGCTCGCGCAGCAGATGGTTGCTCATCACAGCGCTCCTTTCAGGCTTCCGATTCCCAGTGAGCCGGTGCCGTCGTCCGCGGGTCCGATGTCGTCGCCGCTGGCCTCGGCCTCGGCGGCCTCGCCGTGCTCGACGATGTCTCCGGCCTTGAACAGAATCCCCTGGGCGATCTCGCGCCAGATGGGGGAGCGGCGCAGAAGCGCCTCGAGGTCCATGCTGAAGTGCTTGAACTCCTCACCGACGGCGTCGCGCATGACCGCGGCGGCCTCGGGGTCGTTCTCCACCGCCAGCCGTTGCTCGTACCAACCGATCGCTTCGGCCTCCTCCGTCAGCGACGCGCACAGCCGGGCAAAGGTGCGGGTCGCGGCCGGTAGCTCCTCCGGTGGCTCGTGGTACTGGTCAAAACCCATGGGCTCTCCTGTGGACGATCTCGCTGACGACACACGCTACCCGCCGGCCGGCCGCGCAAGCGTGGACGGGGCGCCTCTGGGATCATCGCGCAATGGCCACCGATGAGCTCAGCCCGACGGGACTCGCCGACCGCCTCGACCGCGTCCCGACCGCGCCGATCGCGGCCGCCGGCTTGATGGCCGGCTTCGGCGTCGCGGTCGCCACCGGGTCGCGGCCCCTCGGCGGCGTCGTCCTGGCCGCCTGCGGCCTGGCCTGCATCGCCGTGTGGGCGCGCCGTGACGGAACCCGCGTGACGGTGACGCTCACCGTCACGGGGCTCATCGCCTTCGCGCTATCGCACGTGCTGGGGCGGGTGATCGGGGCGTGGCCGTCGGTGATCGTCGTCTCCGCGGTGACGGCCGCGCTGTGCTGGTGGCTCTCGGACGCCCAGCGGCCTCAGCCGGTGAGCTGAAGCTGGCTGACTGAGAACGTCGCCCCGTCAGGAGCGGCGAGCACCGCGCGGCGGAAATTGGCCTCCTCGAAGGGCTCGGCGACGACGCTGCCACCCAGCCCGGGCGCCGCCGCGGCGGCGGCGTCGGCATCGGCGATCCAGAAGTCCACGCCCCAGGCCGCGGGGCGTGACTCACCGGCGGCCATGGCCGCCACCACGTCGCGCGGGACGGGTTGGGCCGGCTCGCCACCGAAGTAGCCCGGGCATCGGAACAGCCAGACCGGACCGAACTCGTCCGCCTCCCAGCCGAACAGCTCGCCATAGAACGCCTTGGCGACGGCAGGATCCGGGGTGGTCAGCAGGCTCATGGCCCACGCGGAGGGCTCGTTGACCCGGGCCGCGCCGGTGCGGTCGCCGGCCTCCCATACGGTGAGGGCCCCTCCGGCCGGATCGGCGATCACCGCCATGCGCCCGGCCGGCGGCGCGTCGAACGGCGCGACCAGCACCGAGCCGCCGGCGGCGGTGGCGCGGGCGGCGGCCGCCTCGGCGCTCTCCACGGCGACGTGGGTGTTCCAGGCGGGAGGCATGGCGCCGCTCTGGGCCGGAAGGGTGCCCAGCCCGGCGACGTCGTCGCCGTCCACCCTCGCGACGAAGTACTCACCGGGCGGATCGCCGGGCATCGCCCCCGGCCCGGCGAACTCCCAGCCGAAGATCCCGCCGTAGAAGCCCTTTGCGGCCTCCACGTCGGCGGTCAGCGTGTCCACGAAGCACGGCACGCCCGCGGGGTAGTCATCACGTCGGCTCATCAGCTCAGTTCCTCTCGTACTCGTCGTGGCGGCGCCACCAGGTGTAGGGATCGCCCTGAGGACGATCGGGAGGCGAGTCCTCCCAGCTCTCCTGGCGCCCGAAGGGCGTGAGGTCCAGGAAGGTCCAGACGCTCCCCAGGGCCTCGACGCCTCGGCTGTGCGTGAAGTAGGTGCGCAGCACCCGGTCGCCCTCGGTGATGAACACGCTGAGGCCGAACGTCTCGGCGCCAGTGGGTGTGGTGATGCCCAGGTCGCGGTTGAAGTCGCTGCCGGCCGAGGAGTACCACGGGATCGTCCAGCCCATCCGCCGGCGATAGGACTCGATCTGCTCGATCGGCGCCAGCGACACCAGCGCGAACGACGTGTCACGGGCGTGGAAATGCGCCTGATGCCCGATCTGGTCCACGAACATCGAGCACCCGTCGCAGCCCGCCTCGGGCCAGCCGTCGACGTTGGGGGCGAACATGAAGTGGTAGAGCAGCAGCTGGCGGCGCCCCTCGAACATGTCGCGCAGCCCCGCCTCGCCGTCCGGCCCCCCAAAGCGGTAGGGCTTGTCGACCGCGACCGCCGGCAGGCGGCGCCGCTTGGCCGCCAGCGCGTCAGCGGCCCGTGTGGCCCGCTTCTCCTCGGCCCGGATGTCCTCCAGCGCCCGTTCCCATTCCGTCTCGGAGACGACGTTCATCGCGCTCTCCTTCTCATCGTGTAGTCCCTTGGTTGGAGTACAGTACCATCTAGTTGGAAAAACCAACTCCATGACTGAGACAAAGCGGACATACGGAGACTCATGCGGGATCGCCCGCGCGCTTGACATCGTCGGCGAGCGCTGGGCGCTGCTCGTCGTCCGGGAGCTCCTTCACGGGCCCAAGCGGTTCACCGACCTCCGGGCCGGTCTGCCCCGCGTCGGGCCTGACATGCTCGCCGCGCGTCTGCGCGAGCTCGAGCAGGCGGGCGTCGTCCGCCGCGGCACGCTCCCGCCTCCGGCGGCATCGAAGATCTACGAGCTGACCGAATGGGGCGCCGAGCTCGCGCCGGTGCTCGTGGCGCTCGGGCGCTGGGGCAGCCGAGTCCCGCTGCCCGATCAGCCGCCGCCGCTCGGCATCGACGCGGCGGTGGTCGCCCTGGAGACCACGTTCGACCCCGATGCGGCCGGCGGGGTCGACGCGGCGTATGAGCTCACCCTGGGCGAGCAGATCTTCACGCTCGAGGTGGCCGCCGGACGCCTCGAGGTCACCCGCGGTCGCGCCCCGGCGGGAGTGACGCCGGCCGCGTCGATCGAGACGGACACGGTCACGCTCGCCGCCGTCCTCTGGCACGGAGATCCGATTCAGCGCGCGGTCAGCGACGGTGCGCTCCGGGTGCGGGGCGACACTGAGGCGGCCGCGCGGCTCGCCGGATGGTTCGCGCCGCCCGTGCCCGTGCCCGCGGGCGGAGGCGGTCGGCCCGGAGGCGCTCAGCCCGGAGGCGACGGGGCTGCGGGCGAGACCGGCGCCCAGACGCTCCACTGACACCGAGTTCACAGCCCCTCACCGCGGGCCGCACGGGCGCGTGGCGCGCCGCACGGGCGCGTGGCGGGCTCTCAGAGCTCGGCGGCCCGCCGGCTGAGCAGGCGCCGTTCGGACTCGTTCTGGGTCAGCTCGACCGCGCGCTCGAGCTCCGCGCGGGCCTCGTCGACCCGCCCCAGCCGCGCCAGCAGATCCGCCCGCACGGTGGGCAGTAGGTGGTAGTCGCTGAGCGTGGCGTCGTCGACGAGGGCGTCGACGAGCTCGAGCGCCGCCTCGGGCCCGTACGCCATCGAGACCGCCACCGCCCGGTTGAGCTCCACCACCGGCGACGGGGTGAGCTGGGCGAGCGCGTCGTAGAGGGCGACGATCCGCCCCCAGTCGGTCTGGTCGGCCCTCCAGGCCCGGGCATGGCACGCGGCGATGGCGGCCTGGAGCGTGTATGGGCCCAGCATCCCGAGCTGCTCGGCCCGGGCCAGCGCTCTCAGCCCGCGCCCGATGAGGACGCGGTCCCAGCGCGAGCGGTCCTGGTCGAGCAGGAGCACGGGCTCGCCGCCGGGCCCCACACGCGCGCCGGAGCGCGACGCCTGGATCTCCATCAGGGCGACCAGGCCGTGAACCTCGGCCTCCGTCGGCAGGAGCTCGGCCAGGATGCGTCCCACGCGCAGAGCGTCCTCACACAGGGCCGGACGCATCCAGTCGTCGCCTGCAGTGGCGGCGTAGCCCTCGTTGAAGATGAGGTAGATCACCTCCAGCACCGAGGCCAGCCGGGGTCCCAGCTCGGCGCCGGTCGGCACATCGAGCGGGACGCGCGCCTCGGCCAGCGTGCGCTTGGCCCGCACGACCCGCTGAGCGACCGTCGCCTCAGGGACGAGGAAGGCGCGCGCGATCTCCGGCGTGCTGAGACCGCCGAACAGACGCAGCGTCAGGGCCGCCCGGGCCTGCGCCGAGAGCATCGGGTGGCACGTCGCGAAGAGCAGGCTGAGCATGTCGTCGCCGATGTCGTCGTCGGCGGCCGCCGCCAGGTCGAGCTCGCTGGTGGAGTGCTCGCGTTCCTCCCGGCGGCCCAGCTCGTCGTGGCGGCGCTCGGCCATCTGCCGGCGGCGCAGCTGGTCGATCGCGCGGTGCTTGGCGGTAGCCATCAGCCAGGCTCCCGGGTTGTCCGGGATGCCTGACTGCGGCCACTGCTCGAGCGCTGCCACGAGCGCATCCTGCGCGAGGTCCTCGGCCCACCCGATGTCATGGACGATGCGGGCCAGGGCGCCGATCACCCGCGCCGACTCGATCCGCCACACCGCATCGATGGCGCGGCGGGTGTCAGCGCGGACCGCCATCGTCCCTCATGCGGCGTCGTCGAAGTCAGACATCTCATACACCTGCCGGACCTCGATGATGTCGCCCTCGTTGGCGGGGCAGCGGCTGGCCCACTCCACCGCCTCCTCCTTGGACCTCGCCTGGATGAGCCAGTAGCCGCCGATCAGCTCCTTGGCCTCGGTGAACGGCCCGTCGGTGACCGACGGCTTGCCGCCGGCAAAGGAGACGCGGGCACCCTTGGCGGTGGGCGCCAGGCCGTCGAGGGTGAGCAGCACGCCGGCCTTGGTCAGCTCGTCGTTGAACTTGGACATCGTCGCGATCTCCTCGGCGTTCGGTGCCCAGTTCTCCTCGGAAACGTTGGGGATCATGATCATCATGAAGCGCATCGATCGGGCTCCTTCGTAGAACGGGTGGTTGTCGTCAGACCGCGGCGCCCACCGTAATGGACCTCCACCAACGGCCTGTTAACGCGACGACGATCGAGCGTTCTCCATTTCGACACGAGAGCGAACTAATCTCTTCGACGGATGGCATACACGACCGCTGAAGGCCGAGAGCAGGTGCTGAGTGATCTCGCGGTCGCCATCGAGCAGATCGCCGACGCGCTGGCGTGCCTGGGGGAGGCGTATGAGCAGCTCGACGACCAGCACGCCGACGTCCTGGAGGAGCAGCTGTTCCGCCCGGTCCAGTCGGCCTACGGCCGCGCCCAGCGCACCTACACCGAGTTCGCCAGCCGCTCCCAGCTGCACGCCCGCACGTTCAGCCCCCACTCGCCCGGGGCGCAGTCCCAGAGCGTGCGTGAGCTGATCGAGCGCGCCGGAGACGCCGCTTACGACGCCGACCAGTCGATCGCGGAGCTGCAGGACTCGATGCTCCCGGTCGAGGTGGGCGACCCGGAGCTGCGCGCCGGGCTCTCCCAGGTCCGCGAGACGCTGTCGGCGGTGCCGGCACGGGCCCGCGGCCTCGTGCGCACCGTCGGCCGGTAGCGGCGCGCCCGCTAGGCCGGTAGCAGCGCGTGCCGGCGGCCGGTAGCGGCGCGCCCACCTACCCGAAGTAGTAGGTTGCCCGCCCATGAGGAGGAGGACGTGGCTGTTCGCCCTTGCGGTCGCGCTCGTCGCGGGCCTGGTGTCCGCGGCGGCTGCGCAGGCCAAGGGCGGCGCCGTGGTGGCCCACGGCAGCGTGCAGCAGATCTACGCGGTCGGCCTCAGGCCCCACGCGACGGTGTCGCTCCTGGACCAGCGGGGCCACGCGGTGACCACCCAGAAGGCCGACTCGCTGGGCGGGATCGTCTTCCGCAGCCTCGCTCCCGGCAAGGGGTATCGCCTGCGCGCGGGCGCCAAGAAGTCGGCCGCGGTCACCGTGATGCCCGACCGCTCGGCCCCGCCCAGCACCAAGGTCTATGACCAGAAGCTGCCCGACGGCGGCTACGGCTACCTGCGCACGCGCGACGGGACGAGCCTGGCCATCGACGTGCGCCTGCCCGGGGGTGGGCGGGGTCCGGTAGACGGCCCGTACCCGACGCTGGTCGAGTACGCGGGCTACGGCTACGCCGACCCTGCCGGTGCGGAGAGCGGGATCAGCGCCGTCGCCAACCTCCTGGGGTTCGCAGTCGTCGACGTCAACATGCGCGGGACCGGATGCTCGGGCGGCTCCTTCAACTACTTCGAGCCCCTCCAGGGCCTCGACGGCTACGACACCATCGAGGCGGTCGCCCGCCAGCCGTGGGTGCTCGGCCACCGCGTGGGGATGCTGGGCATCTCCTACGGCGGAATCAGCCAGCTCTTCGTCGGCGCCACCGACCCGCCGCACCTGGCCGCGATCACGCCGCTGTCGGTCGTCGACAGCACCGCCACCACGCTGTATCCGGGCGGCATCCTCAACACCGGCTTTACGCTGGGCTGGGCCAGGGAGCGCGACCATGACGCGCTGCCGGCCTCGCGGACGGGCGGGGAGCAGTGGGCGTTCAAACGGATCCAGCAGGGCGATGAGACGTGCAAGGCCAATCAGGCCCTGCACGGGGAGGCGGTCAACCAGGTGAAGCTGGCCCGCGCCAACCATTACTTCGTGCCCTCGGTGGCCAACCCGCTGGCGCCGGTGACGTTCGTGCACAAGGTCCACGTCCCGGTCTACCTCGCCTGCCAGTTCACCGACGAGCAGACGGGCGGCCACTGCGCCGACCTCGCCCAGGACTTCAGGGGCACCGCGCGCAAGTGGTTCACGTTCACCAACGGCGCGCACATCGACTCGCTCGATCCCCAGACATTCAACCGCTGGTATGACTTCCTCGAGCTTTACGTGGCCCATCGCCGGCCCGAGCTGCCGGACACCACCAAGGCGCTCGCGCCCACCGTCTTCGCCACGGCGATGGGCATCAACGACGTCACGCTGCCCTCCGACCCGATCCAGGCGCAGCCCTCCTACGCCGCCGCCCTGTCGGCCTTCCAGGCGCTCAAGCCGATCCGCGTCATGTTCGACAACGGAGCCGGCAGCACGACTCCGGGCGCCCCCTACCCGGGGTTCGAGCAGTCGTTCTCGCGGTTCCCGATTCCGGGCACGCAGGCGCGCTCGTGGTACCTGGGCACCGGCGGGGTGCTCAGCGCCGGCCGGGCTACATCGGCCTCCAGCGACGCGTTCACCTGGAAGCCTAAGGCGCGCTCGGCCACGAGCTACAGCGGCAACGACGGGCCGGGCGGCCTGTGGAGCGCGACGCCGGATTACCACTGGCAGGTCAACCCGGCCGGGACCGCCGCGTCCTACGTCAGCGCGCCGCTGACCGCCAACACTGTCGTGATCGGCGGCGGCGCGGTCCAGCTGTGGATCAAGGCCTCGGCGCCCAGCGTCGACCTCCAGGCGACGATCTCCGAAGTCCGTCCCGACGGCAAGGAGACGTTCGTGCAGGACGGCTGGGTTCGGGCGTCAGAGCGCAAGCTCGATGCCGCCCAGAGCACCCTGCTTGAGCCGGTGTTAAGCCTGCGCAAGGCCGACGCGGCGCCGCTGCCGTCCGGTCGCTTCACCGAGGTCACCGTGCCCCTCTACTACGAGGGCCACGCCTACCGCAAGGGCTCGCGGATCCGCGTCACGATCGCCGCGCCCGGCGGCGACCAGGCGGTCTGGTCCTTCTCCGGCCTGCTCCCGCACGGGACGGCCAAGGTGTTCATCGCCCACTCCGCGAAGTTCCCGTCGCGGCTGGTGCTGCCCGTGGTCGGAGGGGTGAGCGTGCCGACCGCGCTTCCGCCGTGCCCGGGACTGCGCGGCGAGCCGTGCCGGGCCTACCAGCCCTACGTCAACCACGCCGCGGGGCTCTAGCCGGCTACGACCCCGCCGGCATCGCATCGCGGGACGCAACCGGACCGTTAGGTCCACCTAAAGTCATTCTTAGGTGGTGCGCCCCCGAAGCGGGTAGCATCGGCCGCGACCCCATGGGCCCCGACACCCCGACAGCGGTTGCCGCGCCCTCGACCCCTGATGCCTCGCGCATCTCCGCTCGAGCCCCCGATGTAACGACCGGCGAACCGGCCGGTGAGGTGCGCGCGGTCAAGATGCCGCTGGTGGACCGCGTGGCCAGCGCCGTGGTCACCGGTGCGCCGCCGATCCTCGTGCTGCTGGGGATGTGGCTGGGGTGGAGCCACGGCCTGCTTGTTTGGCAGGACCTGCTCGTGCTGGCGATCTTCTACATGGTCATCGGATCGGGCATCACCGTTGGATTCCACCGTCTGCTGACCCACCGCAGCTTCAAGTGCAGCCGCGCGACGCGGGCGTTCTTCGCCGCGCTCGGATCCGCCGCGGCTGAGGGCCCAGTGATCGACTGGGTGGCGACCCACCGCAAGCATCACCAGTTCTCCGACGAGCAGGGCGACCCGCACAGCCCCCATCTGGACCACCGCGACGGATGGCGCGGTCAGCTCTGGGGTCTCGTCCACGCCCACATCGGCTGGGTGTTCTCCGACATGGAGGTCGCCGACGAGACGCGCTACGCCAAGGATCTGCTCGCCGACCCGTGGATCCGCTTCGTGGATCGCACATTCGTGCTGTGGGTCGCGGCGGGGCTGGCCGCCGCCTTCGGTCTCGGGGTCGCCCTCACCGGCACGGTCACCGGCGGGCTCACCGCCCTGCTGTGGGGCGGCGCGGCGCGCATCTTCTTCATGCACCACGCCACGTTCAGCATCAACTCCGTCTGCCATTACTTCGGCCGCGCCGACTACAACACCGGGGATGAGTCCAAGAACGTGTTCTGGCTGGCCATCCCCACATGGGGCGAGGCGTGGCACAACAACCACCACGCGTTCCCCACCTCCTACCGCCACGGGCTGCAACGCTGGCAGCTTGACCCCTCGGCGGCGATCATCCGCATGCTCGAGATGACGGGTCTGGCCTGGGACGTCGTCCGGGTCGACCCGGCCCGGCGCGACCGCAAGCTCGCCGTTCAGCAGGGCTGAGCGGGCGCGCGGGGCCCGGTTCGGGCCCCCGGTCAGGCACGCGGCGGCTCCTACGGCGTGTACTAGAGTCCCGCGGCCGTGCCGTTCGCCAACACCGCACCTCTGCGCCGCGAACTCGCGTCCGCGCTCCCGCAACGTCCCTTCGCCCTGCGCTTCTGGGACGGCACCGAGGTGCCGGCCACCGACCCCGACGCGCCCACCTTCAGCTTCCGCTCGCCCGAGGCGCTCGCCCACGTCATCCGCGCCCCCGGTGAGCTGGGGCTGGGCCGCGCCTATGTCCTGGGGCTGATCGAGACCGACGACATCGAGAAGTCGCTGCGCGTGGTGGACACGTTCGAGGCGCCGCGCATCCCGCCGGCCCAGATGGCCCGGCTGGGTCTCGCGCTCGTCCGCGCCTGCGGCCTGGTCAAGCCACCGCGCCCGCCCGCCTCCGAGCTCCGGCTCACCGGGGAGCGCCACACGCTGGGACGCGACCGGCGCGCGATCGCCTACCACTACGACGCGGGCAACGCGTTCTTCGCGTTGTTCCTGGACGCCTCGATGACCTACAGCTGCGCCTACTTCAAGGGCGGCGCGCAGACCCTCGAGGAGGCCCAGCAGGCCAAGCTGGGGCTCGTCTGCACCAAGCTTGCCCTCCAGGAGGGCGAGCGGGTGCTCGACGTCGGCTGCGGATGGGGCAGCTTCGCCATCCACGCCGCCACGCACTACGGCGTCTCGGTGCTCGGCGTGACCCTGTCAGAGGAGCAGGTCAAGCTCGGGCGCGAGCGCGTCCGCGAAGCCGGGGTCGAGGACCGCGTCACGCTGCGCCTCGCCGATTACCGCGAATTAGATCCCCGCCCAGCCCAGCAATTCGACGCCATCTCCTCGATCGGGATGGTGGAGCACGTGGGGGAGGAGCGGATCGACCTCTACATGCACACGCTCAACGAGCTCCTGCGCCCCGGCGGCCGCCTCCTCAACCACGGCATCGCCAAGCTGATGGACTTCGAGACCACCGACGAGGGCGCGTTCTCCGAGCGCTTCGTCTTCCCCGACGGCGTGCCGCTCCCGCTCAGCCGCATCGCCCAGGCGATGGAACGCACCGGCCTAGTCGTGCGCCACGTCGAGGGCCTGCCCGAGGACTACGCCCGCACGCTCACCTACTGGATCGAGAGCTACGAGGCGCGTTATGACGAGGCCGTCCGCCTCGCCGGCGAGGAGCGCGCCCGCGTGTGGAAGCTCTACCTCCGCGCCGCGCGCGCCGGCTTCACCACCGGCTGGGCGTCGGTGTACCAGGTATTGGCCTCCAAGCGCCCGTGATGCGATGGCGGCAGCGCCCGCACCCCCGCGGCGAGAACTGTGGCCCTCCCCGCGAGTACGTTCGCATTCGAGGCACGTCTGGCGGCGCCACGCTTTGTCCTCGGACCCTCGTGTAGCGCTGCTACACGTCGGGTCCTGCGTCCTCGCCTGGCATCCACCAGTCGTACCTCTCGGTGCGAACGTACTCACCGGGAAGACCACTAGGATCCCATCATGACCACGATCGTGTGCCAGCAGGTCGCTCCCCGCATCGCCGACCTGCAGGCCAACCGGCGGCTGTCGCTCAGCGCCATCGCCGATGCGGTCGCGGCCGGCGCCGACGTCGTCGTGCTGCCGGAGCTCGTCACCTCGGGCTACATGTTCGAGTCCGCCGAGGAGGCGGCCTCGGTGGCGATCACCCCCGCGGACCCGCTGTTTGAGCAGTGGGCGGCGGAGGCCGGCTCGGCGGTGGTGATCGGCGGCTTCGCCGAGCGCGGCGAGGACGGGCTGACCTACAACAGCGCCGCCGTGCTCGACAGCTCGGGCGTGATCGGCGTGTACCGCAAGGGCCACCTGTGGGACCGCGAGAAGCTGTGGTTCGCGCCCGGCGGCGAGCCGCCCCGGGTGTTCGACACGCCGGCCGGGCGGATCGGCGTGCTCGTCTGTTATGACCTCGAGTTCCCCGAGATGCCGCGCACGCTGGCGCTGGCCGGCGCCGAGCTCATCTGCGTGCCCACCAACTGGCCCTACGTGGACCGGCCCGACGGGGAGCGCGCGCCCGAGGTGACGATCGCCATGGCCGCCGCCCGGGTCAACCGCGTGGCCATCGCCTGCTGTGACCGGACCGGCACCGAGCGCGGCCAGCACTGGAATGCCGGCACGAGCATCGTCGACGAGCAGGGCTGGGTCCTGGCCTCGCAGACCGGCGCCGGCCCGGCGAGCGCCACCGTGGACCTGACCCGCTCGCACGACAAGACCTACACCGAACTGGCCGACCTGATGGCCGACCGGCGGCCCGAGCTCTATGGAGCCGTGGGCCAGCCGGTGGCGCGTCCTGTCGCTTAGCTAGTTGGAGGGTGCCGCGGCTTCGGCCTGCGGCTCGGCGACCGTCTCGGCCTCGGTCTCAGGAGCGGGCTCGGGAGCCGGGGCGCTCTCGGCGACGATGTGCGCGCCGATCGCCCCGATGATGCCGAGCACCAGCGAGCGGACCGCCCACTTGGGGCCGTGCCACTTCGCGCCGATGGCGTCGTCGATCGACGGGCTGCCCGGGCCGGTCTCGGCCAGGGCGAGGGCGACCGCGATGAGGACGAGGTTGTACTCGTAGCCCTGGTCGGTCACCCACGGGCCGTTCTTGAGGTGGACGCGGTTGATCGCGGTGAGCATCGTCGCCGTCAGGACTGAGGCGGCGATGGGCGTCGCGGCGCCGGCGACCAGCAGTGCCCCACCGCCGGCTTCGGCGGCGCCGGCGGCGAGCGCATGGCGCTTGCCGGGACGCAACCCGATGCTCTCGAAGAACTGACCGGTCCCGTCGGGGCCGTAGCCCCCGAACCAGCCGAACAGCTTTTGCGTGCCGTGGCCAAAGAAGTAGCCACCCACGATGAGGCGGAGGATGAGGCGTCCGAATTTCATGCGCCGACCTTAGCAAACGGTTGCGGGCGCAACAACTGGACCTGTGCGGCCGCCTAGGAGTAGTGTGCGGCCTGACGCCCAGGATCGACTGAGGAGGAGAGGGATGAGCAGCACTGTGAAGGTCCGCCTGACCGTGAACGGGAGCGGGCACGAGATCGAGGTCGAGCCCCGACTGCTGCTTGTCCATGCGCTGCGCGACACGCTCGGGCTGACCGGGACCCATGTCGGTTGCGACACGTCCAACTGTGGAGCGTGCACCGTTCACATGAACGGCGAGGCGGTCAAGTCGTGCACCGTCCTGGCCGTCCAGGCCGAGGACGCCGAGATCACCACGATCGAGGGCATGGGCACCGAGGACAACCTCCACCCGATGCAGGAGGCGTTCTGGAACAACCACGGCCTGCAGTGCGGCTACTGCACCCCCGGGATGATCATGTCCGCCTCCGCGCTGCTGGCGCGCAATCCGAACCCCACCGAGGACGAGGTCCGCCACGGGTTGGAGGGCAACCTCTGTCGCTGCACCGGCTACCACAACATCGTCAAGTCAGTCCTGGACGCCGCCTCCAAGATAGGGGCGCAGGCATGAGCGTCACCGATGCCGCGCCCGCCGGCCACGTCGGCCGCGAGCTGCGCCGCAAGGAGGATCCCCCGCTCATCACCGGGCGCGCCCTCTACGTCGATGACATCTCGCTGCCGGGCCAGCTGTGGGCGGCGTTCGTGCGCTCGCCCGAGGCGCACGCCACGGTCGTCTCGATCGACACCTCCGCGGCGGCGGCCCGCGACGGCGTCCGCGCCGTGTTCACCGGCGAGGACATGTCCGACCTCGGAGGCCCGCTGCCGATGGCGTGGGTGCCGCCAGGCGTCGAGGTCAACAACCCCGAGCACTGGCCCCTGGTCCGCGGCGTCGTCAAGCACGTCGGCGACCCGGTGGCGGTGGTGGTCGGCGACGACCGCTACGCGGTGAGCGATGCCGTCGAGGACGTCATCGTGGAGTACGAGCCGCTGCCCGCGGTCATCGACCCCGAGGTCGCCGTCGCCGGCGCGCCGTACGTCCACGACCAGTTCGGCACCAACAAGGTCCACGAGTGGACGCTGGCCGGCGGCGACGTCGAGGCGGGGTTCGCCGAGGCCGACGTCATCGTGGAGCGGCGGGTCGTCAACCACCGCATCGCCGGGGCCCCGATCGAATGCCGGGGGGTGCTGGCCGACTACCGGGCCGGCTCGCTGACCCTCTACACCTCGACGCAGGTGCCGCACTTCGTGCGCCTGTTCATGGCCCTCCTGTTGGGTCTCGGCGAGGATCACGTGCGCGTCATCGCGCCCGAGGTGGGCGGCGGCTTCGGCCAGAAGCTCCAGGTCTACGGCGAGGAGTTGTTCGCCTGCTGGGCGTCACGCAAGCTCGGGCACCCGGTCAAGTGGATCGAGTCGCGCTCGGAGAACCTCTCGGTGGCCCACCAGGGCCGCGATCAGATCTCGCACGTGAAGATGGGCGCCAAGCGCGACGGCACCATCACCGCCTTCCACGTCAAGATCCTGGCCGACTTCGGCGCCTACAACATGATCCTGACCCCGCTGATCCCGTCGCTGGGGGCGTTCGTGATGGGCGGTTGTTACAAGATCCCCAACGTCCAGACCGACATCACCGGGGTGTTCACCAACAAGTGCCCCACCGACGCCATCCGCGGCGCCGGCCGGCCCGAGGCGACGCAGATGATCGAGGTCACGCTCGATCAGCTCGCCCACGAGCTGGGGATGGATCCGCTGGAGGTCCGCCGCAAGAACTTCATCCCCAAGGAGGACTTCCCGGCGGAGGTCGCCACCGGCGTCATCTATGACTCCGGCGACTATCACAAGACGCTCGACAAGCTGATGGAGCACGTCGATGTCGCCGCGTTCCGGGCAGAGCAGGAGGAGCTGCGTTCGAAGGGCATCTACCGCGGGATCGGCTTCTGCACGTGGACCGAGATCTGCGGTCTGGCGCCGAGCCGGATCACCGGGCCCGCCGGGGTCGGGGTGCAGGCCGGGCTATGGGAGTCGGCGATGATCCGCGTCCACAACACCGGCGCGGTCACCGTCTATACGGGCACGTCCCCGCACGGGCAGGGCCTGGAAACCGCGATGGCCCAGATCGTGGCCGACAAGCTCGGCGTCGATCCCTCGGTGGTGGAGGTCATCCACGGGGACACGTCCATGGGGCCCGAGGGGCGCAACACCTACGGGTCGCGCTCGCTGGCCACCGGCGGCGAGGCGGTGGCCAAGGCCACCGACAAGGTGGTGGCCAAGGCCAAGTCGATCGTGGCCGCCGAGTTGGAGGCCGCGCCCGAGGACATCGAGGTCGCCGACGGGAAGTTCTCGGTCCGGGGATCCCCGGACAAGGGGTTGGCGCTGGCCGATGTGGCCGGCATCGCCTACATCGGCGCGGTCCCGGAGGGGATGGAGCCGGGCCTGGAGGAGACCACCTTCTATGACCCGGAGAACTTCGTGTTCCCGTTCGGCGCACACGCGTGCGTCGTCGACGTCGACCCGGAGACGGGCAAGGTCAAGGTGGTGCGCTACGTGGCGGTCGACGACTGCGGCCGGGCCATCAACCCGATGCTGATCGACGGCCAGATCCACGGCGGCGTGGTCTATGGCATCGGCCAGGCGCTCTACGAGCGGGTCTACTACGACGGCGACGGCCAGCTGACCACCGGCACCTTCGTCAACTACGCCATCCCGACGGCGGCCGAGATGCCGTCGTTCGAGACCGACCGGACTGAGACCCCCTCGCCGGTCAACTCGCTGGGCGCCAAGGGCGTCGGCGAGGCCGGCACGATCGCCGCCTCGGCGGCGGTGACCAATGCCGTCATCGACGCCATACGACCGCTCGGCGTCGATTACATCAACATGCCGCTCAGCCCGATGCGGATCTGGGAGGCCATCAACCAAGGACAGGGCGCGAGCCCGGAGGGAGGCGCGCAGTCATGATCCCCGCCGAGTTCGAGTACACGGCACCCGAGTCGCTCCAGGACGCCATCGCGGCGCTGGTGGACGGCGGCGAGGACGCCAAGCTGATTGCGGGCGGTCACTCGCTCATTCCCATGATGAAGCTCCGTGTGGCGGCGCCGTCGCTGCTCGTGGACCTGCGCAAGGTCCCGGGGCTGCACGGCGTGGAGCGCCAGAACGGCCACTGGCGCGTCGGCGCGCTCACCACGCACTCGGTGCTGGAGAAGACTCCTGAGCTGGGCGTCGTCTCCGCGGTCGCCGCGACGATCGCCGACATGCAGGTGCGCAACCGTGGCACGATCGGCGGCTCCCTGGCCCACGGCGACGCCGCGTCAGACCTGCCGGCGGCGATGCTCATCACCGAGGCCGAGGTCACCCTCCAGGGTCCCGATGGCCAGCGCTCGGTGGCGGCCGCCGACCTGTTCAAGGGCTACATGACCACCGAGGTGGGCGAGCAGGAGGTGCTCACCGAGATCCGGATCCCGGCGCTCGAGGGCTGGGGCTACGGCCACCAGAAGTTCAACCGTCGCTCCGAGGACTGGGCGATGGTGGGCGTGTGCGCCGTGGTCAAGTCCTCGGGAGGCACCTGCGAGGACGTCCGAATCGGTCTGACCCACATGGGCTCGGTCCCGCTGCGGGCGACCGCGGCCGAGGAGGCCCTGCGCGGCCAGGAACTGTCGGCCGAGAACATCGCCAAGGCGGCCGAGCAGGCCGCCGAGGGGACCAACCCACCGGCGGATCTGAACGCCTCGGCGGACTACAAGCGCCATCTGGCGCGGGTGCTGACCCGGCGCGCGATCCAGGACGCAATTGGCGGATAAGAGGGCACGTCAGATTATTGACGGCTTGTGCGGCCACCCCGCGGCGCCAGACACCACCCGCTCGCTCGCAATAGCTCGCTATTGCTGCGCTCCCGTGCGGCGCCTGGCATCCACGGGTCGGCCACCCAACTCCGCCACTAATCAGACGTGACCTCTAACATCGAGGACAAGGTGACGCTCGCGGCGCTTCAGTCAGTACGAGCCGCGAGCGAAGTCCTCGCGGGACAGGGATATCTGGCGGATCGCCCGCTGGCGATGGCCGTCCACCTTGCCGTCGTGCTCGAGCAGCCACTGCTGCTGGAGGGCGAGGCCGGGGTGGGCAAGACCGAGGTGGCCCGCGCGCTGTCGTCGGCGATCGGCGCCAGGCTCATCCGCCTGCAGTGCCACGAGGGCATCGACCTGCACCACGCGGTCTATGACTGGGACTACTCGCGCCAGCTCCTGGCCCTGCGCGCCTCAGAGCAGGGTGTCGACGAGGGAGAGCTCTTCTCCCGGCGCTTTCTCCTGCGGCGTCCGCTGCTGGAGGCTCTGGAGTCCGATGACTCGAGGCCGGTGGTGCTGCTCATCGACGAGATCGACCGCGCCGACGACGAGTTCGAGGCCTTCCTGCTGGAGTTCCTCTCGGACTTCGCGGTGACGATCCCGGAGCTGGGGACGATCACCGCGGCGCGGCGCCCGATCGTCCTCTTGACGTCCAACCGGACTCGCGAGCTGCACGACGCTCTGAAACGGCGGTGCCTCTACCACTGGATCGACTATCCCAGCCCCGAACGCGAGCGGGCGATCGTCGAGGCGCGCCTGCCCGGCGTCCCCGAGGAGATCGCCGCGCGGGTGGTGGAGGCGGTGTCGCGGCTGCGCGACCAGGGCGACCTCTACAAGCTCCCGGGCGTGGGGGAGACGATCGTGTGGGCCCAGGCGCTGCTCGCCCTGGGCGACGAGGCCTCGCTGGACGACACGCTCGGCGTCGCGCTCAAGGTCCACGAGGACGTGCTGCGGGTGCGCGAGCGAGGGGTGCTGGAGGGTGTCTGACGGACCGGCGGCCGGTGAGTTGCTCGAGCCGTTGGTGGAGGGGATGGTGGACAAGCTGGGCGATCTCACCGCCGTGCTGCGCGCCCAGGGCACGCGCGTGGGGGTGGGGGAGCTGCTGAGTGCGATGCGCTCGCTGGAGGCTGTGGACTGCGCCTCCAGGGATGAGGTCCGACTCGCGCTGCGGACCGTGCTGTGCTCCCAGCATGCCGACCTGGAGCGCTTTGACCTCGCGTTTGTCGCGGTCTACGGCGACGGGCGGGTGCCTTTGGATGACGAGGTGGACCCGCTGGGGGCGCTCGGCCACATCCAGCGCCCGGCGCCGATGATGGGCCTCGCCGACCCGGGCGCCGGTGTGGCGGAGGAGGACTCTGAGATCGTCCCGGCCGCCTGGAGTGACATGGAGCTGCTGCGCGAGAAGGACTTCGCGCGCTACACCGAGGCCGAGATGGCGCTCGCCCGCGAGCTCATCCTGCGGCTCGCCCGCCGCCATCCGATGCGGCTGTCGCGGCGGACGCGGCCCTCGCGCCGGCGCGAGCACGTGCCCGACCTGCGCGCCACCGTCCACCAGTCGCTGCGCACTGCCGGCGAACCGCTGCACCGGCGCTGGCGCGCGCCCACCCGACGCCCGCGCCAGGTGGTGCTGGTCTGCGACGTGTCGGGCTCGATGGCTCCGTACTCCCGCATGCTGTTGCAGTACATGCACGCCTCGGTGGCGGCCCAGCGCCGGGTAGAGGCGTTCGCCTTCGGCACGCGGCTGACCCGGATCACCCAGGAGCTGGCTGGGCGCGATCACGACCGCGCGCTGGACCGTGCCACCGCCGCGGTCTCCGACTTCTCGGGGGGCACGCGGATCGGAGCCGCCATCGCCGAGCTCAACCGCGTCCACGGCAGGCGGATCGGCCGCGGGGCGGTGGTCATCGTGCTCTCCGACGGCTGGGACCGCGGCGAGCCCGAGCAGCTCGACGTCGAGATGGCCCGGCTGCGCCGGGCCGCCTACCGGCTCGTCTGGCTCAACCCGCTGGCCGCGCATCCGGACTACCAGCCGCTGGCGCGCGGGATGCAGGCCGCGGTGCCGCATACCGACCGGCTGCTCGCCGGCAACTCGCTGGCGTCCCTGGAGGAGCTGGCGACGATTCTGGAGGAGATGTAGCGCTGATGGATGCCGAATGGGTGGCCACGTCTGAACTGCATGGGCCGGCGTTCGAGGCGGTCTCGGATCCGCCGCCGCGGCTGGTGCTGGTCGGCGCGGTCGAGCTGGCGGCCGCTTTGTCCCGGTTGGCGCGGGCCATCGGCTGGCGCTCGGCGGTGGTGGACCCGCGTTCGGAGTATTTGCTGCGTGAGCGCTTCCCCGACGCCGATGAGCTGATCGACGCGTGGCCCGACGAGGCGTTCTCGCGCCTGGGCGGCATCTCTCCGTCGACCGCCGTGGCCGTGCTGACGCATGATCCGGTGCTCGACGACCCGGCGCTGGACATCGCGCTGCGGTCTCCGGCGATGTTCGTCGGAGCGATGGGGTCGCGGCGCACCCAGGATCGGCGACGGGTGCGTTTGATGGAGGAGCGCGGTCTCAGCGAGGACGAGCTGGGGCGGCTGTCGGGCCCGATCGGCTTGGACCTGGGCGCCCGCACCGCGATGGAGACGGCGATGTCCATCCTGGGCGAGATCGTGGCGGTCGCCAATGGGCGCGACGGCGGGCGGCTGCGCGCCGGCGAGGGGTCCATCCGGGAGGCCCGCGCGTAGATGTCGGTTGCGGGGCTTGTCCTGGCCGCGGGAGGGGGGACGCGGTTCGGCGCCTCGCCCAAGCAGCTGGCCGATTTCCACGGCCGCCCGTTGCTGGAGTGGGCGGTGCGGGCGCAGTGCGACGTGGCCGAGCTGTCGCGGGTGGTGGTGGTGTTGGGTTCCCAGGCTGAGGCGATCCGGGAGGGCGTCCGGTTCGGCCGGGCTGAGACGGTGGTCTGCGAGGAATGGGAGTCCGGTCAGGCGTGGTCGCTGCGCTGTGGGGTAGCGGCGCTTAGGGGCGGGAGCCCGTCGATCTCGAAGCTGATCGTGACGCTCGGGGACGCGCCGCTGGTGACCCCCGAGGTCATCCGCATGTTCGTCGGGCAGCCGCCGCGGGCGCGGGCGGTGTACGGTGGCCGGCCGGGGCACCCGGTGGTGCTCGGTCCTGAGGAGATCACGGCGCTGACCTTGCCGGCCTCGCCAGCCTCGCCGGTCGGCGACGAGGGCGCTCGAGGTTTGCTCCGTGGCGGATCGCAGGTGGAGGTCGGACACCTATGCTCCGGGCGCGACGTCGATACCCCTGAAGACCTGGAGGAGGTCCGCGATGAAGCTAGAGCAGTCATTTGAGGTCGCCGCACCGCCGGACCGGGTGTGGGCCGCGCTGATCGACGTCGAGAAGGCCGCCCCCTGCCTGCCGGGCGCCGAGATCGCTGGACGCAACGACGACGGCACCTACAACGGCAGCTTCCGGGTGAAGATCGGGCCGACGGCCGCCGCCTACGTCGGCACGCTCGAGATTGAGAACGTCGACGAGGCCTCGCGCTCGGCGACCATGAAGGCCGCCGGCACCGACCGGCGCGGCCAGGGCGGCGCCAAGGCGACGATCGCCTCGTCGGTGAAGGAGGGCGCGCCGGGCACGAGTGTGGTCGAGGTCTTGACCGAGTACAGCATCACCGGCCGTCTGGCCCGCTTCGGGCGCGGCGGGATGATCGAGGAGATCGGCAACCGGCTGCTCACGGAGTTCGCCGCATCGCTGCAGGCGCTGCTGGCCGGGCCCGGGGAGTACGAGACCTTCGTCGGGATGCCCGCGGTTGGGGCTGCGGACGCGGCGGGCGAGGCTGACAAGCGCAAGCGCAAGCCCCGCAAGGACCTGGCGGCCGCGGCGGATGCGGTGGCGGCGGCGGCGCAGCCGGGGGTGCCGGAGGCTGAGCCGGTGGCTGCGGAGCCGGTTGCGGAGGCGGAGCCGGTGGTGGAGGCGGAGCCGGCCGTGGAGGCGGAGCCGGCCGTGGAGGCGGAGCCCGGCGTTGAGGATCTGCCCGACCTGGCGGTCGAGGCCGCGGCCGAGGAGGAGCTCAGCGCGGTCATGCCGGAGGCCTCCGTGGAGTCCCAGCCCCCGGCGGCCGAGGTGCCCCAGCCCCCGAGCGAGCCGGAAGTGGTGCCGCCCGCGCCCGAGCCGGAAGTGGTCCCGCCCGCGCCCGAGCCGGAAGTGGCCCCGCCCGCGCCCGAGCCGGAAGTGGCCCCGCCCGCGCCCGAGCCGGTGCCCTCTGAGCCGGCGCCGCCCGCGCCCGAGGTTGTGCCGCCTGCGCCCGAGCCGGAGGTTGTGCCGCCTGCGCCGGAGGTTGTGCCGCCTGAGCCGGAGCCCGCGCCCGAGCCGCCGACCCCCGAGCCGCCACCGCCACCGCCCACCCCGGAGCCGCCACCGCCGCCGCGCCCCGGAGCCGCCACCGCCACCGCCCGCCCCGGAGCCGCCACCGCCACCGCCCGCCCCGGAGCCGCCACCGCCGCCACCACCGCCACCGCCGCCGCCGGCCGCCGACGCGGAGCCGCTCAACGGCCTGGCCCTGGTCCGAACGGTCATCGTGGACCGCATCAAGAGCAACCCGGTCCCGGTGGTCGCGCTGCTGCTGGCGTTCCTGCTCCTGCGCCGCCGGCGCCGGCGCGGCTAGAGCCCGCCGCGGCGCGCAAGCGCCCGCGTGATGTCGACAACGAGGCTGTGGGAGCGCTCCCCGATCTCGGTGTCGACGATGCGCATGACCTCGATGTCGGCGCGCCGGAGAGCGTTGTCCTTGCGGCGGTCGCGTTGAAAGCGGTAGCGGGACGAGTGGAACCCATAGCTGTCGACTTCGAGGACGAAGCGCGCTTCGGGCCAGTAGAAGTCGAGCTTCCACTGCCCGAATGGCGCATTGACCTGGGGCGCTGGGAGCCCCGCTCGCTGGATCAGGGCCAGCATCTGCTCCTCAGGCGGAGACGACGTGACCGTGGTCCCGCCACCTTCGCGGTCCATGAGCGCTGCGAGCCGCGCACGACCGAGGTGACCGCCAGCGCGGTCCAAAACGTCACGGACGTGCGCTGGCCTCAGGGTCTTCTCCACGATCCCACGGTCGAAGGCGAGCTCGAGCTGACGAGCGGTGGCGGTGACGGCAATGTCGAGAAGCGTGCGAGCCGGCGAGGTGACCGGGAGGCCTCTGCGGATCCACACATCCCGGCTTTCGAGGATGCCGCTGCGGTGGACCCGGACCCCAGGGTTGGCCGCCGCCGGCGCGTCGTCGACGGTGACCTCTATCACTGTCGGCGCGGGCATCCACAGCCCCAGCAATGCCGCCGCCGACCAATGGCTCAGAGCCGCGCCATCGCGCACCGACAGGAGCGCCTCGGTCTCCCGGCCAAACTCGGTTGGCGCATCGTGGCCCACACAAAAGACGCATCGAAGGGAGCGCAACAGGCGGCCCCTCGCCACCAGCCAGGAGATGCTGGCGCGGGACACTCCGATCGCACGGAGTTGGCGCGACGCGATCCGCCCACGCTGGTGGCGGGCGACCGCTGCAATTCGCTCGTCTCGAGAGCCTGAGATTGAACGCTCAGAACGCACACCGAGCACTCTGACGCGGTGCGATCCCAAATCCGAGTCCTGTTGAACGGAGAGATCGCGCCCTCCATTGGCGGAAGGCGTGCGATCTACACGTTCAGGATCCGAGGGCACGCAGCGAGTGTGACTGCGGCGACCGTGCGCAACCCCTCCCAAGCCCGCCGTTTTCACGCTTTCGTGACACACGCACGAAAGCCGTCACACATCACCGCCCCGCCGGCGATCGCGTCAGCGATTGGGCGGCTCGTTCCAGTCGTCGGCAGGCAGCACCGCCACCAGCCCCGACGGGTTGATCATCGGGTGGGTGCGGTAGTAGTGGGCGCGGATCTCGTCGAAGGAGACCGTGTTGGCGACGCCGGGCCACTGATAGAGGTCCCGCGCGTAGGGCCACAGCCGCGAGTACTCGGTCAGCTTGCGCAGCGAGCACTTGAAGTGGATCTGGTAGACGGCGTCAAAGCGCACGAGGGTGGTGAACAGGCGCCAGTCGGTCTCCAGCGGCTCATCGCCGAACAAAAAGCGCCGGTCAGCCAGGCGCGCGTCGAGCTCGTCCAGCGTGGCGAACAGCCCGCGCACCTCTGACTCGTACACGGACTGCCTACGCGCGAAGCCCGCCTTGTAGACGGCGTTGTTGACCGTGTCGTAGATCTGCTGATTCAACGCGTCGATCTCGTCACGCAGCGCGTCGGGCACGAGCGCCACCGGATGCGACGCCAGGGGCGCGAACACGGTCGAGAGCATCCGCAGGATGTCCTCGGACTCGTTGTTGACGATCGTGCCGCGCTCCTTGTCCCACAGCACCGGCACGCTGACCCGCGCTTGGTAGGCCGGATCGGAGGCGTCATAGGCCTGCGACAGGAACCGGTAGCCGTTGACCGGGTCGTCGTAGTCGCCTCCGGTGAACTCCCAGCCGCGGTCGTCGCGCAGGGGATTGACGAACGAGACCGAGATCGCGTCCTCCAGGCCCATCAGCATCCGTCCGATCAGCGTCCGGTGCGCCCACGGGCACGCCCGGGCGACGTACAGGTGGTACCGCCCGGCCGCTACCGGGAACTCGGCGGAATCGTCATCGGACACCCAGTTCCGGAAGGTCGAGTCCTGGCGCTTGAACGACCCGTCGTCGCCGCCCTCGGCGCCCAGGGACAATGCACGTGCTTGAGTACTCATCCATCCAGCGTACGTCACCGAAGCCGGCGCCCGCTGATCTCGGTCAACGAGACCGGGGAGGGCGGTCCACTCGTTCTGCTGCACGGGCTGGGCACGACCCAGCGGATCTGGAGCCTCGTGACCGCGCCCCTGGCCCAGAGCCACCGCGTGATCACGCTGGACCTCCCCGGCTTCGGGGAGTCGGCGCCCGTCGGCGACGGGTTCGACCTCGGCGAGGTGAGCGACCGGCTGGCCCGCGCGCTCGCCGCCCACCAGGTCACCGCGCCGTTCGACCTCGTCGGGCACTCCCTGGGCGGCGCGGTCGCCCTCACGCTGGCGGCCAACCGGCCCAGGCTCGTTCGCCGGCTCGTCCTGGTCGCTCCGGCCGGCCTGCAGCGTCGCCGCCCAGCGCTCCCGGGCACTCTGCTGGGCCCGGGCGCCAACGGTCTGTTCGCGGCCCGGCGCCGGCTCGCCGCGCTCAGCGAGCGGCCCTGGGGCCGGCGGCTCCTGCTCGCCTTCGCCGCCGCCGACGGCGCCACCCTCTCGCCCGGACAGGCGCGGATGATGGTGGAGGCCTCGGCGCCCGCGCAGCGGATCGCGGCGGCGACGGCGGTCATCGTGCAGTCCGATCTCCTGCCCCTCTTTCGCAGCGTCCCCGCGCCCCTCGGCCTCATCTGGGGCAGACAGGACCGCGCGGTCCCGTTCAAGGTCGCGGCGGACATCTTCGCCCAAAGGCCCGACGCCGAGCTGGAGGTGATCGACTGGACGGGCCACGTCCCCATGGTCGAGCGGCCGGATTCGTTCGCCGTCGCGCTCGACGGCATTCTGCGCCGCCTTGACAAACACGCAACAAGTTCCGGTGTGCCGCGGCGTACAACACCCTGAGCAGGGTGAATCCCTGCTCAGCGGATGCTCCCGGCCCAGACCAACCGCCCCGGCACACCGCGCCTCCCGGGCGCGCTGGACCTCCCTGACGGACGCCGCCTGACGTTCGTGGAGACCGGACCCCTCGACGGCGCACCGGTCATCTACTGCCACGGCGCCATCGGCAGCCCGCTGCGCGACACCGTCAATCTCGGTCCTCTCACCGAGCGCCTCCACGTGCGCCACATCGCCGTCAACCGGCCCGGATTCGGCGGTTCCGACCTCGTCGCCGACCGCACCGTCACCGCGTTCGCCGCCGACCTCACCGCCCTCGTCGACGCGCTGGATATCGACCGGTTCTTCCTCGTCGGGGTGTCGGCCGGTGGCCCCTATGCGCTGGCCGCGGCCCACGCTCTCAAGGACCGTGTGATCCGTGCGGCCGTCTGCAGTTCGCTGTCACCGCTGTGCGCGCCGCACCGCACCCCGGGTATGCCCCTGCGCATCCGGCTGGGCCTGACCGCGCTCGCGGGCATGCCCGGCACCGCGCGGCGGCTGGGCGACGCGCTCCACCCGCTCCTGCACCGCCACCCCGGAGTGCTGCACCGGGTCATCGCGGCGCATGCCGCGCCCACCGAGCGCGCGCGGCTGGCGGAGGCCGGAGAGCGCCGGGCCGCCGGCACGAGCTTCCTCAGCGCGACCACATATGGTGTCGGCGGGATGATCGAGGACTACCTGACCTACTCGCGCGGATGGGGGTTCCGGCCCCAGGACGTCGAGCCGGAGGTCCAGGTGTGGCACGGAGGCCTTGACCCGCTCGTCCCCATCGAGCACGCACTGCAGCTGGCCGTGTCGCTGCCCGCGTGCCGCGTCTTCGTGGACCCCGACGAGGGCCACCACTTCTTTCGACGTCGCCTGGAGGAAATCATGACCGTGCTGCTCAACCCCGATCGCGGATCCCACAGCCTGTCGGTAGCCGGCGCGCGCGCCCTGCTCGCCGCCCGGGTGGCGGCATGAGTGACCAGGCGGCCGGCGCGAGCCGGGCGGGGCGATTTCTCGAGCTGCACCGCCCCGGCGATCCGCTGGTGATGCCCAACCCGTGGGACATCGGCTCGGCCAAGCTCATGGCCTCGCTGGGCTTCGAGGCCCTGGCCACGACGAGCAGCGGCTTTGCCGCCACGCTGGGCCGGCTGGACGGCGGGGTCAGCCGAGACGAGGCGCTCGCTCACGCTGCGGCGATCGTGCAGGCCACCGACCTCCCCGTATCCGCCGACCTCGAGAACTGCTTCGCGTCGGACTCCGAGGGCGTCGCCGAGACTGCGCGCGGGGCTGTCGCGGCCGGCCTGGCCGGATTCTCCGTCGAGGACTACGACCCTGACGCCGACGCCATCTACGAGCGGGGGGTCGCCGCCGAGCGCGTCCGCGCGGCCGTCGAGGTGGCGCACGCCGCGCCGGGCGGTCCGCTGGTGGTGACCGCGCGCGCGGAGGGGTACCTGCGCGAGCAGCAGCCTGACCGCGACGAGATCATCGCGCGCCTCCAGGCCTACCAGGAGGCCGGCGCCGACGTCCTGTTCGCGCCCGGTCCCGTCGACTCCGAGACGGTGAGCGCGATCGTGTCCTCGCTGGACCGGCCCGTCAACGTGCTGGCGCGCAAGGGGGCACCGCCCGTCGCCGAGCTCGGCAAGCTGGGGGTCGCGCGGATCTCGGTGGGCGGGGCGCTGGCCTTCACCGCGGTCGGCGGTTGGGTGAGCGCGGCCCGGGAGCTGCGCGAGCGGGGGACCTACGCGTACTTCGACCAGATGGCCGAGGGCGCGAAGGCCGTCCGCGCCGCCTTCGGATAGTTGATCAGCGTGGCCGCCGCTGGCAGGCGGCCGGACCGCGACCGGGACCCGCTCAGGCGGCCCCGCGGCCCCGCGGACGGGACCCGAGCCGGGCCGGGCCGGGGGCGACGCTCAGGCGGCGGCGCGCAGCTTGGCCACCGGCGGGCGCTCCACCGGCTCGATGCCGAGCGCGGGGAACTCCTCCTCGCCGGGGGTGAAGAAGCCGGTGGGCAGCGGGCCCGAGAGGCGCCCGTCGCGCTCCAGGCGCGAGGCGAGCGCGCGCAGCACCGCGAAGGCCATCGGGCCGAGGTCGCGGAGCGACTGATGGGCGTTCTGGCGGACGTCGAGGTCGACCTGGGCGAGCCCCTCGAGGCCGACGGCCTGGTAGGCGTCGACGAGCAGCCCGATGTCGACGCCATAGCCGGTGACGAACGGCAGTGACTCCAGGAGCTCGCGGCGGGCCGCCACCTCGCCGGCCAGCGGCTGGGCCACTCCCGCCAGATCGGGATAGAAGAGATTGAGGAGCGGACGGGCGGTGAGCTCGGTGACCCGGCCGCCGCCATCGGGGAGCGTCGTCTCGCCGACCCGGAACGGCCGGCGGTAGAGGCCCTTGACGAACGAGATCCGGCTGTCGCACAGGAGAGGACCAAGGAGCCCGCAGGCGAAATGAGCCCCGAAATGCTCGGAGTCGGCGTCAAGAAAGACGATCACATCGCCGGTGAGGACGGCCAGCGACCGCCACATGGCGTCGCCCTTGCCGAGCACGGGACCCACCTCGGGGAGCAGGTCGTTCTGGTTGTGGACCTCGGCGCCCAGCTCGCGGGCGATCCGGCCGGTGTCGTCCGTGGAGGCGTCCACGACGACGATCTGATCGATCGCCCCCGCGTCGCGCAACGGCGTCAGGGACCTCACGATCGCGCCAATCGTGCGTTCCTCGTCACGGGCCGGCAGGCATACGGAGACCGTGTGCCGGCGTTCGGCTGCCAGCCGCTCAGGCGGGAACTCGGAGTGATGGAACGTATGGCTCCGGTGCCAGGAGCGCGCGCGCATCGACATGACGTGCCCGGGAGCATGACAGCCGTGCACGTTGGGCGCGCGAGTGCTGTCGCTCGGCGTGAAATATCATCTCTGTGTGGCCCTCGCGGGATCGGCCACCACTGTCATGGCGCCGTTGGCGCCAACGAGGAATGGGATGCGGTGCACCATCGCCTGATTTGCAGGGGTTCCTGGCGTGATTAGGTGTTTGCGGATCGTCGCCTTCCGCCGCTTGTTGATGGCGTATGTGCTCAACGAGCTGGCCTGGGCGGTGGGCACGCTGGCGCTGTCGCTGCTGGTCTACAAGCGGACCGGGAGCGCCATCGGGTCAGCGGCGTTCTTCCTGTGCTCCCAGTTCCTCCCGGCGCTGGTGTCACCGGCACTCGTGGCCCGCCTGGATCGGGCCTCCGTACGCGTCGTGCTGCCGGTCCTCTACGCGGTCGAGGCGGCCCTGTTCGGCGTGTTGGCGTACCTCGTGCACCACTTCCTGCTCGTCCCGGTGCTTCTCCTGGCCCTCGCCGACGGAGCGGTTGCCGCCACGGCGCGGTCACTGGCCACGGCGGCGCGCATCGAGATCCTTCGTCCCAAGGACCTGCTCCAGGAGGGCAATGCCCTGGGGAGCTTCGGTTTCTCCGGGGCGTTCATGCTCGGCCCGGTGATCGGTGGCGCCGTGGTCGCTGCCGGCGGCACGCTCGCTGCCCTCCTCGTTAACTGCGGGCTGTTCGCGGTCCTCGCCGTCTTCCTGGCCATCACGGCGCTGCCCGGTGCCAAGGCCGATCCCGAGGGGTCGGTGTGGAGTCGCCTGGGCAAAGGGCTCGCCCACGTTCGCTCCGACGCGGTGCTGGGGCGCCTGCTGATCATGCAGGCGATCGGCCTGTGCATCTTCACCATCACCATCCCCGTCGAGGTCGTCTACGCCCAGCACACGCTGCACGCGGGAGCCAGCGGCTACGGTCTGCTCCTCGGCGTGTGGGGTGGCGGCGCGGTCTTCGGCAGCGTCGTCTACGCGCGGTTCCGGCGGCGGTCGGCACCGGTGCTCATTGCCGGCTCGGCACTCGCGCTGGCCGCGGGCTTCGCGGTGATGACGGTGGCGCCGAGCCTGATCGCGGCGCTGTGCGGCGCGGCTGTCGCCGGCGCGGGCAACAGCGTCGAATGGGTGGCGTGGCGCACCGCCATCCAGGAGCGCACCCCGGACCGCTGGATGGCGCTGATGATGAGCTTGGCCGACTCGATGTCGATGCTGGCGCCGGGCATCGGCATCGTCGCCGGCGGCCTGATCGCGCAGTTCGCCTCGTCGCGCGCCGCCTTCGGCGTGGCCTCGGTGGGCTCGTTGCTGTTCGCGGTCGTGGTGCCACTCGCCTTCCGCAACGCGCGCGACCGCCGGCCCGAGCGGCGGCCATCCGTCGAGGCCCCCGCCGAAGAGGCGGCCATCTCGCGCGGCAAGTCGCTCGTTTAGTGCACAGTCCCGTGGGCGTGCGCGCCGCCTGCATCGACATCGGCTCCAACACGACCCGCCTCCTCGTCGCGGATTGCGTCGACGGCGCGCTCGTCGAGGTCTACCAGGAGCGCGCCTTCACCCGGATCGGCAAGGGCCTGGCCGCGTCAGGGGCGATCGGCGCCGACAAGATCGAGGAGGTCGTGTCCGTCGTGCTGCAGCAGCTCGCCGTCGCGCGCGAGCATGGCGCCGCGGAGATCCGCGGCGTGGCCACAGCGGCGATCCGGACCGCCTCCAACGGCGTCGCGCTGGTCGAGGCGATCGCCGCCGGGACGGGGCTGGAGGTGGAGATCGTGTCCGGGGAGGACGAGGCGCGGCTGGCCTTCCGGGGAGCGGCGGCGATGCTCGAGCCCGAGACGGCGGCGCGCTGCCACCAGCTTGGGGTCATCGACGTCGGCGGTGGGTCGTCAGAGGTCGTCGTCGGCGCGGCCCCCGACCGCGTTGGGTGGTGGGCCTCGGTGCCGATCGGGTCCGGGGCGCTCACCGACCACTGCCTGCACTCCGACCCGCCGAGCCCGGGCGAGTTCGAGTCAGCGCGCCACGAGGTGGCGGCCGCGCTCGCCGGCCTGGCGCCGCCGTGCCCCGAGGTGGCGGTGGCCGTCGGGGGCAGCGCCACCTCGCTGGGCCGTCTGGCCGGGCCGGTGCTCGACGTGGGGGCGTTCGAACGGGCGCTGGCCGTCCTGGCGGGCGAGCCCGCCGCGTTGGTGGCCGAGCGCTACCTCATCGACCCCCAGCGGGCGCGGCTGCTGCCAGCCGGCCTGCTCATCCTCCAGGGCGCCTCCCGGTTGCTGGAGGCGACGATCCAGGTCGGTCGGGGTGGCATCCGCGAGGGCGTACTGCTAGAAGCACTCGGAGCGTGACCACCGATCCCGCCATCCCACCCCGCGAGGCCATCGCCGAGGTGCGCGTGCGCGCGCCGACGCGCGGCAACCGCCGGCTCGAACGCTTCCTGACCGCCGTCAACGCCGACGACCAGCTCAAGGCCTGGTGGCACGTCTCGGCGATCAACGCCACGCGACGACTGGGGATGTCCGACCACAGCTGGGTCCACATCCAGATCGTGCTCAACATCGGCCTGCGGCTGTCACGGCTGCTGTTCCGCCGCGGGGTGACACCCAGCGTCGTCGCCGACTTCGGCATGACCGAGCGCGACGCCGAGGTGGTGGTGGCGGCGGGCTGCCTGATGCACTGCGTCGGCATGTCGATCCACCGCCGCGACCACGAGCGCTACAGCCTCTTTCTCACCGCCGACAAGCTGGGCACGCTGCTCAAGGACGTCTACGAGGAGCCTGAGCGCTCGGTGATCGTGGCCGAGACGCTGCACGCCATCATCGGCCACCGCAGCGACGGCGCCCCTTTCACCGTCGAGGCGGGGATCGTCCGGGTGGCCGACGCGCTGGACATGGCGCGCGGCCGCTCACGCATTCCGTTCGAGGCGGGTCAGCAGAACATCCACTCAATTTCCGCCTACGCGATCGACGAGGTCAAGATCAGCCCGGGGAGCGACCGCGCCGTGCGGGTGGAGATCGCGATGTCCAACAGCGCTGGGATCTTCCAGGTGGATGAGCTGCTGGCCGAGAAGCTGCGCGGCTCGGGGCTGGAGGAGCACATCGAGGTCATCGCACGGATCGACGCCGAGCACGAGCAGCGGCTGATGCAGGTGTTCAAGCTGTAGTGGTCGTCCACGGGGAGAGCCACTAAGTGGTCGCTCGGGGGCGCGAGGGCTGAGGGGTGCCAGACGAGCGGTCCACCGGTCCCGCGGCCGGCCGCCGTGCGACCCCGGCCATCGGCGCGCTGGCGATCGTCGTGGTGGCTCTCGTGGTCATCGGCGGCTACGGCGAGCACTGGCGCTGGATCGGAGTCAACGGCAAGACGGCGACGTTGTGGGACTGGCTGCATCTGGTCCTGCTCCCGATCGCTGCGCTCGTGATCTCGCTGTGGCTGCGCCATCGGCCGCCGCTGACCGGGACATGGGCGGCGGTGGTGGGTGTCCTGGCGGGCGCCTTCGTGCTGCTCGTCATGGCGGGGTATCTCGTGCCCTGGGGGTGGACCGGCTTCGTCGGCAACACGTTGTGGGATTGGCTCAACCTCGCCGCCCTGCCGGTGGCGGTGGCGCTCATCCCGGTGTTGGTGGAGCGCCGCTCGGACTGGGGCCGCCAGCATGCCGTGATGCTGGCGGCGGGGGCGGCTGCGTTCCTGGTGCTGGTGCTTGCGGGCTACCTGGCGCACTGGCGGTGGACCGGGTTCACCGGCAACACCGCGTGGGACTGGCTGCACCTGCTCCTGCTTCCGCTCTTGGTGCCAGTCGTCATCGTTCCGCTACTGCGTCCAGTGGTGACAGAGCGGTTCAGGGACCCGGACAAAGTGTAAAGCCGGCTTGACATCGCGTGTAAAGTTGGCTTTACACGGTGATGCGCAATCTCATACGAGAACTGCGAACCGCCCGGGGCCTGTCCCAGGGAGAGCTGGCTACGGCGATGAGCGTGTCGCGCCAGACGATCAACTCGATCGAGAAGGACCGCTACACGCCCTCGCTCCCGCTGGCGATCTCGCTGGCGCGGTTCTTCGGTTCGACGGTAGAGGAGGTGTTCAATGCGGACGTGTAGGACATCAAAGTGGGTCGTTCCGGCGTTCTCGGTGGCCATGGGGCTGGTGCTCCTGGGCGCCGGGATCCTCGGCCACCACGCGGGGGACGGGCTGTTCGGCCTCGGCGTGATGACCGCACTGGGCGCGGTGTTCGCCTTCGGGGGACGCAGCGAGACGATCCGCGGCCTGCGCGGCGACGGGCGCGACGAGCGTTTTCATGCGATGGACGCACGCGCGACGCTGGCGTCGGGGAGCGTGCTGCTCATCGCGGTGCTGGTGGCCTATGTCGTCTCGGTGGCCAGCGGCGACAGCGGCGAGCCGTACAGCTGGCTGGGCGCCATCGCCGGGGTGACGTATCTGGCCAGCATCGCCTGGCTGAGGATCCGGGGGTAGCCCCAAGCAGGTGCCGCTCAGCGCGTTGCGCTGCTGACGCGTCTCACCAGCCGCCGCGCCAGTCCGCGCTGGCCTCACGGGCCTTCACGGCGTCGTCGCGGGCGTGCTTGCGCTTGTCCAGCCTGGACTGGATGAGCGTGAACACCACGATGACCACGGGGAAGAACACGATCACGCCGAACATGACGTCGGTGATCTGCTGGTCGTTGGTCTCGCCGAACCAGCCCTGGCCCCCGTTGGCATGGGCGAAGGCCGCCGGCGCGAACGTCAGCAGGGTGCCGACGCACACGGTCAGCGCAATCATCAGGCGGGCACGCCGCATGGGCAGAAGCGTACCGCTTTGTCAGGCGACGGGGACGCCGTGGGGCGCCGCCACCGCCGCCACCGCGGAGATGAGGGCCGGGTTGTAGTCGTCGGCGCGGTCGGTGACCTCGAGGTGGTCGATGGGCACCTCGAACACCGTCGCGCCGGCCGCCTGGGCCAGCTCGCGCTGCTTGGCCGGCGAGACCATCTGATCGCGGCCGGTCAGCACCATCGCCGCGGGCGGGCGCGTCAGCGATGCCAGCCACGGGCGCGAATCGAAGCGCCCCAGCTCGCGACCGGCCTCGGCGACGTCGCGAGCCTCGTGGCGCATGAGTTCCGACAGCCACCAGGCGGTGCGCTCGGTGAGACGGATCTTGGCGCTGCGGAAGGCCCCCCGATAGAACCACCGGGGCGCGAGGCCCAGCAGCACGCCGACGATGCCCATCCATTTCCACAGCTTGCGGGTCTCGGGGTCCTGGAAGTGCTGGCAGGTACCGCTGAGCACAAGCCCGCTCATCACGTCGGGGTGGTCGCGGGCCACGAGCTGAGCGATGACGCCGCCCATCGAATAGCCCACGACGACCGCCGGGCCGACGCCGAGCTCGCGCAGGATCGCGGCGGCGTCGGCGGCACAGTCCTCGAGGCGGAACGGGGCGAGGGCGCGGAGGCCGCGGCCGTGGCCGCGATGGTCGACCGCCAGAACCCGGTAGCCGGCCGCCACCAGCGCGCCGTAGGCGCCATGCCAGTTGAGATCCGCGGTGACCATCCAGCCGTGCAGGAGCATGACGGTGGGGCGGGTGGGGTCGGTCTCGCCGCTGTCACGCAGGAAGAACTCGCCCCGGTGGGGGACGATGAGCGTCCGCGCCGGGAGCATCTCGTGCGGCGGGACGGGGGAGTAGGACTGACGGCGGGACCGGCGCACCCGGGCCATGCTACCCGCGCCCTCATCCCCACCCACCCGCCTCCTACCATCAGCTTCATGGCCGTCGTCATCGCATCGGATCTGGGCAAGGACATCGCGGGAGAGCCCCTGCTGCGGGGGATCTCGTTCAAGCTCGAGCGACGCGACCGGATGACTCTGTCGGGCCGCAATGGTGCCGGCAAGACGACGCTCTTGCGGATGCTCTCGAGCGAGGCCTCGGTGGACTCGGGCGAGCTGGTGCTGGGCAAGGGGGCGAAGGTCAAGCTGCACGACCAGCGCCCGCCCCGGGACCGCAACCTGAGCCTGCGCGATTACATCCTGTCCGGCGCGCCCGAGCTGGTGGCGATCGAGCGTGAGCTGGGCTCGCTGGAGGAGGCGATGGCCCAGGGCGCCCATGACGAGGCCACCCTCGGGCGCTACTCCGCAGCCCAGGCTGCGCTCGAGCACGCCGGCGGCTACGCCTGGCGCGACCGCGCGCTGGCCACCCTGCACGGGCTTGGCTTCCGCGACGACGCCGACCTTGACCGCTCCCTGGACACCTTCTCCGGTGGTGAGCTCACCCGCGCCTCCCTCGGTCGTGCCCTGGCGGGGACGCCCGATCTACTGCTCCTGGATGAGCCGACCAATCATCTGGACATCGAATCTCTGGAGTGGCTGGAGGCCCACCTCATCTCCCTGGACGCCGCCATCGTGCTCGTCGCGCACGACCGCTGGTTCCTGGAGTCCGTGGGCACTTCGGTACTCGAGCTGGAGGCCGGGCGAGGGAAGTTCTTCTCCGGCACGTGGCACGAGTGGCGCAAGGAGAAGGCCTCGCGCGAGCTTGCCCTGGGGCGCGCGATCGAGCGCCAGGAGGCCGAGATCGAGCGCCTGGAGCGGTTCGTCACCCGCTTTCGCGCGGGGACCCGTGCCCGCCAGGCCCAGTCGCGGGTCAAGAAGCTCTCCAAGATCCAGCGGCTGTCGGCTGACCCGGCCGACGGTGCCGCCCTGCAGTTCGCGTTCAAGCCCCCCGAGCGCAGCGGCCGCGTCGTCTTCGAGCTCGAGCACGCCGAGCTGTCAGCGGGCGACAAGGAGCTCCTGCACGACGCCGAGCTGTGGCTGGAGCGCGGTGAACACGTGTCCCTCGTGGGGGCCAACGGCACCGGCAAGACGACCCTGATCGAGACACTGGCGGGCCGGCGCGAGCTGCCTGCGGGCAAGCTCCTCACCGGTCACAACGTCAAGCTCGGGTACCTCTCCCAGCACGCCGAGGAGCTCAACGCTGGCACCGCGCGCACCGTGCTGGAGGCCACGCAGCGCGCCTCCGGGCTGACTCCGGCCAAGGCGCGCGCGCTGCTCGGGCGCTTCCTGTTCTCCGGCGAGGACGCCGAGAAGCCGCTGGACGGCCTGTCCGGTGGGGAGCGGCGGCGGCTGTCCCTGGCGATCCTCGTCCATTCCGGCGCCAACGTCCTCATCCTCGACGAGCCAACCAACCACCTGGACCTGGAGAGCCGCGAGGCGCTGGAATCGGCGCTGCGCGAGTTCGCGGGGTCGCTGCTGCTCGTCTCCCACGACCGCGCGCTGCTGGACGCGATCGGGACGCGCACCGTCGCCCTGGAGGACCAGGAGCTGCACAGCTACGTCGGCGGCTGGCCCGAGTACCTGCGGGTGCGCGAGGAGCGCGCCAAGGCGCCCCCGCCGCCCAAGGCCAAGGCCGCGTCGGGCAAGACGAAGGCCGCGTCGGGCAAGACGAAGGCGGGCCAGTCCACGGCCGCGTCGGGCAAGGCCAACGGCAACCGAGCCGGCGGATCAGGCGAGGCCAAGAAGCGCAACCCGCCCAAGCCCAAGCCGGGGCGGGGCGCGGCGCGCCTGGAGGCCGAGATCGAGGCCGCCGAGGCCGCCCTGCGCGCCATCGAGGACGAGCTGGCCGATCCGGCCGCCTGGGCGACGCCCGACGTCACCGCGCGATCCTCGGCGCGCCACGAGGAGGCCCAGCGCAAGGTCGCCGAGCTCTATGAGCGCTGGGAAGCCGTGGCCGGCTGAGGCCCGCCGGACGCCCCACTACACTGAAAACCAATGCCCCAGCCCCTCCCGGCTTCGGCTCTGCGCATCGCGCTGATCGACGATGACAGCGGGATGATCACGGTATTGGACCGCCGCTTTGCCGCCAACCGGTGGGAGAGCCAGGTGATCGGCTATGCCGCGGACCCCGATCAGCTGACGGCGCTCAAGCTCCACGCGCTGGTCGTCAACCCCGCCATCACGGGGCTGGGCTACATCGAGTGGGTCGCTGACCGGCTGCCCGGGCTGGCCGTGCTGGTGTGCAGCCGCCCCGCCCCCGTGGCCGACCGGGTCCGCGCCCTCCGTACCGGCGCCGACGACTGGATCACCAAGCCCTGCCATCCCGAGGAGCTGGTCGCCCGGATCGAGGCGGTGCTGCGCCGCCGCCGCGCCGGTGAGCTGCCCGACGGCGACGACATCGTCACCGCGGGCGAACTGGCCATCCGCCAGGACCGCTTTGACGCCTACGCCAACGGCACCCCCGCGACGCTCTCGCGCAAGGAGTTCGAGCTGCTGGCCCAGCTGGCCGGTGCCGGCGGGCGCGTGCTCGAGCGCGAGGACATCTACCAGCGGGTGTGGGGCTACACGATGGCGCGAGGCGACCGCTCGGTGGACGTGTTCGTACGCAAGCTGCGCCAGAAGCTCGAGGCGATCTCGCCGGAGTGGCGCTACGTCCACACGCACTTCGGGGTGGGGTACCGGTTCGCCGCCGAGCGCGCGGACGGGACCGTGCCCGAGCCGACCCCGCAGGTCTCGGCCCCCGCAGCGCCCGCGGCGCCCCCGGCACCCGACCGCGCGCCGCCGCCGCCACCACCGCCGCCGAGCGTTGCGGCACGGCGTACGCTGTCTGTATGAACGTCAGCCCCACCGTCCGCAACGTCGTCATCATCGCCGTCCTCGCCGCGATGGTGGCCATCCTGCCCGGCGGCGGCACGGGCGCCCAGGTCGTCCTGACTGGTCTGTACCTCATCTTCCTGGGTACGACGATCTGGGTGGCCAGCGTCCTGTATCGCGAGCACCGTGGCACGCTCTACCTGATGCCCGACAGCCGGCGCGCGCTGCTCTACATCGCGGTCGCGGTGCTGGCGGTGACGCTGACGGCCACCCACAGGCTGTGGGCCACCCCCGCGGGGTCAGTGGCCTGGCTGGTCCTCATCGGCGCCTCGGTGTACGCGGGCTTCGCGGTCATCTGGGCCGCTCGGCGCTACTGAGCGCGGGTAGCGCGAATCCCTGGCAGGTCGGCCCCAGGCCGTACACTGCCGCCGCCGTGAGCAAGGGAGCGCGTGAGACGATCTCCGATTGGCTGATGGCGATCTCCGGGCCGCTGCTGCTCGGGTCGCTGTTCCTCACCTGGAGCCATCAGCTCTCCACGGGGTTCCGGGCTCGCTACGGCGGGACCGTCGCGCTGGCCGGCGTCCCGGCCGATCCCACCGCCTGGCAGGTCTACTCGGGCGCCGACGTGCTGCTCGCGCTGGTGGCCGGCGGCCTGATGGCGGTGGCACTCTGGGGCGGGCGGGCGCGGCGGATCGCGCTGACGCTGGCGCTGACCGTGGCCGTGGTGTTCGTGATCCACGCGATGAGCGTCCCGCCCACCAACGGGGCGCTGCTGTTTGACCCGACGCTGACGCCGCCCGGGTATACCGCCAACCCGGTGACCTCGGGGGCGGGGGAGGTGCTGGCGCTGGTGGCGCTGGGCCTGGGGAGCATCGGGGTGGCGCTGGCGTTCACGGTGGACTGAGATCACGGCCGGGGCACCGGGAACTACGGTCAGAAACTGGCCGGGCGAGTCCTAAGATCGGATAGCGATGGCTGTCTTTCCCGCCGACCGGCGTCGCGACCTTCCCGACCAGCCCGGCGTGTACCTGTTCCGCGACGAGCGCGGCAAGGTGATCTACGTCGGCAAGGCGATCTCGATCAAGAAGCGCGTCGCCTCGCACTTCTCCAACCCGAGCACGCGCGCGGGCCACGACCTGCTGCCGATGATCGCCCAGATCGAGGCGCTCGTCGTGCAGACCGAGTCCGAGGCGCTGCTCGTGGAGCAGAACTTCATCAAGCAGTACAAGCCGCGGTTCAACATCCGCCTGCGCGACGACAAGTCCTATCCGTACATCGCGATCTCGCTGGACGAGGACTTCCCGCGGGTCTACTTCACCCGGGAGCGCCACCGCCGCGACCGCGCGTACTTCGGCCCCTACTCCAACGCCAAGCGGGTCCGCTCGACGCTCGAGGTGCTGGGCAAGGTGTTCATGTTCCGCTCCTGCGACGGCCCCGAGCCGGGGCGGCGCAGCGGCTCGCCCTGCCTGGACTACTACATCAAGCGCTGCGAAGCGCCGTGCGTCGGCTATGTCGACAAGGAGGGCTACCGCAAGGCCATCGACGGCGTCATCGCGTTCCTCTCCGGGCGCTACAAGGAGATCGAGTGGGCGCTCAACGAGGAGATGAAGCTGGCGGCCTCCGAGCAGCGCTTCGAGGACGCCGCCCGCGAGCGCAACCGTCTGCGCGCGGTGCGCTCGCTGCTCGAGCGCCAGCGCGTCGCCCACGAGGATGGGTCCTTGGACGCGATCGCGGTCGCCGTCGCCGAGGGCGAGGCCAACGCGCAGGTGTTCCAGATCCGCGACGGCGTCCTGTCCGATCGCCAGAGCTTCTACCTTGACAACGCGTCGGGCGCCGAGGTCTCCGAGGTCGCCGAGGCGTTCATCCTGCAGTACTACGCCAGCGCGATGTCCGTGCCGCCGCTCGTCATCGTCCAGAAGGAGCTCGGTCCGCAGCCCGCGCTGGCCGAGGCGCTCAGCGCGCGCCGCGGGGGCAACGTCGAGATCCGCGCCGCCGAGCGCGGGGACAAGCGGCGCATCCTCGAGCTGGCCGAGCGCAACGCGATCCTCGCGATCGACCAGGAGAAGCTGCGCTCCGAGCGCCGACGCCAGCAGCGTGTCGAGGCGCTGGACGGCCTGCAGCAGGCCCTGGGGCTCGACGTGGTCCCGCTGCGGATCGAGTGCTTTGACATCTCGACGCTGATGGGGACCAACACCGTGGCCTCGATGGTGGTCTTCGAGGGCGGCGCCCCCAAGAAGTCCGACTACCGCCGCTTCAAGGTGTTCACCGTGGGCGACGCCTCGGTGCGCGCGGGAGACGGCCCCGACTCACCCGACTACGGCCCCGACGACTTCGCGGCGATGGAGGAGGTGCTGGGGCGGCGGTTCGCGCGTTGGGAGCAGCAGCGCGACGTCTCACCCCACGACAAGGACTACGACCCCAGCTTCGCCGCGCTGCCCAACGTCGTCGTCATCGATGGCGGCAAGGGCCAGCTGGCCGCGGGCCTGCGCGCTCTCCAGGGCTTCCGCGACCGCGGCGTCACCGTGATCTCGCTGGCCAAGCGGATCGAGGAGGTCTTCATCCCCGGCCGCGAGGCGCCGCTCCTGCTCGCCCACGACACCCCCGAGCTCCAGCTGCTCCAGCGCGTGCGTGACGAGGCTCACCGCTTCGCCATCACCCACCATCGGATCCGGCGCGACCGGGCGATGACGGCCTCGGTGCTCGACGACCTGCCGGGCGTCGGCCCAGCGCGCAAGCGGGCGCTGCTGGCCCACTTCGGCTCGCCTGACGCGATCCTGGCGGCGAGCCGGGAGGAGCTCGAGTCGGTGCCGGGCCTGCCTGGAAAGCTCGCTCGCGAGATGTACCGCGAGCTGCATAAGACGGGGGTCTAGCACCTCGCCGTCGGGACGACCGCCTGGGTGCCCGCGCCCGCATAACACGGCTGTCACGGCGTTACGTCGGTGTTATGCGCGGCTCCGTACAACCACCGGGTCGCCACGATCAGCACAAGGAGTCAGCCGAGGTGCAGGATGCGGGTAGCAGTCAAGCGCTCGACCGCCCGCGCCACAGCGTCCTGACGGCGCTCGCCGTCGTCGGCTGTGCGATCGCAGTTGCGTCATGCGGATCCTCGGGCCCGAGCACCGCCAACGGGACCGGGAGCGGCGACGCGCTGGCGCTCAAATTCGCCGCGTGCATGCGCACGCACGGGGTGCCGAACTTCCCGGACCCCGGCGTGCCCGTCGGTCAGCCGGGCTCCGGGATCAACCCGGATGCCCCCGCAGTCCAGTCGTCCGAGCAGACGTGCGACAAGCTGACGCACAACCCTCAGCCCAAGGGCTCACCGGCCTCCGCCGCCCAGCGGGGCGCCGCGCTGGCGCAAGCGGCCTGCATGCGCACGCACGGCGTACCGCACTTTCCCGACCCGACGTTCCTGCCCAGCGGCGGAACGTCGGTCAATCTCGACGGGCTCAATCCACAGTCGCCGGCCTTTCGCAAAGCCCAGAAGATCTGCGGCCGTTGATCGCTTCTCAGCGTCGCTTGGTCAGCCCGATGCCGCCGCCGCCCCCGCCCCCGATGGTGAGCAGCGCGGCGCTCCCAGCGGGCAGCGGCACGGTATAGACACCGGCCACCGGCGCCACCGGCGTGGTCGAGAGGGCGGGCAGCGTGCCCGTCGTCGTCTCGTCGCCGAAGGTCTGCCCGCCCAGCGTGACCCCGTCGGTGGCGCTCACGCTGGGCGCCTGCAGGCTCTCGAGCGAGCCGGCGACGGTCGCCCCCGACACCGACAGCGAGACATCGTGCTCGGCGCTGGGATCCTTATTGATGAGCGTCACGCGCACCGCGCCGTCGCCGCCCTGCGTCGCCCACACCTTCACCGGTGACCCCGTCCCACCGGCGCCGGTCGTCTGGAGCAGCTGCGCCCCAGCCGGGAACGCCTGGGCGAACATGAGCAGGCCGTAGTACTCGGGATGGACGAACGCCTGCCAGGCGCCCGTGCTGTTGTGCGAGGTCGTGAACAGCTCGTAGTTGGAGCCGGGGAGCATGTGGAAGTTCACGCCGTCGACGCCGACTTTGGCGAACTGGAACATCGTGTCCAGCGCCCACAGCGCCGAGGCGAACGTGTCCGAGACTCCCTTCTCGCCCTGGCAGGACGCGGAGTTCATCTCGGCGACGCGGAAGGCCAGGTTATGGCGGTGCGCGACGGCGATGAACGGCGACATCGGGGTGGCCAGGCCGGCCGAGGCGCTGTCGGCCAGGAGGTTCGGGATCGAGGGGAAGCCGGGGCTGGTCGGGTCGGTCACGCAGGCCCGCAGCGGATAGCGGTGGTAGGTGACCATGCCCAGCCGGGGGGCGGCCCCGATGAACGAGCCCAGCTTGCCCAGCCATCCCGGGCCCGAGACCGCCGGGCCGGCCAGGGGCACGTTGGGCAGGGTCCGGGCCCACTGGACGAACTGCTTGGTGTAGGCGCTGAGGTTGTAGCCGCGCCCGCGGGCCCGGTAGATGTGCCCGCGGCGGTCCTTGTACCACGGGAACACGTTGTAGAGGTCGGGCTCGTTGCCGATCTCCAGGGCGTCGAGGTACTTGCGGCCGATGCCGTCCATGAACGCGCGGCCCTCGGCGGCCGCGATCGCCGGGCGACCGGCCGCGAGGTTGATGCCCAGGATCAGCTTGGCGTTCAGATCGGCGGCCAGGGCCTGCGTCGTGCGCAGCCAGCCCTTGGTGAGCGGGTAGTAGATCCCGCCCTGGGCGATCTGGCCGCGGATCGGCCACCACGTGCCGTCGGTGCTGTTTCCTCCGATCCGGATCACCGGAGGCTGGCCGCCCGCCAACCCGGACAGCAGCGACAGCAGCACCGGATCGATGGCGCGCGGGTCGCGGCCTGTGTACTGGTGGAGCGCTCGGTACTCGAAGGACACCCCCACGAAGCCGGGCGCCATCTCCTGGCCGGTGGGCGTTCCCGAGACGCTGGCGCTGAGCACGTCAGCGTGCGCGGCAACCGCCCCGGGCAAGACGAATCCGAGCGCCGCCACCAGAGCGATGCAGACGCGGCGGCGAAGCACGCGGGCCATACTGCCACACCTCGTACACATCTACGTCACCCCGCGTCCGCTTGACCCGTCAAGCTTTAGGGAGATGACGGCCGGATCGGACACCAATGTGAGCGAACCGACGGGCGGCTCCGCCCTCACGGATCTCGTGGTGATCACGGGGTTTTCGGGGGCCGGCAAGTCCACCGCGATGGCGGCTTTCGAGGACGAGGGCTACTTCTGCGTGGACAACCTGCCGCCGGAGATGATCCGCTCGCTGGTGGACCTGTTCATGCACGAGGGGTCCAAGGTGGCACGCGCAGCGGTCGTGTCCGATGCCCGCGGCGGAAGCTACTTCGAGGGCCTGGCGACGATGCTGGAGGACCTGCGGACGTCGGGCCTCCGTCACCGCGTCCTCTTCCTGGAGGCCGACGAGGCCGCGCTCCTCACCCGCTACAAGGAGACCCGGCGCCGCCACCCGCTCGCCCCCGAGGGGAGCGTCGCCGACGGCATCCGCCGCGAGCGCGAGCTGCTGGCGCCGGTGCGCGAGCGCGCCGACGTGGTCATCAACACCGGGCCGCTCACCGCGGCCATGCTGCGGCGCAAGCTCACCGACGAGCTGCTGCCTTCAAAGACCCCCGGCCGTCTGGCGGTCACGTTTCAGAGCTTCGGCTTCAAATACGCGGCCAGCCGCGACGCCGACGTGCTGTTCGACGTCCGCTTTCTGCCCAACCCCCACTACGAGCCGGACCTGCGCCCGCTGACGGGCGCCGACGCCCGGGTCGTCGCCTACATCAACCGCGACGGCGCGCTCGACACCTTCTACGAGCACCTGCACCCGATGCTCGACTACCTGCTGCCCCAGTACCTGGGCGAGGGCAAGGCCCATCTGGTCATCGCCATCGGCTGCACCGGGGGCCGTCACCGGTCGGTGGCGATCGCGCTTCACCTTGCCGAGCGCTACGCCGGCCAGCCCGGCTACGTCGTGGACGTGTTGCACCGCGACGTCGGCGAGCCGGCGTGATCGATCACATCGGCTTCGAGGTCTCCGAGCTGGAGCGCACCGCCCGGTTCTACGACGCGGTGTTCTTCGCGCTGGGGGCGCGGCGCCTGGTCGAGAACGAGCACCTCGTCGCCTACGGGGTCAACGCACCCCTCTTCTTCTTCGTCCAGCGCGACCGCCCGCCCGCGCCCGGCTACGGCCATCTCGCGCTCTCGGCGACGGGCAAGGCGGCCGTGGACGCCGCCCACGCGGCCGGGCTGGCCAACGGGGGAGCCGACGACGGCTCGCCCGGGCAGCGGCCGCAGTATGGGCGGCGGTATTACGCCGGATATCTGCTTGATCCGGACCGACTGCGCGTGGAGGTCGTCTCGCGACGGTGAGGGCATGATTCCGCGACCCATCCGCGGAGAGAGCCGGGCGCTCGGCGGGGATCCCAGCTCGGTTTAGGTAGCCTGTCGCTCGCTGGGACGCTGACGGCGGCACCTGCGATTTAATCGGTCGAGGCAGGAAACGGAGGCAAGAACGTATGGCGGTACGGGTCGCAATCAACGGCTTCGGAAGGATCGGCCGAAACGTCTTCCGGGCCGCGTACGAGAGCGGCGCGGACATCGAATGGCTGGCCGTCAACGATCTCGTAGATCCCAAGACCATCGCCCACCTGCTCAAGTACGACTCGACCTACGGGCCGTTCCCCGGTGAGGTGGAGGCCACCGACGCCGGCTTCGCCGTCGACGGCAAGGAGATCCGGGTCCTGGCCGAGCGCGACCCGGCCGACCTGCCATGGTCAGCGCTCGGCGCCGACGTCGTGATCGAGTCCACCGGGCTCTTCACCGACCGCGAGAACGCCTCCAAGCATCTCGAGGCCGGCGCCAAGAAGGTGGTCATCTCCGCGCCCGCGACCAACCCCGACACCACCGTCGTGCTCGGCGTCAACTTCGACGAGGCGTATGACCGCGAGAATGACCACATCATCTCCAACGCCTCCTGCACCACCAACTGCCTGGCTCCCGTCGCCAAGGTGGTCCACGACGCGATCGGCATCAAGCATGGGCTGATGACGACGATCCACGCCTATACCGCCGACCAGCGCCTGCTGGACATGCCCCACCGCGACCTGCGGCGCGCCCGAGCCGCGGCAGTCAACCTCATCCCGGCGTCGACCGGGGCAGCCAAGGCGATCGGCCTGGTCATCCCCGATCTCAACGGCAAGCTCCACGGCTTCGCCGTGCGCGCCCCGGTCCCCACCGGAAGCGTGGTCGACCTCACGGTGGAGGTCAACCGCGAGACCACCGTCGAGGAGATCAAGGCGGCGATGAAGGCGGCGGCGAGCGATGGCCCGCTGAAGGGGCTGCTCACCTACAACGAGGACCCGATCGTCTCCAGGGACATCGTCAAGAACCCCGCGTCCTCGATTTTCGATGCTGAGCTCACCGCGGTCATGGATGGGACGATGGTCAAGGTCGTGTCCTGGTATGACAACGAGTGGGGCTACTCGAACCGCGTCTCCGATCTCGTGCAGCGGCTGCTGTGAGACAACTGTCTGACCTGGGCGAGCTACGGGACAAGCGGGTTCTCGTCAGGGTCGACTTCAACGTCCCACTCGATCACGGCGCGGTCGCCGACGACACGCGGATCCGCGCTGCGCTGCCGACGATCGAGGAGCTGCGCAGCAAGGGGGCCAAGCTGGTGCTCGTCTCGCACCTGGGGCGGCCCAAGGACCGCGAGCCCGAGCTGTCGCTGCGCCCGGTGGCCGAGCGCCTCGGCGAGCTCCTGGACACCCCGGTCAAGCTCGCGCCCGGCACCCACGGGCCCGACGTCGCCTCGGTGGTGGACGAGATGTCCGACGGCGACGTGGTCCTGCTGGAGAACATCCGCTACGAGCCGGGGGAGACCAAGAACGACCCCGAGCTGGCCGGCGAGCTGGCGCAGCTTGCCGACGTCTACGTCAACGACGCGTTCGGCACCGCTCACCGGGCCCACGCGTCCACCGAGGGCGTCGCTCACAGGGTGCCCGAGCACGCCGCCGGGCTCCTGCTCGAGCGCGAGGTGACCACCCTCACCAAGCTGCTGCAGAACCCGTCGCGGCCGCTGGTGGCAGTGCTCGGCGGGGCCAAGGTGTCCGATAAGCTTGGTGTCATCGAGGCCTTCCAGAAGGTGGCCGACCAGCTCCTCATCGGCGGCGCGATGTGCTTTCCGTTCTTCAAGGCCCAGGGCCACTCGATCGGCAACTCACTGTGCGCCGACGAGGACGTCGAGCTGGCGCGGGCCGTGATCGCCTCAAGCGGCGCGGACGATCAGGCCACCATCCAGCTGCCCTCCGACCTGGTCCTGGCCGATCGCTTTGACGCGGAGGCCGAGCCGGTTCCGCTCGACGGCGTCGACATCCCCGACGGGATGATGGGCTTGGACATCGGGCCGCGCAGCGCCGAGGCCTTTGCGACGCTGGTGGCCACGGCCGGCACGGTGTTCTGGAACGGCCCCATGGGCGCCTTCGAGCTGCCCCCGTTCGCCGCCGGCACGCGCACGGTCGCCGAGGCAGTTGCGGCCAGCGCTGCGGTGACCGTCGTCGGCGGCGGTGACTCGGCTGCGGCGCTCCACCGCTTTGGCCTCGCCGACAAGGTCACGCACCTGTCGACCGGCGGCGGCGCGTCCCTGGAGCTGATCGAGGGCAAGACCCTGCCCGGCGTGGAGGCGCTGCGATGAGCCCTTCGTCCGATCCCGGCGCCCAGGCCCCGCGCACGCCGCTCATCGCGGGCAACTGGAAGATGCACAAGACGGTGGCCGAGGCCGAGGAGTTCATCGCCTCGCTGCTGCCGCGGGTGTCCTCGGCCGACGGTGTCGACGTCGCGATCTGTCCCACCTACACCGCGCTGGGAGCAATGGTGGACTCCACCCGGGGCTCGCGCGTTGCGATCTACGCCCAGAACATGCACCAGGCCGATCACGGCGCCTTCACCGGCGAGATCTCGGCGGCGATGCTCACCGAGCTCGACGTCCAGGGCGTGGTCCTCGGGCACTCCGAGCGCCGCCAGTACTTCGGCGAGACCGACAAAGCGCTGGGTCAGAAGGTGCCGGCGGCGCTGGCCGCCGGGCTGCTGCCCGTGCTGTGCGTCGGCGAGACCGAGGACGAGCGCGACAACGGCGACACCCAGCGCAAGCTCCGCCATCAGGTCCAGGAGGACCTGGCCCGGGTGGAGACTGAGCGCCTGGGCGACGTCGTCATCGCTTATGAGCCGATCTGGGCGATCGGCACCGGCCAGGTGGCGACCCTGGAGCAGGCCCAGGACGCGATCGCCTTCGTCCGGGCGCTGGTCGGCGATCGCTCTCGAGAGCAGGCCGCGCGCACCCGCATCCTCTACGGCGGGAGCGTCAAGCCCGACAACGCCGCCGAGCTCCTGGCGCTGCCCGATGTCGACGGGGCGCTGGTGGGCGGCGCCAGCCTCGACGCCGAGTCGTTCGCGGCGCTCGTCGTCGCGGCAGGCTCGTAGGCGGGTCCGCGAGTGGCCGACGGACCGTCGGAGCTGCCGGTCGAGCGCGCCGCGCTGATCGTCCTCGACGGCTGGGGGCTGGCCGAACCCGGACCCGGCAACGCGGTGGACCTCGCCGATACGCCGGTGTTCGACGAGCTGTGGTCGCGCTTTCCCACGACGACGCTCACAGCGTGCGGCAAGGCCGTCGGCCTCCCCGAGGGCCAGATGGGCAACTCCGAGGTCGGCCATCTCAACCTCGGGGCCGGCAGCGTCGTCATGCAGGACCTCACCCGCATCGACGCCGCCGCCGAGAGCGGTGAGTTCGCCTCCAACGACGCGCTGCGTCAGGCCTTCACCGCTGCGGAGCGCGTCCATGTGATCGGGCTGGTTTCCGAGGGCGGCGTGCACGCGAGCATGGACCATCTGCGGGCGCTCATCGAGCTGGGGGCGTCGTTGGAGGTGCCCGACCTCGTCGTCCACGCCTTCACCGACGGCCGCGACACCGCACCCAAGTCCGGCGCCGGCTACCTGGAGACAGTCACGGGCTGGATGAACGCGGGCGGCTGTGGGCGGATTGGCTCGGTCGTGGGCCGCTACTACGCCATGGATCGCGACAAGCGCTGGGACCGCGTCAAGCTCGCCTACGACATGCTGGTCCACGGCCGCGCCGACCACCACTACGACAGCGCCGCCGACGCCGCGCGCGCCGCCTACGAGCGCGACGAGACCGACGAGTTCATCACGCCGTCCCTTGTCGGGGAGGAGGCGCGCATCCGGCCCGGCGACTCGGTCCTGGGTCTCAACTTCCGCCCCGACCGGATGCGGGAGATAACGCGCGCGCTGGCCGAGCCCGGCTTTGACGAGTTCGACCGCGAGGGCGGGGAGCCGGTCGAGCATTACACGGCGATGACCGAATACGAGGAGGGGTGGCCCTACCCGGTCGCGTTCCCGCCCGAGCGGCCCATGACGACGATCGCGGCGGTGATCGCGGCGCGTGGGGAGCGCCAGCTCCACGTCGCGGAGACCGAGAAGTACCCGCACGTCACGTACTTCTTCAACGGCGGGGAGGAGTCGCCCTACGAGGGCGAGGAGCGCGAGCTCGTGCCGTCCCCGCGCGACGTGCCGACCTATGACCACAAGCCCCAGATGAGCGCCGCCGAGGCGGCCGAGGCATTCGTGACCGCGTGGCGGAAGGACCCGCCCCGCTTTGGGATCATCAATTTCGCCAATGCCGACATGGTGGGTCACACCGGCGTGATCAAGGCCGCCATCACCGCGGTGGAGACGGTGGACCGCTGTCTCGGGGACGTCGTGCAGGCGGTGCTCGAGACCGGCGGGGCGTGCCTGATCACCGCCGACCACGGCAACGCCGACCACATGCTCGAGCCCGACGGCTCGCCCAATACCGCCCACTCGCTCAACCCGGTGCCGGTGATCGTGACGGTCCCCGACCTGGATCTCCGCTCCGGCGGGGTGCTGGCCGATGTGGCGCCGACGCTGCTTGAGATGATGGGGATCGAGCAGCCGGTCGAGATGACCGGCGAGTCGCTGATCTCCGGCTGATCAGTCCAGGACGTGGAGATAGGACGCGATCTCGCCGTCCACCAGCGCGTGGATGGCGAAGCCGGGGACGCCGCCGCCCAGCTCGATCTCCGGTGAGCTGAAGTCGACCCGCGCCTGAACGTAGGTGCTGGGGATCGCGAGTACCGCCCGCCCGGCCAGCGTCGACACGAGCGGCTGGTGGATGTGGCCCGCCACCACGCGCCGCACCTGCGGATGGCGCCGGACGATCTCCTCGAGGGCCGCGCGATCGCCCGCGTCGAGCCCGATCGCGTCCCACGGCACGATCCCGGTGCTTGCCGGCGGGTGGTGCATGGCCAGCAGCGTGGGCTGCTCGGGCGCGTCGCCCAGTTCGCCGTCGAGCCAGGCCAGGCGCTCTGGGTCGAGCTCGCCACCGGCGCGGCCCGGGATCGAGGTGTCCAGGGCGACGAGTCGCACCGGGCCGAGGTCGGCCGAGTACTGCACCGGCGCCCCTGTGCTCCCGGGAAGCTCGAAGCGTGCGCGGAGCCCCTCCCGCAGATCGTGGTTTCCGGCGAGCACGTGGACCGGCACGGGGGAGACGGAGAGCAGCTCGTGCACGCGGTCGTACTCGTCGCTTGTCCCGTGGTCGACCAGGTCCCCGGTGACGAGCAGCACATCGGGGCGGTCCGGCAAGGCGAACACGGCGTCCAGCACTCTGGTGAGGCCCGCGACCGGGTCCGCGCCGCCCCAGTCGCCTCCGATATGCAGGTCGCTGATCTGGGCGACGAGAAACGGGGCGGGCACGCGGCGGAGGCTAGCGAACCCGCCCGGGCGCGTCCTGGCACCTTCGACTCAAGCGTTCTGCGATTTAGCCGATAGAAAACTTGACACTGCTAGACTTAGATTTCATAATGCAGTAGCAGGTAGTTCCAAGACGTTCCCTGATCTTCCAAGTGAGGTTCTAAATGGCACTTATTCGTTGGGAGCCGGGCCGCGAGCTGGGCACCATCCAGAGCGACATCAACCGGCTGTTCAATTCCTTCTTTGACACCCCCACCCGCGCGAGCGGCGCGCCGCTGCGCCGGTACGTCCCGGCGATGGACCTCGTCGACAGCGGCGAGGCCTTCGTACTGAAGGCCGACCTGCCGGGCCTGTCGGAGTCCGACGTCAACATCGAGGTTCGTGACAACGTCCTCACCGTCTCCGGTGAGCGCAAGTCCGAGCACGAGGACCGCAAGGCGGGCTACTACCGCGTCGAGCGCAGCTACGGCTCCTTCCGCCGCTCGCTGACCCTCCCCGAGGGCGTCGACCCGGCCACAGTGACGGCGACGTTCGACAAGGGCGTGCTCGAGGTGACCGTCCCCAAGCCGGAGCAGCAGGCTCCGCGCAAGGTCACGATCACCGTGGGTGGCGCGTCCACCGACCAGGCGCAGGCGATCGAGAGCCCCGAGGAGGCTTCCGCCCCCGAGGCTCCGGCTCCCGAGGCTTCGGCCACCGAGGCGCCGGCCGCCGCGTAATCACCTGAAGTGAGTGCCGAGCCCCCGGCAGGCCCGGACCGCACGAGGCGGTTTCGGGCCTGACGGGGACTCAGCGCATGATGCCCGTGTGCCCGAGGGAGTAACGCCCGGGCTGGGGCCAGACGGACAGGCCGTGGGGGCCCGAGCCGACCGGGATCGTGGCGCGCAGACGGCCGGTGCGCGTATCGATGGCGTAGACGACCGCGTTGTAGCGGCCGCTCAGCCACAGCGTGCTCCCGTCCGCTGATACGCCCCCCATGTCGGGGCTGGCCGGCAGCGGGAGCTGCCAGGTCTTGACGACCCGCCGGGTCCGGAAGCTCACCACCGAGACCGAGCCAGCCTGGCGGTTGGAGACGTACATGAACCGGGCATCGCGGCTGGGGTAGAGCCCGTGGGCGCCGGCACCGGTGTGCAGGAAGCCGCGCACGCGGAAGGTGGCGGGGTCGATCTCCCAGACGCCGCCGTTGATCTGGTCGGCGGTGTAGAGGGTCCGGCCGTCGGGGGAGAGCTTGACGTCCTGGGGGCTCGAGTCGCCGTGGTTGAGCACGAGCGTGCGCATCAGCGTCTGGGTGCGCAGGTCCACCTCGATCATGCGCCCGGCGAACTCGCAGCTGGCGTAGGCGTAGCGCCCGCCGGCGGAGAAGTCCATGTGGTCGACGCCCCGGCACACCGGGACCGACAGCGAGTGCACGAGCGCCATCGTCCCGGGCCGGCGGAAGTCCAGCAGCTGCAGGCGCTCGGCGACGACGATGGCAAAGCGCCCGTCGGGCGTGAAGTACAGGTTGTAGGGATCCTCGACCGGGATCGGGCGGCCCGGACGGCCGGTGCGGGGGTCGATCGGGGTGAGCGAGTTGCCCAGGTCGTTGTCGACGTAGAGCGTCTTGAGGTCCCAGGAGGGGGTGACGTGCTGGGGCAGGGCGCCGGTGGGGAACTGCGCGATGACCTTCATCGTCCGCTGACTGATCACCGAGACCGTGTTGCTCATGCTGTTGGGGACGTAGACGAGCGCGGGGTCGCCGTGGACCTGGGGGCTGAACATGCCGGCGGCGTCGGCGCGGTAGACGTTGACCGTCTCCCGGGCATCGGCCGCGGCATCGACGGCCGCCGGGCTCGTGCGGGTCCCGGAGCGGGCGGTCGCGGTGTGGGCATCCTGGGATCGCTTGGGCGGGGGGCCGCCGCTGCCCCCGCACGCGGAGACGACGAGGCCGGCGAACACGACGAGTGCGACGAGCACGGCGAGGCTGGCGAAGCGGCGTGGCAAGGGGCCAGTGTGCCGGGCACGGGCCAAATCGAGGCTTTGCAGTCGGTGAGAATGTTCATAGCCCGCCCCGCGGCCCTGCCTCCGCGGCGAGCAGCGCCCGGCCTGCGCGGCGAGCAGCGCCCGGCCTGCGCGGGCTAGGAGTGCCCGGCCTCCACGGCCATCACGAAGTGGACCACCGCCTGCAACTGCCCGCGACTGAGCGCCCGCCGCACCGGCATCTCCGCGGCGAGCTGGTACAGCTGCGCGGGGCTGGCGTGGAAGCCCCGGAGGTCGCCACCCTGGTGGCGGGGATCGTTGTGGCCGGTCAGCGTGTGGCAGGCGCCGCAGGCCTGGTCAAACAGCACCCGTCCCTCCGAGGAGGCCGTGGCATGTCCATGGCTACCGCCACACGCGCTCACGGCCGCGCAGGATGTCAGCAGCACCGCGAGCAGCACCGGGAGCAGCCGTCGGGTCACGGCGAGGAGCGTACGCGCCGGATAGGGTCCTGGCGGTGTTCACGATCGCCGCTCGCAGCCCCACCTCGCGCGCGCGGCGCGGCACGCTGCACCTGGCCCATGGTGACGTGCAGACCCCGGCGTTCGTCCCGCTGGCCACCCGCGGGGCGGTCAAGACGCTCGAGCCGCGCGACGTCGCGGCGCTCGGCTACGAGATGGTGCTGGGCAACACGTTCCATCTCTTCCTGGCGCCCGGCCACGAGCTGGTGGCCGAGATGGGCGGCCTGCACGAGTTCATGCGCTGGGGCGGCCCGATCATCACGGACTCCGGCGGCTTTCAGGTGTTCTCGATGGGCCATGGCGGCGTGGCCGACGAGATCAAGGGCCGGCGCGGGCAGCCGTCCGGTGGCTCGGCTGGCGGCTCGCGCGGTGGCTCGGGCGTGGGTGGCTCGGGCGTGGGTGGCTCCAATGGGACGATCCTGGCCATCGAAGAGGAGGGGGTCCGCTTTCGCTCCTACCTGGACGGCGGCGAGCGGTTCATGGGCCCGGAGACCTCGATGACGGTGCAGGCGGCGCTGGGCTCGGACATCGCGCTCGTGTTTGACGAGTGCACGCCGTTCCACGTCAGCCGCGACTACACGGCGCGTTCGATGGAGCGCACCCATCGTTGGCTGGGGCGTTGCCTGGACTGGCATGAGCGCCACGGGCCGGAGGGCCAGGTCGTCTACGGGATCGTCCAGGGTGGGGTCGAGCATGACCTGCGAATGGTCTCCACGGGCGCGGTCGCCGCCAGTCGCTGCGACGGGATCGCCATCGGCGGCTCGCTGGGCCAGCACAAGGCGCAGATGCACGAGGTGGTGGACTGGACGACGGCAGAGCTCGAGCGCCTGGCGCCCGACCGGCCTCGCCACCTGCTCGGCATCGGCGAGATCGACGATCTCATCGTCGGTGTGCGGCAGGGGATCGATACCTTCGACTGCGCGATGCCGACGCGCCTGGGCCGCCACGGCGTCGCGCTCATCCCGGACCCGGACAGGCGCTGGCGGGTGGATCTGGTCAAGGGGCGCTGGCAGCGCTCGCAGGAGCCGATCATGGAGGACTGCCCGTGCCCGGCGTGCTCGGCCGGGTTCTCCCGCGGCTATCTGCACTACCTGCTGCGCGCCCACGAGCTCACGGGCCTGCGGCTGGTGACCCTGCACAATCTCAGCTTCATGGCGCGGGTGATGGCTGACCTGCGCGACGCGATCGCCGCCGACCGGCTCGACGAGGTGGCCGATGCGCTCCTGGCCGGAGCGGCGCCTACTTCGTGTACTTGTTGATGATGCCGGTGAGCTGGTTGATCGCCGACTGGGCGTCGCGGGCGACCACCTTGCGGTAGTGCACCACCGTGTTGGACGTGCTGTTGGAGATCGTCACCGCCGCGATCACGATCAGCGCCAGCACCGCGACCAGGGCCAGCACCGCCATCATCCGGCGGAAACCGCGGCCGCTCCGCTGCGGCGGGGCCTGGCGCTCGGCGACGGTCTGGCGGTTGTAGGCGGCGGCCCCCTCCTGGCGCGTGGGGCGCCGCGCCGGCACCTGCCGGGGCACTCGCGTGGCCGGGGTGGGCGGATCGGGCCGGGCCACGCGGGTCGCTCCTGTTGGATCGCCGGGCACGACGCGGGTGGCGCTGGTGACAAAGCCCCGGGTCTGGGGGCTGGGGCCGGTGCCTCGGGCGCCGTCGCGCAGCGCCTCGGCCAGCTGCATCGCATCGCCCGGCCGGTCGCGCTGGTCGATGGCCAGGGCCAGCGCCACCGCTTGAGCCAGCGTGGGCGGCACATCGGGGTTGAGCTCGTCGAGCGGGATCGGCGACTCGCGCTGCTGCTTGAGCGCCAGCTCCGACAGCGACGCGGCCTCATACGGGAGGCGGCCCGAGATGAGCTGGTAGGTGACGACCCCCAGCGAGTACAGGTCGGCCTGGGGCCCGGCCTCGTCGCCGCGGGCCTGCTCGGGGGACAGGTAGGCGGCGGTGCCGAGAACCGACCCGACCTGGGTGATGCTCGACTGGTCGACGGCGCGCGCGATGCCGAAGTCCGCGAGCTTGACGACGTCGCTGTCGGAGACGAGCAGGTTGCCGGGCTTGACATCGCGGTGCACGACGCCGTTGCGGTGGGCGTAGTCCAGGCCGCGGCAGGCCTGGGTGACGATGTCGATCGCCTGCCCCACTTCCAGGTGGCCGTGGTCGCGCAGGAGCTCGGCGCATGAGTTGCCCGTCACGTGCTCCATCACGATGAAGTGCTGGTGGTGACCGGAGTCGAAGCCGAAGTCGAACACCTGCACGATGTTGGGGTGCACGAGACGGGCCGCGGCCAGGGCCTCGCGGCGAAAGCGTGAGACGAACGTCGGGTCGTCAGCGAGGTGCTCGGCCAGGAGCTTGAGCGCGACGTAGCGCTCCAGGCGGTTGTCGAAGGCCAGGTGCACCGTGGACATCCCGCCGACGCCGAGGCGACCCTCGATGCGGTATCTGCCTGCGATGACGGTTGTGCCTGTCATTGTCCGTTGCCGCCCTGACCGGTGGCGCCGCCGCCGATGGTCCCGGTGCCGCCGATGCCGGCGCCGCCATTGGACGTAGAAGAAGTACCCGGCGTGGTCGGATTCGTTGCGGGCGGGGCGGTGCTGCTCGTCGGCGAGGTGTTCGTCGGCACCGTCGAGCTGCTCGTCGACGTGCTGCTCGATGTCGTCGTCGAGGACGTGCTGGACGACGTGGTCGAGCTGCTGGTCGAGCTGCTCGAGCTGCTGCAGTCCTTGGCGGCGAGCTCAGCCACCGTGCTGGCCCCCTGGCTGAGATTCGCCGAAAGCGTCGTGTTGATCGTCGAGGGCAGGTTGGTGACCGCGTTGGTCAGCGCCGCCGACGCGCTGTTGGCCGGCCCGCACTGATGTGCGGCTACGGCCGAGGAGACGGAATTGAGCTGGCTGGTCAGGCTGTTGTTCTGATCGGCCGAGAGCAGCCCGTTGGTGCCGCCGCAGGCGACAGCGAACGCGGCCGCGAAGCCGAGTCCGCCGGCCAGGAATGCTCTGGAGCCAAAGCCCATCCGGCGCCTGACTTTAGAGGCTGGCTTGATTTGCGTGACGTGAGGCTTAGCCGGTCGTCTACTGGCCGTAGAGGAGGCGCTCAGCCAGGGAGTCCGGCAGCCGCGCGGCGCGGATCGCCGCCGCCGCGCCGTCGATGTCGTACTCGGTGCGCCGGTAGACCGCCTTCCACGCGTCGAGGTCCAGCTCCATCCACGCGGCCCGCGGGTCCCCGTCCCTGGGCTGGCCAACGCTGCCGGGGTTGACCAGCCACTCGCCCTCCCGAAGATCGAGCTCCTCGCCGTCGGCACGGGTCTGGCCGGTGGCCGGGGCGCCCGGCTCGCGGGAGAACGACAGCGCTACGTGGGAGTGACCGATGAGCGAGATCCGCCGCGCCTGGACGTCCAGGCACAGCTCGGCCTGGAGGGGGGAGAGCACGTACTCCCAGATGGGGTCGCGGGGGCTGGCGTGATAGAGCGCGGCCGCCTCCTCGACGTTCTGGGGCTCCAAACTGTCCAGGAACTCGCGTGTCTCCGGGCTGATCGTCTGCTGCGTCCACGTGGCGGCCAGCGCCGCCCCGCGGGAGAATTGCTCGAGCGGAATCGTGCCCCGCACCCCCAGGTCGTGGTTGCCGGCCAGGCAGATGGCGGCGTGCTCGCGGGCCAGGTCCACGCAGGCGTCCGGGTCCGCGCCGTAGCCGACCAGGTCGCCCAGGCACCAGAGCTCCCGGCAATCGGTCTCGGAGATGGCATCCAGCACGGCGTCGAACGCGTGGCGGTTGCCGTGGATGTCGGAGACGATGGCGACGCGCATCACTACAGTCTCGCGGGTGAGCAGGCATTCACGCGTTCGGGCCCTGTGGCCTGCCCTCCTGGCGGTCGCCGCGGCCGAGACGGCTCGGCGCGTGCTGGCGCCCCGAGCGGCGGTGCTCGAACCGGTCCGCGTCGACGTGGAGACCTACTTCTCGGCCGAGGAGATCGCCCGTGGTCGGCGGTATGCCCGGCCGCAGCTGGCTCTGGGATTGACTCGCAGCCTCATCGACGCGGCCGCACTGGTACGCCTCGTCCGCCGTCCGCCAGCGGCGCTGGGGCGCGCCTGGCCGTCGCCCGTGGCCGGTGGCGCAGCCACCGCGGCCGGGTTGTCGCTGGCCCTCTCGCTCCCGACCCTTCCGCTGCGTGGCCTCTCCCGGCGCCGTGCGATGGCCGTCGGCCTGGACACCCAGTCCTGGGGGGCATGGGCCGGCGACGTGGCCAAGGCCAGCGTCATCCAGACGGTGTTCGCGGCCGGCGCGGGCGCCGCCGTCCTCGCCGGCACGCGGCGTTTCCCCCGCTACTGGTGGGCGCCGATGGGGAGCGGGGCAGTGGTGTTGGGCGCGGGGCTGGCGGCCCTGGCCCCGGTGGTGCTGGACCCGATCTTCAACGACTTCGAGCCGCTGCCCGAGGGTGAGCTGCGCTCGGATGTCCTGGCCCTGGCCCGTGAGGCGGGGGTCACCGTCGGCGAGGTCTTCTCGGTGGACGCCAGCCGCCGCACGACGGCGGCCAACGCCTACGTCACCGGGCTGGGCCCGACCAAGCGCGTCGTCCTCTTCGACACCCTGCTCGATCGCTACAGCCGTGACGAGATCCGCCTCGTCGTGGCTCACGAACTGGCCCACGTCCGCCACCGCGACGTGCGGCGCGGCCTGGCCTACGCGGCGATCGTGGCCCCCGCGGCAGCGCTCGCCGTGCAGCGGCTCAGTTGGGAGCTCTCGCCCGAGCGAGGCACGCCGGCCACCCTGCCCGCGGTGGGGCTGGCGGCGATGCTCATCACCGGGCCGATCGGCCTGATCGGCAACCGCCTCTCGCGGGCGATGGAGCGCCGCGCCGATCATTTCGCCCTGCAGCTGGCCGGCGCGCCCGATGCTTTTGTCTCCTTCGAGCGGACGATCGCGCTGCAGAACGTGGCCGACCTCGACCCGCCGCGGTGGGTGTCGCGGCTGCTGGCCACACATCCGCCGACGGCCGAGCGCATCGGCGCTGCGGTGGCCTTCTCCCAGGCGGAATAGGGTCCGGGCGGGGACAGTGTCCTGGGGGGTGGGGGGTCAGCCCTCGCCGGGCGCGCGCATGACGATCACGCAGTTCTGGCCCCCGAAGCCGAACGCGTTGGCCGCGGTGGTGCGCACCTCGGCGCGCCGGGCGGTGAGGGGCACGTAGTCCAGGTCGCACTCGGGGTCGGGCGTGTGCAGGTTGGTGGTGGGGGGGAGGACCCCGTCGCGGATCGCCAGCAGGCATGTCATCGCCGATAGCGCGCCCGCGGCTCCGATCAGGTGGCCCACCATCGACTTGGGCGAGCTGGCCGGCACGTCGTAGGCCCGCTTGCCCAGGGCCATCCGGATGGCGCGGGTCTCCGAGGCGTCGTTGGCCTTGGTGGCGGTGCCATGGGCGCAGATGTAGTCGAGCTCCTCGGGGGCGACGCCGGCGTTGCGCAGCGCCAGCTCGATGGCCCGGGCGGCGTGGACGCCCGACGGCTCGGGGGCGGAGATGTGGAAGGCATCGGAGGTCAACGCCCCGCCCGCGACCGTGCCGTAGGCGGTGGCGCCGCGGGCGGCGGCGTGCTCGGCGGACTCGACCACCAGCACCACCGCGCCCTCGCCGAACACGAACCCGTCGCGGTCGGCATCAAACGGGCGGCTGGCCTCGTCGGGTGCGTCATTGCGCTCGGACAGAGGCCCCATCAGGGCCAGGCCCGCGAACATCGACCGCGAGATCCCGGCATCGGTCCCGCCGGCGATGACGACGTCGGCCTCGCCGCCGGCGATCAGTCGCCGCGCCTCGAGCAGGGCCGCGGTGCCGCTGGCGCAGGCCAGGGCGCTCGCGTTGACCGGACCGTGGACGCCGAGGTCGATGGCCACCTCGCAGGCGGCCATGTTGAGGATCGTCGAGGGCACGAAGTACGGGCTGAGGTCGCGCGGCCCGCGCTCGATCAGCGCCCGGATGTTGCGCTCGGTCTCGGGGCCGCCGGCGACCGCGGCGTTGACCACGACCCCGATCTGGTCGGCCTCGGCGGCGGTGTCGAGCCCGGCGTCGGCCACCGCCTCGCGCGCCGCGCCCACGGCGAGCTGGCTGAAGCGCGCCGAGCGGCGAAAGCGCTTGGGCCCCATCACCGCCTCGCCGTCGAAGCCGTGGATCTCACCGGCGATCCGCACGGGGAGATCGGACGCATCGAAGCTCTCGATCGCCGTGATCCCGGACCGCCCCTCCACCAGCGCCTGCCAGGTCTCCGGCGCGGTCATGCCCACCGGCGTGATGGCGCCGATCCCGGTGACCACCGGGTCGCGGCGCTGCCCCTGGCTGCTCACGGGCGCTGGAACAGGCCTTGCGCGGCGTCCTGCTTGGCCTGCTCGCGCAACTGGTAGTGGAGCTTCTTGCCGGTGGCGGTCATCGGCAGCTCGGAGACGAAGCGGTAGGCGCGGGGCCGCTTGAAGGCGGCCAGCATCGGGTGGCCGCTGCAGTGGGCCTCGCAGGCGGCGGCGTCGAGTCCGTCTCCGGCGGGCACGACGTAGGCGACCACCACCTCGCCCCACCGCTCGTCGGCCAGCCCGACCACGGCGGAGTCGGCGATCGCGGGGTGCTCGGCGAGCACCGCCTCCACCTGCGTCGGGTGCACGTTCTCGCCGCCGGAGATGATCATGTCGTCCTTGCGGCCCACGATCGTCACGTACTCGTCCTCGTCCCACGTGGCCAGGTCGCCGATGTACAACCAACCGTCGCGGAAGCGCGCGGCCTGCTCGTCGGGCTGGTTGACGTAGGCGTAGCCGGCCTTGACCGACCGCACCACCACCTCGCCCACCTCGGTTCCGTCCTTGGCGGCGTGGTCGCCGGGGTCGGCCTGGCGGTCCTCGTAGATCCTCACCACCGCGACGTCGTCATCGGTGCACGCCCTTCCCGCCGAGCCCGCATGCTCCGGCAGGTCCGACGGGCGCAGGAAGGTGTTCCAGAATGCCTCGGTCGTCCCGTAGCCGTTGAAGATCCGCGGGGTCAGCACCTGCTGGTAGCGCAGGCAGGCCTCGCGGTCCAGCGGCGCTCCCATGGTGACGATCCCGTTGAGCGTCGAGAGGTCGCGCGGCCGCGCCGTCTGCTCGGCAGTGAGCATGGCCAGGCTCGTCGGCGCGCCGATGAGGAAGGTGAGCCCGTGCGCCTGGACCCAGTCGAGCACCGTGGCCGGGTCAAACTGGCGCAGCGCCACCGCCTCGGCGCCGCAGTAGAGCACGGGATTGGGGCCGCCGGAGTACAGGCCGCCGCGGTGAAACCACGGGGTCATATTCAGGGTGCGGTCCTCGGGGGACAGCGGGAAGTGCATGATCACGTCGTGGGCGGAGAGCACGTCGACGAGGCCGCTCAGCGACACGCCCTTGGGCATCCCCGTCGTGCCCGAGGTGTACAGGCGGGTCGTCTCGTCATAGGTGCTGACGTTCTCCGGGAGATCCGGCACCGTCTCGGCGCCCATGAGCGCGTCGAGCGGGGTGGCGTTGGTGGGGCTGTCGCCGACGACCGCGGTCAGTTGCGGCGCGTGTGAGGCCCGGGCGAGGGCGTCCGCCGTGGTCTGGGCCAGGGCGGCGTCATAGACGAAGGCCGCCGGGCGGCTGTCGTCCAGGACATGGGCCACCTCGCCGGAGGAGAGGCGGAAGTTGATCGGAGCGGCGATCGCGCCCAGTCGCTGCGCGGCCAGCCACACGAGCACGAACTCAGCACAGTTGAACAGGTCAAAGACGACCACATCGCCGGTGTCGACGCCATGTGCTCTGAGACCGGCAGCCAGCCTGCCGCTGTCGTTCCACAGCTCGGCATAGGTCCAGCGGCGATCCGTGGCGGGATCGTGGAGCGCGTGGCGATGGGCGTAGCGGTGGCTGTTGCGGTACACGCCGGCGAGGTAGGTGAACCGGCGTTCGAACACCTCGCGGAACGCCGAGGCGTCGTAGCGGTAGGTGGTCTCGACGCTCAACCCCGGGCCCTTGCCCCCGAGGTCGTCCATGCCGTTTCGAAGCGCCGGCGGACCTCGGCGAGGCGCTCGTACTGGGTGAGGGGCTCGCGGCCGAGCGGCATGAAGAGGAACTCCTCGACTCCGGCCTCGCTGTAGGCCTCGAGCTGCTCGACGGCCCCGTCGACGCTGTCGAGCAGGGTCCAGTGCTCGATCTTGTCCAGCCCCATGCGGTACTGGCCGCGGATGTGCAGCTCAGCCTCGGCGCGTGCCCGGGCTCGGTCGTCGTCGATGTGGACGCCGATGAGCAGGGCGGTCCCGGGGGCGGGACGGCCCTCGCGCTCGGCCAGGTCGGCGAGCGTCTGGGTCCGCTCGGCCACGCGGTCGGGCGTGAGCCACATCGGCAGCCACATGTCGCCGTAGACGGCAGCCCGGTGGAGCGCCGCCTCGCCGCGGCCCCCGACGTAGATCGGCGGCGGTGTGGCCATTGCGGGTTGCAACGACGGGGCGTTGACGCTCATCGTGCGCCCCTCGTAGGTGACAGGCTGGCCGGTGAGCAGCTCACGGATGACGTGCAGCGCGTCATCCAGCCGGGCGCCGCGCTGGCGCACGGGGACGCCGGCGGCCTCGAACTCAGCCGGGAACTCGCCGCCGACGCCGACCCCCAGCACCAGGCGTCCCGAGGACAGGTGGTCGATCGTGGCCAGGATCTTCGCCGCCCACGCCGGCGCGCGCAGGCCCAGCAGCATCACGCTGAGGCCCACCTTAATGTGGTGAGTGACAGCGGCCGCCGCGGCCAGGCAGGACGGGGCGTCGAGCCCGGGGGCGGGGCAGGCGAGGTGATCGCCGACCCACGCGGCGCCGAACCCCAGCTCCTCGGCAAGACGCGCCGCGGGAACGATCGGCATCGGCTGTCCGGTGCCCACCGCGTCGAAGTTGGGCAACAGCACGCCGATGCGCGGGCGCGTCATCAAGCGGGGTCGCTGCGTGATATCCGTCATCGGTCAGGGGAGGGCGCGGAAAGTGTGACCGTCATGAGATGAGGGTGATCGCTGCCGGGGACGGACAGCGAATCAGTCCTCGTCGTCGGGACCGTACTCCGACCCTCCGTCGCCGCCGTTGACCTCCGGAAGGTTCTTGACGCCCTCCCTGTACTCCCATTTGGAGTAGTTGTCCTGCATCGCTTCGATGAGCTCCTTCATGAAGCGCGCCGAGAGGTTGATCCGCGACACCACCACGCCGGGGATCTCCTCGTCCTCGACTTCGTGGTCGACGCGGGCGAAGGTGATCGTGAACTCGTAGTCGGAGTGGCTGACGTTGGCGAAGTTCGAGTACACGCCGGCCATGATGTCCGGCGAGAAGTGGATGTTGATGTGGCGCTCAGGAGTGTTGGGATCGTCCATATCCACTTAGTATCTCATCGTGCGGATCGTCGTCGTTGCCGTGGGAAAGTTACGTCCTCCGTTCGCCGATGACGTGCAGCACTACCAGAAGCTGCTCGCCGGCCACACGCGACTGGAGCTCGTCGAGGTCCGCGAGGACGACCAGGTCGCTCGCCGGCTGCCCGATCGGGCGTTTGTCTCGCTGCTGCACCGCGACGGCGCGCGCCCCGATTCGCTGGCCTTCGCTCGCTTCCTGGAGGACCGGCGCCAGAGCGGCCGCGACCTGTGCTTCGTGATCGGCGGCCCTTTCGGGCTCGACCTCGATCACGTCGACCACCGTCTCTCGCTCGGCGAGATCACGCTGCCCCACCAGCTGGCTCGGGTGGTGCTCCTGGAGCAGCTCTACCGTGGCCACAAGATCCTGGCCCGCGAGCCCTACCACTACTGAGGACCGCGGAGAGCTCCCTCAGGCATGCCCATTCCCGTCGATCGCCGCCGCATCAGCCACCATCAGGCCCTGGAGCGCCGCCGTCGCGCGCGGCGCGAGGTCGAGGCCTTCACCCGGCGCCTGAGCATCCTGCTGGCCGCGCTGGCCGGCGTCGTCGTGCTCGGCACGATCGCCTTCTGGCTCACCGAGGGCGTGTCGCTGGCCTACGGCTTCGTCTGGACCCTGGACACGGTGACCACGCTGGGCGCGCTCAAGGACCCGCAGGACGTGGGCGGACGGGTCGTGGTCGTCCTGCTCGAGCTGTTTGGCATAGGTACGCTCTTTTACGGACTGGCGACGGTGGCGGAGTTCTTCGTCTCCGGCCAGCTCAGCGGGCTGCGCGAAGAGCGCCGCAACCAGCGCATGATCGACTCCTACTCAGACCACTTCATCATCTGCGGCTTCGGCCGCGTCGGCCGCCAGGTGGCCCGTGACCTCGGCCTGGCCGGGGTCAGGCACGTGGCCATCGACGCCAACCCCGCGCATCGCGAGGAGGCCGCGGAGCTGGGTGTCCGGTACATCGAGAGCTACGCCGCCGACGACGAGGTCCTGATCGCCGCCGGGATCATGCGGGCCCGCGCCGTGGTCGCGTGCGTGGACTCCGACGCGGACAACATCTTCATCGTCCTCACCGCGCGGGGCCTGCGCCCCGACATCCTCATCATCGCGCGGGCCTCGGCCGAGGACGCCGAGCGCAAGCTCCAGCGTGCCGGCGCCGACCGCGTGATCTCGCCCTACAAGACGTCGGGCTCGGAGATGGCCCGGCTGGCCCTGCACCCTCAGGTGGGAGGGGCCCTCAAGGTCGCCGACTACCGGATGGACGAGATCGAGGTCTCAGAGTCGTGCGAGGGCGTGGGCAAGACGATCGAGCAGATCCGCGGCGACGCCGTGGTGGTGGCCGTGCGCCACCCCGACGGGCGGCTCGAGCCCCAGCCGGCGCCATCATCGGTGATCGAGGCCGGCCAGCTGCTGGTGGCGATCGGCAGGCCCGAGTCACTCGAGCGGCTGGAGACCGTGTTCCAGCCGGCGGTCGCGGTCCACAGCGGATGAGCGCCTCGTTGGAGGAGCTGCGCTCGGCGGTCACACAGGCCGCCGTCAGCCTCGGGAGCAACGACGCGGTGGCGGCCAACGTGAAGGTCGAGCGTCCCAAGCGCGACGGGCAGGGGGACTACTCGACCAACCTGGCGATGCTGCTGGCCCCGTCGCTGCGCAAGCCGCCGCGCGAGATCGCCGAACAGGTGGGCGTTGCCCTCAGCGTGGTCCTGAGTTCTGATCTGGTGCGCTTCGAGGTGGCGGGACCGGGCTTCGTCAACCTGTTCCTGTCCGATGACTGGTACCGGCGGGCGCTGCGCACGGTGCTCGACGCCGGCGAGCGCTTCGGCGCGGGCGGCGCTCCGGTGGCGCAAAAGGTCCTGGTGGAGTTCGTCTCGGCCAACCCGACCGGCCCGCTGGTGGCCGCCAGCGGCCGTCACGCCGCCTACGGCGACGCGCTCTCACGCGTGCTCGCCCACCACGGCCACGAGGTGTGGCGCGAGTACTACTTCAACGACGCCGGTGGGCAGATCCGGCTGCTCGGCGAGTCCGTGGTCGCGCGCGCTCGGGGCGAGAGCGTCCCCGAGGGCGGCTACCAGGGGGAGTACGTGCTTGACCTCGCCGGCCAGATCCCGGGCGTCGAGGCGATGACGGCGGACGAAGCGGCGACGCACGCGGTCGAGCTGCTGCTGGCGCAGATCAAGGGCACGCTCGAGCGCTACGGCGTGCACTACGACCAGTACTTCTCCGAGCGCACCCTGCACGAGGGGTCCCCCAGCTACCTGGATCGGGCCCTGGAGGTCGTGGCCGAAGGCGGGAACTCGTACGAGTCAGAGGGCGCGCTGTGGCTGCGCTCGTCGAACTTCGGCGACGACAAGGATCGCGTTCTGCGGCGCTCTGATGGCGCGCCCACATACCTCGCCGCGGATGTCGCCTACCTGCTGCAGAAGCGCGAGCGGGGGGTGGAGCTCCAGCTGCTGCCGGTCGGCGCCGACCACCACGGCTACGTGGCGCGCATGAAGGCCGGCTGGGCCGCGCTGGGCGGCGACCCGGACACCCTGGAGATGCCGATCATCCAGTTCGTGCACCTGGTGGACGGCACCGAGCGGGCCGCGATGTCCAAGCGCCGGGGTGAATTCATCACGCTCGATGACCTGCTCGACGAGATCGGCGTCGACGCCACGCGCTTCTGGATGCTCCAGCGATCTCACGACCGCACGGTCGACCTCGACCTGGCGCTGGCCAAGCAGGAGTCACCGGAGAACCCCGTCTACTACGTGCAATACGCGCACGCCCGGATCGTGACGATGGTGGGGCGGCTGTCCGAGGACCGCGTGGCGGCGGCGCTGGATGGGGGGGCGGATTGGGACGGCGGCGAGCTCCACAAGGCCGAGCGCAACCTCATCAAGGCGCTGCTGGACTTCCCCGACGAGATCGCCGAGGCGGTCGAGCGCCGGGCCCCGCACCGGATCGCCAACTACGTCCACGAACTGGCCCAGGTGTTCACCGACTTCTACCGTGACTGCAAGGTGGTGGGCGCTGAGCCCGAGGCGACCGAGTCGTTCCGGATCGCGCTGTCGCAGGCGGCGCGCCAGACCATCAAGCTCGCCCTGTGGCTGCTGGGGGTCGGGGCGCCGGACTCGATGTAGCGGTGGGCCGGGGCGGTCGCGTTGGCGACCGGGCCGCTCAGGCGAAGCGTCCGAGGTCCTCGTTGAGGCGCTGGGCGTCGGCGTCGTCCAGCGTGGCGGTTGCCTTGGTCGCTGAGGAGTCGGCGTCGCGAGCGCGTCGCCGCCACCGGGGGATGAACACCGCGATCGTCGCGATCCCGAGGATGAGCACCAGCGGCGGCACGATGTAGACGAGCAGGTTGACGCCGTGGGCCGGCGGGCGGGACAGCACAGCGGGGCCGTACTGCTGGACGAGGTCGTCCTCGATCTCCTTGCGCGTCTTGCCCTGGGCGATGAGCTGACGGATGTAGTCGCGCTCCTGGAAGGCCTCGGGCGATTGGGCGACGCCGAGCGGCTCGTGGCAGACGACGCACATGACGTCGTCGACGACCGCCAGGTAGGAGGCCTTGGGTGTGACGGCTGCGTGCGCCATGGGGATGGCGCCGGCGGTTGCGGCCACGGTTGCCGTGGCGGCGAGCAGCACCGCGAGGCTGAGCGCGAGGATGGCGAGGCGCCGCCTCATGACTTCTCGTCCAGGATGCGCGGCAGCGTCTCGTCGAGCCACTGCGTGGTGACGGGGAAGCGCTGCAGCGCCTGGATCTTCCCGTTGCGGTTGATGACGAATGTCTCGGGCACGCCGGTGGTGCCGAACGAGCGCACGAAGCTCCCGGTCACGTCGCGCAGGACGGGATAGGTGATGTGGTAGCGCTTGGCGAACTGCTCGGAGGCGGTCGAGAGGTCCTCGTAGGTCACGCCGACGAGCGTCGCGTTGTGCTTGGCCAGGATCGGCTGCTCCTTGGCCAGGATCGGCGCCTCGGCCTGGCACGGATCACACCAGGAGGCGAACACGTTGAGGACGACCACCTTGCCCCGGAAGTCCGCCAGGCTCGCCTTTTCGCCCGTGCCCAGCAGGGGCAACGCCTGACGGGCGTTGGGCGCGACGGGGAACGTGCCGTGGGCCACCTGCGAGTCGATCGACGAGGTGTCGTTCTGATTGGAGACGCCGAAGGTGAGCAGCGCCAGCAGCGCGACCGCCGCGGCGGCGACCAACCCGGGGAGGATGAACCGGCGCATACGGCCTGATGGTAATGACGAGGGGCGGTGTCGAACCCCGTTGGGAGGCACCGGACGTTCGTCCACTGGGGGCAAGTCGGCCTGAAAACGGGCCTCGGCCTGCCGATAAGCGTGGGTATCGGTGCCGGACCCGCCCGGCTCCGAGTCAAGGAGAGCCCCAGGTCAAGGAGACCAACGATGATCCCCCGAGACATCTACGACGACATGCCGGATGGCGCTACCCAGCGTCAGCACAACAAGAAGCGACTGGCTGATCTCGAGCGTGACGGCGCTGCCCGCCGCGCCCGCCTCGCCCAGGTGATCGCGCTTGAGGAGCTGTGGCACGAGGTCGTCCAGGCGCACACCAAGCACGTCCTGTAGTCGCTGACGGCGACCGACTCGGGCCTCGCCGCCGGTCCGGTGATCTCCAGCACGTGGACGTTGTTGATCAGGTCCTCGACGGCCGGCCGGCTGTCAGGGCGCCGCTCGCGGAACTCGGCGAAGGTGTCGGGCTCGAAGTGGTCGGCCACGAGTACGTGGCCGTCGACCTCCATGAACCGCGGCCAGAACAGCCCGGCCAGGTCCTGCGCGGCCCAGTGGTTACCGGGCTCGATCAGCTCGAGCACCGCATGGAGGAGCTGCGCGAAGCGGTCAGCGTCGTTCACGGCGTGCGAGGCCTGATAGACGGTCTTGGCCATCGCGGTCCTCGCATTGGCATCCAGGGCCATCTTCATCGCGCCCGCGGCCCGTGCCCGGCGGTACGCCGCGTCGTACTCGGCTCGCCGGGCGGCCACTGACTCGATCTGCTCCTGGAGCGTCCAGGCGCGCTCGTCCAGATCCTGCTCCAGGCGCTCGACGTCGTCACGCGGAGGGCCACCGTAGCGGTGGTTGACCAGATCATCGACGGTCTCCTCCAGCAGCGGCTTGGACAGCCGGGCCGCGCGGACGGCCGCGACCGCTGCGGCAATGGCAACGTCGCGCTGCGTTTGCTCGGGCGCGTCGAGCAGGCGAGTGGCGAGCTCAGCGCCGACGGCGGTCTCGAGTGGTCGCACGGGCCTCCGGGGAAGAGGGCTTGGTGGTGATGTCATGATGGCGCGTATGGCCGCGGAACGGGTCCAGACCGGCACTTCGGTCGGGCGCCTGGCATCGCTCGTCGGCTCGTATGCACGGCGGGTCTCGCCGGCCGTGCTGGATCAGCACCGAGAGGGCTCGGTGTCATCTGCGCTGGGGGTGTGGCTGCTCTTGGCCGCCTGCGCTCCGGCGGCGCAGGGGTCTGACCGCGCGGCTCTGGAGGAGGCAGTGGGGTGCTCGGCCGCGGAGGCGGCCCGGTTGCTGGCTGCCTTCATGGCGGATCCTCCGGAAGCGCTGCACGCCGCGATCGCCCTGTGGGTTGCCGTGGACGACGCGACGGACGAGCTGGCTGCGTGGACGCGTGGCCTGCCTGGCGAGGTTGAGTCGGGGTCCATGCCGTCTCAGGCGGAAGCGGACGCCTGGGCCGACCGCAAGACGCTCGGGCTCATCCGGAAGTTCCCAATGGAGATCGATGAGTTCACGCGGATCGTGCTGGCGTCGGCGCTGGCGACGAAGGTGAAGTGGGAGGTGCCGTTCGAGGTGGTCCCGGCGGCTGAGCACCGCGGCGTTGCGAGCCCGTGGAACGGTGCGGTGTCTCGGGTCCTGTGGGACGGGAGCGCTGATAGCCGGGCGATGATCGCGCGGACGGATGCGGCGGGGGTGGTCGCGGTCCACTGTGCGGTGGCCCGCGAGGATGTGACCGTGGTCTCGGTGTCCGGAGCCCCGGAGGTGGATCGGATTGCGATGCTCGCCGGCGCGTATGAGGTCGCCGGGACGGTGTGCGGGGAGTGGGGGAAGGGTGCGTGCTCGTTGTTTGACCTGCCCCTGGGCACCGGCCACTCCTGGGAGATCTCCGAGCGGGAGGTGCCGGTGTTCGTGCCCGAGCCCCGGATCGAGCGCGTCGCCGGCGCCGCCCTGCCCGCCTGGCACGTGGAGGGGACGCTCGACCTCACGCGGTCCTCAGCCTTTGGGACGGGACCGGCGCTCGATGCTGTTCGCCAGATGATCGGCCCCCGGCCCGATGACGAGTGCCAGGCCACCCAAGCCGCCGTCGCCTCCTTCACGCGGTACGGCTTCGAGGCCGCAGCGGTGACGGCGCTCGGGATTCGCACGGCCGCCCTGCGCCGCCCGCAGGAGCACGCGATCCAACGCACCGCCGTGCTGCGGTTCGACCACCCCTACGCCGCCGTTGCGATCTCAGGCCGGCCGGCGGGAGTGCTGCGGGGCATGTCGGTCGGGTCGCCAGGGCCCGACTCGCCGTTCCCCGGACTGCCGCTGTTCGCCGCCTGGGTCCACGAGCCGATCGAGCCCGAGGACCGGCCGCCCTCATAGCGCCCCTCCCGCCGATCCCCGCGCGCCGTTCGAGACCCTTAGAATCGCCCGACACGCGGACGTAGCTCAGTTGGTAGAGCGTCGGCTTCCCAAGCCGAAGGTCGCGGGTTCGACCCCCGTCGTCCGCTTAGCTGAAGTGCCTGCAAATGAGGCCGTTTGAGTTTGTAGCGGAATGCTACGAGCTGAGCGGGCAACTTTCGCGGGCAACGATTTTGCTTGTTGGGGCCCGCAGGACTTGATCGCTCGATCAGCGAGGTCCGGGAGCGTGTTAGTTAGTCCTAGCCGCACTTGGTGGCCGCTACGAACTGAGTCGTCGCAGTTTTCACCGCGGCGACCTCGCCCGGGAGCTGTTGAAGCGCCGACGCGCGAGTGCTCGAGCTCGTCAACTGCTTGATCGAGTTGTAGAGCATTGTGAGCGAGCTCTTCAGCGCAGCGGTCTGGGCCGTGAAAGCCGTCTTGACTGCCGCGATCGCCATCTGTCCGGTGCTGTAAACGTTCTTGATGCTCGAGATGATCGCGCTCAAGCTGCCCTTTTCCTTCAGCTGCGCGGCAGCGTTCTTGAGGTTATTGACGTCCGTGCAGTACGCCGGCTGGCTGCCGCTTGCCGCTGTCGTGCTGCTGCTGCTGCTGCTGCTTGCCGCTCCCGTGCTCCTGCTGCTGCTGCTGCTTGTGCTGCTGCTCCCGCACCCCGCAAACAACGCCGCGGCCATGAGCGCGAGTATGAGCATCGCTGCAAGGCGCTGACGACAAACGCCGGTGCCCGACGATCGGTCAATCATGAAGCGTCACGCTAGTGCCGACCTGGCAAGGCCCCATCATCCGATGCGGGTGATTCGGCCTCGGACCAGCCCAGGAGGTTTGCGTTGCCCAGTGCTGCTAGGTGCGAACCGAACGTTCAGGGTCGATCCAGCACGTGCGGTCGGCCGCGGAACCGATCGGAATCTCCGTCAGCTGCTGTTGCACATCCGCCGCCCAGAGGCGGCGACGACTCGGAGAGCGCTTCATCATCCGACAACTCGCTGATGGCTCGTACTTTGTCAGGGCGACGCGGCGGGCCGACGTGGTGAGTTGGCTGCTGGTGGCGGCGGGGCGGTTGTAGAAAGAGGAGCAGCTGGTGGCGGCGGCGCGGTTGTAGGAAGAGCAACAGCACGTGAGCTTACGGGCGCTCGCTGACTCGCGACGTGCGTCGGCGGTGCAAGGAGGATCACGATGACGGCAGCGACTGCGCCGGCCGTGGCCGCGGCTTTCACGACCGGCCCCGGGCGACGACGGAGCACGGCGCCGACGATGCCGGGACGCTCTGCCGGAACCCGCTCGCGAGGGAGGTCGGCGACGATCGCGTCAAGCTCGCCGTAGGTGCGAGCGTTGAGCGCCTGCCCCAGGCGATCGTCGAACTCGTGGGCAAGCAGTCGGCCCTCGTCGGTGGCGCTCCGCAGCCGCTCGGCGATGTCCGCTCGATCGGCGTCCGATGCACGCATGTTCCGGTGCTCTGCCATCTGCTCGCTCCTTCCAAGATCGCCGCGTGCGGCTCTGGCACCAGGGTACGCGCTCACGGGCGCCTCACCGAGGGCTGGCCGTTGCCGTCCGATCGGATATGCGACTCGCGGAGTCGAGCGTGCACGCCCGGCTATCTCGTCACGCTTATCCGCAAAACGTGACGATCCGGCCGTCGGGGCCCAGCGGAGCCATACACGGGTAGGCCTATCGGTGATCACTCGACGCCGGCGTCGACCGCTCGGGAGCCAGCGATTCAGACTGCTGCATCGAGCCAGGACCGGCAGCGGCGCACCGGCTGTCGCGCAGCCTTGGCCTGCGCCATGCTCGGCTGCCGCTTGTCGATCAACTGAGCGCTCTGCGCTGACCGTCCGAGGGTGCTCCTTTCGTCCAAAAACAGAAGCGTGAGCGGAGTTGGCTAAATAGCTGTCACTCCTTCTCCTTGCCCACCACATCGGCGTCTTGAATGGCGACGATGACCTTGCTGGCGGAGGAGTGGCTAGTCGCGACACGTCCGCGACCAACGCGGTGCGCGTTCGTAGATAGCACCCACGCGTCGGCTTGAGTACGGACGAACGTTCGCCGTTGATCACCGACGCACCCTGCGGTGGGGACCGGCAGCAGGGCTGGCGTGCCGGGCGTACGGTCTGTAGTACTCAAAAAGAAGCGAGGTGCCTCATGGTGGAGGTATTCGCAGTTTCAACATTTGGTTGGGTCCTAATCGTGGTGGCGTTCCTCTGCATTTGGGTCGCGCTGGCCTTCTGGCCGGCTCGGGTTGCCCGGCGCAAGGGCCATAGCTTCATCGGCTACTTCATCTTCAGCCTGTTCTTCTTCCCGCTGGCGCTGCTCACCGCCTACCTGGTTCACGACAACAGCAGACCGGCCATGGCGTAGTCGTGGCGAAGAAGATCACCCACTCGGGCCTTCAGATGATTGACCAACTGGTTCACACGGAGTACGACCTGCTCGGCCGTGTCGTTGACGGCGCCGCCACCTGGCTGAGCCGTCACGACGGTGAGCCAGTCGCCGCGTAGTGATCCGGATCAACCGCGAATAGCCGGCGCAACTGAGGCGTCTGGAAACGTCACTCGCGCCGGCTTTCGTTATGGCACCCTCGTCAGTCGCCGCTCGGCGAGGCTCATACCGTGATGGTGACCATTCCCCGGACCGGTGCGCTTCCGTCGTGTCCTCGCATGCTCGACGGGCTTCGGTCGCAGCACGAAGCAGCAAGGCAGCTGTGGCGTTGCGACATCAGCCACAACGCAGCCACCAGCATCGACGAACGGCGCGGCCGCAGGAGCCCAGGGCGACGCGGTTCGGACGCTCCGTCCCCGTTCGCACTGGTTCGACACGGACGGCGAGATCATCGTTCAGGCTGAGCGGTTCAACCCGTCGGTCAAGGCGGCGGCCGTTACGGTGGCTTTCGCCGGTGGTCTTGGACGCCGGGGACCGGGCGACCGTCTTCGAGATAGACGCAGTGCTTGGTGCGAACAGATGCTGAGACCCGACGCCGGAGCGGACCACTGAGGAGAGCCTTAGCCTGCGTCATTGGCGCGAACTGGTAGGCATCGATCTCGTCGGCCTGCAGCCGGATCGAGCCCAGCTGCTCCTGGCTAAACGTGCCGCAGTCAAACAGGAACCGCACCCCGCCTGGACGATTCGCTCTTGGACGCAGGAAGTCGACGCATACAAGTCGGCCGTGCTCGACCTGGAGGCCGGACTCCTCCAAGGTCTCGCGCTGACATGCCTCCCAAGGCGACTCGCCACCCGGGTTGATCTGCCCACCCGGCACCGTCCAACCCCTCTTGTAGTTCGGCTTCAGGATCAGCAGCTGTCCCGCTTCGTCGAAGATCAGCGACCCAGCCGAGGCGGGAATGCGAGGAACCTCCGAGGGGGCCGCTGCGGCAACGTGGTCGTGCACCCGCCGATCATGACGAAGGGCAGCTGTGGGCGCCGGTTCGGACGCTCCAATCTTTGCGGGACGAGAGCCGGACATAAGGACAGGTCATAAGTTCGCCAGCTCCCTTTCGCGATCAACCCAGGAGCCAGCGATCATCGCCACAGCGTGTCGAAGTACGCAAAATGCACACGACGCGGAGAGGGGACGGCACAACAACGGACACCGCCGCCGGCGTCGCTCTCAGGGCGGCGCTGCTGGCGAATGCGGATAGCCAGCTAGCGCCTGGCCACAGGCCGAGGACGTGCCGCCGCTAATCCTCAAGCGCCAGATCTCCGAGTTCGAGCTCGAGGTTGAGGGCTCTGACCATCTTGCTGGCCGCCGAAGCCACGCGCGCGGTTCCGACGATGGGAGCGACCGCCGCGAGGACATCCTGGACCTGCTCCGCATCCACGCCGCTCTCGCCCGCGACGCGGAGGTTCAACAGGTACGACGCCGGCGGTGCGTCAACCGAAACCAGGGCGGCGATTCGGACGCAGCATCAGCGTCTGGGGGTCCAAGCCGGTCGCCTCGATCGAATCTGCGGTCATCTTTGCGAGTAGGCCGAGGATCGGCGCCTCGTTCGACTCAGCTGCCATGAGCGGTCTCCTTTGGTCGGTATCCCAGGATGCTCGCCGACTGCGCCGACCGCGTCATCACCCCATCAGGATGAGTCCTCGCGCGACTTCTGCCACCGCTGGGTCGATTCGCCGCTAGAGCGGCGTTGTCGCAAGCCCACGGCTTCGGTGCAGGTTCGGACTGACTTGCGGCAGTCGGGGACCGCGCGGGCGGCGATCTGACCGCCGCTTCGGTATAGCGGACAGCGAGAGCGGCAGTGCCGCGACGAGACCTGTGTAGGCGACAAAGCAGAACCGCCTCCGCGATGGCCGTGGCCGCTGCCGGTCGAGCATTGGGTCAGTACGCCTAGCGGGGATGAACACGCGGAGCTCAGCGGCTCGCCCTCGACGTTTTCAGAAATGCGAGTGCACGCTCCCCGGACCGAGAGCGCACGATCTTGCAAGAACCCTCGACGGAGAACGAATCGGTAAGTGCCTGCGCCGAGCGATGGGCCGCCCGGTCTGCCCGCCGCGTCGGCGATGGCCGCGACGGCGGCGAACGTGGTCAAGCATTCACGGTGGCGTTCGGCTGCGCGTTCAGTGGCTTGACAGGTGGATGAGCCGACGTTCTGTAGGCCGGTCGAGCATGAGTTGGACCGCTAGCGCCGCTAGCAGGACACCGAAGACCTTTTCGGTCACGAGCATGCGGCTCTCGTCCAGATGATCGCTCACGCGGTTCGCCCAACGGAATACGGCGACATCGAGGGCCAGCACCACCGCGAGCAGCCGAGCACCATTGCGAACACGGCCACCGAGTCTGCCTCGGCTGAGAGCGTCACGAGCGTGGTGATCAACAACGGGTGCTCTCCGTCGGCCCTAATGGGATCTTCGGCGTTACTCGCTCTGCTGACCATTGATTTTCGTCAGTGCTCGGCCATCGCGCGCTGCAGCCGCGGGTCGCGCCTGAGCAACTCCAGGGCATAGGCGCCGCGGTCGGGGGCGTGGCCGGAACCGACGAGCATGCGGGCCGTGGAGGCCAGGCCGTCTGACCCCAGCGCGGCCTTGGTGAACGAAGTGGCCATGGAGAAGAACAGGACCGTGCCGTGGTCGGCGGTGAGCAGGATCGCCGCGGCCTCGCAGTCGGTCGCATTGACCACGACCACGGTCAGATCGGCCCGCGGGACCCCCGCCGCCTCGAGGCTGTGCAGAGCTCTCAGCGCGTCGCGAAGATCGAGCCGTAGGGCGACATCGCACAGATCCAGCGCTTTGGCCCGCTCACAGATGCGCTCGTCGGAGTCGATCAGGACGACGCGAGCCGAGGAGACAAGCCTGTCGCGCGCGGCGGCCAGGGCCATCAGGCCCGCGTGCCCACCCCCGAGCACCAGCACGGTGCCGGTGTCGTCGTCGATCAGCGAGCGCACCTGGGAGGCGGCATTGCACACGTCGAACGTGGCCATTGCGGCGTCGAAGAGGACGTCCTCCGGGTAGGCGACCCACGGCGCGCCGCTGGGCAGGTACGCGGTGCCGTCGACCGGGACATGCGGGTTGTCGCAGTCGATCTCTCCCACGCTCTCCAGGCGCAGCGGCGTGAGGGTCAGCGAGACCATCGTGACCACGCGCGAGCCGATCGCCGGCGGACCTGGGACGTCGTCTCCGACCGCCCGCACGGTCCCGGTGAGGATCCCTCCGGAGCCCGTCACCGGGTTGTACATCTTGCCCCGCTCGGCGACGATGCCCAGGATCGCCTGACGGACCCTGACCGCGTCACGCTCGCTGGCCTCGACGATCTGCCGGAAGCTGCTCGAGTCGATGCAGAGCGTGTCGACGGCGATCTCGATCTCGTACGGCTGCAGCGGCGTTGCGGCGTCGAGCCGGAGCGCGGCCTGGGGCAGCGCGCCCGCCGGCTCCATAACTCGCTTGGCGCCGAGCGCCTCGTCCAGGGAGATCATTCAGCCGGCGCGAGGCCCAGAAGCGCCCGCGTCTGCTCCTGGGTGGCGACCTCACGACCAACCGACTGGGCGAGTTTGATCGCCGCCGTAACCAACGCCGCATTTGACTCCGCCAGCACCCCCCGGCTGATGTACACCGCATCCTCGAGCCCGGTGCGGAAGCCGGGCGCGCCGTAGAGCAGGGCCAGCGCCAACATCCGCGGGTGGTGGCGTCCCACGCAGGTGACCGTCCAGAAGGTCTCCGGCGGGAGCGGCCGGAGCATCGCGGTCAGCGCGTCGGGCGAGGCATCGATCCCGCCCGGCACTCCGAACACGAGGTTGATCCGCAGTGGCCCCGGAATCACTCCCTCCTCCAGCCAGCGGACCGCGGTGGCAACGTGGCCGACGTCGAAAGCCTCGACCTCGAGCCCGATGCCGGCCCCGGTGGCCCGCTCGATGATCCCGCGCGCGGCCTTCGGAGGGGTGATGAACGTGTCGTCACCGAAGTTCATCGATCCCGACTCGACGCCTGAGAGGTCTGGGTTGGCGGTCAGGCCGGTCGTGCGCTCCTCGATCGTCATCTCGTTGGAGCCGCCCGTCGACACCATCGTGATCAACTCGCTGCCCTGGCGGATCCGCGAGATGACGTCCTGGAACAGCTCAGGCCGTCCGCTGGGCGTCCCGTCGTCCTCGCGAACGTGCAGGTGCACGACCGTCGCTCCCGCCTGTCCCGCCGCCATGCTCTGCTCGGCGATCTCCGCGGTCGTGTAGGGGATGTTGGGGTTGTTGTGTCGAAAAACGTCGGCCCCGGTGACCGCGACCGTCAGGACCGCTGGGTCGCTGTTCCAGGCCTTGGGTCGGCGCGACGCCGCGGGGGCGTGAGAGGGATCTGACATGACCGGCTTAGCCTAATCGGGCCGCCGCGACGGCGCGATGAAACTTGTCGCGGCGACCACTCCGATGTGTCATCCGCGGCCGGTCCGGATCCCGGCCAGCGCCGCCACGACCAGTTGGCCGAGCGAATCCAGGTCGTATCCGCCCTCCTGGATCACCACCGCCGGCCCCAGCGCGCCGATCTTCTCCCCGGCCCGGCGGTATCCATCGGCGCTCACGCGCAGCGGGCTTTCCGGGTCAGCAGCGGCCGCGTCCACGCCGAGTGAGACGACCACCGCCTCCGCGCCATGGGCGCGGACGTCGGCACACAGCACGTCCACGGCCTGCAGCCAGACCTCGTCGCCGGTGCCCGGCGCGAGCGGTAGGTTCCGGTTCGCCCAGTCTCCCTCGCCGCTCCCGCGCTCGCCGGCGTACCCGACGTAGTGGGGAAACCAGCCGGCGCCCGGATCGACGTGGAGGCTGCCCACGTACACGTCGCCGCGGTCGTAGAAGATCGCCTGGGTGCCGTTGGCGTGGTGGGCGTCGATGTCGACCACGGCGATCCGCTCGGCCCCGGACCGGCGCAGCGCCTGGGCGGCGATGGCCGAGTTGTTCAGATAGCACGAGCCGCCGTGCGCCGCCGGACCGGCGTGGTGGCCGGGCGGGCGGCACAGCGCGTACGCGGCTGGAGCGCCGGCGCCGACCAGGTCCGCCGCGGTCAGCGCCGCGTCCGCCGCCGCCCGGACCGCGGGCCACGTGCCGGGGCCGATCAGCGTCATCGTGTCGTAGCAGAACCGTCCGACGCGCCCGTGGATGGCGCTCGGCGACCGCAGCGGGAGGCCGGACAGCAAGCCGGCGGTCGGGAACAGGTACGGCACCACCCGGGGACGGCCGTGCTGCGACGGGAAGCCCGCGGCCTCCCAGTCGGCCCAGATCGTGGCCAGGTGCTCGACCAGCGCCGCGTCGTGGACGGCCAGGATCGCTGCGTCCTCGTGCCCGGTCGCGGCGGTGATCTCGGCCCCCACGGCGGTGAGCGCGTCGCGAATGACCGTGGCGCGCTCCGGCACCTCGGTCCCGGCCTCCCAGACGCCGAGCCAGACCTCCCCGTCCGGATCGTGGCGCAGGCAGTCGGGATGCCACACGAACGGGAAACCGGTCAGGTCTGATGTCGTGGCGGCGCCGCCGCTCATCGGACCGCGTCTCCGTACGGGATGATCACGCGATGACCCGCGCCTCTGATCTGGGCATCACGATTGGCCTGCTGCCGAGCGGGCCGACGGGGTCGATCGTCGACGTGCCCGGGGTCGGCGTCGGCCACGCGACCGTGTGGCGCGACGAGCCCGCGCCACCGGAGGGCCGCGGCGTGGCCAGGACCGGCGTCACGGTCGTCGATCTCGGGGGCAATCTGTTCCGTAGCCCGGTCCCGGCCGGCGGCGCCGTTCTCAACGGCGCCGGGGAGTGCACCGGGTTCCTGGCCGCCGGCGAGTGGGGTCTGGCCGAGACGCCGGTGTTCCTGACCTCGACCATGCAGCTGGGCCGCGTCTACGACGCGGCCTGCGAGCTGTTGATCGCCGAGGATCCGGGGATCGGGACCGACGATGTGATCATCCCGATCGTCGCCGAATGTGACGACAGCTTCCTGAGCGATGCCCGGCGCATGCAGGTGACCGCGGTGGACGTCGACACCGCGCTCGTCTCCGCCCGGGCCTCGGCCGGCGGCCCTGCCCCGCCGGAGGGCGCGGTCGGCGCGGGGACGGGGATGAGCTGCCTGGGGTTCAAGGGCGGGATCGGCAGCGCGTCGCGCGTGACCCCGTCTGGGCACATCGTCGGCGTGCTGTTGCTCTCGAACTTCGGCTCGCGGGAGCGGCTGACCGTCGACGGCGTGCCCGTGGGTCGGCTGTTGGGTCCTCCCGATGGCCAGCCGGAAGCCTCCCCGCGGCCAGCCGGCTCCTGCATCGTCGTGGTCGTCACCGACGCTCCGCTCGACTCGGCCGCCTGCGCCCGGCTGGCCCGCCGGGCCGGGCTCGGACTGGCCAGGACCGGCTCCACCGGCCATCACGGCAGCGGCGAGATCTTCCTGGCCATGGCCACCGGGCTTCGCGGTCCGCGGTCCGCGGACGTGACGCCCGGCGCGCTCGGGGACGGCCGTCCGGTACCAGTGACGGGACGGGCTCTCGACCCGTTCTTCGACGCTGTCGTCGAGGCCACCGAGGAGGCGGTTCTCAACAGCATGCTGGCCGCAGCCACGGTCGTTGGGCGCGATGGCAACACCTCGTACGGCCTGCCGGCGGAACGAGTGGCCGAGCTGCTGCGGGCCCGTCGATGAAGCGGCGGACCCTGTCGTACGGCTGGCCGGATCTGATGCCCCGCGTGGCAACGCACGCAGCCTATAGGTAGGTTGCCCTGGCGCGATGATTGAGGCGACGGGGTGACAGGCACAAACGATGCGGCGGAGCGCGCCCAGGAGCCCGCGCCGCCGGCGGCCCCGCGCGTCCCGTCGGCTCGTGAGCTGCACGGCGACACGCTCACCGACGACTACGCCTGGATGCGTGCCCGCGACGATGCCGCGCTCCAGGAGTACCTGATCGCCGAGCGGGCCTATTACGACGCTCAGACCGAGCGCCTGAGCCGGCTGGCCGACACGCTGGCCGCCGAGGCAGCGAGTCGGATCCCCACTGGCGACGACGACTCAGTCGCCTGGCCCCGTGACGGATTCGCGTTTCGGACCCGGACGCCGGCCGACGCCGACAACGAGCAGCTCCTCCGGTCGCCGGCCGGGGAGACCCCGGAGGAGGTGATCCTCGACGACAACGTCGTGGCGCGACGCACCGGGTTCGCCGACGTGGGGGTCCGTGAGCCCAGCCCCGATGGGGCTCTGCTGGCCTGGTCGGTCGACACCAGCGGAGCGGAGAGCTATGAGCTGCGCATCCGCGACCTGGATACCGGCGAGGACCTGCCGGAGGTCATCGCCCCGACCGCGCCTGAGGTGGCCTGGTCCGCGGACTCCCGGCACCTCTTCTATCTCGTGGCCGACGCGCTGTTTCGGCAGTGGCAGTTGTGGCGCCATCGCGTCGGCACGCCCGCCACCGCCGACGAGCTTGTGCTGGAGGAGGCCGACCCGCGCTTTGAGCTGACCCTGGCTGCCTCGCGAAGCGGCGAGCTGGCGATCATCGTCGCGGCGTCACGGGACACCAGCGAGGTCCGGGTGATTGAGCTGCACGATCCGGTGGCCGACCCGGTGCTGCTGCAACCGCGCCAGCCCGGGGTCGAATACCGGGTGGATCACGCGCGAGGCGGTCCCGGTGACACGGGCACGCTCTACCTGGTGACGGATATCGGCGAGCGCGAGTTCGCGCTGATGAAGGTGCCGCTCGCGGCCCCGGGACGAGCCGGCTGGGAGTCCGTCAGCTGCTCGGCGGTGGCTCCGGCCCGTGCCGACACCAGGCTGGTCGCTTGCGATGTCTTCGCTGAGCACCTGCTGCTGACCCTGCGCCGTCACGGCGGGAAGCTGCTGGCCGTCACCGATCACGGCGGCGCCGACGTCCGGGAGCTACAGCCTCAGGTGCCCGCCGGCTCGATCCGTGTCGAGCACGCTCACGACTACGACAGCGGCTCGGTGATCATCGCCGAGCAGTCGCTGATCGAGCCGATCGCCTGGTATGAGCTCGACCTGGCCACCGGGACCAGGCGGCTGCTGAAGCGGATGGAGGTTCCCGGCTATGACCCCGCCCGGTATCGGACCGAGCGCCGCACGGCGCCGGCGCCGGATGGCACGCCGATTCCGGTCACGCTGGCCTATCGCGACGGGACTCCGCTGGACGGCAGCGCCCCGTGCCTGCTCTACGGCTACGGCGCCTACGAGGACAGCCTGGATCCGGAGTTCGACCGCAGCCTGCCGTCTCTGCTTGACCGAGGGGTCGTCTACGCGGTCGCCCACATTCGCGGCGGCGGGGAGGGCGGGCGATCCTGGTGGCAGGAGGGTCGGCTGCGCGCCAAGCCGACCACGTTCACCGACCATGCCGCCGTGGCCGATTGGCTCGCCGGGAGCAGTGGGCCGGCCCTCGTCGATGGCACGCGGATCGTCACCCGGGGGCTGTCGGCGGGCGGGCTGCTCCAGGGCGCCGTCTACTCGTTGCGCCCGGACCGGTGGCGCGCGGTGGTCGCCGAGGTCCCGTTCGTCGATGTGGTCAACACGATGCTCGATCCCTCGATCCCGCTCACGATCACCGAATGGGACGAGTGGGGCGATCCCCGCGATCCCGAGGACTACGCCTGCATGAAGGCCTACTCGCCCTACGACAACCCGCCCGCGGGGCGCCGGCCGGCGCTGCTGGTCACCGGTGCCGTCAACGATCCGCGCGTGTCGGTCCACGAGCCGGCCAAGTGGGTGGCCAGGCTCAGGGCCACGGACACTCAGGGCTCCCGCCTGCTGTTCCGGCCGGAGCTCGGCGTCGGTGCGCATTCCGGACCGACGGGTCGCAGCGCCCGGTTCAGCTACAGCGCCGAGGTGCAGGCCTTCATCCTCGACGCGATGGGGATCTCGGCCTAGGGGCCTCGCGGGCGCGCTGGCTGCAATGCAGGTCGTAGCTCGCGTAGCGGCTCCGTGAGGTCAGGCGGCGTCGGTTGGCGCCCCCGTGGCCGGACCGCCGCCGGCCACCGCCGCGCCGGCGGGCGCCGTATCGGGCTCGCGGAGCGGGAAGTGGCAGGCCGCCTGGTGAGTCGGCCCAAACCGCCGCAGCGCGGGCTCCTCCGCCGCACACAGCTCCTGCGCCCGCGGACAGCGGGTCCGGAACCGGCACCCGGACGGCGGGTCGATCGGGCTGGGCAGCTCGCCCTGGATGCCGGCGTCGGTCTTGGCGCGCTCGACGGCGACGTCGGGCACCGGAATCGTCTTGATCAGCGCATCCGTGTAGGGGTGGGCCGCGCGCCGGTAGATGTCGTCGCCGGTCCCCAGCTCGACCACCTTGCCCAGATACATGACGGCGATCCGGTCGGCCAGGTACTTGACCACGGCCAGGTCGTGCGAAATCACCACCGACGCGCGCTGATGCTCGGCCTGCAGGCGCTTCATCAGATTGAGCACCTGTGAGCGGATCGAGACGTCGAGGGCGCTGACCGGCTCGTCGGCAACGATCACCTTCGGCTCCAGCATCAGCGCTCGGGCCAGTGCGATGCGCTGGCGCTGCCCGCCAGAGAACTCGTGCGGATAGCGCTCCAGTGCGTTCTCCGCCAGCCCGACCTCCGTGAGCAGGTCCCGGATCTTCTGATCTTGCTCCTTGCGGCTCCCCATGTTCTGGATGATGAGCGGCTCGCGCAGAAGCGCCTGCACGCGCATCCGCGGATCGAGCGACGCATAGGGGTCCTGGAAGATCATCTGCAGGTCGCGCCGCGCACGGCGCAGCGCTCTGCCTCGCATGCCGAACACCTCGCGGCCGTCCAAGGTGATCCGCCCCGCGTCTGGCTTCTCGATGCCGACGATCAACTTGCCCAGCGTGGTCTTGCCGCAGCCCGATTCTCCGACCAGTCCCAGTGCCTCGCCGACGTCGACGTGCAGGTTCACCCCGGACACGGCCTTGACCGAGTTGACCTTGCGTTGGAGGATCGCGCCGGCCGTGACCGGGTACTCGCGCACCGCGTTGACGATCTCCAGCAGGTGGCCATTGCTCGGTTGATCGCCTGCGGCGGTGGACCGTCGGCGAACCGCGATCTCCGTGGTCGTGGTGACCGGACCGTTCACCGGGTGCCAGCACGCGAACAGGTGATCGGAGCGGGCGCCGTCCAACGGCGGCTCCTCCGCGCGACACTGGTCGGTGGCGTACGCACAGCGGGGAGCAAAGCGGCAGCCGGCGGGCGGGCTGGTCAGGTCAGGCGGGATCCCGGGGATGCTGACGAGCGGTCGTCGATTGTCCTGGCTCAGTTTGGGGATCGATCCCAGCAGCGCCTGCGTGTACGGATGCCGCATGGCGGTGAAGATCTCCTCCGTCGAGGCCGACTCGACGATCCGTCCCGCGTACATGACGCTGATCCGGTCGGTCCGCCCGGCCACGACTCCCATATCGTGGGTGACCAGCAGCGTCGCCATGCCCAGGCGATCCTCCAGGTCGTCGAGCAGGGCCAGGATCTGGGCCTGGATCGTGACGTCCAGGGCCGTCGTCGGCTCATCGGCGAGCAGCACCCTCGGCTCGCAGGCCAGGGCGATGGCGATCATCACCCGCTGACGCATTCCCCCGGACAACTCGTGCGGGTAGCTGCGCAGCCGGTCCCGAGGGTGGGGCAGGCCGACAAGATCCAGCACCTCCAGCGCGCGGGCGTTGGCCTCGGCTCGGGACCCCCCGCGGTGCAGGCGCACCGGCTCGGACACCTGCTCGCCGATGGTCTTGGTGGGGTTCAGCGACGACTGCGAGTCCTGGAAGATCATCGCCACCTCGTTGCCCCGGAGCTTGCGCATCCGTTTGTCCGGCAGGCCCACCAGGTCCTGGCCTTCGAGCCGGACCGACCCCTCGATGATCTCCCCGCCCTTGGGCAGCAGACCCATGATCGACAGCCCCAGCATCGACTTGCCGCAGCCCGATTCCCCCACCAGACCGAGCGTCTCGCCGGCGGCGATCGCGAGGTCGACGTTCCCGACGGCCTGGACGGTCGAGCGCGAGAGCTTGATGTGCGTGCTGAGGTTGGTGACCTCGAGCACGTGAGCGTCGGCTCTGTCGTCACCCGGCGTCTGAGCGCCGGTTCCCTCGTCGGTCGCGGTCACTAGCGCCTCCGCAGCCGCACGTCGAACGCGTCGCGCAGACCGTCGCCGACGAGGTTGCAGGCCATGACGACCGCCACCAGGCAGAAGCCGACCGGATAGACGAGCCACCACTGGCCGTTGGAGACGTAGGTGTCGGCGTTGCCGAGCATGTCTCCCCACGAGGCCGTCGGGTACTGCAGGCCGAACCCCAGAAAGCCCAGGAAGGCCAGGGCGAGGATCGAGTCGGCGATCAGGAAGGTCACGTTCACGATCACCACCGACAGCGAGTTCGGAATGAGGTGCTTGTAGACCAGGCGCGTGCGGCTTGAGCCCATCACTCGCGCCGCCCACACGAAATCCCGCTCGCGCAGGCTCAGCACCTCGCCCCGCATCAGCCGGGCCGGCACCAGCCAGGAGAAGAACCCCAGCAGCAGGCTCTCCTCCAGCACCGTGGCGCTGAACTTTGTGGCCAGCACGAGCACGATGAACAGGAACGGGATCGAGTACACGATGTCGACGAAGCGCATCATCACTCCGTCCAGCAGGCGGCCGGAGAGACCGGAGATGGCGCCGTACAGCGTCCCGATGACGATCGAGATCACCGCCGCGAAGAAGCCGATGGCGAGCGCCGTCTGGCCGCCGGCCATGATCCGTCCCAGCTCATCGAAACCGTGCTCGTCGGTGCCCAGGGGCCCCGCCGTACCTCCCAGGGGGCTGGCCGCGCCCGGCGCCAGGTTGGCGCTCAGGGGCTGGGTGAGGCTCTGATTGGTGTGGTAGAAGAGCGGCCCGGCGAAGCAGAAGAGCACGAAGAAGACGATGATCACCACCCCCAGGACGGCAATCTTGTTGTCCAGGAACTCGCGCAGGGCCAGCCGCCACCCGCTGGCCAGCGCCGGCACCTCGCCCCCCTCGGCCACCGTCGAGAACAGATCGGGATGGCTGAGCGGCGCCTCGGCCTGGCCAAACGGTTTGACGTGACCCTCGGTCTCGCTCATATCCGGACCCTCGGGTCGGCCACGGTGACGGCGACGTCGGCTATCAGGTTCCCGAGCACGACGAGAATCCCGCCCAGGATCGTGTAGGCCAGGAGAATCGGATAGTCGCCGTTCTGGAGCGCGTTGTAGAACAGCAGTCCCAGGCCCTGGATGTTGAACAGGACCTCGACGAGCAGGTTGCCGGCCAGCAGATCCGGGATCGACAGGCCGACCAGCGTGATCATCGGCAGGCACGCGTTGCGCAGCAGATGGCGGTAGAGCACGGATCGCTGCGACAGCCCCTTGGCTCGAGCCAGTCGGATGTAGTCCTGAGCCAGGTTGTCCAGCGCCGATGAGCGCATGTAGCGGCTGAACGACGCGATGTTGACCGCGGTCAGGGTGATGATCGGCAGGACGAAGTCACGCGGGTGGGTGATGGCTCCGAAGGTTGTGGTGATCGAATCGGGGACCAGCGGCGGGAAGACGTGCAGATGCAGGGCGAAGACGTCGATCAGGATCACCCCGAGGAAGAACGGTGGCATCGCGTAGAGCACGAAGGTCAGCGTGGTGATCGAGTAATCGCCGATGCTGTTGCGCCTGACCGCCTGGGCGATGCCCAGCGGCATCGCGATCAGCAACGACAGGACGAGCGCGGAGCCGGAGAGATAGATGCTGCGCCCGGCGTTCTCCTTGAACAGCTCGGCCACGCTCTGCCCCTGCTTGTAGGAGTAGCCGAAGTCGAGGTGGCCAAGGTGGCCCAGATAGGTCAGGAACTGGCTGACCAGCGGCCGGTCGTAGCCGTGCTGTTTGTTCCAGGCGGCGATCTGGGCCGGTTTGGCGCCGCGACCGAGCACCGCGTGGACCGGGCTGCCCGCGATCAGGTGCAGCAGCTCGAAGGTGATCGCGGCGATCCCGATCGTGATCACGATCGCCACGAGGATGCGGCGGATGATGTATCCGATCATCGGGGCGGGCGTGGCTCCGGCCGTGGCGCCGGCTCTACTTCTTGTTCACCCACCAGAACTGAGGCCAGAGTCCGTACTGCGTCAGGCTGAGGTAGGTCTGCGGTGGTCCGCCGACCCGCTTCGCCACGCCGTAGATGAGGTCGTAGTTGGGCTGGAACAGCGCGGGGAGCTGCTCGGTCTCGTACGACGCCTCCTTGGTCACCGCGTTGGGATCAGATCCATACACGGAGTTCTTGATCAGCCGATCCATCGTCGGGTCGCTGTAGGTGCCGCTGTTGTACGAGCCGCCGGTGTTGAAGATCGAGCTCTGCGTCGGATACGGGTTGTCGGTGTAGCCGCTGAAGTTCTCCACCGCCCAGTCGTTGGTGTACTTCGCCACCGACGGGTCGGCGTTGTTGTAGTTGCTGGCGATGTAGTTGAAGGTCTTCTGGAACAGCTGGATGTTGATCCCCGCGGCCTGCTTGGCCTCGGAGGTGATCGCCTCGTCGGTCAGCGGGACATAAGGTCCGGCGGCCGCCGTCTCGGTGGCCCAGGGGAAGGAGATCGGCGTCCCCTTGGGAATGCCGGCGCCGCACTGGTTGGCACCCGTGCCCGGGTTGGCGCACGTGGTCTGTCCGTTGGGGACCACGTGCCAGCCGTGGGCCTTGAGGATCGAGACGGCCTTGGCCGGGTTGTAGGGGTAGGGCGGGTTGACGGCGTTCGAGGGAACGTACGGCGTCTTGGGTACCGATGGGATCGGCCCGTAGGCCAGCCCGGCGGCGCCGTGGTAGATCCCCGCGATGATCGCCGGCTCGTTGACCAGCATCGCCATCACCTGGCGGAAGTAGAGCTGGGAGACGATCTTGTCGAAGTGGTGAACCGTGTTCTTGAAGTTCCAGATCACTCCGGCCCAGCCGAAGTCCGGCAGGCCGAACACGCTGTAGCCCTGGGTCTTGAGGCTGTCGGCCGCGGCCAGCTGGGAGAAGTCGATCGATCCCACATCGAGGCTGTTCGTGCGCATCGCGTTGAGCATCGGCGTGATGCCCGTGTACGTGACCCCCTGGAGGCTTGAGATGGACGGCTTCGGCGTGCCGCCGTAGGTCGGATTCGCCTTCAGCGTCCACGAAGCCGTCACCGGGCTGAAGGCGGAGAGCACGAACGGCCCGTCGGCGATCTTCCACAGCTGGTTGGAGGCAAACGTGCCCACCTGGCCGCCCGCCTTGCCCAGGTAGTCGTAGATCTTCTTCGCGTTGGCGGGCACGGTGAAGTCGAGGTGCGGACCGCCGGCTGAGGCCACGTTCCAAGCCTGGCTCGGCAGGGGGGTCAGGTTCAGCGCGAGCTGGCTGTTGAGGAAGAACCCCGGGTTGAAGGCGCGCTTGAGATGCATGACCACCGTGTAGGGGCCGGTGGCGCTGATGCTGGCCAGGCTCTGAGGGAAGTAGCCGGGCGTGAACGACCCCCAGTTGGCCGCGCTCTCGGCGACCGCGGCCTTGATGAGCGCGACGTCGAACAGGACGTCCTGCGCGGTGACGGGCTTACCGTCATTCCACTTGTAGTTGTGTTTCAGCGTGATCGTGACTGTCTTGTCGCCGTCGCTGAACACCGGCTTGTTGGCCACGCTGAGGGAGTAGTTGACCCCCGGATTGGCCCCGAAGGCGAAGTTGTTGTACAGCGGCAGCCACATGACCTGCTGCCACTGGTAGTTGTAGACGCTGGCGTTGCCCGATGGGGTGATCGGGAAGATGTAGTTCGGCGTGAGGCCGTTCAGCTGCCCGTAGGTGATGGTGCCGCCATGCGTCGGGGTGCCCTGCGTCGGCAACTTCCCGTACAACCCCGGTTCCTTCAGCGTCCCCGAGGCGGCGGTGCCGGTCCCGCTCTTGCCGCCGGAGCCGCTGGAGCCGCCGCACGCGGCCAGAGCCAGCGCGGCCAGAGCGATCAGCGCTGCCGCTGATGGCGCACGTCTCAACATGTCAACCCCTCTTCCCCTCGAGGATCAAGGTCCGGCAATGTAGGCGGGCGGGTGCGACGGTGTCAAGCGGCATCTGTCGTCCTAACGCGCGTCAAGGCCCACCCGCTCGCGCACGTAGTCCTGGAAGTGCCCGATCAGCGTCTCGGGGCCTCCCAGCACCCACCCCCGCTCGATCAATCCGATCGAGCTGCCTTGCTGGGCGGCCTCGACCAGGGCCGTGTCCTCCTCGCCGACCTGGGTGTCCATCACGTATACGTCGTCGATCCACTTCGGGTCGGCCGCCTCGCCGAACCAGTAATCCAGGTAGCCGGCCGTGCTGGCCGGACCGGTCGGCCACACCGGGCCGATGGAGAGATTCGGATGGCCCGGGAGCACATTGAACTTGAGGGTCGGGAACCACAGATGGTTCTGTGCCGAGCCGACTTCCCCGTGGGCGTCGATCGGGGCGCGACCGTCCAGCGCGCGTGGATGCACCGGCGCGAACTGGCTGGTCCGCAGGCCCACGGCGCGCAACTCGAGCTGTCGCTCATCGAGTACCTGCACCAGCCCGGGGTGGTTGACCGCGCAGTGGTAGCACTCGAGGTAGTTCTCGACGGCGATCTTCCAGTTGGCCCGGATCTCGTACGGGAACCGCCGGTGAAAGCGCAGCGAGTCGATGTCGAGTCCGTGCTTGGCGACCACCTGCGGCAGGTCTCCGAGCGCATCACGCAGCGGCTCGGCCCGCGGGTCCGGGTTGGCGAACACGAACGGCCCCCAGGTGCCGACCGATACCGGCCGCAGGCCCAGGCAGCCGGAATCGAAGGCGGGATCCCCATCCGCGCGCGGCGCCGCCCGCAGGGCACCGTCCAGACCGTAGGTCCAGGCGTGATACGGGCACTGGAGCGTGCCGCGCTTGCGCGCCTCGGTGGCCACGATCGCGCCGCGGTGCCGGCACACGTTGACGAAGCCCCTGAGCGTGTTGTCGGCGTCGAGCGTGATCACGATCGGCACCGGACCGGTGGCCGAGGCGAAGTAGCTGCCCGGGCCCTGCAGCTCACCGAGGTGGCCGGCGTACAGCCACGACCGATGGAAGATGCGGTCCATCTCCGCGGCCAGGATCGCCGGATCCGAGTACCAGGCCCAGGGGATCGTCGGTCTGCCGGCGGTCTCGGTGCTGTCCCCAGGGTGGGGTTCGGTGACGGTCATCAGGCGCCGTCCCGCGGGAATCGGTGCGTGAACGCCCGCGCGTGGACCCGGACGTCGTCCTCGAAGGCGTCGAGCGTCGACGTGACGAGGAACTGCTGGGCGTCGCAGGTCATCGTGCTCTGCGCCCGGACCGCGATGTTCCAGCCGGGGCGGACCAGCGTCACCGAGACCCGGCAGCTCACGGTGGCCGACAGCGGATCGCCCTCGGCGATGCGGTAGGTGGTGATGCTGTCCTCGGTCATCTCGGTGTTCGTGGCGAGGATCCGGATGCCGGAGCCGTGCCAGTCGAACTCGACCTCGGTCGTCCCATCATGAAGGCTCCGGCGAAGGCTGCGGCCGCCCTTACGGAGTCTCGTGATCTCGGTAGGCAGTGCGGTGCCCGTCTCCGGTGCCCCGAAGGGCGTGAGAGCCTCGTCGAGGTCGCTCGGTTCTCTCCGCGGCAGCGTCAACGTGCTCTTCGGTCCGCAGTGGACGGTGAGCGTGGTCGCCTCCGGTGACGGCCAGGCCATCGGCCAGTAGGTGTTTGACACGGCCAGGCGGATCCGATGCCCGGGCGGGATGGCGTATGCCGTCGCCTGCAGCGGGACGCGCACCAGCACCGGCTCGTCGACCGGCATCGGAACGCTGCGATCGTGGCCCTCGCGGCGGCTCAGGTTGAGCAGTCCGCGCGCGATCAGCGTGGAGGCTCCGTCCGGGGCCACGTCACACACGCGCACCGCCACGAGCGCCCAGGGCTTGTCGACGCTCACCTCCAGGTGGGCCTCGCCCTTGCCCAGGATCTCGACCCGCTCTGACAGGGGCCCGGTGTCCCAGCACAGCGAGCCGCCGTCCTCGAAGCGCTGGTCCAGCCCGTAGTCGGCCGGGCTGCCGTCGCCGCACCACACTCCGCCGTCGACTCCGGTCGACTGCAGGCTGCTGATGGTCCTGGCCGCCGCGCTCTCGTCGTCTCCGAGCGCCGTGGCCCCGATCGTGTGCGTCCAGGCGCTGATCGATGGGGATGGCCAGGACGGGTCCGCCACCCACCGGCCGGGCCGCTCGGCGTAGGAGCCGGCCGGCGGGACCGCCTCCTGCATGTAGCTGATCAGCTGTGGCTCCTCGAAGAAGCCGTTGTCTTCGTCATTCAGGCTGGCGGCGAAGAACCGCCGGCACTCCTGGAGGAAGCCGATGGCCGGGCCCGGCCTCCCCGCCTCGGGCCACGTGTGGCCCCACGGACCGATCAGGCCTCGGACCGGCGCCTTTGAGTGCTCGACCAGACGCAGGACCATGTCCCGGTAACCGTCGCTCCAGCCGCCGACCGCGTACACCGGGCAGCGGATCGAGCCGTAGTCCTCGCAGGGTGATCCCTGCTGCCAGTAGGCGTCGCGCCGCTGGTGGCTGAGCCACGGCTCGATGAACGCCCTGGCGTTCTCCAACCGCTCCAGCCACGCCGCGCGCCACTTCTCGCCGACCACCGCCGGGTCGGGCGGCTGGTTCAGGTAGGCGAGCATCGAGGTCGCCCACTGGCTCATGTCCATCGCCGACACGCACCCGCCGATGTAGTGGACGTCGTCGGCGTAGCGGTCCTCGCTGGCGTGGATGGCGACCACGCCCCGCAGTTGAGGAGGATGGCGGCCGGCCATCTGCAGCGCGGCGAAGCCGCCCCAGGACACGCCGATCATGCCCACCGCTCCGGTGCACCACGGGCGCTCGGCAAGCCAGGCGATCACCTGCTCGGCGTCGTCCTGCTCCGTTTCCGAATACTCGTCCTCCAGCAGTCCTGACGAATCGCCGCTGCCTCGCAGGTCGACCCGCGCAAACGCGAATCCGTGGGCGGCGAAGTAGGTCCCCCAGGCGGCGTCCCCGACCGCGGTCCCATCGCTCTTGCGGTACGGGACGGAATCGAGAATCGTCGACACCGGACGATCCTCCGCATCCTCGGGGAGCCACAGGCGAATGGCCAGGCCGACGCCGTCGCGCAGCGGAACCCAGTCGTTGTCGATCACGCGCACCCCCCGCTCAGCGACGCCGCTCGAGGTCGCTTGAGATTGACGCGGGCTCATGCGGAACGTACCCTAACGGCGATCGGTATGCGAAAGCAAGTTTCGATAAATGAAAGCTCTGTCGGGACGTTGGCCCGCGGGCTGGACATCCTGGAGTTGTTCGCGGTGGACGGACCCGAGCTGTCTCAGAAGGAGATCTCGGAGGCCCTGAACGTGCCGATGCCCACGGTGCACCGGCTGGTGGCGGTGCTGACCGAGCGGGGGTGGTTGGACCGCAGCTCGGCTACGCGCCGGCTCCGCCTGGGTCTGGGGATGGCCCGGCTCACGCCTGCCCTGCTCGGAGGCTTGCAGCTCCCCGAGGTGGCGCGTCCCCACCTCAGCCGGCTCGCCTCCGAACTGCAGGAGACGGTGAACGCGGCGGTCCTCCAGGGCCCAGAGATCGTCTACGTTCTGAGCGAGGCCGCGGACCGAGTCCTCACATCACGGGCCACGGTGGGGATGCGGCTGCCGGCGCACTGCACGGCCTTGGGCAAGTGTCTGCTCGCGCAGCTGCCCTCGGGCGCCGCCCGGGCCGGGCTTGGGGATGAGCCGTACGAGCGACGTACCGATCGCACCATCACCACATGGAGCGATCTGGCCGCCGACCTGGCAGCGATTCGTGACGCGGGCGTGGCGGTCTCCGAAGAGGAATACGAGGTCGGCTTGGTATCGATCGCCGTGGCAGTGCGCTGGATCGACGGCCCTGGAACCGCCGCCGTCAACGTGTCGCTGCCGGCCGGGCGCGCCACCTTGGAGTTCCGGGCTGCGCTCACACGTGGGTTGGTTGATGCCGCGCGGGGGATCGACCGGGATATGGGCATGGCCGGAGCTCATCCATGACAGTCCGGACCGGGGAGTCGGTTGGAGTTGAGGAGCTGGCGGCTGCCGCCGCCGGATTCGCCGAGTCGCTGTGCGACATCGTGGCCGACGAGCCGCAGCTGCGCCACCAGGGCATGCCCTCCGACGGCGACTCGCGGGCTGTGTACGAGGCCTTGGGCCAGGACGGGTGGATCGGGGTGCACTGGCCGCGCGACTTGGGTGGCCGCGGCCTCAGCTCGCTCCACACCCTGGCCTGTGAGGAACGTTTCGGCTACTGGTGGCTGCCGCTGTCGGGCTATTTGCTGTCAGTCAAGACGATCGGCAACGCGCTGCTCCGATTTGCCGGCCCGGAGCTGCAGGAGCGGCTGATCCCTGAGATAGCCGCCGGCCGGCTTCTCTTCTGCCAGGGGTTCTCTGAGCCCGATGCCGGCTCGGATCTCGCCTCCCTGCGCACGCGGGCTCGCTGTGAGGCGGACCGGTTCGTGGTCTCCGGGCGCAAGATCTGGACTTCGAGCGCCGAGTACGCCGACTGGGTCTACCTGGCCGTGCGCACCGACCCGGAGCGAGAGCGGCACCGGGGAGTCTCGGTGCTGGTGGCCGACATCCACACGCCCGGGATCACGGTAACGACCCACAAGACGCTGGGCGGCGGCACCCTCGGCGAACTGGAGCTCGACGAGGTGGAGGTCCCCGCCGCACAGCTGGTCGGCGAGCTTCACGGGGGCTGGCGGGTGCTGATGGGCACGCTTGACTACGAGCGGGTGACCAGCGAGAAGGTCGGCACGATCTTCTGGTTACTGGACGCGCTGGCGCCGCTGACAGCGGGTTCCCGTGGCGCGCAGCGGGCGCTGCGCCGGTTGCGCGGTGCCGCCCACGCCGCCCGGCTGCACGGGCGCCGTGCCGCTGAGCTGCTCGACGCTGGGCGGCCGGCCAGCGCGCAGAGCTCGATGGCCAAGCTCTCGGTCGCCGAGCTGATGCAGGCGGTCGCTGCCTTTGCCGTGGACGTGCTGGGCCCCGCAGGCCTGTTGGAGGAGGGGATCGAGACGTTGCCGGGTCGCGTCGCGGCCTTTCAGCGCGCATCGGTGGCGACGACCATCTCCGGCGGTGCGGCCGAGATCCAGCGCGCCGTGATCGCCCGGCGAGAACTCGGCTTTCCCCCGCGATGACTGGAGCGCCGGCCTCGGACAGGCTTCCACTGGAGGGAATCCGGGTTGTCGAGTACGCCCAATACGTGGCCGGGCCGTTCGCCGGCATGCTGCTCGCAGACCTGGGGGCTGACGTGGTCAAGGTCGAGCCGCCCACGGGTGACGCCTGGCGTCGCTACGAGCCGTTCGCCCCCGGCGAGAGCCGCTACTTCTACGCGCTCAACCGCAACAAGCGCTCGGTCGTGCTCGACCTCAAGGGGGAGGAGGGCCTGCTGGCCAGCCGGGCGCTGATCCGGACGGCCGACGCGGTGGTGCACAACATCCCGCCCGGCCGAGCGCGGGAGTTCGAACTTGACCGCGAGTCCGTACGGGCGGTCAACCCGGCGGCGGTCTGGTGCTGTGTCTCGGCGCTGGGCAGCGATGGCCCTGACGCGTCGCTGACCGCCTTCGATCTGGTTGCCCAGGCCCTGTCCGGACTGCTGCTGGCCAACGCGCAGGGCTCTGAGGGCGTCCCCCAGCGGGCCGGCGGGATCGCCATGGCCGATTTCACCGCCGGGCTGTTGGCGGCGATCGCCGTGCTCGCCGGCGTGGTGGAACGCGAGCGCCGCAGCGACGGCGGCGGAGCGGGACTGGAGGTCTCGTTGCTGGGCGCCGCGCTGGCCGTTCAGGCGCAGCGCTTCGTGTCCGTCGATGCGATTGACGGGGAGCCGGCCGCGCCCGCGCACGTGCGCGGGCGCGACGGGCGGGGGCCGGCCACGGCCGAGGACCTGAAACGGCAGGCCCGCGCCCAGCAGACCGCTGACGAACTGGAGCCCTATTACCGCGCCTATGCCGCCGCCGACGGCTTCTTTGTCCTCGCCTGCCTGCGGGAGCGCCAGCGTCTGGCCGCGGCCGGAGTGCTGGGGATCCAGGACCCGTGGGCATCCAACCCGCAGGCGCCCCCCGGTGACGAGCCGGAGCGCGCGCAGCGGCTCGCCCTGGTCCGGGAGTTCGAGCGGCGCATCGCCGCCGAGCCGGCCGCGGTCTGGGTGGAGCGTTTCCGCTCAGCCGGGGTGCCCGCGTCAGAGGTCCGCGCGCTGAGCCGGCTGTTTGAGGATGACCAGGTGCAGGCCAACGGTCTGGTGCACGCGGTTGACCACGACGGGGTCGGCGCGGTGAGGCTGCTGGGCTCCGTGTTCAAGATCGAGGGCCTCGCCACTCCGCCCAGGCGAGGGATCCCCGGCCTGGGCGAGCACACCGAGGAGGTACTGGCACAGTGTCGTCATCCGCAGGCCTGACCGGCGGCGCGATCGAGGCGCGCGCGTTTGCCGAAAGCGTCGCCGGGGTGCTTGATCGCCACCGGCCAACGTCGGGGCCGTGGCCGCGGAGCCTGACCGCCCACCTGGATGAGCTCGGCTGGGGGACGCTCGGCAGCGAGCCGGAGCTTGTCAGCTGCGCCGGGCTGGCGGCGGTTGAGCTGGGCCGGCGGGCGGCTCCAGTGAGCGAGGTCGACCGGTTGCTGGGTGGCAGCCCGATGGCCGGAGAGTTATTTCGCTCGCCGGGGGCGCAGCCCGAAGCGCTCACGCGCGTTGATGACAGGGTCGTCCGCCGGGTGGTCCTGCGTTCCGCGCCGGCGGCCTCGGCCGGCGGTCTCGACGTGCATCGCGCCGTGGAGTTGGGATCGGCGGTGGAGGTGCGCGATGCGGTGTGGCTGCCCGCGGCGGCTGCCTGGACCGCGGCCATGGTCGGCTACCTGGCCGGGCTCGGCAGGGCCGCGCTTGGCATAACGACTGACTACGTCGGTCAGCGCCGCGCGTTCGGAAGCGCGCTGGCCGCGCTGGCCCCGGTGCAGCAGCTTTTGGCTGACGCGGCGACCGCGGTGCGCGGAGTGCAACTGCTGGCCGGTGAGGCTGCGGCCGCCGATGCGCTGGCCTACGCCGGCCCGGCGATCACCGAGGCCTGCGCAGCATGTCACCAGGCCACCGGTGCGATCGGCTTTACGCTCGATTATCCGCTGCACGTCTACAGCCAGCGCGCCCGGGCGCTGGCCACGTGGAACGATGCGCTGCTCGACGGGCTGCTCAGCCCGACCGCGGCGGGCGCGTAGCAAGTATCTCGCGTAGGTTTCGGCGTGTGGATGTGGACGCGTTGCGTGATGAGGCGACCGAGTTGCTGCGTGCATTGCTCAGGGTCAACACGTCGAATCCTCCGGGGCACGAGACGCCAGCCGCTGGGCTGCTGCGTGACTACTTGGAGGCCAACGGCGTCGCGTGTGAGCTGGTGGCGCGGGATCCGGACCGAGCGAACCTGGTGGCGCGGATTCCTGGTAGCGGCTCGGGTCCGTCGCTGATGCTGCTCGGTCATACCGACGTGGTTCCCGCGCAGGCCGACGCTTGGACGCACCCGCCGTTTGCCGGTGTGCTGGACGAGGAGGGGTACGTGTGGGGTCGCGGGGCGTGCGACATGAAGAACGAGACGGCCACGCGGGCAGTCGCTGTCGCGGAAATAGCTCGCAGCGGGATGCCGCTGTGTGGCGACCTGGTGTTCATCGCCGAGGCCGACGAGGAGGATGGGACCAACGGGGTGGGCATGTCGTGGCTGGTGGACCAGCGGCCCGATCTGGCCACCGAGTACGTGCTGAACGAGGGTGCCGCCGAGAGGCTCCTTTTGGATGATGGGCGGACGATCGTGACGTTGAATGTGGGTGAGAAGGCCGCGGCCACCATTCGCGTGACGGCATTGGGCACCCCTGGGCACTCCAGCAGTCCCTATGGCGTACCCCATGCCGTGCCGACGCTTGCGGAGCTGATCGGCCGGCTCGTTGCCTATCGTCCGCGCCGCCGGCTCTTGCCCGTCACGCAGGCCATGCTGCAAGCCCTCATCGGCCCACTCGGCGAGGATCTCGATGCTGACATTGCACGGGCGAGACAACTGCACAGCGCCTTCGGTGAACTACTCGAGCCGCTGTTTTCCACGACTATCGCGCCAACTCGCCTGCACGGTTCTGACGCGTTGAACGTCCTGCCCGCGCGCGCAAGCGTTGACTGCGACTGCCGCGTGCTTCCGGGAACCTCGATCGACACCCTGCTCACGGAACTGCGCCAGGCCCTCGGTGACGATGCGCCGTATGAGCTCGAAGTGCTCGAGCCCCTCACTGGAGGAACGCTCTCGCCGATCGCGTCCCCGCTGTTTGATGCCTGCCAGGCCTTCGTCCAAACCCACGACCCCGACGCGATCTTGTTGCCTACGCTGTGCAGCGGTTTCACCGATTCGCACTACCTGCGCGCGGCGTTTGGCTCGATTGCCTACGGGTTCTGGCCGATGCGGACCACGCCCTACACGGTCGCCGCCGCGGGCGTGCACGGGCACGACGAACGAGTTCACGTCGACGATCTGGGCTACGCCACCATGTTCCACGTCGAGGTCTGCCGCGCGCTTTTGACCTGACGCCTGACGCTCGAACATGAGGCCCGGGAGCTGACTGGTGACGCGCGACCCCGCGCAGGGCGCCGCGACGGCGATCGTGGGCGAGAGCAAGGCTCCTGAGGGCGGACGGTCGCATCACCAGCATCCGCCCACCCCGAGACGATGCGACCCGTCGAGCGCTTCCACGAAGTGCTCGTCCGACGGCGTCGGCACCTGGCTCCCGACGTTGCACCCGGCTCGTCTATTGGCCGCAGCGCCCGCTTTCGCTCGTGGTGCACGCCAGCTCG
>CAWKLB010000007.1:0-385263 GCA_963850325.1 uncultured Actinomycetota bacterium
ACCTCGGGAGAGCAGGCTGTTGCGATGGCCACCCTGAGGCTCCTCACCGCTATCGCCGCCACCGAGCCGGTCGTGGCGGTGATCGACGATGTGAACTGGCTGGATCGGGCGAGCGCCTCGGCACTCGCGTACGTCGCGCGGCGTGTCGCGGGGACCAGCGTCGCCCTGATCGCCACGATGCGCACCGGTGAGCGCACGCCCTTTGAGCGCGGCGGCTTGGACACCTACGAGCTGCAGCGGTTGTCTGACGAAGAGGCGACGGCGTTGCTCCAGGACCGTTTCCCGACCTTGACGCTGCATGCGCGTGGGCGGCTGCTGAGCGAGGCCCAGGGCAACCCCCTCGCGCTGCTGGAGCTGCCGATCGCGCTGAGCACTCGGGCCGGGACGCGCGCGGTGCTGCCTCGGGTCCTGCCGCTGACAGAGCGGTTGGAGCGGCTGTTCGCAGGCCGGATCGAGGGGCTGCCCGGCGCGACCCGCGAGCTGCTGCTGCTGGCGGTGCTCGACGGGACCGGAGATTCGCGGTGCTCAGCGCCGACGGTGGTCCCTCGGAGGCGCTCGCGCCTGCTGAGCGGGCCCGTGTGGGTACGTCGATGACACCACCGGGCAGCTCGCCTTCCATCATCCCCTGGTCCGGTCGGCGATCATCCAGCGATCCACCAGCAGCGAGCGTCGCGCGGCCCACCAGGTGCTGGCGCAGCGGCGGCGAGATGATCCCGAGCGTCTGGCGTGGCATCTGGCTGAAGCTGCGATCGAGCCCGATGAGCGCGTCGCGTCGTTGCTTCAGGGTGTGGCCCATCAGCATCTTCGCCGCGGTGACGCGGTGGCTGCCATCGCTGAGTTGCTGCGTGCCGCCCAACTCAGCCCTTCGGGTGAGCTCCGTGGTGTTCGGCTCGCCGAGGCGGCGTATCTCGGTGCGACCGTCAACGGCAATCTCGCGCAGGTTCCCCAGTTGCTCGAGCAGGCGCGCGCTGCGGATCCCAAGCACGCGGGGGCGCTTGCCGGCGCGGTGCCGGCGCCTACTTCCTGCTCAACGACGACGGTGAGGTCGACCTGGCGCACCGGCTGCTGGTCGGGGCGATCGAGAGCGTTCCCGACGCCAGCGACGCGCGCAACAAGCAACTGCACGAGGCGCTCTACAACCTGTTGATGATCTGCTTCTTCGGTGGGCGCGCGGAGCTGTTCGTGCCCCTCGACGCCGCGCTCGGACGACTCGACCCCGGGCCGCCCGAGCTGCTGGACATCGTGGTCCGGACCTTCGGTGATCCGGTGGCTGCGGCTGCGGCGACATTGACGCGCTTGAACCGGCAGATTGATCAACTTGCCACCGAGCCGACCCCGGCGCGGATCGTGCGTGTCGGGACCGCGGCGGCGTACGTCGACCGGCTGCCGCGCTGCCGGCCCGCTCTGCGTCGCGTCGTCGCGGCGGGACGGGAGGGCGGCGCGATCACCTCGGCCATCGAGGCGCTCTTCCTCCTGGGCAACGATGCGTATTTCGGCGGCCGCTGGGATGAGCTGGAGGCCTGCTCGACGAGGGTCTGTCACTGTGCGACGAGTACGGGTACCGCCTGCTGAGCTGGCCCGGCGTCTTCTTGAAGGCCCTGCTCGCCGCGGCCCGCGGGCAGGACGCCGCCGCGGCGGAGTTGGTGGCCGAGATGACGCGTTGGGCCAACCCGCGAGGTGCGGGGTGCTCCAGAACTACGCCTCACACGTGCAGACCCTGCTGGCCCTCGGGCACGGCGAATACGAGACCGCGTTCCAGCACGCCTCTGCTATCAGTCCCGCCGGGGTGCTCGGGCCGCATCGCCCGCACGCGCTGTGGCTGATCCTCGACCTCGTCGAGTCGGCGATCCGGGTCCAACCGCCGTTCCGACGCAGCAGCACATGTTGCGGCGCTGGACCGAGCGGGGGTGGCGGCGATCTCGCCGCGGCTGGCCGTCGTCGGCGCAGCGGCCAGGGCAACGGCGGCGCCCGACGACACCCAGCGGGCGTGCGTTTGACACGCCCTCGGTCTCTCTGACATCGGCCGCTGGCCGTTTGAGCACGCCCGGGTCCTGCTCGCCTACGGCGAGGTCCTCAGGCGTGCGCGCGCCACCGGGGAGGCGCGCGTCCAGCTCGGCCGAGCCCTCGACGGCTTTCACGTGCTCGGCGCCCACCCATGGGCTGAAAAGGCAGCGGCCGAGCTGCGTGCCGCCGGCGCCGCGCCGGTTATGACGCAGGCAGGCCTCGCCCGCCGCTGACAGCGCAGCAGCTCGAGATTGCGCAGCTCGCCGCGCAAGGCTTGACCAACAAGCAGATCGGGGAGCGCCTGTTCCTCTCTCACCGGACAGTCGCGACGCACCTTTACCAGGTCTATCCCAAGCTCGGGATCACGTCCCGAGCCGCGCTCAGCGACGCGCTTGCGGCCGTCGCCGAACGCTCAGCCGAGCCCGAACGGACTCCAAGACCGCCTCACGACGGCGGACCTCACCAAGTCAAATGACGTAAGCGGCCCAGTCAATCTCCCGAAAGACACGGCTCCCCATCCGCCGTAGTGTCGCCGGTGGCGCGCCTCATCCACCATCGGGATACAAGGAGAGAACCATGTCTGGAGCACGCAATGTCGTCCTCGTCCACGGCGGATTCGTCGACGGATCCGGCTGGGCGGACGTCTACCACGTGCTCACCCGCGACGGCTTCAACGTCAGCGTCGTGCAGAACCAGACACTGTCGCTGCCCAGCGATGTCGAGACCACCCGCAACGTGCTCGATCTCCAGGACGGCCCGACGATCCTCGTCGGACACTCCTACGGAGGAGCGGTGATCACCGAGGCCGGCACACACGATGCGGTCGCAGGCCTGGCCTACATCTGCGCGTTCGCGCCCGACCAGGGCGAGTCGGTCAGCACCCTGCTCGCCGACGTGCCCGCCGACGCGCCCGCACCTCCGATCCTGGCACCGGTGGACGGGTTCCTGTTCCTGGACCGCGAGAAGTTCGCCGATGCATTCGCCGCGGATGTCCCGGCGCGCGAGGCGGCATTCATGGCCGACTCCCAGGTCCCGTGGGGCGTCGAGGCGCTCAACGGCACGGCCACCGATCCGGGGTGGCGCCACAAGCCCAGCTGGTACCTCGTCACCACCCAGGACCGGATGATTCCGCCCGAGTTGCAGCGCACGATGGCCGAGCGGGCCGGTGCGACGAGCACCGAGGTGGCCGGCAGTCACGCCATCTATGTCTCCCAGCCCGGCGCTGTCGCTGACCTGATCACCCAGGCAGCACGAAGCGTGCTCGACCCTGCCCTCGCCTGACGGATCGCGGCAGCGGACTCCCGGTCGAGGCTCGCCGTGGGCGCTCCTCGATCAGGTGGTCTTGGTCTGGCACGGTGCCGCTGTGGAGGAGGGGCTGACTGGGTTGCGCTTAGCCCCTCCCCCGCGAAACCGTGGAATGGGCCCTGAGATTAGTCTCCCGGGTGTGGCAGACGGTTCCAGAGCGCACAGTGATGCAGCGCCGAGTCCTCGGCGACCGTCACGACGTGACTATCACCCGAGGGCTGCAGGGTCATCACACCGCGTTGGCCGGAGTTGAAGCTCGGCCACAGTGGCGTGCCGTCCGCTGTTGGGTTTCCGGTGCGCGCGAACGTCGTCCACTGGGCTGTCATCTGATCGGAGAGCACCTGCTGGTTGGCGTCTAGCGGAGGTACGGCCGACCCGCCGGGCGTGCCGTCGGGGAAGAGCAGCGCCAGCTCGGCCGCGTGATACGCCCCGTTCGGAAGACCCGTCGGGGGAGGATAGGTCGGGCTCAGCACCGGTGCGTCGGGGTCGTCGATCTCGTAGGAGTAGACATGCGTCCACCGAGCGATCCTCTCTCGCTACGCAGCGCCGGGCACACGGTATTGGAGTCCGCCACGAGGGTGCGAAACGCGAGGTACGGGGTCGCATACCGGTCGAGCGGGTACGCCGCGAGGACTGCTCCAGCGTCCGCTCCGTACTGAGATTGAACGGTGTCGTTGAATTGCGCTGGCGTGGTGGGCAGGGCAATGAGGTCCTCATCGCGCAACGTGCCCATGACGGTGGGTACCCGATTGAACCTCCCGCTGGCGAATGCCCGCTGTGCATCTGTCGTCAGGGTGGTTCCGTTGATGATCGGCGAGTTGGTGGGGCCGGTCAGGCTGCCTGGCTGCGCCAACAGTGTGCTGAGCGGGAGCTTGCGAAGGCAGTCCGCGAGGGTCGCTGGATCCGTGCACCCGACGCTGGTCGCGAAGGCTTGGCCGGATGTATCGGCTTGGGACTCGGTGGGCAGATTGGACTTGCAGTCTTGCGGCTGAAAGAACGTGTTGACGCCGGTGACTGAGTTATAGAAGCCGCTCTGGCTGATCGCCTTGGTGAACAGGCCCGACGCGGTCGGTGACACGAGCTGATCGCAGACGCTGGATCCGCCGGCGGATTCTCCGAAGATCGTGACATTGTGCGGGTCGCCTCCAAACGCTGCGATGTTGTCGTTGACCCACCGCAGCGCGGCCTGCTGGTCCTCGAGGCCGTAATCGCCCGCGTGACGGCCGAAGGCACGCGTGGCGAGGAAGCCGAGCAGGCCCAGCCGGTAGTCCATGGCGACGAACACGACGTGCCCGGCCTGGGCAAGGTGGAGTCCGGGGAATTGATTGCTTGCGCCGCCTCCGAAGCCGCCGCCGTGGATCCAGACCATTACCGGCAGGGGTCCGCCACCGGCATTCTGCGGGGCGACGACGTTGAGGTCCAGGCAGTCCTCGGTCGCCGCTGCGGCGTCGGGCCCCGGTGTGGGGCAGCCGGGGCCGTACTGCACGGCCGGTAAGGTCGTCGTCCAGGGGGCGTGGGGTTGCGGTGGCTGCCAGCGGAGCGCGCCGACGGGAGGGGCGGCATAGGGAATCCCGAGCCATTCCTTGGTGCCTTGGCTGACCAAACCACAGATCGGGCCGCTCGCGGTGGGTACCGTCGTTCCCGCAGCACAGGACGTGTCCGCGGCCGCCCTCCCCGTCGGCCTCGCCCCTGCGGGCGACGACATCGTTGCGACCGCCACTCCAGCCGCGGCCAGTACAGCGACAACGAAGATTGTGATGAGGCTCCGTCGCCCGATGCTCACGTTAGACACTTCCCACCTCTCCTCCAGTTGTGTTGGATCTGACACGTCGGGGCCCGGAACGTGTCGCTCACCGGCGGTCGGTCCGCGCCACCCACTGCGCTTTCACGCGTCAGGTGCTCCTGCCCCAGCTGCATAAAGCCGAGGATGGCCGTCTCCGTCATTCCTCCGTGCCGTCGAGCGCGTCGGTCGCGGTTGGCTCGGCGTTTTGCATCCGGCGTTTGAGCACCGCTGCACCGAGGCCGAACATGAGCCCGGGGGCGGCGAACGATGCCGCCACTCGGGGTCTGCGACCGAGCGCCTGGTGATACCGAGAGCCGTGGGCCGAGGACACCGGCAGGGTCAGGGTGGCTGGCGTCAGTCCGGGTGCGGTGGCGATCAACGAGAGCCGGCCGGGAGTCTTGGCCGGGCGTAGGACCGCCAGGGTCTGCCCGTGCCAGCTCCAGTGCCGGGGGCGTTGGAAGCTGTCGAGGATTGTGGGGGTTGCCGTTGCCGGCAGCGACGAGCGCGCCGGCGCCGCGGACCTGGAAGGAGACCTTGACGACGGCATCGGGCACGGGTCGTCCGTGGCTGTCGACGACTTCGACGAGCACGTGCGCCAGATCGTTCGGGCTGGTGGTGAGCGATCGACGTCAGGGGTGAGCCGGAGCGCGGCGGCAGCGCCGGCGGTGGCCAACCTCTTGCGAGCGATCTCCCTGCCGTTCTGGCTGGCGATCGCGGTCAGCTCTCCGCGCGCGTAGGGAACGCTGAAGGTGGCCACGCGCTTGTCGGCCTCCGCGAGAGTCTTGGTGGCCACCGGCGTGCCGTTGAGCAGCAGCGTGACGCTGTCGCCTGAGGAGTAGGCGTGAACGGTCATCAGCTGGCCCTTGGGAACGTCCCACGTCCAGCTGGGCAGCTCGTCGTAGTACGTGTACCAGACCGCGAACTGCTGGGTTCCCGGCGGCGTGGGGCGCTCCACCAGCAGCTCGAGCGCACTGAAGCCGTTGACCACCGCTCGCCAATAGTTCTGCGGCTTGCGCTGGCCGATCATGTCGATGTCGCCCTGAATAGTCGCTGAACCAGGGGTAGAGGACCTTCCCGGTGACGGCGCCGAAGCCAAACGCGGACGGCCGCCTCGTTGTCGGCGACCGCGGTCGGGCCGGAGCCCGGCTTCGCCGATGTAGTCCCACCCCACCCACACCCAGGCGCCCACCAGCCATGGGTTGTCGTGGAGCCAGCTTCCAGTCGTCATAGAGCACTCGGCGGCGGTGTCCTCGCTCTGGGTGATCGCCTTGCCGGGGTGCGCGGCGTGGGCGGCGACCGGGTCGGCGCCGTGCAGGTCGCCGACATCGGTGTACTGCCACGGGTCGCTCCCGGCCGGCCCGAGCGGTTCATACCGCCCAGCGAGACCGGTCTGGGTGGTGTCCAGGGAGCGGACAAGGGCCGCCAGCTGAGGACCGTAGTTGTTGGGGTCGGCGCTGATCTCGTTGCCGATCGACCAGATGATCACGCTGGGGTGGTTGCGGTCGCGCAGCACCATGCTGGTCAGGTCGCGCTGCCACCAGTCCGGGAAGTTGACTGTAGTCGTCCTTGGCACCTTCTGGATGTCCCACACGTCGGAGAACTCGTTCCAGACCAGCATCCCCAGCCGGTCACACACATCCAGCATGTAGGGCGACCGCGGGTTGTGCGACGCCGCGGATCGCGTTAAAGCCGGCGGCCTTGAAGGTCTCGATCGTCCGTTCCTCGGCGCGATCGAGCGCCACCGTACCCAGCGGGCCGTGATCATGATGCACGTTGGCGCCATTGACCTTGTAGGCCTTGCCGTTGAGCTGAAACCCGACCGTGCCGTTGAACACGAGCGAGCGGATCCCGAACGTGGTCGTGACGGCGTCGACCACTCGGCCGGCACGAGAACCTCGGTGCGGACCTGATAGAGATTCGGCTCCTCGGGCGACCACAGAGCCGCGCCATGGATGGCGAGGTCCGCCGCGTAGGTTTGCGTCGCGCGGTGTTCAGCGTCTGCACCGGCGTGGTCTGCGTCGCGACCGGGCGGCCCGCGCGGATCAAGCGCGGTCATCCGCACACTCGCGGCTGACGCTGGCGCTGCCGGAATTGGCGACCTGCACCTCCACATGCAGCCACCGACCTGTGCTCGTCGACCACCGGGGTCGTCACGCTCACGCCCCACAGCGGGATCGCGCACGGGGCCGGTGACCGTCAGCCACGTGTGACGGTAGATCCCCGAGCCCGAGTACCAGCGGCCGGTCTTGCCGACGTTATTGACGCGGACCGCCAGCACGTTCTGCCCACTGCGATAGATACGGCGTGAGGTCATACGCGAACGAGGTGTAGCCGTAGGGATGCGATCCGAGGTGCACCCCGTTGAGCCACACGTCGCTGCGGCCAGAAACACCGTCAAAGCGCAACTCGACCTGCCGCCCCTCCCCGTCACCGTGCGCATGATCTCGTCGAGATCCGGCACCGTGAAATGCTTGCGATACCAGCCGACGCCCGCCACCGTGTACCCCTGGCTGCGGCCGCCGGGAAAGATGATCTCTCCAAAGCCGGGGATCGTGATATCGAGATCGGGAACCGGATCGGCATTCACGTCAAACGGCCCGATCACCGGCGGCGGAGTACCGCCGGTGACCGGATCGGTCAGAAAGGCAAAGCCCGAAGGGTCAGCCGTCGCGCCACCATCATCAGAGGTGGCATAGGGCAGATCCTCGATCCGCCAGTCATGCGGCACGTCAAGCTGACGCCAGCCGCGGTCATCGAACGCGGGCGCCTGCGCGCCGCTCGCGTCCCCGCGATAAAACCGCCAATCCTCATCAAACGACAGCTCCCATCGCGGTCCGCGCCCCGAACGCGGATCAGCCCACGAATCGGCGGCGGCGGGAGCAGCGTCCAACGCCGCCAAAGCCATCCCCGCACCCGCGCCCGCCACCAGCACCTGACGGCGCGTCAGGCCACCGGCCGACGACCCCGCTGCTGTCGCATCAGTCGCCAGCTCATCCCGGACATCACCCTCAGTCGGACGGCTCATCCACTCCTCCTCACACAATCATCGATCGACAATCAGACAACACAACGCGGTCACGATCCCGACGCCGGGGACGGAACCATCTCCCGGGCGGTCCGGCTTTGTGGCCGGCGCGCCCGAGATCCCCGTGAACCGGCGGTCGCTGCTAGCTCACTGGACTACGATCGGTGTCGTGCCGGTGACGCCGTCGACCGTCACCCGGATCGTGGTCACGCCGGCGTGCCGTGCCGTCATGACACCGTTGGGGTTGACAGAGGCGACGTGCGGGTCGCTGCTCGCATAGGTGACCCTGACCTGGCTGAGGTCGGCGAACGACTCGTCGCTGTAGGCGGCCTCGACGATGTCGTCGGCCGTGGTCGCCCCTATGTTGCGACCCGGCTCCTGGCTGGGAGTGGTGTCGTCGGCGAGCCAGGGGTTGCGGCCCTTGAGGTTCAGCGTCTGACCCTTGGTGAACTCGACCTGGTCGGGCTGGACGGTCACCGTAGTCACCTTGGGTGTCGCCGCGCCGGCAACGATGTTCACCGGGGCCTGGAGCGCGACGGTCGCGGAGTCCGGGCCGACCTCGAAGAGGTAGCTGCCGGGGTAGACCACCTCCTTGGACAGGTTGCTGTCGTAGAACGACAGGTCAGAGGCCTTGATCGTGATGGTGATGTTCTCGGTCTGGCCAGGCGCGAGCACGGGCGTCTTGGCGAAGCCCCGCAGCCGCTTGATGGGTAGCTGGTCCGTGCCGATGTCGTTGATTCCCGGGGTGGCGACGTAGACCTGGGCGACGGTCGAGCCGGCGGTGGTGCCGGTGTTGGTGACGGTGAAGGAGACGTTGATGGCCTCGTCGCCGTTGGCCTTCTGGCTGGTGACGTCGTTGCCGTACTTGAACGAGGTGTAGCTCAGGCCGTAGCCGAACGGGTAGGTCGGGGTGCCGGTGAAGTACTGGTAGGTCCGGCCGAGGCCGCCGGTCTGGTCGGGCGTGAGGCCGTAGTTGCTCATCGCGGGCAGCTGGGAGTCGTCCTTGTACCAGGTGAAGTCCAGGTGGCCGCCGGGTTCTGCTTGCCGAACAGCACGTCGGCCAGCGCGGTGCCCTGGCGCTCGCCGTTGTGGCCGCTGAACAGGATCGACGGGACGTTGTCCTGCACGTCGGTCGATCGTCGACCGGGCCGTCGGACTGGACGACCAGCACGGTCTTCGGGTTGCCCAGCGCGCTGACCTGGCTGACAGGGAGTCGTAGTTGCCGGGCATGGCCAGGTCGTGCGGTCGATGGCCTCGGCCGTGGTGTTCTGGTCGGTCCCGACGAACATCACGACCAGGTCGGCGTTTTGATGCGGCCTGGGTGGCGCGCTGAGCAGCGCGCGGGCGTGGTGGCGGTGGTGGAGGTGCCGGCGGCGTCGAAGAGGATGTTCGCGCCCGGGTTGGCGGCCTTGATCGCTGCAGTGATGCCCTGACGGCGTTCACCTCGTGGTCGGCGGGCCGGAGTAGCCGCCGAGGGTGACCTTGTCCGCCAGGTCGCCGAGCGATCGACGACTTGTTCAGCTTGCGTCGGGTCGGCCGGCAGCAGCGGCCGGCCGGTTGCCGGCGAGCGTGTCGTTCTTGAGCAGCACCAGGGACTGCTCGGCGACTGCTCGGCCAGCGCCTGGTGCGCCGGGCTCTGGATCTGCGCCTTGGTGATCTTGGTGTAGGCGACCTGCGCGGCCGGGTCGAACTCGCCCGTCGGCGATGCGCATGGGTGAACAGTTGACCAGCGCCTGGTCGATGACGCCGACGCTGAGTACCCCCGCGTTGATCGCCGCCTGGATGTACTGGAGCTTGTTCTCCTGCCGCAGCAGTTCGAACCGTACGGTGCCGGCGCCGCAGCGCAGTACGCCTGCGCCGCCCGGCCATCCGCCGGAGATCTTCGCGCCGGTGGCAGTGTTGGTCCAGATGGCGGTGGCGTCGCCGCTGTCGGTGGTGAAGCCGGGTGGCGCCCAGTCGTGTCCGGCCGGCGGGTTCGCGTAGGTGGTCTTGATCCCGCCGCAGTCCGACGTGACGTATCCGCGGAAGCCGTAGGTGTCGCGGGCCAGGGTGTTCACCGTGTAGGTGTTGGCGGCGACGGGGGTGCCGTTGATGGCGTTGTAGGCGGTCATCAGCCCGGCGGGGTGAGACTGCTCGATGAGTCCGGGCGAACTGCGCGGTGTAGTAGTCGCGCAGGTCGGCGTCATCGACGCTCGCCGAGGTGGCGTCCCTCGGGGTCGGGATAGACTCATTGTTGTAGACCGCGTAGTGCTTGAGCGTGGCGGCCGTCTTCAGGTAGCCGTCAAGCGACCTGCCCGCCAAGTGTCTGGCCCTGCATCCCGTCGATGAAGGCACTCCGGCCAGCTGCCCGACGAGGTAGGGGTCCTCACCGAACCCTTCGTCGGTGCGGCCCCAGCGCGGGTCGCGCTGCAGGTTGACCGTCGGGGCGAAGGTAACAGCGAGCCGTAGTCGCGAAGGGGACGGGCCCAGGTTGTTGTCCCCGGTGCCGAACAGCGACTTGTCCTCGAAGCCGCGCAGCTCGCTGGAGATCGCCCCGGTCTCCTGCAGGACCAGGTTCGGGCTCCAGGTCAGGCTCGCTGACAGATCCGTCGGGAAACTAGTGGCGTGGACGATGCTCAACGTCGGTGAGTCCGGGTCTGTCTTGCCGTTGTTGTCGGCCATCAAGAGGTAGACGCCGTGCAGGCTCTCCGCGCCATACCAGGCATACGCCGGCACGCCCAGGCGCGGGATGGCAGGCGCGTTGCTCGTGCTCAACTGCGACGCCTTCTCTGCGAGCGTCATGCGAGACACCAGGTCCGCGGCACGCTCGGCGAACGAGTACCGCGTGTCGAGATAGACCGGCACGTGGTGGAAAGGCGAGTGGGCGACGACCTCCGACTTCACGGACGCCGCACCCCCAAACGCGGGAGCCGCCACAGCCAGCGCACCAGCTGCGATGCAGCCGACAACAACGGCCTTCGCCCAACTGCTCCTCCTCGAACCCCTCATGATCTCTCCCGGTTACGTGCGGCGGACGGCGGCCACGCTATCCCCCGCCAACCCAAAAGTCAACAGTCAACTGCAAATTCACAGTCCACTGCTTGAGGTACGCTGCGTGGATGACAGAACGGCTCGGTCTTCGGGAACGCAAGAACCTCCGAACGCGCGACGCGATCGAACGCGCGGCGTATGAGCTCACACTCGAGCAGGGCTATGAGCGCACCACGGTCGTCGAGATCGCCGAGCGCGCCGACGTCGCGCCCCGCACGGTGTTCACGCGCTACGCGACCAAAGACGCGATCATCTTCGGACGCTCTGACGCCTCGGCCGCGCGCCTCACCGAAGCGATCACCGCGCACGAGGGAGCGTTGGTCGATCGCCTCGCCACCTTCATCCGCGACAGCGTCGCGGCCTACCAGGACGCGCTGGAGCTCGAAAAGCTGCGGGTCCGCGCGATCCTCGGCGACCCGTACCTACGCCGCACCCTGCGCGGCCAACTCGACGCCACCGAGAACACCATCGCCCAACAACTCGGGACAGAACTCGGCGTACCACCGACCAGCGCCGGCGTCCGCGTCTTCGCCGCCGGCGTCACCGGACTATTCATGGCCATGCTCGACAGCTGCGTCCAAGACCCCGAACACCACGACTCCCTCGCGATCATCGAAGCCGGCCTCCCCGTCCTCCGCGCCGCGCTCGACGCACTCAGGACAGAAAACCTAAGACCCTGACCTCACGACGCCACTGAAGTCGATCGGACGACCCAAGACACGGGGCGATCCCGACCCCCTCGCTCTCAGGACCAGACGCATCTTCGGCCAGCGCGGGCCGGGACCTCGCGCGGCTGGTTCGCCGCGCCCGGAGGCTGCGCTCGCGCCATACGCGGAGGCCGCGATCACGTAGCCGCGCTGGCTATGTATGCCTTCGTCGCAAAAGCCGAAGGCTCAGCGCACGCCTTGGGGCTCCGCTCGTGCTGTTCTCGGCGGAGTCGAACTTGCCCGAGCGGTCGACTTGGGCGATGAAGTTGACGGCGATCAGCGCGCTGGTGCGCCTGATCACGTCGCCGTTCGGTCCACACCAGGGTCACGCGTGCGTCGGCGCCGGTGTTGTATGTTCCGGCCCGCCTCGCCCGGGGAGGCCACCATGGGTCCGGATAGCTGGCGCCTTGATCGGGAACGCCGCGACGTTGTCGTGCACGGACGGACGTGCCGGTCGGGATCAGATCGGGATCAACGGTGACCCGCGAGGTCACCCCGGCCTGATCGAGCGTGCCGCGAGACCCCGTCGGGCGCGGTGACGATATGCCTTGCCGCCTTCGTGTCCAGCGGCAATCTAGCCAGCCGGCACGCGCCCGCGACGGCTTCCTGCTGATGCAGCGTCCGCCGCCCCGCTTTCAGTCCGGTCGCCATCCAGCACCCCGGTGGTCTCCTGCAGATCGGACTCGATCTGCTCGAGGCTGCGACCTTTGGTCTCGGTCACGAACTTCGCCACGAAGGCAAAGGCAATGCCACAGATGGCCGCGTAGCCCAGGAACACGGGACCCGGCCCGAGGCTGCTGAGCAGCGACGGGAAGGTCACCGAGACGAGGAAGTTGGCTCCCCATTGGAGAGACACCGCGACGCCCATCGCGGCTCCACGCACGCTCAGCGGCAGAACCTCCGGCAGCATGACCCACATCACGGGTCCCCACGAGACCGCGAACGCGACGATGTACGCCGCCAGGCAGACCAAGGTGAGGATCGCCGCCGGGTCAGCGGGATGCGTGGGGGTGGCCAGGATCGCGGAGCCGATCCCGAGCACGGCCAGGCTCGCCCCCATGCCGACGACCCCCCACAACAGCAGCGGCTTGCGTCCGGTTCGATCGATGACCCTGACCGCCACCACGGTCGCGGCCAACATCAGCACGCCGATGATGATGTTGGCATAGATCGCTCCGGTGTTGCCATAGCCGACCTTAGTCAGAGTCGTCGGCGCGTAGTAGACAATCGTGTTGATCCCGATCAACTGCTGGAACACGCCCAGGCCGATCGCCACCAGCAGCGCCGGGCGCACCCATTTGGCGCCGAGCTCGCGAATACCGGCGTCGCTCACCTGCTCTTCCACCTCACGGATGGCACCGATCTCACGTTCGGCCGGCTCATCCGGTCGTACTGACTCCAGCACGTCTCGCGCCTCATCTTCCTCCCCGGAGTGGACCAGGAAGCGCGGCGTCTCGGGCATGAACGCCATGCCCACGAGCAGCGCCAGCGAGGGCACGACGGCGGCGCCGAGCATCACCCGCCAGGCTCCGGAAGAAGCTAGCGCGGCATTGACGATCGAGGCCACGAGAATGCCCACCACCACCATCAGCTGGTTAAGCGAGCTGATCGCACCCCGGATCTCCGTGGGCGCGATCTCTGAGAGGTAGACCGGCACGGCCAACGACGAGCATCCCACGGCCAATCCGAGCACGAACCGCGCCACGATCAGGACGCCGACTCCGGGAGCCAGAGCTGACCCGAGGGCGCCGACCGTGAACACAACACCCGCGGTGATGATCAAGCGCCTTCGTCCCAAACGATCCGACAGAGGCCCGGCGAGCGCGGCTCCGACCACCGCGCCCAACAGCAGCCCGGAGACGATCGCTCCCTCAGCGAACGGGGTGACCCGGAACGCCTTCGTGATGAACAATATGGCCCCCGAAATCACCCCGGTGTCATAGCCAAACAGTGCCCCACCGAGAGCGCCGAAGAAATAGATGCGGCGATTCGAACTCACGTCACCTCCCTCTAAGCAGTGAGCTGGACGCGAATACCGCGTCGGCCGATCGCTACCCGCACCCCCTTTGCACAAACCGCGCTTGTGGCAAGGGCGCGTCGACGCGACGCTTTACCACGATCGACAGAGCGGGGACGATCAGGCTCAGTGGACCGATCGTCGTCCAAAAGGCACTTTGATCCATGCCCCCATTGACAGCTCGCTCATGGATCTGTCCCTCCGTTCCGCCTCAGCCCAGCTCCTCGTTTGGCTCAAGCCTCGCGCGCTTTCCGCAACCACCGAGCATGGATGACCTACAAAGTCCCTCCATCTGGGCGGATGTTGCGATCACCGCGCGGACCCAAGATCGACCAGCAGACGCATGCGGGCCGCTTCTCGCTGGCTAGGGATCGGAGAAGTCGGTCATGGAGATGTAGGTCACCAGTTGTCCGACGTTGTGGAGCGCCGCGAGTTGGTCGGCGTGGAAGCGTTCGTAGGCGGCGAGGTCTGCGACCGACACGCTGAGGAGGTAGTCGAAGTTGCCTGTGACGTGGTGGCATTCGATGATCTCGGGCACGTTGCGGGCGGCGGTCTGAAAGCGCTGGATGTGCTCGCGCTGGTGGCGGACGAGCCTTACGGCGACGAACGCGGTGAGCCTGGGGCCTTCGGCGCCGGGATCGATGATCGCGGTGTAGCCGCGGATCACACCGGTGTCCTCCAAGCGCCGCAGCCGGCGCGAGCACGCCGACGGGGACAGGTCCGTGGCCAGGGCCAGCTCGGCGACGGTCGCACGGCCGTTTCTGCGCAGGCCGTCGAGGATGGATCGATCGGCGTCGTCGAGGACCTCCACCGTGGTGGATTCTTGCACGCAGTCGGGTGCCTGATCGCGGGTTCTCTGCGATCAGCGCCGATTTAGTGCGTTTGCTTGCGCTGACGGGTTTGGGGCCGCAGGATTGCGGCCTATGTTCGATCCTCCATGCCGGCCGGCGACCGCGGCCATTCAGCCGCGCGAGCCGAGTCGGTCGGCACGTCCGATCTCCTCGCCGATCTTCCAGTCCTCGACGTTTGCGTTCGGCGTCCGCCGAGGATTTCGCTCGCGTCGCGGTCGAGGTCGCGACCCCGGACTTCTACACGCGACACGGCAACCCAAACCACGTCGAGCTGGCCAAGGTCGTGGCGACACTCGAAGGTGCCGAGAGCGGGCTGGTCTTCGCCTCGGGCCTCGCCGCGCTGACGACGACGCTGCTGGCACTGGCCGGTGGTGGCGAGCACATCGTCGCTCAGCGCAGCATGTACGGGGGCGCGTTGAGTCTCGTCCAGAACCTGCTGCCGCGCTTCGGCGTGACGTGCACTCTGATTGACCAGGCCGACACAGGGGCGTGGGAGAACGCGATCACCCCGGCCACCCGCTTGTTCTTGATCGAGTCGCCGAGCAACCCTCGTCTGGAGATCACCGACCTGCGCGCGGTCGCCAACATCGCCCGTCGGCATCAGATCACGACGCTTGCGGACAACACCTTCGCCACGCCGATCAACCAGCGACCTCTGAGCCTCGGGGTCGACCTGGTCTGGCACAGCGCGACCAAATACCTGGCCGGGCACTCGGACGTGTCGGCTGGTGTCGTCGTCGGTCCGCAGGATCTGATCGCCAAGATCTGGAGCACCTCGATCATCGTCGGCGCCGTGCTCGGCCCGTTCGACGCGTGGCTGGTCACGCGCGGCATGCGCACCCTGGACCTGCGCGTGGGACGCCACAACGCGACCGCCGTCGCGGTGGCCGAGCATCTCCACAAGCACCCCGAGGTCAGCGCCGTCCACTACCCGGGGTTGCCCGATCACGCGTCACATCACGTGGCGGCGGCGCAGATGTCGGGGTTTGGCGGCGTCCTGAGCATCGAACTCCGCGGCGGGATCGATGCCGCCGTGCAGACCATCGAACGACTCAAGCTGTTCCAGCTGTCCGCGAGCCTCGGCAGTGTCGAGAGCCTCGCGGTGCATCCGGCATCGATGTGGAAGGCCGTGTTGAGCGACGAAGAACTGGCCGACGCCGGCATCCCACCCGGCCTGGTGCGACTCGCCTGCGGCCAAGAGGACGTCCGCGACCTCATCGAGGACCTCGACCAAGCCCTCAGCACCCTCACCCCAGGAGGCGGCGCTGCCCAAGCACCCGTCCAGGACGCGTGAGATGACACACACCGACCTGTCGCTGGTGGGTCTCGGCGACATCGCCCGAGCCCTGCCGCTGAGTCGCTACATCGAGCTGGCCAGAGACGCCTATCGAGCCACCGCCACCGATCAAGCACTCAACAGCACCCTCGGGCACGTCGCGGCGCCCGATGGCGACTTCCTCATCAAAGCCAGCGGACTTGCCGTCGGCGACCGGCTGTTCGCTGCAGTCAAAGTGGTGGCGTTCTTCGAGCAGCGGCCCAGAAGCATGGGACTGCCGAGCATCGTTGGCCTGATCCAGCTCTTTGACGCCACCAACGGGCAGCCCCTCGCAGTGATGGACGCGGCACTAATCACCAAGCTGCGAACCGCCGCCGGCACAGCGGTCGCGCTCGACGAACTGGCGCGCGCCGACGCCTCCCGACTGCTCGTGTGCGGCGCCGGGACCCAGGCGCTGCCGCATGTCCAGGCGGTCGCCGCGGTCCGAGATCTCGACGCGGTGCAGCTGTGGGCCCGCAGTCCTGAGCGCGCGCAGACGACGTTGGCCGACATCCGCACGCAGCTTCCTGAGGTGCGTACGCAGATCGTCAACGACCTCGGTGCCGCGGTCAGCGACGCTGACCTCATCATCTGTCTGACGCCGGCGACCAAGCCGATCCTGCGCACGGCCGACGTGCGCCCGGGCACGACGATCGCGGCCGTCGGATCCGACACGCCGGACAAGCAGGAACTGCCCATCGATCTGCTCGCCTGCGCCGCGCTGGTCTGCGACGTCACCGACCAATGCGCCAACGTCGGCGAGTTACACCATGCCCTCGACGCCTCGGCGATGACCCTGGCTGACGTACGAGCCGAGATCGGTCAGGTCATCGCCGGCACCCGACCAGGCCGCCAGCGCGATGATGAGATCCTCATCTTCGACTCCACCGGCACCGCGGTCCAAGACGTGGGGCCCGCGGCGGCGGCCTATCTCGCTGCCACCGAGGCTTCACGCGTGGACCTCTGGGCCGACTAGGGCGACCGGCCGGGGGGCGGGACTGACATCAGATGACGTATCCAAGGGTCGGTGGCCGAACCTAACGCGCAGAAGAGTCGTCGCCGGGATCGGCTCGGGAGTCCAACGTGCGCAGTTATCCGATTGCCGGCACCGTGGTGAACCCCACGGTCGCGTCAGCGCCCGCTGACGCCAGCGGGAGTGCGCTGGGCGTGCCGAAGCTCTCGTTTGCCGACCTATCTGCGGCCTCAGCCAAGACGTCTCAAGGGAAGCATTCGAGGACCACGAGGGCCGCGACCGGCCGCTCCGCCGACCCTGCATCGCGTGGATGCAGAGGTTCGCAGACGGCGATGGCTCAGCGCCCTGGTCTGAAACCGGACTCGGCCCCCAAGGCGGCCTATCAGAGTGTCCGCAAGCCCAACGCTGACTTGCGACGGTGAGGGCGATGCGCGATTGAAGGCTTGGGTTGGCCGGCAGCCTGCGCACGTGCCCTTCGGGGTGCCTGGTCACTCGTCCCAGCGGTGTGGCGATCTGGGTCGCGCTGATCGCTAGGTCGATGCGTGTGCTGTCGTGGGGTGCTCGGCCTGGTGTTCGAGGCCTGCGCCTTCGATGTCGAGGTTGGGTAGGTGTCGTTCGAGCCAGGAGGGAAGGGTCCAAGCGCGGCGGCCGAGCAGGGTGAGGATGGCGGGGACGAGGGTCATGCGGATGAAGAAGGCGTCGATGAGGACGCCGAAGGCGAGTGCAAATCCGATCGATTTGATGATGGGATCATCGCCGATGATGAATCCGGAGAAGACGCTGATCATGATCAGCGCGGCGGCGGTGACGACGCGGGCGCTGGCGCGAAACCCGGAGTGGATGGCGGGGACCGGTGCTTGGCCGTGGACGTGGGCTTCGCGGATGCGGGTGACGAGAAAGACCTGGTAGTCCATCGCCAGGCCGAAGAGGATGGCGATCATGAGCACGGGCAGGAAGCTGAGGACGGGGGCTTTGCTGGCGACGCCGAGCAGGCTGGCGAGATGGCCCTCTTGGAAGATCCACACGACGGCGCCCATGGCGGCGGCGATGGTGAACAGGAAGCCGACCACGGCCTTGATCGGGACCAGGATCGACCGGAAGACGAGCAGCAGCAGGATCAGCGCCAGGCCGACGATAAAGACGATGAAGACCGGGAGCGCTGAGGCGAGTTTGGTGGAGGTGTCGATGTTGATCGCGGTGGTCCCGGTGACGAGGACATTGATGTGGTACCGAGAGCGGATCTTGGCGCCCTGGGCGCGGATGGTGGCGACCAGGTTCTTGGTGGCGGCGGTCGAGGGGCCGCTGGCTGGGGTCACCGGGACGATCCACACCTTGCCGGTCTGATTGGGGATCGCAGCTGATGCGGCGGCGACGTCTTTGAACTGGCCGAGCGCTTTGGTGGCGGCGGCGCCGACCTGCTTGTAGTGCGGGCTCTCAGAGGCGTCCACAACGACGGTGAGGGGGCCGTTGAAGCCGGCGCCGAACCCCTGGGTCAGCAGGTCATAGGCGCGGCGCTCGGTGTCGGTCTTGGGCTTGGTACCGGCGTCGGGCAGACCGAGGTTGAGCCGTAAGGCCGGGACCGCAGCGAGGCCGAGCAGCACGACCACCGCGACGATCGACACGACCGGCCGGCCGGTGACCAGCCGGGCCCAGCGTTCGCCGAGCGGCGTCGCGTCAGGGCTCGTGTGCTTGCCCTTCAGGGCGCGGGAACCGAGGAAGGCGAGCAGCGCAGGCAACAGCGTCAGGGCGATCAGAACCGCAACGACCACTGTGAACGCGGCGCCCAGGCCCATCGCGGCGAGAAACGGAATGCCGGTGATGAGCAGGCCCACGAGCGCGATGACGACCGTGAGCCCGGCGAAGACGACGGCGCTGCCGGCAGTCGCGACCGCCCGACCGATCGAGTCCTCGAGCTCCATGCCGTCCTGCATCTGCTGCCGGTGTCGCGACAGGATGAACAGCGCATAGTCGATGCCCACGGCGAGGCCGAGCATGGTCGCCAGGGTCGGCGCGGTCGAGGACAAGGTGAAGATGCCGGTCGCGGCGGTCAACGACAGCAACCCGATGCCGACCCCCAGCAGGGCGGTGAGCAGCGGCAGCCACGCGGAAGACAGCGCGCCGAAGGTGATCAGCAGCACCACGAACGCGATCGCGATGCCGAGCACCTCGGTGCTGCTTCCCGAGCCCTTGCCGGTGCTGACGACCCCCCCGGAGAACTCAACCTCCAGCCCGGCCCGACGCGCCGGTTGCGCGACCCGCTCCAGCGCACTCTTGGTGCGGGCGGTCAGCTTGTCGACCGGGACCGTGAAGTTGATGTCGCCAAACGCGATGCGCCGGTCCTTGGACACCGTCAAGGGCGCTTTGGCAGAGCCGGTGCCCTGCACCGTCTGAGGCACCTCGCGCACCAACTTCAGCGTTGGGGCCAATAGCCCGCGGTAGCGCGCGTCGTTGAGCGAATGGCCCGCGGGAGCGGCGACCACGACGCGTGCCGTGGCGCCCCCGGTGCCGGGAAACGTCTTGGCGAGGAGATTCAGCGCCTGCTGAGACTGGGTGCCCGGGACGCTGAAGGAGTCATCAGTCGGTCCTTTGAGCGCGACCGAAGCCACGCCGACGGCGATCAGCACGCCCAGCCAGACCGCCACGACCACCCAGCGGTGCCGTGCTGACCATCGGCCGAGTCGGTACAGCACAGACGCCATCACAGACCTCCGGTGTCGATGTCACGGCTGGGCCGCCCAGGCCCGCCGACTGCTTCAAGCTCTCCCAGACCCGCCTCGACGAACCGCAACGCGTCCTCGAGCAGGTCCACCACCTGCGCGGCGTCCCATCCCGTGTCGGCCGCCAGACGGGCACCCGCCTCGGCCCTAATAACGCCGACCATGGCCAGCAACGCGGCTGCGGTCATCTGGGCATGAAGCGCAGACGGCGCGCCCGCGTCGGCCGCGAAGGCCTCGGCGAGGGCCCGCTCCCCGTGCGCCACATAGCGCCGCTCGGCGTCCTGGAGCTTGGAGTCGGCGTCGATGACACGCCGGCGCCGCAACGTCTCGTCCCGATCGAAATCCAGTTGGCCCGGCAGTTCGTTCTTCAGCCACCCACGAAACGCGTCCGCCGTCGTCTGCGCGGCGGGGTCCCGTTCGCCCAACCACCGCTCCAGCCGTAGGTTCCGAGCGACGTCGTCCGCAAAAAGGACCTGCTCCTTGGCCGGGAAGTAGTACGACACCGTCCGCGGTGAGACGTCCGCCGCCTCCGCAATGGCCGGAATCGACGTCGCATCGAATCCGCGCTCGTCAAACAGCTCAAGCGCCACCCTGACGATCGTGCGCCGCGTCGCGCGCTTCTTTCGCTCGCGAAGTCCCGTGGCGGGGTGCGCTTGCTCCATGGCTATGACAATATTGCCCTTCTTGCAATCTTGCAAGGCTCGCAGTTGTTTACGCGCGCAGCATTGCGCTGCGCGGTCAGCACGCGCCAGGCGATGTCGACTGGCACCAACGGTCCCCGCTCCACTGCGGTCGCCGGACCTAGTCGCGGGCTGAACCGAGGCGCAGGTCTCTCAACGCCGCAGATGCCAATCCACCACCGGACGTCGCTGGATTGGCTGGTGCTGGACGGGGTCGGGCACGTATCGCGTCCGTTTCATCACGCTGCGTCTGGTGCCGCTCGCATCGATCGGCGCCAGTCCTCGAGGATCAGTCTGCGGTCGCGAGGGCTCGTCTGCGCTCTTTGCTGGCACGGTTGCCCAGGACCGGCCGTGTCAGGTTTTCACCTGCGGGGGTGTCTAGGCGCTATGCACATCTTCTACATCATCATCACGGTCCTGACCGCGGCCATGAGCCTGTATGCGGCCTCGTTGGACTTCGTCGGCGCCGACTCGGTCAAGCTCGTTGCCGACCGCGTGCAGGTGTCGCAGCGCTGGATGGTTCCGCTCGGCACTCTTCTGCTCTGTGGGGGAGCGGGTCTGCTGGTGGGGTTCGCGGTCCTGCCACTGGGCCTCGCCGCGGCGATCGGTCTGATCCTCTACTTCATCGGCGCGGTGAGCGCCCATGTCCGGGTGCGCGACCGCGACGTCGCCGGCGCGGTGGTCTTCTTGGGGTTGGCGATCGCGTCACTGGTGGCAAACCTCGGCTATCACCATCACTGGTGATGGGTCGCCGTCTGGGAACGTTCGCCCCCGTTGGGCAGTGGAAGCGGCTCGTCTGTTTCGCAGGTCGAGGTCACGTCCCGGGGCTTAAACCGGTGCTGATCTTGGACATTGGGGTCAACGATGGATGAGCAAACGTGGCTGACCGAGCGCTTTGAGCAGCACCGCGGGCATCTGCGCGCGGTCGCCTATCGGATGCTTGGCTCGGTCACCGAAGCTGATGATGCGCTGCAGGAGGCGTGGCTGAGGATCCGCGATCACGATCCAGAGGGCGTCGAGAACATGCAGGCCTGGTTGACGACGATCGTCGGGCGAGTCTGCCTGAATGCGCTGCGGGCTCGCCGAGCGCGACGGGAGGACCTGGTGGATGTTCGCGTCCCGGATCCGGTCGTCAGCTTCCGTGCGGAGCTCGAGCCTGAGCTGGACGCGCTGCTTGCCGACTCGGTCGGGCTGGCACTGCTGGTCGTCTTGGACACGCTCAGTCCTGCCGAGCGGCTCGCGTTCGTGCTGCACGATGTGTTCGCCGTGCCGTTCGCCGACATCGCAGTGCTTCTGGATCGATCCGAGGCCGCTGCGCAGCAGCTCGCCAGCCGCGCCGGCCGACGAGTGCAAGGCGCTCCTGAGCCAGACGGCGATCTCCAGCGCCAGCGTGCCGTCGTCGACGCGTTCTTTGCTGCGTCGCGCGACGGTGATTTCGACCGGCTGATCGCCGTGCTCGATCCGGCTGTCGAGTTGCGCATCGACGGCGGACGCCTACGCGAGGATGCATCACTCATGCTTTGCGGTGCCGAGGCGGTGGCCGGACATACCGCGACGTACGCGCAACTGCACCCGTTCGTCAGACCCGCATTTGTCAACGGCGCCGCCGGCGCCGTGGTGATCGTCAACGGACAGCTGTTCTCAGTGATGGCCTTCACCGTCACGCGCGGGCGGATCACCCAGCTCGATGCGCTGCTCGACCCCGAGCGTCTCGCGCAGCTCGATCTTACGTTCAGAGACGACTAGAAGCCCCCCGCTGTCCTCGCCCACGGGAGAGCCTGCTCGTTCATGAGGCCCCATCTCGGCTACGGCTTGGTCGCCACCGCGCCAACCTCACCGCCAGCCGTGGCTTCGCACTTTGCATCGGCACGAAGCCGTGCCGCCGACACGCTCGCTCGCGAGCGCTTGGCGCGAGTACCAACCGTAGGTTGTGCGCGCCATCACAGATGCGATCCACCACCGGACGGTTCCTGGCGGGGCCGAGGGCAGCGCGCGGCGAGCTGACCGTCTCAATCGTGGAACGACCAACGGAGACTCTGCGGGTGTGCGCAAGGATCGGTCATGCGCAACCCGTTCGTAGCTAGGGCCTGTGGCGGCTGGTCTCGGCGTGCCTGAAGAAGAGCTCCGGCGAGGTCTTAGGAGTCGGTTGAACCGGACGAGGCGGACCGTCCGTGCTGTGACGCGCCCTCATGGCCAGTTGCGGCGCCAGCCACAGTTGAGCGGGGCGAGCACGTCGCAATGCTGTCGCATGCGTGGGCCCCGAGGGGTGGCTCCGCGGCTCACGGCGCGGCGTCGAGCGCGGCTGCGGCTGCGGCTGTGGCGGGAGGCGCGATATCGGTGTTGGCTGTCTGCAGTGGGTTGGTTGGCAGGCGAGTCGTGATGCCAAGCCCGGCGAGGGCGACCACGGCGAGCACGATCATCGCCGCGACGTAGGTGCCGTTTCCTGAGACAAGGTTCGAGACCAGGATCGTTCCGGCGATCGCGGTCCCGAACGACGAGCCGAGGTTCGAGATGCTGCGCGACAGCCCCGATATCTCGCCTTGCTTCTCTGACCTGGGCCCGTGAGATCGGTCCGGCCGGTGTGAGAGCTTCGACGACTCTGGAGAATGGGTCAGAGGAGCGCGCACATGAAGGGACGACGTCACACGCCGGAGCAGGTGGTTCGCAAGCTCAGGGAGGCCGACAGGCTGCTGGGCGAGGGGTTCGAGTTGCCCGACGTGCTCAAGGAGTTGGAGGTGTCGGAGGCGACGTATCACCGCTGGCGGGCGCAGTTTGGCGGGATGAAGGCCGACGATGTCAAGCGTTTGAAGGAGTTGGAGGTCGAGAACGCCAGGTTGAAGCGGATCGTGGCCGATCAGACGCTCGAGAACGCCGCGCTGAAGGAGATCGCGCGGGGAAACTGGTGAGCCCGTCGCGGCGGCGCCAGGCGGTCCGGATGCTCCAGGATCGCCTCGGTCTCTCTGAGCGGCGGGCGTGTCAGATCGCCGGGCAGCATCGCTCCACCCAGCGTCACCAGGCCACGGTGGCCGACGACGATGTGGCGTTGCGGGCTCGGCTGCGCGCGATCTCGCGGGAGCGGCCGCGGTGGGGGTATCGCCGCGCGCACGCGCTGCTGCGCGATGACGGGTGGCAGCTGAACATCAAGCGCACCCGTCGGGTGTGGCGGGAGGAGGGGCTGCGGGTGCCGCGCACGCGCCGCAAGCGCCAGCGGCTGGGCGAGTCCACGGTCCCGGCGGATCGGCTGCGGGCCGAGCGTCCGGATCATGTGTGGGCGATCGACTTCCAATGGGATCAGACCGCGGATGGGCACAACCTCAAGCTGCTGCACGTCGTGCGACGAGTTCACCCGCGAGGCGCTGGCCATCGAGTGTCACCGGCGCATCGACGCCGACCACACCGTCGAGGTGCTCGATCGCCTCGTCGGCGAGCGTGGGACCGCTCCGGGGTTCGTGCGCTGCGACAACGGCCCGGAGCTAACCGCCAACGCGCTCAGAGACTGGTGTCGCTTCAGCCGCGCCGGCAGCGCCTACATCGACCCGGGGGCGCCGTGGCAGAACGCCTACGTGGAGAGCTTCGGCGGCCGCGTCCGTGACGAGCTCTTGGCGGTTGAGCTGTTCTCCTGTCTGACCGAGAGGTGATCGAGGACTGCGAGATACAACACACGACCGCAGCGCTGGGATGATGACCCAGCCGGTTGGTGGGGCGCGCAGCGCGGCCAGCTTCCTCAGGCGTCCGGCGCCCCACAGCTGGCTGTCTTCCCAGCCCTGCAACAGCAGAGTCCTGCCGAGGAGATCACGTCACCGCAACTCAACCGCCGCGGCAGCTACCGTGGCACCACCATCACATCCACCCAGCTCTCACAGCAGGTGGACCGATGAGTGGGCTCCGGTCATCTCCTCCGGGAATGCTGACTGCACGAGGTTGACCGAGGGGGTCAGCATCACGCCGAGGCCGAGGCCGATCAGCAGCAGGCCAGGAGCGAGAGCCCAGGCGCTTGACGAGGCCGCTTTGACGAGGCCGAGCAGGAGCCCGATCCCGGCCGCGGTCATGACGAACCCGGCCGATATCAGGGTCGTCTGTGCGTACTTCTTCGCCAGTCGCTCCGCGGCGAGCGAGGACACCAGGACGCCCACCGTCGCTGCGGTGAAGATCACGCCGGTCTTGATCGCGTCGTAGTGGCGCTCGGTCTGAAGAAAGACCGAGACGGTAAATGACACGCCCATCAGGAGCAGCCACTGGAGGTTCTGCGTGAGCAGGCCAAGGTTGGATATCCGGTTGCGAAAGAGCTCGGTCGACAGAAGCGCCACCTTGCCCGCCCGTTCCCGGGACCGGATGTAGAAGAAGAACAGCCGCGAGCTGTCGCGCAACGCCGAGGAGAGCGGGCGGTATCGCGCGATGACGGCTCACGCGCGGGCGTATGGGCGGGCGAGCCGGCCCAAGCCGTCCAAGCTGGCGGTCAACCTGCGGCTGCGTCGGGTGGTGGAGGAAGATCTCCAGAGGCGCTATTCGCCCGAGCAGATCGTCGGCCGGTTGCGCCGCCAATTCCCCGACGATCGGGAGATGCGGGTGTCTGCCGAGACGATCTACCAGTCCTTATATGTCCAGTCGCGCGGCGCGTTGCGCCGCGATCTGACCAAGTGTCTGCGCACCGGGCGGGCGCTGCGCCGCCCATGCCGCCAGGCCAACCAGCGCCGCAACCGGATCCCGGACATGATCAACATCTCCCAGCGGCCGGCCGCGGTCGAGGACCGAGCAGTACCGGGCGATTGGGAGGGCGATCTGATCCTGGGCAAGAACAACGCTTCGGCGATCGGCACCCTGGTCGAGCGCGCCACCGGCTACACGATGCTGGTGCACCTCCCCGACGGCTACAAGGCCGAGCAGGTCCGCGACGCTCTCACCGCCAAGATCAAGACCATCCCCGACATCCTCAGAGCGTCTTTGACCTGGGACCAGGGGATCGAGATGCACGGATGGAAACAGGTGAGTGTCGCCGCCGACATCGACATCTACTTCTGTGACCCCCACTCACCCTGGCAGCGCGCGACCTGCGAGAACACCAACGGGCTCCTGCGCCAGTACTTCCCTAAAGGCACCGACCTCTCTGTCCACAGCGCGATCGATCTCGAGTGGGTCGCCACCGAACTCAACGACCGACCCCGCAAACGCTTAGGCTTCGCGAAGCCGATCGAAGAAATCGGACCACTACTGTTGCGCTGACCGCCTGAATCCGCCAACGCTCTGCGAACGGTCGGCCGGACTCCTCCCGGCCCTGCTCGTGGGCGAGATGCGAGACGGATGGCGGCTACGGTGCCGGGACCTGCATTCGCGTCGGCGCGTGTTACGCCGAGCCAGCGCAGTCGGCGTTGACCCAATCGGTCCGACGCCGGCAGTCTGAGGGCCGACCGTCTGGTGGCCGCTTGAGCGGCAGACGGGCGACGCCGGCGCGAACACGCGGCGCTGGTCTAGTCCGTTGGGATTGTGCGCGGACGCGGACGGGCTCCGTGCCTTGTGATCCAGCGGTTCGTCACTTCAACTGGTCTCTCGTCGTTGGCCGATTCGGGTGGTGAGCCAGAATGAGATGGTGGGTTACGCGTTGGAGCGGATGGGCTGGTTTCACTTCGAGCAGTTGTGCGCGGCATTGCTTGAGCTTGAGGGCGATGTCGCTCCGTTGGCGTGGGCCGGTGGATCAGACGACTGCCGCGCGGTGCTGAGCGGGACCGCGTTGGCGGCGCCCTTGCTCACGCGACAGGCGCCAGAACCGGTGTTGCTGGTTTGCTCGTGGGTGAGGACGGGCCGGCCTGGAGGACTGCTCGCGTCCGTGGACCGGATGCTGGCTGAGCGATCTGCGGACATCGCGGTCGCCAAGTCGCTCGTGATCCTGACCAACGTCGAGCGCACCGCGAAGCTCGAGACTCGGGTCCGCAGCGTGCTGGCCGATCCCCGGGTGAAGGTGCGGATCCTGGGCGGGGCCGAGATCGGCCGCCGGTTGGACGCGCGCGCCGAGCTGCGTCGTGCGATGCCGTCGGTCCTCGGGTTGTGCGACCTCGATCGGCTGATCGACGCTGAGGTCGCGGCCCGCTCGTCGCTTGATGTTCCAGCCGCGCGTGCTCTGGCGGCCGTGTTTATGCCAACGCGCGCGTACCGTCGCGCGCTCGGGGTCCTTGACCGTCATCGGTTTGCCGTTCTGAGCGGTCCGCCCGAGATGGGCAAGACCGCGATCGCGCGAACGATCGCGCTCGCGCAGCTGACCGACGGATGGGAAGCGCACGAGTGCATCCGTCCGCAGGAGATCTGGCGTGCGTTTGATCCCAATCGCCCGCAGGTGTTCATTGCCGATGACGCCTTCGGGTCGACCGAGTATCGGGCGGACGCCGGCGAGCGGTGGGCGTCAGATATGGAACGGATCCTTGGCACGCTCGACGATCGGCACTGGCTGATCTGGACCTCCCGCCCAGCGCCACTGAAGGCCGGGCTGCATCGGATCCGTCTCGAGCGAGGCGCTGAGCGCTTCCCGTCACCGGGCGAGGTGCTCGTAGATGCAAGCGCCCTGGATGTGGCCGAGAAGACACTAATCCTCTTCCGTCACGCAAAGGCGGCGCAGCTGAGCCAGGAACGTCGGCTCTGGGTGGAGCAGGCGGGCGCGGAGATCGTCGACGAGCCGCACTTCACCCCCGAGCGGATCCGGCGCGTAATCGCACGCCTGAAGAACCTGACCGAGCCGGAAATAGAGATCCACGGGTTGATGCGGCGACAGCTGGCTGATCCGACCGAGGCGATGGCAACGTCCTTTCAGACGCTCGAGGCAGACCACAAGGATCTGCTGATCGCGATGCTCGACACCCCGCCGGGTCCTGTGCCAGAGCGCGAGCTCGTCGATGCGCTGCGACGTCACCACGACGGCGCGCTGCGCAAACCGCCGCGCGAGCTGCTCGATCGCCTCAGCGATCACTTCCTACGGACAGCTCGGATGGGGATCGAATGGGTTCACCCGAGCTGGCGCGATCTCGTGATCGAACACCTCGCCAACGACCGCACGGCCCGCCTGCACTTTCTCTCGCGGTGCAATATTCACGGCGCGGCGCTCGCGCTCTCTGTCGGCGGGGGGCGCGACGGCCAACGACGCCTGCCCCTCTTGGTCAACGACGCCGACTGGGACGCCCTGACCGACCGCATCCACCTGCTCGTAGCTGACCTCGACGGTCCTGACCTCAGCGCGCTGCTGAGCGGTATCCACGAAGCCATTGGCCGGACAGAGCGCGACCGAACCACCGATGAACTGCTTGCGCTCGCCCGCTCCGCGCTGTCGCGGCTCGTATCGATCTGGGACGGCACGAACGTCCCGGTGCCACTCTCGGCGCTCGGCGGATGGTTCGCGCTCGCCGGCAGCCTCCCGTCTGAACCGACGCCTCCATCCCCACCGAATGTCACCCGGACCTGGGCGGAACTTTTCCCGGCCGTCGCGCCGGACCTGGCCGACCGCGCGAGCACGGAACGATTCGCGGACTGGCTCGCCCTCGCTGACCTGCTCCGCGAACATCGGCCAGCCGAGCTCGAGCGACTGCACTTCAACGACGCCTCCGAAGCCATCGGCGAGTTCCTCACCGACGTCGAGCACGACCCCGAGACCATCCACCCGGCCGCGTACGAACACGTCATAAGCGCACTCCGACGAATCCAAACACTCACTCCCGAGGTCGAGGCGCGATCCATGAACCTGGCCGGCCGGCTCGGACGTGCCTCCAGAGAACAAGCTGCCACCATCCACCATCGTGAACCGCTAACCGGCCGCGAACTTGTCGGCCGGCGACGATTTGACGTCGGACGCGTCCTTCAGGATCTGTAGCCCACACCGGCACCACTCTGACGGAGCTACGGCCGATTTGATGTCAATGCCGGTCGAAAACTAGGCCAGTGAGGCCGGTTGAAAACTAGGCCACTTGAGGGTTGGGGTGGCTGTGGCCTCGCCCTCCTTCGTGGCCGGTTTAGCCGGGTAGACGCAGGCCCCGCCAGGGGCCGAGCACACCCGGCGTGTGGGCTGAGGGGCGGTTAGGGGTTCGCCCGGGTGGGGCGGGCGTCGAGGTCTTTGCCGCGCAGGCGGTAGCTGTCGCTCAGTGTCAGCCTTGGCGTCCTTGGGCGTCGTGATGGCGTCCGACCGAGCCGGTTGGTTCTCGGGCGAGCGGCGGGCTGACCCATAGCTGTCGTGCCGTCCTTGCGACTGACCAGCAAAGGTTGTGTCGCCCGCCGCCGCCCGAGGATCGCCGGCGTGGCTCGATAGGAGCGTGGCAACCGCCGCGACTGAGGTTTGTCCGCCGACGGTCCGGTCGTTGGCCAACACCAAACGAAGGGACGCACACATGATCGTCATCGGCGTGGACCCACACAAGGGCAGCCACACAGCCGTCGCTGTCAATGCCAGCACGGGCAAGCTCATCGGCGCCAAGACCGTCAAGGCTCGCGACCACGGCCACGACGAGCTCGTTCGATGGTCTCGCTCCCTCGGCACCAGGCGAGTCTTCGCGATCGAGGATTGCCGCCATGTCTCCGGCGGGCTCGAGCGCTTCCTGCTCGGCCGCGCTGAGCAGGTCGTCCGCGTCGCTCCCAAGTTGATGGCGGGCGAGCGAGGTGTCACACGCCAACGCGGCAAGTCGGATGAGATCGATGCCTTGAGCGTCGCTCGAGCGGCGGTCAGAGAAGGCCCCGAGAGTCTCCCGTGTGCTCGCTTGGACCAGCCGACGCTTGAGATCAAGCTGTTGCTCGACCACCGCGAGGACCTCGTTGGCGAGCGCACCCGACTGCAGAACCGCCTGCGGTGGCACCTGCACGATCTCGTTCCCGAGCTGGAGGTTCCCGCGGGCGCGCTGGACCGGCTGTGCTGGCTTGACAAGGTTGCCCGCAAGCTCACTCGATCAGAGCAAACCACGCGCGTGCGGATCTCACGCTCGCTGGTGAGACGCCTGCGAGAACTGGCCCGCGAGTGCGGCGCCCTGGAGAGCGACATCGCACGACTCGTGCGCGAGCACACGCCCGAGCTGCTCTCAATCCAAGGATGCGGAGCCCTCACTGCGGCCAAGCTGCTGGCCGAACCGCTGGCGTCGACCGCTTCACTTCAGACGCCCGGTTCGCTCGACACGCCGGCGTCGCTCCAGTCCCCGTTTCATCAGGACGTCATCAACGCCATCGCCTCGACCGCGGCGGAAACCGGCAGCTCAACCGTGCCCTGCACAGGATCGCAGTGGTCCAGGCACGCACCACCGGCCACCCTGGAGCGGAGTATCTCGCCGCCCGTCAGGCTGAAGGCAAGAGCCGGCTCGAAGCGCTGCGGTGCCTCAAACGCCACATCGCCCGCACCATCTGGAAGCTTCTGCGCGCAACCCAGCCAACGCGGCCAGCCCAGCCACGATCCATCATCCAGCCGCTCCCTCCCGCCGGCTCGCCGATCATCGGAGCTGCCCCGGAATGATGCGCTGCTTGACATACCGGTATGAGAATTCGGGGTGCGAAGCGTTCGGGTGATCGTGTCCGGCGGCGTGGTTAGCGTCGGTGGTCCCGGAGGCCTGGGGCTTGGGTCTGAGAACGCAGATTGGGCAGGCCGAAGTTTGCTCCTTGGGCTGAGAGCCCGTTGACATAGCTGGCCGCCCCTGCGACTGACCCGGGTGGGCTGCGAGCCCGAATGCGTAGGTGTCGTTCTCGCCCGTCTGATCTCCCGTTCCGCTCCACCCGAGGGAGGTCTTCAGTGCGGTTCGTTGGTCTTGACGTCCACCGCGATTTCTGTGAGATCGCGATTTCAGAGGGCAGCAAAGCCCGCTCCGCCGGGCGGGTGAACACCACGCCTGAAGCGCTGGCTGTGCTCGGCCAGAGCCTCACCGCGCGAGGATAAGGTGATCCTGGAGAGCACCGGCAACGCGCTGGAGATCGCGTGGTGCCTGGAGCCGTTCGTCGCCGAAGTGGTGATCGCCAACCCGATGCACGTGCGCGCGATCAGTCACGCGAAGGTCAAGAACGACCAGTTCGACGCCCGCACCCTCGCCGAGCTGCTCGCAGCGGATCTCGTCCCCAGGGTCTGGATCGGCGATGAGCAAACCCGGATCCTGCGACGACTCACCTCCCGCCGCGCGCAATTGGTGCGCGCCCGGACGCGGACCAAGAACGAGATCACCGCGGTGCTGGTGCGCAACCTCAAAGGCCGTTCGCCTGCCAGCGACCTGTTCGGCAAACAAGGCCGCGCGTGGCTGGCCGGTCTCGCTCTCCCCGCCGACGAGCAGGACACCGTCGCGGCGTGCCTGCGCCAGATCGACTTCCTCGCCAGCGAGATCCTGCACATCGACCGTCAACTTGCCAACCACGCCCTGTCCAGCCCCGAGATCCGCCGGCTGATGACGATCCCCGGCGTCGGGGTCACCACCGCCGCAACGCTGATCGCCGCGATCGGCGACATCGACCGGTTCCCGTCGGCCAAGAAGCTGGTCGGCTATCTCGGGATCGACCCTCGCGTCCGGCAATCCGGCTGCGCCCGCCCGTCAAGGCCGCATCTCCAAGCAAGGGCCGTCCGCCTGCCGGCACGTCCTGTCGAAGCCGCGTGGTCAGCGATCAAGACACCCGGGCCGCTGCGCGCGTTCTATCAACGCATCCGCGCGCGTCGAGGCGCGCAGGTCGCGATCGTCGCCACCGCCCGCAAACTCGCCGCGCTCTGTTGGCAGCTACTCACCAACGCCAGGACTACGCGTTCAAGCGCCAGATCGTCATCGACCGCAAACTCCGCGCCCTCGAACTGCTCGCCGGCGCCCCCACCCGCCACGGCTCCCAGCACCAAGCTGGCGCTCTGACCGTCAAGCAACCTTTGAGGCTGAGGATGGGAGTGGTCGGGTAGGCGAGAGGCGCCCGGTGTCGCGCGGCCATGGCCGACTGTCACCTGGGAGCCGTCGAGATTTCTGCCTGCGCGTGATGAGCGACTTAGTACGTAATTACGATAGTATGGAGTTATGGACGAAGGCCGCGCTGATCGCGAGCAACTCGCCGCTCGCCTGACGCAGCTCGAACGACGCCTCGCGTCGATCGAGGCCCAGGGGCGACGGCCGGCCGAGCCGTCCGTGCGACACGGCGTCGGCGCTCACGTACCCGATGGAGAGCGGTTCTGGGCGCTGGCCGGATTGCAGGAGCGAAGCGGAGCGTGCAGCGCAGTCCTGTTCACGGGATCTGTCTCGTTGTCGGGCAATCGGGCCTACGTGTGGCAGCAGGGGGTCGACGCCGACCAGCTCCTCGATGCTGACTGGGATCGGGCCGCCGACGTGCTCGCAGCGCTGGGCCATCCGATCCGCCTAAGCTGATCCAGGGGATTCTCAACGGCGCCAGCACCACCGCCGAGATCGGCACGCTGGAAGGTCGGGAACGACTGGACAGCTCTACCACCACCTCCGCGCGCTCGTCGCCGCCGGCTGGCTGAAATCAACCGGCCGAGGTCGATACGAGGTTCCCGCGGACCGGGTGATCGCGTTGCTGGTGGCCATTGCCGCCGCCGGCCGCTGGTCGCCCCGGGCCGCGACACAGTCCACACAATCAACGGAGACGAAATGAACAAGCTCAACGTTCACCACCTCGGGCGTAAGTGCGCGCTCCTGGCCGCCGTTGTCATCGTCGGTTTTCTGTCTAGCTGGTCCGCGGATGGCCTGACCGGCGGGATCGTGCTCGCCATTGCCCTCGGCGCCGGCTGCGCAGTACCGGTGTTCCGCGAGGAACGCACGGACTGCCTCCCACGACTCCGCCGGCGCCGATCACGACCACCGGACCACTGATCTGGCGTCCCGCTGGCCTCACGGGTAGCTGTCCGCTCCAGCGCCAAATCTGAGCCCAAGGATCGGCCAAGCGAGCCCGGCGTGGCTGCTGCTTGGTCGCCGTCTCGGCAATCTCGATCAGACTGCCGCTTTGCCGCCGAAGGCAGCCACGTCGACGCAGTGGGGGTCTCAGATGGGATCGTCTAACGAGCGCCGCGCATTCACGGTCTCTGCGACGCGGTCGGAGTGGACGATCGAGGCGATCGAGACGGGCGCTGGAAGGACCTCTGCGAGCAGCACGCCGCCTGGAGGAGGCCTTCACTCATGGGTGGGTCACCCCGGCCCGCGGGCCGGTGGTCTTCAGCGAGGACCAGCTGGCCCGGAGCGAGCGGTTCCGCGATCACGCGGGCTGGCTCACCGGGCAGGAACCGAGTATCGAGAGCGGCTTCGAGCTGGAGAGCGTGGTGGCGACCCGTGTGCTTCACCGCCACAGGAGGCATCGGCGCCCTGAGCGTTGCGCCGTGATCGGTTGGTCTGAACAAGCTTCGAGGTGGCCGGCCAGACGTAAGCCCGTACCGTGTGGTCCCACCCTCGAATTAGCCTTCCGGCGACCAGACGCCGAGATCGTCGCTACCCACATGGTCCAGACGGCAGCTGTCCGCGTCTACCGCGGCACCCATCGCCAAGGTCGCGGGCGGCTTGTGGTCAGCAGGCCGCACGAGCGACAGGATTAACCAGCGAGCCGCAGGCCACCGGGGGCGAGGGCGGGACGAGGACCTTGATCGTGGCCTGGGAGATGTTGTTGGTGGGCTTGGGGTCCGCGGTCGCACTGCCGACGGCCACGCGGTTGACGAATGCCTTCTTGGTGGTGTCGGGTATGAGCCGGACCATGATCGACACGGTCGCGCCGGATTTCATGTTCCCGAGCCGGCAGATGACCAGTTTGCCGATGGTGCATTGCCCGGTCGACGGGTCAACGGAGATGATCTTGGCGTCGCCGCGTGGTTGATCGGCGAGCACAACGTGCGCGGCGCTGTCGGGTCCGTGGTTGTAAACCGTGAGCCGGTAGGTGACCGCGTCGCCTTTGACCACGACCGAAGTGAGCGCCTGCTTGGTGACCGACAGATCGGCGCTCGCGTAGACGGGAATAAGCGGATTTGGCGCAGGAGGACCAGGGGGACTTGGCGGCACCGGCGGCGGGGGCGGCGGCGGGATGGGATTAGCGTGGAAGCGGTCGGTATAGATGCACCGCAGCCTGGGACGCGCGGGCGTCAACCTGACGACGATCACGCCGCGGTAAAACGGCACGACCTGCCCGTTGCACGTCACCAGTCCTCACGTTCCAGTTGCGCGGGTTCTCGCCGGCGGTTGGCTGTTCGGTGATCACATAGAGCCCCAGCGGCAGATGCGCGGTCGAGTCGACCGAGGCGTCTGGATGAGCGCTGGCAGCGACGCCCTGGCGGATCGTCGTTGCGTGCAGGTGATACTGCTGCACCTGTATTCCGACGTGCCCGCCGATGAGGAAGTTGACCGACCCGGTCGCTCCGTTGGTGATCTTGGCCAGCGAGATCGCCCCCGCCGGGATGAACACATTGACGTACGCGCACGTGCTCGTCTGGCCGCTTTTGACCGTCACGTGGACCGGTTTGCCGGGCTCTCCTTGGCGCCGTCGCACGTGACGCTCACCGTCTTCCAGCGTCCCAACTTGGAAGCCGGCGACTGTTCGGTGATCGTGTAGTCGCCGGGGCTGAGGTTGGCCAGCGACGGCGTCGCCGCCGCCGGGACACCAGCGTCCTGCGTGGTCGCCACCTCGTGGCGCGAAGCGCCGCCACCACCGGGCGCGACCGTGTAGCCGAACTGGCCGACCCCGTCGCGCGTGATCTTCTGGATCGAGAGGCCACCCACCGGCGGCACATACGTGTTGGTGTAGACGCACGTGACGTGCTCATTGGCGACCAGATCGATCGCAACCGTCGCGCCCGTGACCGTAGCGGTGCTCGAGCCGGGACCCCCTGATGCGGTGGTGGAAGTGCAGTCGACCGAACTGACGCGATAGCCGTCCACGGGATCCTCGTGCACTTGCCACGTCTGGCCGCCGGCGCGGAAGAAGTCCGCCGACTGGCCGTTCTGAAGACTGAAACCGTTCGGATCAAACGAGATCGAGCCGTTGTAGGCAAACGCTGGGTTCTCACCCGCAGGAGCCCCGACGACACGCTTTTGGATCGTGATCGTCCCCGACGTCGGCGGCGGCACGACATAGAACGCGTAGCAGAAGATGTGGGTCACGCCCGCCGGGAAGTACAGGTACTCGACGTTGTCGCCGTTGACCGCATCGGTCGCGCACCGCAGCGCCGCGAACCCATACTGCGGGCCGGGGAACTTCTGCGCCAGCACCGGGTCATCCGGCGTGCCACCCTGCGCCCACAGACTCGAGCTGGCGCTCGCCTGCTGACGCTGCTCATCGGTCAACTCCACCGTCGTTGCGCCGGCGATCACCTGGCGCCCGATCCGCTGGTGAAACTGGTCATACAACGGCGTCGAAACCCGCGTCACGATCGAACCAGAAAACGGGTCGGTGACCTTCGACAGCGAACCCCACGGGCCGCTCACCGCGCGGGACTCAAAGCCATGACCGAGCGTGAACTCCCAGTGAGGCAGCGCAGTACAGGCATCCTCAGGCGCGCTTCCCTCCACCCGCGGATCGACCAACGACTCGCCGTTGGTGTTGTAGGGCGAATCCGGGCCAAGATCCACCAGGCTCTCCTGAATATCGTTGCGCGCCCGATTAGCGAACACGTCGCTATACGACGGACACGACCGCGCCACGAACGTCACGAAATACCCAGAACCAGCAGCCACCGCCGAACCCGGCGCCACCACCAACACCCCGACCGCAACAATCAGCGCCGCCAGTGCCCCCAACCACAGCCGGACACGCGCAACGACCGCAGACCTCATCGACGGCGCACCTCCACGAAACAGATGATTACCGATCCAGTAGTGATCGTCAAACCGACCAACGCGACCCCCGCGCGTATCGAATCCGCCCTCAGCCCGCGCGTCGCATCCCTCGACCCAGCGGCGGCCCACCCGGTCACGCCAACACGTCCGCCATGTCGCCGACCCGGTAGCCGATAGAGACTGCTCCTTCGGCTGGAAGAAGCTGTCCTGCGGCCAGCTCGCCAGTCCCAGTAGGGATCGACGATCGCACCGGACGCGTCAAGTGAGCGTCTTCAGCCGCTCCGCAGTCGACAAGTCGCAGATAGGGTGTTATGCCGAGCTCGGCATAACATCCGTTATGCCGACCGGCGTGTTACGCCGAGTACTGGATGTACGCGCCGTGTTCTGCCTGCTCAGCGGCAAATCGGTATTGGGCGCGCTCGGCATAACCGCCGCTCGGCTCAGAAGGGTCCCCTCCAGCCGAATGGGTGGTCGGGCGAGGCGGCGTGTGTCAGGGCTCGGCACGCTGTGCGTGCGGCTTGGCCTTGAGGCGCCCGCCGCCGTAAAGGATCCCGACGGCCAACGCGCTTCGTGGATGCCGGCGGTCCTTCCCCGTGGACGCCCGAGGATCTCCGATCGCGAGACCGCTACCTCCGAGCGGACAGCGTTCGTTGTCCCGAGTGGCTCCTCGCCGGCAATCACGCTGGGCTGCAGAACTGCGACCGGGCCGAAATGCTTACTCGGCATAATCCTGCGCTCGGCATAAAGGGTGTCCGTTGAAATTTCGCGCCAACCGGGGCTATACGAACGCCGGCGCGAGTGGGTGTTGTCCGCCCAGGTGCGCTGAGCCCCGGCTGACCGAGCTCATGAATCGTCAGCCAGTAGCGCTAGAGTTTTTAGCGCTATGCCGTCCGCATCCTGCTGCCACCAACGAAGTTCACATTCCGACGGTTGCGCTCGCACAGCCGCCAGCGACGATCAGCAGGATCGACTGTGGTCATCAGTGCGCCGCGGCCGGATTAGTTCGGGCCACTGGGAGCACGTGGCGTGTGGCGGGCCAGCGGTCCGCCGTTCCCTTTGCCGTTCCCTGCGACAGCGATCGCCTATAGGTACGGGCGATGCGCGCCGATCGGGCCGGTCTCGAAAACCGGTATGGGCTATCAGTCCATCGGGGGTTCGAATCCCCCCCTCTCCGTTGAGAACCACTCATTTCTGACCGGTGAGCAGGGAGATAGGTCCGGTCCGGAGGCGCCCCGCAGGCGCCCGTCCGACGGTGACGTGGGGTACGGGAGGGTGCCGGTGGCGCTGACGCACGGGATGCCATGGAGCCCCGGGGTACCCGCTGCGGCTGCCCCCAAGCCCTTGCTCGCTGGTTGGGGTGGCGATGCGTGACAGCGAGCGCGGCACCGAGGTTGCGCACCGGCGCGGCCGACGGGGCTAGCCGTGGTTGTGCTGCGCGGTGTGGAGTTGGATCTCGGTGAGGACTGACCCGGCGAGGTTGCACAGGATCTCAACCTGTTCCGGAGTCCAGTGCCTGGGTTGATGGTCGATCGCGCACAGCGTTCCGAGCACATGGGCGTCGGGGGTGATGAGCGGCGCGCCCGCGTAGGCGATGACGCCGAGGTCGCGGATCGCCGGGTTGTCACAGAGCAGCGGGTGCTCGCGGGCGTCAGACACCACGAGTGGCCGGCGCGATTCAACGACGTGCCGGCAGAAGGAGTGCGAGAGCGGGGTCTGGCGCTGCGATGCCCACGGCTGCGGCAGACCCAGACAGCTCTTGAAGAACTGCCGGTCGCTGTCCACCAGCGAGACAAGCGCGACCGGTACGTTGAGCACCGCCGCGGTCAGACGGGTCAGTCGATCAAAGCTCTCCTCCGGCGGGGTGTCGAGCAGCCGGGTGTTGTGCAACTCGGTCACCCGCTCGGGAGCGAGGACCGCCGTGTCGGGCCCTCGGCCGTTCTGGCGGCGCGCCGCGCGCTCGGCGATCGCCTCGACCGACTGCTCCGATTCAGAGTCACCGCGGCGTCCGGCGAGAAACGCGAGTCGGACGATCGCCGCGTCCCGCACGAATTGCGCCGCGCTGATGCCCTGCCGCGTCGATTCGTCCTCCAGCAACTGCCAGAGATCCTCGCTGAAACGAACAGTGGTGGCGCGCATGGGCATGATCGACAGCATATCCCACAACCGATATCGCTAAACCGCGTTTCCGCATCGTGTCAGGGGGTAGCGTGGAGATCTAGGTAGCTGATCCGCTATCGGATGAGCTGTCTCCCTCCACCTCGACGGGTCCGTCGGACCCGTATCGCAGGCGCCTACTCAAGCTGAACTCGAAAGTTGACTCCTTGTTGCACACCACAGCTATTGACTCCCGCCCGTCCCACATCAGCAGCGATGTCGACGCGCACGTCGGTGAGCCACGCACCGCGGCTCACGATGACTTCGCGCGCGGTCAGCGACGCGACCTCGGTCACGGTTATCTCTACGGGGATTTCGCCACCGGAGTGCGCCGCGCGGGCACGCCCCGAGCGACAGGTGACGTCGCCACGACAGGTGACTTCGCCACGGGAATGCGCGCCACAGGCAGGCGGACAGCGGTCGGTGACTTCGCGACCGGAATGCGCACAGTCACGACTCCGGTCGCCCTCTATCACCCCAACAGCGCTCAACGCGCCCTCCCCATCGCCGCCTGACGCGCGTGCGGAGGCCACCAGAGTCACGGACTCATCACACCTCGTCTCCCGTGAAAGGAGCACGATGACTGCTCTCCGGGCCGCCGCCGGTCCGGGTCAACGCCCGGTGGTTCAGACCGTCGGCACGCACGAGCTTGTGCGGCGCTGGCAGGGCGACCGCGACCAAGCGGCGCGTCAGGAGCTGTGCGAGCGATTTCTGCCGCTGGCTCGTAAGCTCGCCGGCCGCTACCGCAACTCCCACGATGCGTTCGAGGACCTCGTGCAGGTCGCGTCGGTGGGCCTGCTCGGTGCGATCGAGCGGTTCGATCCCGACCGCGAGACCAGCTTTGCGAGCTTTGCCGTGCCGACGATCCTGGGCGAGCTCAAGCGGTATTTCCGCAATACCGGCTGGTCAGCGCATGTCCCGCGCGGTGCGCAGGAGATGGCGTTACGCGTCGATCGGGCGTCGCGTGAGATCACCGCCAGCACGGGCCGCCCGCCGCGCCTTCAACACCTGGCCGAGTACCTGGAGCTCTCGGCCGATGACGTGCTCGTCGGGCTGGGGGCCGGCACCGCTCACTACGCGGACTCCCTGGACGCACCCCCGGCGGGTGCCGACGTCGAGGAGTCGCCGTCGCTGGCCGAAACGCTCGGCACCGAAGACCCTCTGTTCGGCCTGGTTGAGACCAAGTTGTCGCTGAAGGCAGCGATCACGCGGCTGCCCTACCTCGAGCGCCAGGCTGTGTTGCTGCGCATCGGCACCAACATGAAGCAGACCGAGATCGCCGACGCAATGGGGTGCTCGCAGATGCAGGTGTCACGCCTGCTGAGGCGAGCGTCGGCCGCAGTGCGGGAGCTCACCGACCCGGACCCGTCCACAATGACTGCCACGGGTTAAGGACCCGTTCTCCTCGCCATGGCCACCAACCATATTCAGATAGCGGTCTCACCCACCGAGGTGTTTGCCGCGTTGGCCAACGCCGCCAACTACGGCGATTGGGTTGTCGGCTCCGACACCATCCGCGACGCGGACCCAGACTGGCCGAAGGTCGGCTCGCGGTTCTACCACCGGGTCGGCGTCGGCCCGCTGAAGCTCAACGACCACACCGAGGTCCTCGCAGTGGATCCGCCCCGCCGTCTCATCATGCACGCACGTGCCCGGCCGCTCGGCACCGCCGAGGTCTCGATGCAGCTGGCGGAGCGTGACGGCGGAACGTTCGTGACCATGACGGAGACGGCCGGTAACCGGCTGTCGCGGCTGGTGCTCAACCGACTGACCGATCCGCTGATCCACCTCCGCAATGCCGAGTCGCTGCGCCGGCTCAAGCGCATTGTCGAAACCGGCGTCGTGAAGTCCTGACGCTCCTCAGGCGCGCCACGGGCGCAGGCGGCGGTCGGCGAGCAGCGCGCGCGCCGCAGACCGGCCGCCCATGCCCTGGACCGACCCTCCCGGGTGCACGGACGCGCCGGTGATGTAGAGACCGCGCAGCGGGGTCCGATGGCGACAGAGCTCCGGTGCCGGCCGGAAGATGAGTTGCTGGTCAAGCTCGTAGGTTCCGCCCCCGAGATCCCCGTTCACGAGACTGGGATTGTCGGCCTCGGTCTGTTGTGGATTGCGGATCGCTCGTGCCAGCACGACCTCTGAGAAACCGGGCGCAAACCGCTCGAGCTGACGCTCGATCAGGTCTGCCACGTCCTCGTCGCTGCCCTCATAGTGCGGCGGAATGTGGCCGTAGCAGTAGAGAGTGTGCTGGCCCTCGGGGGCGCGTGACGGGTCAGTCAGGGTGTGCTGGCCGACCACGAGGGCGGGCCGGCGCGGCATCTCGCCCCGCTGGCCCGCGTCGGCCGCCGCCGCCAGATCGGCCAGCTCCCCGCCGACGTGCACCACCGCCGCCTGTCGCGCTTCCGAAGCTGTCCATGGCACGGGGTCTGAAAGCGCGTAGTCGAGCTTGAACGCCGCGGTCGAGTACCGCCAGATGTGCAGACGGCGCAGCAACCGCTCGGGCAGCGCATCGTCGGGCAGCATTTCGGCCAATGGCCGAGCGCTGATCGTGGTCACCACGTCCCGCGCGGCCAGCTCCTCACCGCTGTGCAGCTGCACCCCGGCGACGCGCCCGCCACGCACCAGAATGCGCTGCACCGGGGCGCTGCACCGGACCAGCACGCCTTCCCGCGTGGCGATCGCCATCAGCGCGTCGCTGATCCGGCCCTGGCCGCCGGCCGGGAACGGCCACCCGTGGGAATGGGCGAGCAGCTGCAGGAGAAACCCGAACGCACCACTCCCAGCCGTCGACGGCGCAAGACCCGAATGCTGAGCCGACCCGGAGAACCACGCCGTGGGGCGGGTCGCACCCGCGAACACGTCAAGACCAAACGCCTCGATGGATCCCGTCATCCGCCGAGCCAGCAGAAGCGCGTCGCGGCGCAACGACGCGGCCAGCGCGATCGGCAGCCGGACCGGCGGCAACGGCCCGAGGATCGTCTCCACCAGACGCTGCGCGAGCGGGAGATACTGCCTGATCAGATCCCGCCATGGTCGCCCGGCCCCGGGGTGGACGCTGTCCAGCGACGCGACGGTCGCCTCAAGATCGCGATGCAGCGCAATCGCGGTCCCATCCTCGAACGGGTGAGCCATGATCGCGCTCGGGCTGATCCAGCGAACGCCCTCCGCCTCGAGATCGAGCTCGCGCATGGCCGGCGACGCCACTGTCATGGGGTTGAACCCAGCGCAGTGATCGTGGACGAATCCCGGCAGCGTCGCCTCCACGCTGGTGGCAGCCCCGCCGGGCGCGGGAGCGTGTTCGACCACCGTCACTGAGAGACCCGCTCGAGCGAGATGAATCGCGCACACCAAGCCCGAAGAGCCAGCGCCGACGACGACCACGCGGCGGTCGGGCGTCACGGCGCGCTCCGGATGTAGCACACGACGGAGTTGCTCACTGTTCACTATCTGATCGCAGGAGGTAATCGTTGTGTCGGACGCGCTCGGCAATGATATGGCCGTCCACGGTGGCAGCATCGCGGTCACCGCCGGCGCGCCGCCACCGCCACGAGTCCAGGACGAGCGCGACGAGCATCGCGAGGACCGCGGCGTTGATCGAAAGGTCAGCGACATTGAGACTGCCGGACGACAGCGTCGGCTTGATCCAGTCAACGACTCCGCCGCGCAGCGGGCCGGGAGCTCGGAGCAGGCGGTCCAACAGGTTGCCCACCCCCCCGCCGAGCAGCAGGCCGATCGCCACCGCATAGCTGGTCGTCCGCACCGACCACCCGACGAAGGCGATGAGCACGACCGCGATCAGGCTCAGCAACGACACCAGGACGGGGTGACCCGTGAGGATGTTGCCTGGCCCGGCAAAGTTGCGGTACAGCTCGAGATGGAAGGCTCCGCCGAGGACGTTGACCACACCCCGGCCGGCCAGGGCTCGGGATGCGATCGCCTTGGTGGCAGCGTCGAGCACCACCACACTCCCCGCGACCGTGGCGATCAGCCGGCGCTTCGGGTGCGGACGATCAGTCGCGGCAGCCTCAGCCCGTCGCTGTCTGTGCGACGCCGGCGTCGACGGTGGAGGCTGCCCTGGCGTGTTCGCGGCTGTCTTTTGAGGAGATGAGGAGGACGGTCAGGATGGCTCCGAGGATGGCGAAGCCGGCGCCGATGAGGAAGGCGCGGTCAAATCCTTTGGTGAGGGCGATGGCGGTGTTGTGGATGCCGGTGTGCAACAGGCTTTGGGTGCGGGTGTTGGCGATGGTGGCGAGGATGGCGAGTCCGAGCGCGCCGCCGACTTGTTGGGAGGTGTTGATCAGGCCGGAGGCGAGGCCGGCCTGGTGGGGTTCGGTTCCGGTCACGGCGGCGATGGTGACCGGGACGAAGGCGAGGCCGAGGCCGACGGCGGCCAGCAGCGACGGCCCGAGGATGTCAGAGACGTAGGCGCCGTGAGGGGCGGGCACCTGGGCGAACCAGATCAGGCCGGCGGCGATCAGGAGCATCCCGATGGTCAGCGGGATCTTGAAGCCGACGCGGGTGACCAGTTGGGAGGCGATCCCGGCCGAGATGACGATCCCTCCGGCCAGTGGGAGGTAGGCGATCCCGGTCTTGATCGGGGTGTAGCCCATCACGTCTTGGAGGTAGAGCGAGATGAAGAAGAACATCGAGAACAGCGACATGCCGATCAGCAGCCCGACGATGTTGGCGCCGCGCAGGGTCCGGTTGGCGAAGATCGAGAACGGCATCAGCGGATCGTGCTGGCGCAGCTCGATGACCACGAACGCGATCAGCAGCACCACGGCGGCGGTCAGGCAGATGATCGTGCGGGTCGATCCCCAGCCGACGTTGACCGCTTCCACCACGGCGTAGACGAGCAGCGCCAGCCCGGCGGTGACGGTCACCGCGCCGGGGATGTCAAAGGTGCCTCCGGCCTGGTCGCGGCGGCTCTCGCGCAACGTGCGCGGGGCCAGTCCCGCGGCGATCAGCCCGATCGGGACGTTGACAAACAGCACCCAGCGCCAGCTCAGCCCGCTGGTGAGGATCCCGCCCAGCAGCACCCCGGCGGCGCCGCCGGCCCCGGCGACCGCGCCCCAGATGCCGAGCGCGCGGTTACGCTCCGCGCCGTCGGCAAAGGTGGTGGTGATGATCGACAGCGCCGCCGGGGAGACGATCGCGGCGCCCAGCCCCTGGACCGCGCGGGCGGCGATCAGCCACGTCTCCGACTGCGCCAGCCCCCCCGCCAGCGAGGCCAGGGAGAACACCACCAGGCCGAGCATGAACATCCGGCGGCGGCCCAGCAGGTCGGCCATCCGCCCACCCAACAGCAGAAAACCGCCAAACGTCAGCGTGTAGGAGTTCACCACCCACGTCAAGTCGTCGCGGGAGAAATGCAGATGAGCACCGATCGACGGCAGCGCGACGTTGACGATCGACGCGTCGATCACAATCACGAACTGCGTCATCGCCAACAACACCAACGCAAGATTCTTCGCGCGCTGCGTGGAGAGGGAGGGGCGATCGGCGTGGCTGAGTGTTGACATGGAAGCTGACCTCCGGTTCCGTTTGCATCGCGGACTATAGTGAACCTTGATTCCGTTTGTCAAGAACCCGTGTGAAGACTCCGTGACCACAACGCCAAACCAGAGCGAGCGTCCCCTGCGCTCGGATGCCCGCCGCAACCGCGAGAGGATTCTCAGCGGTGCCCGTGCGGTGTTCGCCGAGTGCGGCAGCGAAGCGCAGATGGATGATGTCGCCCGCCGCGCCGGAGTGGGCGTCGGCACCGTGTACCGGCACTACCCGACCAAGGAGGCGCTGCTGGTCGCGCTGGTGCGCGAGAAGTTCAAGCTCTTCGCGGCCGAGGCAAGAGATGCGCTGGAGCGCGACGGCGAGCCGTTTGAGGTGCTGGCTGACCTGATGCGCTCCAACGCCGAAAAGCTGGGGCGCGACGCCGGCACCCAACAGGTGCTCGCCGGGGCCGGAGAGCACATCTGGACCCATGCCGCGGCCGAGCAGGCCGAATTGCTGGATCTGACCTCGCAGCTGATCGACCGCGCCCGAAGCGCCGGAACCATCCGCGCGGACGCGACCGCGACAGACATAGGCATGGTCATGTGCGGGGTCTCGGCGACGATGGCCCACCCCGCCTCCGGCTTTGACTGGCGCCGGCACCTGGAGCTGAGCATCGAGATGCTCCGCGCCCGGTAGACCGGACGGGGCCCCGCAAGCGCGGGCTCGGCCTGCGTGGTCAGCTGCCCCCGAGGCGCCGGATCAGAGCGAGCCCGGCGGACGGGCGCGTTACCGTGACCCGGCGGCGTGCGGAGCGGTTGGGTCCTGCTCCCCGGCGCCCGCGTGCTCACGGGCGATGAAGTCCTCGATGTCGGCTTGATCGGCCCGCGAACGCTCGGCGACCCGCAGCAGGTTGCTCATGGTTGCGACCTCCTCGATCTGCTCGCGGATGAACCACTGCATGAAATGCTCGGAGGTGAAGTCGCCCTCCTCTCGTGCGGTTGCCACGAGAGCGTTGATCTGCTCGGACACGCGACGCTCCTGCTCGAGCGCCAGCGCGATCGGCGCGACCACGTCCTCAAACCGCGCACGCGGGGCCTCGATGCCCGGGATCGTGACCTCGCTGTCGGTATCGAGCAGGAACTGGACCATCATCATCGCGTGGTCGCGCTCCTCCAGCGCTTGGCGATAGAAGAAGCCCGCCAGTTGCGGCAGCGCTTCGGAGTCGTAGTACACGGCGCACGCGACGTACTGCTGGTGGGCGGCGAACTCGTTGGCGATCTGCTCGTTGAGCTTGGCCGCGAAAGCGGGGGCGGGGGACATGAGCAAGATCCTACACCGGGCCTATTAGGCCGCCCTAACGCCAGCCCAACCGCCGAGACGCCCAGGCTCACGCGAGCCGGTGCAGGGCGACGGCCTGGTCGATCGCATCGCGTTCGTGATCTCTCAGCGGAAGCTCGCGCACGCGACGCGCGTCGGTCAGCCACGGATCCACGACGTCGGTCTTCACGCCGGCCAGCGATTCGATCACCGCGAGGCCGCAGTAGGGGACGTAGGCGCTCGAGTAGCCGCCCTCGTGGCAGAGGACCAGGCGTGACCGGCACAGCGACGCGGCCGTGGCGCTCAGGCGCGCGGTCATCATGGCGAAGCATTCGCTGGTGAGGTTCATCCGCCCGAGCGGGTCGAGCATCCCGGCGTCGAGACCGCAGGCGACGAGGATGAACTCCGGGGCGAACCGCTCCAGCGCCGGCACCACGACGCGGTCCAGAACGTCGAGGTAGGCGGCCCGCCCCGCCCCGGCCGGCAGCGGGATATTGATGTTCGCGCCGGCGCCGGCACCTCCACCGACATCGCTCGACAAGCCGCTCGCCGGCGGGAACAGATCCTCCTGGTGCACGGAGATGGTGAGCACGGCCGGGTCTGACCAGAACGTCTCCTGCGTGCCGTTGCCATGGTGGACGTCCCAGTCGACGATGGCCACCCGCCTCAGGCCGTGCGTCTGTCTGAGGTGCAGCGCGGCGAGCGCCACGTTGTTGAAGATGCAGTAGCCGTATCCGCCGTCCGGACCCGCGTGATGCCCGGGCGGCCGCACGAGGGCGTAGGCGTTCTCCACGCGCTCCTCGAGGACGGCGTCGACGGCCGCCAGGCAGCCGCCCGCCGCCAGGGCGGCGATGTCATACGTCCAGCGCCCGAAGGGCGTCGACCCGCCCGCATCGCCGCCGAGGTCGGAGCTCGCATCGCGGATCCGGTCGACGTACCCGCGCGCGTGCGCACGGGCCAGCTCATCGTCGGCCGCGGGCCGCGGCTCGATCTCGACCAGGCTCTGCAGCAGGCCGCCGGCGTCGATCAGATTGCGCAACCGACGCTTGGTGGTGCCGGTCTCCAGGCTGGGCTCGGGCTCGAACAGCGCAGTGCGGTCGAACGTGTCCAGCAGGCCGCGAGCATCGTGCCAGGCGTATCGCTCATGCCAGATGAACCCGGTGGCCATGCCCAACGTCTATCAAGTGACGTCCGGGCGCCGACATGGGGGCGGCTCACTGGCTGACGGAGGCCGAGGCCGGCTGAGGCACCGCCGGCGGGCTCGGCGCGTAGGCGTACGGGTGGCGGAACGCCGCCGGTGCGTCGTCGCCGTTGACGCCGAACATCAGGACCTCGCCCGTGCGCTCGTCGATCACGGCGACGGAGACACGGTCCGTGTCGGGGTCCCAGAGAAGCGTGACGTCGATGCCGTCGCCGTTGCGGTGATCGAGCTCGCGGGTGGATGTCTGTGACGTGATGAGCATGGCTGTCGTCCTCTCGGTCTTAGTCGTCTCATACGACCCCCGGAGGAGGGCAAACTCATCGGTGCGCCGTCACCGGGCACTCGGCCGCCGCTCAGCGCCGGCGCAACAGCGACCTCAGCCGCGCCATCAGCGAGCGCCGGGGCACGCGGGGCACGCCGCGGCGTACGTGGCCGTGGCGGCGCGACGGACGCGACCACGACTCGACGGCGGCGGCGGGATGGGCGCCTCGGCGGACGCGTGACGGGGCGCTCATCGGGTCAGGCCGCGCCGCCGACCGTCTCACGGGGATGGAGGCGCGCCTGCTCCTGGTCGTAGGTGACGACGCCCGCGGGGAGGGTCCACGTGCGGCCCTCGCGTGGCTTGTCCTCGGGCCACTCGCCGTGCTCGTCGAAGTAGGTCCGCGCCCGCTCCTCCTCCTCGCGGTCGGCCTCGCTGCTCAGGCCGAGGCGGAACAGGACGTTGAAGAGGACGACGGAGAGCCCGCCACCGACCGCCATGGCGAAGCCGTCGAAGCCCAGGCCGGCGGGCGAGATGATGAGCATGACCACGCCGCCGCTCACCATCAGCGCGCCGAGGCCATAGCGGACGATGAGCATCCCCGGCGACGTCTCATGGGGCTGCTCGGTGCGGTGCGGTGCGGCGGGCTGGGTCATGGCGTGTCCTCGTTGCGGTCGCTGCGTGTCTCGTTCCTGGACAGCATCGCCCGGAAACGATCGCGTTTCGACCCGGCGCGCTCCCCGACGGCGGCGGCGGGCCCCATCGTCGATGTCCGGCTGGCCATACCGTCGTCGGCGCACCGGGTAGCGTGCGACGGGTGACGCCCGTGCGGGTTGTGGTGGCCGAGGACCAGGTGCTCCTGCGCGAGGGGCTCAGCCGTCTCCTGACCGACGCGGGCTTTGAGGTGGTGGCCCAGGCCGGCGATGCCGACGACCTGCGCCGCAAGGTGGCCGCCCACCGCCCGGACGTGGCCATCGTCGACGTGCAGATGCCGCCCGACCAGACCGACGACGGCCTGCGCGCCGCGATCGAGATCCGCCGCAGCGACCCGGGCGTCGGGATCCTCATGCTCTCCCAGTTTCGAGACGAGGCCTATGCGCTGGACCTCATCGGCGACAACGCCCAGGGCGTGGGCTACCTGCTCAAGGACCGGGTCGCCGACGTGGACTCGTTCGCGGACGCGGTGCGCCGCGTCGCCGAAGGCGGGTCGGCGCTGGACCCGGAGATCGTTGCGCTGATGGTGGGCCGACGGCGCAAGCAGGATCCGCTCGAGGCGCTCACCCCGCGCGAGCACCAGGTGCTGGCCCTGATGGCCGAGGGCAAGTCCAACCGCGGCATCGCCGAGTCGCTGGGCGTGACCCTCGCCGCGGTCGAGAAACACGTGGGGCGGATCTTCGCCAAGCTCGGGCTCGCCGACGAACCGCTGGAGCACAGGCGCGTCCTCGCGGTGCTCACCCTGTTGCGGGCGCGCTGAGGGGAAGCTCGGCGACCACCCTCGTCCCGGCGCCGGCCGGTGACCGCACCGTCAGCATCCCGCCCACGGCGGCCACGCGATCCGTCAGCCCGGCGAGGCCCGACCCGCCGGCCAGGTCTGCCGCCGCGGTGCCGCGCCCGTCGTCGGTGACGGTCACGACGAGGCGGTCCGCCGTCGTCGCGATCGTCACCGCGGCTTCGGATGCCTCCGCGTGCTTGGCGACGTTGGCCAGCGCCTCCGAGACGACGAAGTACGCGGTGCTCTCGACCAGGGGAGTGAACCGCTCGGCGGGGAGATCGAGCGTCACCGGCACCGGGGTGCGCGCCGTCAGCGACGTGATCGCCGCCCCCAGGCCCCGGTGTGCGAGCACCGAGGGATCGAGGCCGGCTCCGATGTCGCGCAGATCTCTGATCGCGAGCTGGGTCTCCTCCAGGGCCGCGGCGATCGACCGCTGGGCCGTCTCGTCGCCGGCGCCACGCCCGGCGGCCTGCAGCGCGAAGATGACGTTGATCAGCCGCTGCTGGGCCCCATCGTGCAGGTCGCGGCCCAGGCGACGGCGCTCGTCGAGCGTGGCCTGGACGATGCGCGCGCGAGAGGCGTGGATGGCGTCGGCGCGAAGCCGCTCGGCCTCGGCCCGGTTGCGCTCGGAGATGTCCCGGAAGACCACCACGGCGCCGCGCCGCTGCCCGATCGCCACCGGCGCCGACGAATAGGCCACCGGGACGAACGAGCCGTCCCGGCGCACGAACCAGTCCTGGTCCACGCGCACCGGCTCCCCGGTCCGGCGCGGAGCCAGCAGCGGGCAGTCAGCCTCGGGGAACGGCCGGCCGTCCGGATAGCTGTGGTGGATGGTGGCGTGGCTCGGCCGTCCGATCAGCTCGCTCTCGGAGGCGTAGCCGAGGATGCTCACGGCGGCCGCGTTGGCGAACAGGACCACCCCCGCGTCGTCGACCGCATACACGGCGTCGGCCATGCTGGCCATGAGGGCCGAGAGCAGCTCCTTCTCGTTGGAGCCCAGGCGCTTGGCGATCTGCTCGGACATCGGGCATCGATCATGCCAGCGGCCACCGCGATGACCGGCTCGCGCCGCACAATGGGTCGGTGACCGCCGACCGCCGGGACCCGCTCAAGCTCGCCGCCGACGCGCCGCTGCTGCGCGCCTACCTTGACTGCTTGGACCGCCAGGACGCCGGGGAGCAGTCCTTCCACACCCCGGGCCACAAGGGGTCGACCGCGCTGACCGGGATCGTGGTCGCCGGGGACCACCCCCTGGCCGGGGGCCTGGACACGATCAAGATGCAGCGCGGCTGGCTGCCCGAGGCCGAGCGGCGCGCCGCCGCGCTGTACGGAGCCGACGTCTGCCGGTTCTCCGCCGGTGGCTCGACGCACTGCAACCAGGCGCTGGCGCTGTCGGTGGGCGTCCCCGGCGACACGGTCGTCGTGTCGCGGACGCTGCACCGCTCGCTGCTGTTGGGCCTTGTGCTGGCCGGGCTGGAGCCCGTCTGGGTCGGGCCGGAGGTGAGCGCCACGACGGGGCTTCCGCTCGGCTACGCCCCGGAACGGGTGGCCCGGGCGCTGGCCGAGCACCCCGAGGCCAAGGCGGTGTTCCTCGGCGACCCGTCCTACGTGGGGACGTTCTCGGACATCGGCGCGCACGCCACCGTCGCGCACGACGCGGGCGTGCCCCTGCTGGTCGACGCCGCGTGGGCGGCTCACTTCGGCTTTCACCCGGCGCTCCCACCCCACGCGCTGGGGGCCGGCGCCGACGCGATGATCACCAGCGCCCACAAGACGTTGCCCGCCTATTCGCAGGCGGCGCTGTTGCTGGCCCGGACCGAGCGGCTCGATGCCAGCCGCCTGGATCGGGCGTTCGACGCCCTGCACACCACGAGCCCCGCCGGGACGATCATGGCCAGCATGGACGCGGCGCGGGCACTGCTGCAACGCGACGGCGAGCGGCTGCTCGCGCGGACGATCGAGGCGGTGGGAGAGGCGCGCGAGGCGCTGCGCGGCGTGCCGGGCGTCATCGTGCTCGAGGGGCCGATGGTCGATGCCGCCAAGGTGACCGTGAGCATCGCGGGCACCGGCGCGCACGGCGTCGAGGTGGAGTCCGACCTCATGGCCGCCGGCGTACCGGTGGAGATGGCCGACCGCGACACCATCGTCGCGATCACGACGCTCGCCGATGATGAGAGCACGCTGCGCCGGTACACCGCCGCGCTGATCGAGTCGATCGAGCGCCGTCGCGGAACCCCGCGGCGGGTGACCGCGTCGGCCGGATGGATCGTGTCACCGCACCAGCAGGTGGCCCCGCGCGAGGCGTTCTTCGGGGCCTCGGAGACCGTGCCGTTCCCCGAGGCGGTGGGCCGGGTGAGCGCAGAGCTCGTGGCGCTGTACCCACCGGGCGTCCCCGTGCTGGCGCCGGGCGAGCTGGTGACCGAGGAGACGCTCACCGCGCTCACCGATGCCGCCGCGGACGGCGTCCGGGTCGCCTACGCCGCCGATCCGGCGCTGTCCACTCTCCAAGTTCTGGTGTGACGCCGGACGGGCCCTCGTTGGCCCCGATGCACCTGCATTGACCCCATCCGCGTGCGGCGTGCCGTCGTTTGCGATCGGCCGTGTCGGGTTAGTGGGATGACACCGATGCGTGCGGAATTCGATCCGCGAGTCGCTTACCGGGCGGTGCTCCTCGCGTTGGGGCTGCTTGCCGCCGGTCTGCTGTTCGAACAACTCGTCCAAATCGTCATGCTGGTGACGATCGCCGTCGTCATCGCGGTGCCGCTTGCCGCGACCGCGAGCTGGCTAAACCGCTGGGGCGTGCCCCGCGCGGCCGGCGCGGTGCTGGCGCTCCTGGCGGGAGCCGCCGTGACCGGCGTGCTCCTCGCGTTCGTGGTGCCGACCTTCGTCAGCCAGGTCAACGACTTCATCGCGCAGCTGCCGACCACGGCCGCCCACTTCGAGCGGACCATCAACAACGTGCTGGGCCTGAAGCGGGGGACGACGACCAAGGCCGTGACGCAGTTCGTGAACCGTTACACCCACCATCCCGCCGTCCTCCTCGGTCCCCTGGCGCAGATCGGGGTCTCGATCGCGACCATCCTGGGCGCGATCGTGGTGGTGGTCATCAGCGCCCTGTATATGGCGATCAGCCCCGATCCGCTCGTGAATGGGCTGGTGCGTCTGTTTCCGCCGCCCCGGCAGCCCGCGGTCCGGCGCACGATGGAGCGCATCCGCGTCGCCTGGCTGGCCTGGCTGCGCGGCGTCGGCCTGGACATGCTCGTGCTCGGAGGCCTGCTCTTCCTGGGGATGGAGATCATCGGGCTCCAGTTCGCCGCGGGCTTCGCGATCTTCTCGGCGCTGATGACGGTGATCCCGAACTACGGCTCGGTGATCAGCGCGATCCCTCCGATCGCCTACGGCCTGACCTCGTCGTTTCACGAGGGCGTGCTGGTGGCGGTGGTCTACGTGATCGTCAACCAGATCGAGGGCAACGTGGCGCTGCCGCTCATCATGGGCCGGTCGGTGAGCCTGCATCCGGCCGTCATCGCCGTCGGAGTGCTCGTTGCCGGATCGCTGTTCGGGATCATCGGCCTGCTCATCTCGGTGCCACTCATCTCGTTCACGCTCATCCTCGCCGACGAGGTGTGGATCAAACCCCACGGATCGGCGCACGGTCCATTCGGCGATCCGCTCGGCGAGCCGGGAGCCGAGGGCGCATGAGCCGGACCCGCGGCGAGCGCGCGATCTACGGCGCGATCCTCCTGGGCGCGGTGCTGATCGCCGCCGGGCTCGTGGCTCAGCAGCTCGCCTCCCTGATCCTGGCGACGATGCTCACGGTCATCGTCAGCCTGCCGATGTCGGTGAGCGCGGAGCGGCTCGCGCCATTGGGCGTCCCTCGCGCTCTGGGCGCGTTCATCGGCCTGCTCGCCGGCATCGCCGTCGTGGCCGGAGCAGTGGTGCTGCTGATGCCCCCGATCATCGATCAGGGCCGGACGCTCATCACCGACGCGCCGCAGCTGATCCGAGCCGCCGAGATCAAGCTGAGCTCGGTGACGGGCGATCGCCCCGGCCACGTCGCCGCGGAGCTCCAGCACACCCTCACCACGTTCGTGCGCGACCCCTCGCAGCTGCTCGGCCCGATCACCACCATCGGGGCGAGCGTCGCGACCATCATCGGCGGCGTGGTCATCGGCGTGATCACCGCGTACTACATCGCGGCGCAGCCCCACCCCCTCACCAACGGGCTGCTGAGCCTGTTCAGCGCCGAGGCACGACCGCAGGCCGCGGCGACGCTCGGGCGCATCCGCGCCGCCTGGCTGGGATGGCTGCGTGGCCTCGCTGCCTCGATGGTGCTCATCGGGGTGATGCTCTACGTCGCCCTCGGCCTCGTCGTGGGACTTCCCTTCGCCCTCGTCTTCGCCGTGCTCAGCGCCTGCGCCGAGGTCGTCCCCTATCTCGGCGCCCTGGCCAGCGGCATTCCCCCGGTGGCCTTCGCGCTGACGATCTCCCCCACGCGAGCGATTGTGGTCCTGCTCGTCTACGTCCTCGTGCACCAGATCGAGGCCAATGTGATCGGCCCGCTGGTGATGGCGCGCGCCGTGCGCCTGCACCCCGCGGTCATCGCGATCGGCGTGGTCGCGGTCGGCGAGGTCTTCGGCCTGCTCGGCCTGATCGTCGCCGTGCCGATCCTGTCGCTGATCACGATCCTGATCGACGCCCTGTGGTCCGGGCGCCACGAGCCCGCCCTGATCCTGCCCGACTGACGCTGCCGTCTCAATGAGGTTTTGTGAACGCGCTGCCCGGCGGGGTAGCGCACGTGCGGCAAATCACGCCCATCTTGAGAATGCGCGAAGGAGGAGAGATGGCCGTCGCAGTCGATCGCGGGCTCGAGCAGGACCACACACAGCCGCCGTGGGTCAGGGTCGACCCGGAGCGCGATCGCGTACGCGTGCGCTGCGGCGGCGCGCTGGATGGCTCCGCCGCCCGTCAGCTCCGGGAGGATTGCGGGGGTCTCATCGACCGTGGCTTCACCAGGGTCATCCTGGACCTGAGCCAGGCCACGGCCCTCGCTCCGGCGGTGGTCAGCGCCATCGCCGCGACCGACCGCCGTGCTCGCGCACGCGGGTGCCGGTTCTCCGTCGTGCCCGGCCGGGGCACCGCCGCGGCCACCTTGCGCCGGGCGGGGCTCCTCGGGCAGCTCGAGCTCGAGGGCGCGACCGAGACGTTCCTGGACTGGAGCCGCTAGCGCTCCGGCGCTCAGTCGACGCCGAGTTCCCCCCGGAGGCGATCGGCTGCTCGGCGCAGGAGCCGGGAGATCTGCATCTGCGAGCACCCCATCGTCCTGGCGATCTCGCTCTGCTTGAGGTCGCCCTGCATGCGCAGGGTCAGCGCGGTCCGCTCCAGATAGGGGAGCTGTCGGATCCCGCCGCTCAGGCTGCTCGCCGTCTCGAACAGCGCGTACCCGTCGTCGACCGTCCCGAGCGTCTCGCCCAGCGTCGTCGGCTCGGGCACCCCATTTGCGATGGGGGCGTCGAGCGAGTCCGAGTAGTGCGCCTGGGCTGACTCGAGCCCGTCCAGGACCTCTTCGACATCGAGCTCGAGGAACTGCGCGAGCTCGGCCACCTCGGGGCTGCGACCGTGCTGCTCGGTGAGCTCGCCGACGGCCCGCTGCACGCGTTGAGCCAGCTCCTGGGCCGCCCGTGGGACGTGAGCCGCCCACCCGGTGTTGCGAAAGTGGCGCTTGAGCTCACCCAGGATGGTGGGGGTGGCGTACGCGCCAAAGGGCACCCCGCGCTCGGGGTCATAGCGATCGAGCGCATTGAGCAGGCCGACGTTGGCGACCTGCACCAGGTCCTCGAGGGGCTCGTGCGGGTTGTGGTAGCGCGCGGCCAGCCTGCGCGCCAGCGGGAGATGGCGGCGCACCAGTTCCTCGCGCACCGCCGGCTGCTCGCTCCGGATCCGCCACAGCGCCTCGGTGGGCACGCGTCCCGGGTGGTCCGGCATCCTGCGCAGGCTATCGGTACCAGGATCTATCAAGGACAAGATCCTATCTAGAATTCACTCACACCTGGTACAGCGATGTAGGCTGAGCGCATGACCAGCGACGACGTCGCCGGACTGCTGCGCCGGCACCGACTGCGGGTGACGCCGCAGCGGCGCGCGATCCTCAATGCCTTCCGGGGCACGGCCGACGAGCACCTGTCGGCCGAGGAGGTGATGTCACGGGCCAGCCGGGCGGTGCCGGAGATCGGGCGCGGCACGGTGTATGCCACGCTCGCCGAGTTGGCCGAGCTCGGCCTGCTGGGGTCCGTGGGCAACCCCGAGCCCGTGCGCTACGAGACGAACGTCGAGCCCCACGACCACTTCCGCTGCCGGGTGTGCCTACGGCTCTTCGACGTTGAGCTGGGCGGCCGCGACCTGGAGACCCGGGCACTGCCGGGCTACTCGATCGAGGCGGTGGCCGTCTACGGCGAGGGGACCTGCGCCCAGTGCCGCGATTACGAGCGCGGCGTCATCGACGGGGCCCTCGGGATCGTCGAGCGGCCGACGCTGAGCAACGAGGTGATCGGCGAGCTGAGCTGCCTCAGGGTGGAGAGTCCCATCGGCGACCTCGCCCTGGGCGCGTCTCCGGGCGGCGTCGTCCGTGTCGCGTTCGAGGACCACGCGGACTTCGACGGGCTCAGTGCACGGGCCAAGGCCCGGCGCGGCTCGGTGGCCGGACGTGATCGTCTCACCGCCCTGAGCACGGGGTTCACCGGGTACTGGGGCGGCGGGCGCGACGCCCTGGCGGATCTCGTCGACTGGCACCTGCTGGCCGACGACCCCGCCGAGCTGCTGCGATCGGTGCAGACGATCCCCTACGCCGAGCCGCGCTCCTATGACCGGATCATGGCCGGGATGTCCGCGTATGACTGCGGCGTCGCGATCGGGGCCAATCCGATGCCGCTGCTCGTCCCCTGCCACCGGGTGAGCCGAGGCATCAACCGCCTCGAGGCCTACGTGGGAGGCCTCGAGCGGCTGCGCGTCCTGCAGGATCTCGAGAGCGGGACCGCGCCGCTCGGAGCGGGCTAGCGCCCGTACCAGCGCCGGCGTCCGCCGCCGGTCGCGTCGGCCACACCGCCGACGAAGAACCCGACCAGCCACAGCACGATCGCGACGACAAGCACGATCCACAGCAGATGCACGGCGAATCCCAGCCCGCCGAAGATGGCGAGGATGAGAAGTAGGGCGATGAGGGCAACCACGAGCTTCCTCCCTTGTTGGCGAACCTCCGGCCGACTGGCTCCTACCCGGTCGCCGTGTTCGCAAGCAAACGACGCGATGCTTGCCACGCCCGGCAGCGGGTAGCGAGACGCCGATGAGATTTGCTGCTCTCGCCGGCTCGGTGGCCGTGTGCGTTCTGACCGCCGTTGCCGCGGCGACCCTCGGCGGCGTCGGCTTCATCGTGGTGGCCGTCATCTTCGGAGCCGTCGCGCTCGTGGGCGTATACGACCTGGCCCAGCGGCGTCATTCGATCCTGCGCAACTATCCGATCCTCGGGCATGCGCGGTTCGCCCTTGAGGCGATCAGGCCCGAGTTGCAGCAGTACTTCATCGAGCGCAATTACGACGGCCGTCCCTATGACCGCGACACGCGGACCTCGATCTACGAGCGAGCCAAGGGCGTCAAGGACGAGCAGGCGTATGGCACCGAGCGCGACGTCAGGGAGCCGGGGTACGAGTGGCTGCTGCAGTCGATCCACTCGTTCGATCCGCCCAAGGAGGTCCCGACCGTCACGATCGGCGGACCCGAGTGCACCCAGCCGTACGAGATGGCCCTGCTCAACGTGTCGGCGATGTCGTTCGGGGCACTCTCCGGCGCGGCGCTGACGGCACTCAACCGAGGCGCGGCCAAAGGCGGGTTCGCACACGACACGGGCGAGGGCGGCCTGACGCAATACCACCTCAACGGGGCCGACGTGGTCTGGGAGATCGGCACCGGGTACTTCGGCGCGCGGACCAAGGACGGCGGCTTCGACCACAAGCAATTCCGCGAGAAGGCGGCGCACGATGCCGTCAAATGTGTCTCCCTGAAGCTCAGCCAGGGCGCCAAGCCCGGCATCGGCGGCGTCCTCCCCGGCGCCAAGGTGACCAAGGAGATCGCCGACGCGCGCAGCGTCCCCCAGGGCCAGACGTGCGTGAGCCCGCCGGGCCACAAGGTGTTCAGCACGCCGCGCGAGCTCATCCGCTTCATCGCCGAGATGCGCGAGCTGGCCGGCGGCAAGCCCACCGGCTTCAAGCTGTGCATCGGCTCCCGCCACGAGCTGCTGGCGATCTGCAAGGCGATGGTCGAGGAGGGCTCGGCTCCGGACTTCATCACCGTCGACGGGTCCGAGGGCGGGACGGGCGCCGCGCCCGCCGAGTACGAGGACCACATGGGCACGCCCCTTACCGAAGGGCTGATGATGCTCCACAACGCCCTGGTCGGCTGTGGGCTGCGCGACCGCGTGCGGATCGGGTGCAGCGGCAAGATCGCGACCGGCTCGGACATCGTCAAGCGGCTGGCCATGGGCGCCGACTACACCAACGCCGCACGGGCGATGATGATGGCTGTCGGCTGCCTCCAGTCCCAGCGCTGCCACACCAACCAGTGCCCGGTGGGCGTCGCCACCCAGGACCCCAAGCGGTCCCGGGCTCTCGACGTCGTCGACAAGACCGAGCGCGTGTACCGCTACCAGCACGCCGCGGTGACCGAGGCACAGCGGCTGATCGCCTCGATGGGCCTGCACTCGCCGGCTGAGGTCGGCCCGCATCACCTCGTGCGCCGGGTGGACCACGTCACCTCGCGCAGCTACGCGGAGCTGTACGAGTGGCTCGAGCCGGGCCAGCTGCTGCACGAGCCGCCTGAGAGCTGGCAGGCCGACTGGGCGCGCGCGGATCCGGACTCGTTCGCGCCCCGCGAGCTCTCCATGCGGAGCGCGTGATGGCGACGGTGGCCGAGATGATCGTGCAGGCGATCGCGGACCTGGGGGTCCGGTCGGTGTGGGGCGTGGTCGGGGACGCACTGAACCCGATCACCGACGCCATCCGCCAAGAGGATCGCCTGGAGTGGATCGGCGTGCGCCACGAGGAGACCGGAGCCTTCGCCGCGGGCGCCCAGGCCCAGCTCGGCGGGACTCTGGGGGTCTGCATGGGCACGGTGGGCCCGGGATCCCTGCACCTGCTCAACGGCCTCTACGACGCCAAGAAGTCGCATGCTCCGGTGCTGGCGATCTGCGGGCAGGTGCCGCTGGCCGAGCTGGGCTCAGACTTCTTCCAGGAGGTGGACAACGACGCGGTGTTCCGCGACGTGTCCGTGTTCTGCCGCACGGTCACCAGTCCCGGGCAGCTGCCGGGCCTGGTCGAGCAGGCGATCCAGCGCGCCCTGGATGCCCCCGGAGTCGCCGTGCTCACCGTTCCCGGCGACGTCGCCGCCCTCGATGTCGATGGACCGCCGGCGCGGATCGCCCACGCCGAGATGCCCGTCGTTCCCGAGCCCGGCGCCGTCGCGCACGCGGCCGAGCGGATCGACGGCGCGCAGCAGGTCACGCTGCTCGTCGGGCACGGCGCACGCCACGCTCGGACGGAGGTCCTGGAGCTTGCCGACCGGCTGGCGGCGCCCATGGTGCTCACGCTCAAGGCCAAGGCGGGCCTCGAGGCCGACAACCCCTATGCGGTCGGGCAGAGCGGCCTGATCGGCAACCCGGCGGCCCAGCGCGCGTTTGACCGCTGCGACCTGCTGTTGATGCTCGGCACCGACTTCCCCTACACCGACTGGTATCCGAAGGGCAAGGAGGTCATCCAGGTCGACCGCCGCTCAGGCCACATCGGACGGCGGACAGCCGTGGATCACGCGATCGTCGGCGACACGCGCCTGACCGCCGCGGCCCTGCTCGAGCGCGTCCAGGCCAAGACCGACCGCGCGCACCTTGAGGACGCCACCGGGCGCTATCGCGAGTGGCTCGAGCGGCAGATGCATCTGGCAGACCCCGAGCACGACACTCGCGGGGTCGTCGAGAAGGTGCGGGCGAAGTTCGACAACCCCGACGAGCGGATCCGCCCCGAGGCTGTCGCGGTCGCCGTCGACCGTCATGCGTCCTCCGACGCGATCTTCACCAGTGACACCGGCATGTCGACGGTGTGGCTGTCGCGCTTCGTGCCGATGCGCGGCAACCGCCTCCTCATCGGCTCCTACAACCTGGGCTCGATGGCCAACGCGATGCCACAGGCGCTCGGGGCCCAGGCGCTGCACCGCGACCGCCAGGTCATCGCCTTCTGCGGCGACGGCGGGCTGACGATGCTGCTGGGGGACATCATCACGGCGGTCACCCACGAACTGCCGGTGCGCCTCGTGGTCTTCAACAACGGCCGCCTGGGGATGGTCAAGCTCGAACAGGAGCAGGCGGGCTTGCCCGAGTTCGGCACGCGGCTCTCAAATGTCAACCTCGCCGCGATCGCGACGGCCGCGGGCCTGCACGCCGTCCGCGTGGAACGGCCCGGCGAGCTCGACGATGCGATCGCGACCGCGTTCGCCCACCCCGGCCCGGTGCTCGTGGACGTCGTCACCAACCCCGAGGAGATCTCCCTCCCCCCCAAGACCAAGCCCGCGCAGGCGTGGGGGTTCGCGATCGCCAAGCTCACGGAGACGCTCGAAAGCCGGTCCTGACGTCACCCACAGTGGGTGATGCGGTTGCTCCTCACCGGGCGAGCATGTCGGTGATGGGGCTGGCATGGGTACACCGGCGACTGTGTGGCGGGGCTGCGCTGACCGTCGTCGCGTCGGCCATCGCCTGGGGAACGCTCGGTCCCACGCCGGCGTCAGGGGCCAGCGAGTGCGCCTCGCTGGGTGAGGCGGCTCACTTCGTGGCCTTCTCGCACGCGGACTTCAACGCCTCGCCACCGGGAGGCGAGAACATCAGCGGTCGGATCGCCGCGGCGGCGGACGTCACGCTCGGCGGGCCCGGGAGCGCCGGTGTCTTCGTCACGGGAGCGACCGGAGACGTGTCTCCGACGGTCATCGCCGGACACGATCTGAAGGCCGGCCAATCGGGGTCGGGCGGGACGCTGAGCGGCGGGGCGACGTACGGCAACGCGGCGAACATCGCCTCGAACTTCTACGTGACTCCGCCGGCACAGCGCGGGCCGGTGCCGTTCTCGTTCGACGACGAGTTCGCGTCGCTGCGCTCGCTCAGCGCATCTCTGTACGACCTCAGCGCGAAGGGAACGGCGGCGGGGATCGTCAGCGTCAACCCATACACCCACGCGCTCGAGATGACCGGCAGCGCCGCCGGGCTCAACGTGTTCACCGTGAGCGCCTCCCAGCTGACCCAGGCGCCCGGAGTGACCATCACCCTGACCCAGCCGGGCGCGACGGCGCTCATCAACGTCACCACCGACACCGACCTCACGGTCTCGCTGCAGTACATGAGCCTGTCGGGCGTCGACGCGGCCCACGTCGCCTGGAACCTGCCGCTCGCCACCAGCCTGAGGATCAGCGGCTCGGTGCCGTGGCAGGGCCTCGTGCTCGCTCCCAACGCCGCGGTCACGATGGACTCCAACGGCCAGTTCAACGGCCAGGTCATCGCCGCGAGCGTTCCGTCGGCGAGCCGGACGCTGAACAAGGTCGCGTTCGCGGGCTGCCTGCCTCCGCCTCAGCCCACCACCCCGCCCGACGAATCGCTGACGCTCACCGCGCTGTGCGTAGACGTCAACGGCGACCTTGACATGCGCCTGCGCAACACGGGGGACGAGGCGCGGTCCGGCCAGTGGGTGGACCAGGGCGGGACTGACTTCGGTCATTTCGACGTAGCGGCGCACCACGATCTGTTCTTCGATGTCCAGAACCCGACGTCGACCAGCGTCATCGCCGCCACCTCGGGCGCGACGACGGTCACGGCGCCCGGCACCACCGCGCCGTGCCAGGGCCAGATCACCGTCCGGCTCATCACCGTCGGCCCCGCGCCGGAGGGTGCGAGCTGGGACGTGAGGCTGGACGCGGGCGTCGAGCCGGTCCCGGTGATCACCCTGGGGTCGGGCGAACAGAGCACGCGCACCGTCCCGGGTGGGTATCTGCCGGGCTCGGCGCCGATCGACCAGGTGATCGGGGGCGTCGCCTACACCGTCTCGGTGCCCGACACCCTCGGCGGCACGGCCACGGTCAGCCTCAACCCGATCGAGATCCTGGACGGCCAGCACGAGATCGTCACGGTCACGATCGCCTTCGAGGAGCCGCCTCCCGGGCCCGGCGTGGTCGAGCCCGAGCAGCCCGAGCAGCCTACGCTTCCGCCAGGTGCCCCCAATCCGCTCCCCGGGCCGGACCTGGGCAGCTCCACGTCGGGAACCGACCTATCGATCACGAACCAGATCACGCCGAGGCGGCTGCCGGTCGGCGGGACGGTCATCACCGTCTCCCACGTGCGCAACCTCGGCCATGCGCCTGCGGTGGGCGTCGTCGCGCGGGAGGTCCCGCAGTACCACCCGGCCCAGGCCAACAGCGTCGCGCACGTACTCAGCCTCACCACGACTCGCGGTCACTGCACGAGCCGCCGGCCGGTCCACTGTGATCTCGGCACTCTCGCCCCGGGGACCACGGTCACCATCCGCAGCAGGACCCAGGTGCTCGTTGCCGCTCCGCTGCGCAGCATCGTGGTGGTCTCGTCCGACACCCCGGAGACCAACACGACCAACAACATGGCGATCGCGCTGGTGACGAGCTTCGCCCCCGCGGCGAAGATCCGCGCCGGCATCAGCGCGCCGCCGCTCGTCCACGTCGGCCAGAGGCTGCGCTACCGGGTGACCGTGACGAGCGGCACGACCAGCGCGCACGCCGTCCGGCTGTGCACCAAGACCCCCGCCACTCTCATCGCCGTCCGCGCTCCGGGGACGTTCGCGTATCGCGGCCTGCGGTGCGCCACCACCGACCATCTCGGGGCCGGCCGGTCGTTTGGCTTCACCGTGTCGGGCCTGGCGTCGGCCCGCGGGCACGTCTTCCCGTCCACGAGCGCCACGGCGGTGGACGCAGCGCGCCCCGCGCATGCGTCCACCCGCGTCGTGGTGCTGGGTCCGGTGCTGGCATGCAGCGCGATCGCCCGTCGCGCGACGACGCCCGGGGCTCCCCGGGCGCGAGCGGCCTGCTGAGCGCCCGGCCCTCGGCCTGTTGATCGCCGGCCCACGACTGCAAACGTTTGCGGTATTGTGCGCTCACCATGCTCGAGGTCGTCATGCCGCGCCTCTCTGACTCCATGACGGAGGGGACGATCGTGCGCTGGCTCAAGGCCGAGGGCGACGAGGTGGAGCGCGGCGAGGAGATCGTCGAGGTCGAGACCGACAAGGCGACCGTCGGCTACGAGGCGGAGGTGTCCGGCCGTCTCTCGATCCGCCAGCCCGAGGGGGCGGTGGTCGCCGTCGGCGGGCTCATCGCGGAGATCGGCGCCGGCGAGCCCGTCGCCGCGGGAGCGGGGGCCGCGGTGCGGGTCAAGGCGTCCCCGCTGGCTCGGCGCCTCGCCAGTGACCTGGGCGTCGAACTCTCGGGCCTCTCAGGGTCCGGACCGCACGGGAGGGTGATCAAGAGCGACGTCATGGCCGCGGCCGGCAACGGCGGCGACGGAGCCCGCGGGCCCAGCCCCGCGACGCCCGAGCCCAGCCCCGCGAAACCCGAGCCCACCCCCGCGACGCCCGAGCCCGCCCCGGCGGCCGACGAGGTCCGTGAGCTGAGCCGCACCGAGAGCCTGATCGCGCGGCGGATGGCCGAGTCGCGCAGCACGGTGCCCGAGTTCGCGCTCGAGGTGGACGTCGACATGAGCGGCGCGCTGGAGATGCGCCGCGAGCTCGGCGCTATCGCTGAGCCGGGCCCATCACTCAACGACATCATCGTCAAGGCGTGCGCGCTGGCGCTGCGCCGCCATCCCCGCGCCAACGGAAGCTTCTCCGCCGGCCGGTTCCTATTGCACCCGCGGGTCAATGTGGCCGTCGCCGTCGCGGTCGAGGGGTCGTTGCTGACCCCCGTGGTGCCCGACGCCGACCTCAAGCCGGTGGGCGAGATCGCCCGGGAGACCCGGCGACTGATCGAGCGGGCCCGGGCCGGCCAGGTCAGCCCCGCCGAGCTTGACGGCGGGACGTTCACCGTGTCCAACCTCGGCATGTTCGGAATCGACCGCTTCGAGGGAATCATCAACGCCCCGCAATCGGCGATTCTGTGCGTCGGCGCGGTCCGCGACCGGCCCGTCGCCGTCGACGGCGAGGTCGTCATCCGGCCGATGGCGTCGATGACGCTGGCCGCCGATCACCGGATCCTCTACGGCGCCGACGCCGCGGCGTTTCTCGTCGATGTGCGGCGGTTCCTCGAGCATCCGCTGACGATGGCCCTGTAGACCGCCGGAGCGCCCGCGCGGCGAAGATGGGGTGTAGACCCCATACGCGCGATCGCCGCTCGGGCCGATGTCGAGGGTGGCGATGTCCACCTCTTCGATCACAAGCAACTCGGCCGGCTCGAGCGCGAGCGTCACGTCCTCCAGCAGCAACAGCCCGATCCAGGTGACCGGTCTGGCGTCGGGCCTCGACACGGCCAAGATCGTGTCGCAGATGATGGACATCCAGAGGCGCCCGGTGACAACGCTGCAGAACCAGCAGAAGAGCCTGGAGGCGCGCAACACGCAGCTGACCAGCGTCCAGGCGGCGCTCAAGAAGGTCAACGCCGACGCGCTGGCGCTGCTGGACCCGCGGGTCTACCGCGGCACCCAGAAGGCCACCTCGAGCGACACGACGCGGGTGGCGGCGACCACCACTTCCGGGGCCGGCGTCGGCGGCTATCAGATCTCGGTCGGCCAGCTCGCCAACGCCGCCCAGCGCACGTTCTCCTTCACCGCGCCCGCGAGCAGCGGGACGATCACGATCGACGGCCACGACACGAGCGTCGCGGCCGGCGCCTCGGTCTACGACCTCGCCGACGCGATCAACAACGACCAGTCGGCCACCGTGTACGCCGCGGCCACCGACGCGGGCACTCTGGTGCTGTCTGACCGCAGCACGGGTGACACCGGCCCCGGCTTCATCGCCATCACCGGCGCCGACGGTGTCCTGTCCGAGCAGGCTGCCCACGCCAAGCAGGGCCAGAACGCCACGTACTCGATCGACGGAGTCCCCGGCTCGTCGGCGTCCAACTCGGTCGCCGGGGCCATCCCGGGCGTGACGCTGACGCTCACGGGGGTCACGACGACGTCCGGCCCGGTCACCGTCAACGTGGGCGCCCCCGCCGCCGACTCCTCCAAGGTGGAGTCCGCGATCAACCAGTTCATCACCGACTACAACTCGGCGCTCTCGACGATCCAGACGCAGCTCTCCCAGAAGCCCACCGCGAGCGATCCGACCCAGGGCACCCTCTACGGCGACAATCAGCTCAAGGGTCTGCTCGCCTCGATGCGCTCGCTCATGATCAAGGGCGGCGACGGCCTTCCGGCGGGAATGGCGACCATGCTCGACATCGGCGTCAGCACCGGCGCCGCCAGCACCGGCGGTCCCACCGCCGCGGAGCTGGCCGGTAACCTCACGCTCAATGCGAGCACGCTGGAGGCGGCGCTCAAGAGCAGCTCCACGGCGGTGCAGAAGGTCGTCGGCGCATGGGCCAACAACATGGCGACGGCCGTCAACGGGTACTCCGGCCTCGGGGGGACGATCGCGGTCCGCCTGTCCGGCGACAGCCGCCAGGTGGCGTCGCTCACCCGCCGGATCGGGACCATGCAATCGGCGCTCGACGACAAGCAGAACCAGCTCACCAAGCAGTTCGCGATGCTCGAGGCCGCCTTGTCGGGCAACCAGTCCACGAGCAGCTGGCTCACCAGCCAGATCAACGCCCTGCCCGGCGTCACCCGGAAGTAGCCGGGAGCCGCGGCCGGCGCGGGCCGCTCAGATCTTCTCCTTCATGTACACCTGGCCATCGTCGTCGACGTGGGACACCTCAAGCGTGTCGCCCACGATGTCGACCACGGCGAAACCGTGCTTGCCCCAGTGCTCGGTGGGATCGTCGTCTCCCTCTCGGTAGCCGCGGTACTCCCACCTCACCGCGTTCAGCGCGGGCACGCTCGCCGCCGTGGGCGGGGGCTTGGGCTTGACCACGAACTCCGGCGCATCGGGCACCGCCTCGCCGGGTGGATCGGTGCGGACGAGGTCCGGCACCGCACCGTGCCCGATCACCCGGGCCGCGTGAACCCCCTCGAACTCGTCGTACGCGAGGCAATCGTGCTCGTGGCCCCAGAACCACGCGTCGACACCCCGTCCCGCGAGAGTGGGTTGCAGCTTGGTCTTGATCGGGGTCTCCTTGGTTGCATCCTCGTCGTAGGCACTGAAGAGCTGATGGTGGCTGAGCAACAACAGCCTCCGGCGCCGCGGCGCACTGAGACGGTTGACGTAATCCGCCTGTGACCCATAGAGGTAGCCAAGTGCCCCGAAGAGGAAGAAGTCTCCGCCGCGCAGGTCGATGAGCGGATCGCGATAGGCGCTGTCGAGGCCGACGACATCCCATTGGTCGGACTGAAGGTGAAACCAGCTGGTGGGGCCGGCACCGGTGCTCTGACGCTTGAAGCGCGGATCGCGCAGCGTTGTCTCAAACAGGCCCTCGCCCCCCGAGTACATGTCATGGTTGCCGTTCAGCACCCACGAACCGACGTCATCGGCCCGGTCAACCGACACTGGCCACGGTGTCAGGATGTGCCTCTTGGCCTCGAACGGCGTTCCGGAGTAGTACGTGTCACCCAGGTGCATCACGTGCACGGGGACCTCGCTGTCCCCGATGAAGGTGGCAGCGTGCTCGGCCACCTGCTCGGCTCCCTTGAGACCCGTGCCCCAATCGGAGAACAGGATCAACCGCGCGTTCCCCTCCAACGTCGCCGTGGCGGGCGCGTCCTGGAACCTGTGGCGTCCGTGCAAAAAGCGCCAGATGAGTGAGAGTCCGACCTCGACGACCCAGCCGGCGAGATCCCATTTGGTGAAGGCGTCCCCCATCTGCTCGTCGGTGTACTCAAGCGCCTGGACTCCCTCTTTCTCCACGAGTTGCTGATGCGCCGCTGACTGCACGAGGCTGATCAGCGGATCCCGTGCGTAATAGTGCCCACCCGGATGGTGGCGGTCGTTCTCCATCCCCTGGCGCAGAGCCTGGCGGACGCGTGCAATCTCCCCGACACCGAAGTGCTGTTCCACGCCGGGCACCGTGTGCTCGTTCTCGAACCGCGCCAGGTGATCGTGCAAGGCCTTCACCTGTCCGTGGACGAACTCATGGCTGTGCAGCAGACTCATTCCGTACCCCTGGTGTGAGATGCACGCGTTCGACGTGTGCGAGCGTGACATACGCTCGTGAGGCCGTCAAGACGCCGGGCGGGTGGCCTCGGCGGTGCGGTGGACACCACCCACGCGGTCGGGGATGATGCGGCATGGCCGGGGGCAACGCTTCACTTACCGGTGGGCTATGGCGTGTTCTGAGGATCGCTGGATGGGTGCTCGTCCTGACCGTCGGCCTATTGGTGGTCGGGTGGGTGCTCAACCTCGTCCGGTTCGCCGCCGCGCAGCTGCCCGCCGTCGATGGTGTCGAGGCGATGAGCATCGGCCAGGTCCTGAGCCAAGGGGCCCTGTGGACCGGGGAGATCGTCGTCGTCAGCGCGGCGCTCGGCGTCGTTGCCTGGCTGGCGGCCCGTCGCAACTGGGATAGGCACGGCAAGACCTGGCAGGCGATCGGCATTGACGGGGTCGCTAAGGCCAATGACACCAAGGACACGAGGCCGCCCGGAGACTGGCCTCTTCAGGTCGTCGCCGGGTTCAACATCCTCATCGTCGCCGGGTTGATCGCGATCGGGGCCGGCCGCCTCGCGTCGCTGTTCGTCACCAGGGCCTACCAGACCGGGGCCGACTGGCTGGCGGTGGTGGTGGGCGTGCTCGTGTTCGCCGTCGCGTGGTTCGTGCTCACGAAGGTCGGCCCGTTGCTCAAGCCCGGCGTGCACCTGCTCGTCTGGGGAGCGGTGGTCGTGGCGGCGCTGTTCGCCTCCGCCCCGGTCGGCGTGCTCTTGCTCACCGGCGCGGTAGTGGCCACCGTCGGCCGGCAGATCGCAAAATGGCAGCGTCCGCAGACGCTGGCCGGGTTCGCTCGGTCCAAGGTCGTCTGGGTGGTGCTCGGGATCTGCGGCCTGCTGGGGGTGGCCTACAGCGGCACCGGTCCCGTCGGGTTCCCCCGCGCGGTTGTCGCCACGGCCGCCGGAGACGTCACCGGCGGCTATGTGGGACGCGGCAGCGACGGGGTCGACGTGGCCACCTGCACGGCGCTCGCCGATGCGACGTCCACCGACACGCGCCTGCGGCTGGTGCCCACGCGCACCATCGCGTCGCTGCTGGTGGGAGGTGGCACGGCGTATCTGGACACCGGGGCGCGGCCGTCGCTCGGCCGCCTGGCGCTGCACGCGCTCGGCATCGACGCTGACCCGCCGACGCTGTTCAGCGCGACGTTGCGCTCCCCCCAACCCACGTGCGCGGGCACCGGTCCGCCGGCCACGCCGCCCGGGATCGCCGATCCGCAGCTCGGCCCCGGGGTGGTGGGCGGCCCGGCGCCACCGCACGATCAGGCGCTCGACGGCGAGACGCCGGTCGGACGGGACACGTACCTGACCGCGGCCATGGCGACGCTGGCCCGCCGCTACCAGCCCACCCTGCTCGTCACCGCCGCGGACCGCAATTGGCCCGTCTCGGTCAACGCGGTCCTGGCCGAGCGCGGGGCCAACGACCAGCCCGTCTGCCTCCATCCCCCGCTCGGGACGGCGGGCGCGCCGCTCTGTCATCCCACGGCCGCGCAGCTCACCTCCCAGCCGCGGGGCTACCTCCAGCTTCCCGCGACCCTCGGCAGTCATCCGGGGCCCGACGACCAGTTCCGGCCGTTCCTGGCCGGCCTGGGCCAGGCCCTGCCACCCCGGCGACAGTGGCTGTCGGATCCCAGCTCGCTTGACCCGTGGAAGTCCGCCCAGCTGTACTTCTACTACGCGCCCGGGATCCCCCGCACGGCGTTCCCCAAGAAGGCATTGATCCCCGCCGGCGTCACCAGCGGGCTGATCGGCCTGGAGTACTGGTTCTTCTATCCGTTCAACTACTACCCGACCGTGATCGACGACGGCCTCATGAACCAGGCCCCCGTCGCCGGGGATCGGGCCAACGTCGACCTGCACCAGGGCGATTGGGAGCACGTCGACGTCCTTCTGGACCCGACGACCATGCAACCGAAGTGGCTGTATCTGGCGCGCCACGACTTCGAGGGCGCGTTCGTCCCATGGAACAGCCCGATGATGCGGTTCGATGACGGCCATCCGGTGGTCCAGGCCGCGTTCGGCGGTCATCCGAGCTACCTGCCGGGGTGCGGACCGGGTCCGCGGGCGGTGGCGCGGGATGTGACGGCTGACTGGCTCTCCTGCGGGTCCGGCCGGTTCGCCTTCCGCGCGGCGACGACCCCGCTCGTCGACGCGCAGGCCCAGCCCTGGGCGTGCTGGGAGGGGTACTTCGGTGAGAACGGAGCGCGGCAGGCCAGCCCCACCGCCACGTCCGACTACCTGGCCTCGCTGCACCACACCCTCTTCGCCACGCCGCCGAGGGGACCGCTGGTCCAGGCCGAGAACACCGGCGTGTGCCAGAACGGCCGGCCGACCGGCACGCCCTAGATGTTCTGCCCCGAGCAGGTCACCTAGACGCCGCGGCCGGTTCTTGTCACATCACGCGCCGTTGGCGGGTCTCGTGGTTGTATGACCCGCAGCGAGACGAGGACGTGACGATGGTCGAACAGGACTGGCTGGCACAACGCTTTGAGGAGCACCGGTCCCGCCTGCGCGCGGTGGCCTACCGGATGCTGGGCTCGCTCAGCGAGGCCGACGATGCGGTGCAGGACACATGGCTGCGGCTCAGCCGCAGCAACGCCGACGAGGTCGAGAACCTGGGAGGGTGGCTGACGACCGTCGTCGCGCGCGTGTGCCTGAACATGCTGCGCTCGCGCCAGACGCGGCGCGAGGAGCCGTTTGGCCCCCATGTGCCCGAGCCGATCATCGATCCGGTGGCCGGAGTCGACCCCGAGCACGAGGCCCTGCTGGCCGACTCGGTGGGCCTGGCGCTGCTCGTCGTGCTCCAGACGCTGGGCCCCGCCGAGCGGCTGGCCTTCGTCCTGCACGACATGTTCGCGGTCCCGTTCGACCAGATCGCGCCGATCGTGGACCGCTCCCCCGAGGCGACCCGGCAGCTCGCCAGCCGGGCGCGGCGCCACATCCGGGGCAGCGCGCCCGTCGGCGACGCCGACCCCGACCAGCAGCGCCAGGTGGTCGAGGCCTTCCTCGCCGCCGCCCGCGAGGGGGACTTCGACGGGCTCCTCGCCCTGCTGGACCCCGACGTCGTGCTCCGCGCCGACTCCGGCCCGGGCCTCCCTGGCGCGACCATCGAGGTCCGCGGGGCGGCCGAGGTGGCCGGCCGGGCGCTCGTCTACGCCCGGCTGCAGCTCCTCAACCGTCCGGTGCTCGTCAACGGCATGCCGGGCATGATGGCCTACCGCGACGGTCAGCCCTTCTCGGTGGGCGCGATCACCGTCCGGGGCGGGCGGATCGTCGAGATGGACATCCTGGCCGACCCCGAGCGCCTACGCCAGCTCGACCTGACGGCCGTGGACGAGTGAGATACCGTTGCGGATCGTGGCCGACAACCTCATCCTCCAGATCCCCGCCGGCGGTGCCCTCGACCAGCAGTTGACCGCCGACCCGCCAACGAGTGTGGTGGCCGGCGACATCGTGGTGCAGCATGGCCCGACCGACGAGCAGGGTGTGCTCGAACCGTCCGTGGCCGGCCAGGTCCTGTTGTCGGTGCCCTCGCCGGAGGCGCTGCGCCGCCAGGCCGAAGAGCTTCATCAGATCATCGACGAGGCCGGCACCGGCACTCAGCCGATCGTCGTGGTCGTCGAGGCCGCGGACGCGCTGCGCGAGGACGAGCTGAGCGCGGTCGTGGCGGCGGCTCAGCGCGCCCGGCGTGCGGTCATCCTGCGCGTCATCCGCAACGGCTGACCGGCGTCACCACCACTTGCGCTCGCGGGCCTGGTCAGTGCCGTGGCTCTGGTCCAGGCCGTCGAGCAGCGCCATGTCCTCGTCGGAGAGCGCGAAGTCGAAGACCTGGAAGTTGGCATCGATGCGCTCCTGGTGGGTGGACTTGGGCAGCACGATCGTGTCGCGCTGCAGGCACCACCGGATGAGGACCTGCGCCGGCGTCCGGCCCGCGCGCTCCGCCACCTGAGCGACCGTCGCGTCATCCAGATGCCGGCCCGTCCCCAGCGGGCTGTAGGCCTCGATCGCCACGCCGTGGCTGGTGCAGGCCTCGAGCAGCTCGCGGCGGTACTCGAACGGGCTGAACTGGACCTGATTGACGACCGGCGGCGTGTTGGCAACGCCAATGACCTGCTCGAGCTCGGCGACGCTGAAGTTCGACACTCCGATGGAGCGGGCGTGGCCGCGCTCACGGGCCGCCTCCATCCCCGGCCACGCCCAGGTCGCGCCCTTCTGGGGCCAGTGGATGATGTACAGGTCGATCTGCTCGATACCGAGCCGCTCGAGGCTCTTCTCAGCCTCCGCTGCCGGGTCGTTGCGCGCGGGATAGAACTTGGTGGTGATGAAGACCTCCTCGCGCGGGACCCCGCTGTCACGCAGCGCGCGGCCAACGCTCGCCTCGTTGCCGTAGGCCTGCGCGGTGTCGATGTGCCGGTAGCCCGCCTCGAGGGCCCAGCGCACCGCGTTCTCACAGTCGGGCCCGTCCGGGATCTGCCACACGCCGAGCCCGACGCTGGGGATGGAGTTGCCATCGGACAGGGCCCGCTGCCGGCGGTCTTCGCTCACGTCGCCTCCCTCGGTTGCCTACCTCGCCGCGCACCTTAGCGTTGCCGCGTGGGGGTGCGACCGCAATCCTGAACCCACAGATCGCGCACTCGCCTTTTGGGAGCCGCGCGATCCAGATCGCGGGTCATGTTGAACCCACGGATCGCACACCCCTCAAGCGGGGGCCGTGCGATCCGTGGGTTCAGGAGCGCGCGGGTGGGCCAGTCGGGCCGGCGCCTTGCCCTCCCAGGCGTCGGTGAGCAGCGTCGGTGAGCAGCGCGGGATCGGCGCGCTCGAGGTCCACCTGGACGGCGGCCAGGCGCTTGCCCCACCAGCGCTCCGCGCAGGCGTCCGGGTGCGCCTGGACGGCGGTGCGGATCCCGGGCTCGTCGAGCATCACGTTCATGTGGGTCGCGTCGGGGAGGGTGGCGAAGATCTTTCCGTTGACACGGAAGGACGGTCGGCCGTGGTGATCGGCCTCGACGGACTCGGGCAGGGCGCGCGCCAGCGCCGAGGCCCGCGCGGGCGTGATCGCGCTCACGGCGCCGCGGGCTGCGAGGCGGGGGCGAACAGCCGTGGATCGGCGGTGGTGATGCCGTGGACCCCGAGCCCGCTCAGCGACTGAATCGCCGCGCGCTCGTTGACGGTCCAGGCGTAGAGGCGGCCGTTGCGCGTGACGACGTGCTCGAGCAGCCGCGCATCGACCAGGCGGTGCTGGGCCATGAGCGCCTCCCAGCGGCGCGAGACCAGTCCGCTGAGTACGTGCGCGCGCCAGTCGCCCCAGCGGCGGCTGACGCGGGCCATCCGGCCGCCGACCGAGATGCCGAGCCGTGCGCGGGGCTCGCGTTCGCGCAGCCGGTCCAGCACCGCCGGGACCTGTGAGGAGAGCAGCGAGCGGTCGAGCAGGCGCGCGCGCTGCAGCCCGTCGAGCAGCACCGCCTCGCAGCCGACGTGCTTGACGTCCACGTTGAGGCCGATGTCGGCGAACCGACGTCCGGCCAGGTGGGCCAGGGCGTCCTGGAGGCGGACGCTGCCGCCGCGGCGGGCGTGGAGCACGGTGTGGGCCAGGACCAGCTCGCCGCGCCACTCACGGACGTCGAACTCCACCATGTCGACGCCGACCTCCAGCGCCGCGTCAAAGGACGCAAGCGTGTTGGCCGGCGCCAGGGCGCTGGCTCCGCCATGCCCGATCCGCTCGCAACCGGTGTGCCCCATGGGGTTAACCATGCCAGGTCCGGGGCCTGGCGAAGGCAGGCGAGCCGGCGGCGGGGCGGAGCCACCGACGAGGCCTGGTCCACCGTCTCCTGGAGGAAGTCGATCATCGAGAGGTAGATCCCCCGGACCGGGGTGTTGCCGCAGAGCTTGGCGATCCGCCGGTGCAGAGCCCAGTTGGCGTCAAAGAACCCGGGGGGTCCTCGGTGCAGCGGCCCATCTGACCCAGGAGCTTGTTGAGCGCGCGGATGTCGGCCGCGCGGTGGTAGAGGGCGGCATAGCGATCGACGAGGGCTCGAGAGCGTCGCGCAGCTCCAGGCACTCCTCGTACGTGCTCGTCTCTGAGGCGAAGCCCAGGACGGCATGAGCCATCGCCAGGCGCACTCCGGGCGCCGAGACGAAGACGCCGCCGCCGGGACCGGGCCGCGCCTCGATCAGGCCCCGTGTCTCGAGCAGGCGCACGGCCTCGTTGATCGTGGCCACCGCGACGCCGAAGCGACGCCGCAGATCGTCCTTGGTGCCCAGCCGGTCCCCAGCGGTGTCTCGTTGCGGGCGGCCATGCCTCGGATGATAGGTCCGCGGGCACACTCCGACCGGTGGTGCGAGACGACGTTGGGACTCGTGGCGCGCCGAAAAGATCACCGATCCGGTGGGATAGACTCGGAGGCCCATGCGGGAGCTGTTCTCCTTCCCCAACCCGGTCAACGAGAAGGCGGCGCGCACGGTCGCCGGCGCAGTTCTGGTCACGGTGGTCGTCATTCTCGCCACCGGCTGGTACTGGCTGCTCATTCCCCTGGCCTACGGTTTCTGGGCGCGGGTGCTCACTGGCCCGACGCTCAGCCCCCTCGGGTGGACCGCGCAGAACGTGATCGCTCCCCGGCTGGGCGAGCGCCGGCCCGTCCCCGGACCGCCCAAGCGCTTCGCCCAGTTCATGGGCGCGGTGATGTCCACCGGGGCGCTCGTGCTGGCGCTCATCGCGGGCGACCACACCGCCGCCGACGTGGTCCTCATCCTGTTCCTGCCCGCCGCCGCGTTGGAGTCGATCGTCGGCTACTGCGTCGGCTGCAAGGTGTTCGGTCTGCTCATGCGCGCCGGAGTCATCCCGGACGACGTCTGCGCCGAGTGCGCCGACATCCGGCCTCGCCTCCGGGCCGCGGCCGAGAACAGCTGAGACCCGCGACCGGGGGGCCGCCGCTAGCCTGACCGGCGCGATGCCACCCGCCGCCGCTCGCCTCGCCGGTCTGGGAACGACCATCTTCACGGAGATGACGGCGCTGGCCGTGCGCACCGGGGCGATCAACCTCGGCCAGGGGTTCCCTGACACCGACGGGCCCGCCGCGGTGATCGAGGCGGCCGTGGCCGCATTGCGCGGCGGCGAGAACCAGTACGCCCCCCTGCCGGGCGTCCCCGCCCTGCGCGAGGCGATCTTCGCGCACCAGCGTGAGTGGTACGGCCTGGAGCCCGAGGAGGTGCTCGTCACCTTCGGGGCCACCGAGGCGATCGCCTCGGCGGTCATGGGCCTGTGCGATCCCGGTGACGAGGTGGTGGTCTTCGAGCCCTCCTATGACTCCTACACGGCCTGCGTCGCCTTCGCAGGCGCCACCTGCCGGTTCGTGACCATGCGCCCGCCGGACTTCGCGCTGGATCCCGACGCGCTGCGGGCGGCGATCGAAGGCGGCCGCGGCCGGGTGCGGGCGGTGCTGCTCAACACGCCGCACAACCCGACGGGCCGGGTGCTGAGCCGCGCGGAGCTCCAGGCGGTGGCCGACGCCTGCATCGAGCACGACCTGGTCTGCATCTCCGACGAGGTCTACGAGCACCTCGTCTTCGACGGCGAGCACATCCCGCCGGCGTCGCTGCCCGGGATGGCTGAGCGGACGCTGACCATCTCCAGCGTGGGCAAGTCCTTCTCGGTCACGGGCTGGAAGATCGGCTGGTGCAGCGGCCCGGCCTCGCTGGTGGCGGCGGCGCGGACGGTCAAACAGTTCCTCACCTTCGCCGGCGGCACCCCGCTCCAGCATGCCGCCGCGGCGGCGCTGGGCCTCCCCCGCTCAGAGCTCGACGCGCTGCGCGACGATCTGCGCACCAAGCGCGACCAGCTCTGCGACGGCCTCGCCGCCGCGGGCCTTGCGCCGATCGTCCCCGCGGGCACGTACTTCATCAACGCCGAGGTGGGAACCGAGGCGGCCCAATGGTGCGCCACTCTGCCCAAGCGCTGCGGCATCGTGGCCATCCCCACCTCCGTCTTCTACGACGACAAGGGCGCCGCGCCGACGCTGGTGCGCTTCGCCTTCTGCAAGCGACCCGAGGTCATCGCCGAGGCCGCCCGCCGGCTGGCCGCGCTTGGCTGAGCCCGGACGGCGCGGTTCTACACGCCGAGCGCCTGGCGCAGATCGGCGACGAGGTCCTCGGGCGCCTCGATCCCGCAGCTCAGCCGAACCAGATCGGGCGGGACGGCGGCGGCCGAGCCCTCGACGGACTGGTGGGTCATCGCCTGGGGCACCTCGATGAGCGACTCGACGCCGCCGAGCGACTCGGCCAGCGTGAACAGCCGGGTCCGGGCGGCGATCGCCGTGGCGTCGCGATGGCGGAAGCTCACCATGCCGCTGAAGCCGGGCCAGCGCACGTCCAGGACACCCGGGCTGTGCTGGAGCAGCTCGACGACGGCGGCGGCACTGCGGGCATGGGCCTCCATGCGCAGGTGCAGCGTGCGCAGGCCGCGGTGGACGAGGAAGCAGTCGAACGGGCCCGGCACGGCGCCGACCGCGTTCTGGACGAAGCGCAGCTGCTCGTACCACTCGGGGTCGCGGGTCACCACGACGCCTCCGACGACGTCCGAGTGGCCGCCCAGGTACTTGGTGGTGGAGTGCACGACGAAGTCGGCGCCGAGCTCCAGCGGGCGCTGGTTGGCGGGCGTGGCGAACGTGTTGTCGACCGCGACCAGGGCGTTGCGCCGGCGCGCCACCACCTGCTCGATGTCGACGACATTGAGCAGCGGGTTGGTGGGGCTCTCGACCCAGATCAGCCGCGTGTCCTCGCGCACCGCCGTACCGAGCGCGTCGAGGTCGGTCTGCCCGACAAGGTCGTAGCGCAGGCCCCAGCGGCTCAGGACCTTGTCGACCAGCCGGTAGGTGCCGCCGTAGAGGTCGTCGGGGAGCACGATGTGGGCGCCGGCCTCGCAGGTGACGGTGATGAGCGCGTGCTCGGCGGCCAGGCCCGAGGAGAACGCCACCGCCCGCCCGCCCTCCAGCTCGCCGAGCGCCTGCTCCAGCGCAGCCCGGGTCGGGTTGGCCGAGCGCGAGTAGTCGTAGTCGCCGACGAACTCACCGGGCTTGGCCTGGGCGTAGGTGGAGGTCTGGTGGATGGCCGGGATGACCGAGCGGAAGGACGGGTCGGGGGTGAGCCCGGCGTGGACCGCGCGGGTGGCGAACGCGTCCTGGGGCTGTTCTGTGCTCATGTCGCCAGCGCCTCGAGCAGGTCGGTGCGGGTGACCAGGCCCTCGGCGTGACCCTCATGGGTGACCAGCAGCGCCTGCGTGTCACCGGCGAGGAGCTCGACGGCCTCGCGGACGGGGTCCTCGCTGGACACCGCGGGGAAGGGCGGCTCCATCACCTCCGTGATCTCGGCGTCCAGCAGTGAGGGGTCCTGGGCGGCGTGCTTGAGCAGGCCCCGCTCGCCGATTGCGCCCACCACGGCAGCCGGGTCGTGGGCCGAGACGACCGGCAGCTGGGAGACGCGATGCTCGTGCAGCAGCGCGACGGCCTCGCGCACCTTGAAGTGGGGCTGCACGGTGACGAGGGTCGGGAACTCGCCGGCCTCGCTCTTGCGGCGCAGCACGTCGCCGACGGTGAGATTGCTATCGCGCTCGATGAACCCGTACTGACGCATCCAGGCGTCGGAGAAGATCTTGGACAGATAGGAGCGACCGCCGTCGGGGAGGATGACCACCACCATCGCGTCGGGGTCGTCGATCTCGGCGGCGACCACCAGCGCGGCGTGCAGCGCCAGCCCGCCCGAGCCGCCGGCCAGGATCCCCTCGGCGTGGGCCAGCCGGCGCGTGGTGAGGAAGGCGTCGCGGTCGGACACCGTCACCCACCGGTCGACCGACGCGGGATCGAAGGTCTGGGGCCAGAAGTCCTCGCCGACGCCCTCCACGAGATACGGGCGCACGTTCTCCTCGCCGCCGGAGTAGATCGAGCCCTCGGGATCGGCGCCGACGACGACCAGGTCAGGGCGGCGCTCGCGCAGGTAGCGCGCGGCGCCGGAGACGGTGCCGCCGGTGCCCACGCCGACGACGAGATGAGTGATCCGGCCTTCGGTCTGCTCCCAGAGCTCGGGTCCGGTGGACTCGTAGTGGGCGCGGGGGTTGGCCTCGTTGGCGTACTGGTTGGGCTGGAAGGCCCCGGGGATCTCCGCGGTCAGCCGGTCGGCGACGCGGTAGTAGGAGCGGGGGGAATCGGGCGGAACGTCGGTGGGCGCCAGAACCACCTCCGCGCCATAGGCGCGCAGCAGGTCGATCTTCTCCCGCGACATCTTGTCGGGCATCACCGCCATGACGCGGTAGCCCTTCAGCCGCGCGGCGATGGCCAGGCCCGTGCCGGTGTTGCCGGACGTGGGTTCCACGATCGTGCCACCGGGGCGCAGCCGGCCGTCGCGCTCGGCGGACTCGATGAGAGCCACGGCGACGCGATCCTTGATCGACCCGCCGGGGTTGAACACCTCCAGCTTGGCCACCAGCTGCGGGCGCAGCCCTGCGCCGATTCGGGACAGCCTGACCAGCGGGGTGTCGCCGATGGTGTCCAGGATCGAGTCCCCGATCCGAGCAGATGCGGTGTGAGGCAGTGTCATGCCCTGATTCTGACCGCTCGCCCCCGGATCACGACTTGTCCTCGTCGGAGCGGTCCAATGGTCATAATCTCGATTGAGTTAGTCCAGCTTTGGAGATCACCATGACGATTGCCCTTCATTGGTACCTGCCAACCCACGGCGACGGCCGCACGCTGGTGCAGGCGGGCGCAGCCGCGCAGCTCCTGGCAGAGACGCGCCGCCCCGACAGCGCCGGGACCGGCCGCGAGGCCACCCTCGCCTACCTCGCCCAGGTCGCGCGCGCGGCGGAGGAGGCTGGCTTCGATGCCGCGCTCACACCGACGGGCACGACCTGCCACGACGCGTGGATCACATGCGCCGCGCTGAGCCAGGTGGTCATCGGCCTGTTGCGGACCGGAGCCGGGACCGCCCTGGTCGGCTCGCACGAGGAGATCGCCGACCTCATGGCCGAGTACCACGATCTCGGCATCTCCGAGTTCATCCTCTCGGGCTATCCACACGTGGAGGAGGCCTATGCCTTCGGCGAGGGCGTGGTGCCCGTGCTGCGCCGGCGCGGGCTCCTGGGTGAACCGGTGGCAGCCGCCGCCTAATCTGATAAAGTCAATTGAAATTGTGTAGATAGTCGGTACGTCGGCCGGACGAGTCCAGGGCAGTGGAGTCGCCGGTATCGCGGGATCGCCAAGCGGTCCCGGGCAGGCGGTATCTGCACAGTCTCTCCTCGAGACAGTGGTCGGGTCGGGCGATTCCGGCCCGACCACTGCGAGGACCGGCGATTGCCCGGGTGGCGCGTGGTGTGTTGGGTGGGGCACACTGTGGACGCTTGGGTGGGGCACACTGTGGACGCCATGCTCTTCCCGGCACTCGCGGACCCCGTTTCCGACCGCACCGCGCTCAGCTTCCCCGACAGGTCCCTGTCGTATGTGGAGCTCGCCCGCGCGGCGCGCGCCTGCGCCGGTGAGCTTGACGGAGTGGCGCGGGTCGCGGTCCTCGCGGAGCCCCGGATCGAGACCGCCGTGGCGGTCATCGCGGCGCTGGTGGCCGGTGTCCCGGTGATTCCGATCAACCCGAAATCGGGATCCAGCGAGCTCGCGCACATCGTCGGGGACGCCGACCCAGAGGCGATCGCCGTCGCGCCGGGCAGCGAGGTGCCCGCCGCGTTCGAGGGGCGCCGCGCGGTGGGGATCGACCTCGACGCGGAGGTCTCCTCAGGAGCGGGAGATGGCCCGGGCGAGCGCCCCGGCCTCTCCGACGAGGACCCGGCAGTGATCGTCTACACCTCGGGCACCACCGGGCGGCCCAAGGGCGCGGTCCTGCCCCGCCGCTCGATCGCCTCCAACCTCGACGCGCTCGCCGAGGTGTGGGGGTGGACCGGCGCCGACGTCGTCGCCCACGGGCTGCCGCTCTTTCATGTGCACGGCCTGGTGATCGGGATCCTTGGCCCGGTCCGCCGCGGCGGGACGGCGCTCCACATCGGCCGCTTCTCGCCAGAAGGGGTCCAGGCGGCCCTAGAAGGCGCCGGGACGATGTTGTTCGGGGTGCCGACGATGTACCGGCGCCTCGCCGACGCGGCAGCCGAGTCGCCGGAGCTGGCCAGGGCGCTGGGCGGCGCGCGGCTGCTCGTCTCGGGGTCCGCGGCGCTCCCCGCCACCGAGCATGCCCGCCTCCAGGAGCTGACCGGCCGCGGCGTGGTCGAGCGCTATGGGATGACCGAGACGCTCATGAACACCGCCATCCACGCCGATGCGAGGTCGGCGCCGGGGACCGTGGGGCCGCCGCTGCCCGGGGTCGATGTCCGGCTCGTGGACGACGAGGGAGCCGTGCTGGAGGGCGCCGACGACGAGACGATCGGCGAGATCCAGGTCCGGGGGCCCAACCTGTTCCTGGAGTACCTCAACCGTCCCGAGGCCACCGCCGAGGCGATGCGCGACGGCTGGTTTGCCACCGGCGACATGGCCACCCGCACCGCCGAGGGCTACATCCGCATCGTCGGTCGCCGCGCCACCGACCTCATCAAGAGCGGCGGCTACAAGATCGGCGCCGGAGAGATCGAGGGCTGCCTGCGCGAGCACCCCGCCGTCGAGGACGCCGCCGTCACGGGCGAGGCCGACGACGACCTGGGCGAGCGCGTCGTGGCCTGGATCGTTCTGCGCGACGGCGCCACGGTGCCGGAGTCAGAGCTCATCGACCACGTGGCCGGGCTGCTCGCTCCCCACAAGCGCCCGCGTGACGTCCGTTTCCTGGACGAGCTGCCCCGCAACGACATGGGCAAGGTCCAGAAGGCCCGGCTGGGCACCGCGTAGGCGACCGTTAGGGGTGGGTTGCCCCTCGCCGCCGCGGTTTGCGACCCAGAACCCGTGGGTACGCAATAGGGGTCTGCGGCAAGGGAGGTTGGGATGCGTGTGTTGAAGCTGGCCTGCGTCACGGGGGCGGTGATGGCGCTGGCCGCGTCGTCGGCCGCGGCAAGCGGGAGCTTCACGCTCACCGCCACCAACCCGGCAACGGGTTCGGGGTATGCGCCCACGTTCACGGGCAACGGGCTCCTCGGCGTCCGGGTGCCCGCGACCGGGCAGGGTTACGCCGGCGGGACGGTCCCCGCCCAGTCCGAGCTGGCCGGCTTCTATGCCAAGCCCACGAAGCCGGCGACGGCCGGCGACGCGGTCCAGCAGCGCGCCAACATTCCCACCTGGTCGACGCTCACCTTCGCCGACGGCGGCCAGCCGTTCTCGCTGAGCGCCGGCACCACCACCGGCTGGCGCCAGTCGCTGGACCTGCACACCGGCGTGATCACGACGAGCGCAACGTGGAAAGCCCCCGACGGCCACACCACCAAGCTCAGCTATCAGGTGTTCACCGACCGGGGCAACGCGCACCTGGGCCTCGTGCAGCTGACGCTGACCCCGCAGTGGTCGGGCACGGCGACGGTCACCGATGAGATCGACGGCGCGCCGGCGACGCTCAGCGACGAGGCGGCCAAGGGCTTTGATCCCGCCACACACCAGACGTTTGTGGACGTCAAGAGCCAGACGCTGGGGGTCGAGGCGGCCATCGCCAGCCAGCTCCAGCCAAGCGCGAACGTCACCGCCACTCCGACCGAGGTCGACGCGACCCAAGCGCAGACGATCGGCCAGCAGGTGAGCTTCCCGGTGACCAGCGGCCAGACCTACACGTTCACCAAGTTCGTCGGGATCGACGATTCACAGGACACGGCGACGCCGGTCGCCGACGCCCAGGCCGAGGCGGCGACCGCCGCGATGAACGGCTACGACGCCGCGCTGACCGCCAACCAGGTCGCCTGGGCCGCGCTGTGGAACGGCCGCATCGACGTGCTGGGCAACAACACCGTGGCCACGGACGTCAACGCCTCAGAGTTCTACCTGTGGTCGGACACGCGCGACGGCGTGGACTGGAGCATCTCCCCCGCCGGCCTGTCCTCCAACGGGTACGACGGGCACATCTTCTGGGACGCCGAGACGTGGATGTACCCGTCGCTGCTGGCCCAGCACCCCGATCTCGCCGCCGGGATGGACGCGTACCGCTTCGACCGCCTCGCCCCGGCCCGGCAGCACGCGGCCGCCACGGAGTGGGCGGGGGCACGATTCCCCTGGGAGAGCGCCCTGGACGGGACCGAGCAGATCCCGCCGCCGGTGTCGGTCAACAGTGAGGGCGTGTTCGAGCAGCACATCACCGCCGACATCGCGTTGGCCCAGTGGCAGTACTACCTGGTCACCGGCGACAAGACGTGGCTGGCCAACCAGGGGTGGCCGGTGATCTCCGGCGCCGCGGCGTTCTGGGCCTCGCGCGCCAAGCGGGCAGCCGACGGCAGCTACCACATCGACAACGTCACCGATCCCGACGAGGAGAACCCCGACGTCAACGACGCGGCGTTCACCAACGCCGGGGCCAAGACCACCCTCCAGGACGCCGTCGCCGCAGCCGCCGCGCTGGGACAGACCCCGCCGGCTTCGTGGTCGCAGATCGCCGCGGGACTCACGGTGCCCACCGCGGTCACGGGCGGCGCCCGGATCCATCCGGAGTACTCCGGCTACGGCGGGCAACTTGTCAAGCAGGCCGACGTGACGCTGCTCCAGTACCCCTGGCAGTTCCCGATGTCGCGCTCGGTGGCCCAGAACGACATCAACTACTACGTGCCGCGCACCGACCCGGGCGGGCCCTCCATGAGCGATGCCGTCAACGAGATCGACAGCCTCACGCTGGGCACGCCGGGCTGCTCGGCGTTCGTCTACACCCAGCGCAGCTACGAGCCGTTCATCCGCGATGTGTTCCACCAGTTCTCGGAGACGAGGACGGGCGGGGCCTTCACCTTCATGACCGGCATCGGCGGATTCCTCCAGGAGTTCCTCTACGGCTACTCCGGCCTGCGCTGGGACGCGGGCGGCGTCCGGCTCGCCCCGAGCCTCGATCGCCAGATCCCGGGCGTCGTGCTGCACAACCTCACGTGGCGCGGGCGCACCTTCCAGGTCTCCGTCGGCTCGCACAGCACCACGGTGAGCCTGCTCAGCGGCGCACCCCTGCCACTGACCACGCCGTCCGGCGCGCGCACCGTGTCCGTGGGCCACAGCGTCACCATCCCGACGGCGCGCCCCGACCTCGCGGCCACGGGCGACGCGGTCCGCTGCCAGACGGCCAGAAGCTCGAGCGCGCAGCCCGGAGCGCCGGCGCTGGCCACCGTCGACGGAAGCCCGGCGACCGGCTGGCAACCCGCGTCGGTCCCCGCGACGCTGTCGGCCCCGACCCGATCCGGTCACCGGACGGCCGGGCGCGTCGTGGTGCAGTGGGGCCGGCTGTGGCCGGCGCAGCCCAAGCCCAACGTGCATCCTGCGGCTCACCCGGTCAAGATCCTGCGCCCCGGGGCCTACCTGCTCCAGGTGTCCGCCGACGGCCGCCACTGGCTCAGCGTGGCCGAGGTCACCGGCCACCGCAACCGCGCCACCGACACGCTGACCTTCCCCAAGGTCACGGCCCGCTTCGTGCGGCTGAAGATCACCCAGGGCACCGGGATCTCGGTCACCCAGACGATCAACAACAAGAAGCAGACGATCAAGCAGATGCCGATACTCGAGGAGCTGACCGTCACCCCCTGAGGATCGCGCTCACAGCGCCCTGGTCGCCGGCTTCCTACACCTTCGCGTCCACGTACATGTCGCGCAAGGTCGTCTTCTTGAACTTGCCGGTCGCGGTCCGGGGGATCTCGTCGATGAACTCGAAGCGGTCGGGGATCTGCCACTTGGCGTAATGCTGGGCGAGATGGGCCTTGAGATCGTCGGGCTCCACCGTGTGGTCCTCGCGCACGACGATCACGGCGAGCGGGCGCTCGCCCCACCGGTCATCGGGGATGGCGATGACGGCGGCCTCGGCCACGCCCTCGTGGGCCATCAGCAGGTTCTCCAGATCGACCGACGAGATCCACTCGCCGCCGGACTTGACCAGGTCCTTGGAGCGGTCACAGATCTTCAGGTTCCCCGTGGCGTCAATCGTGACCACATCGCCGGTGGAGAACCAGCCGTCGTCGGAGAACTTCTCCCCGCCCGCGCCCTGATGGTAGGCACGCGCGACCCACGGCCCGCGGACCTCGAGCTCGCCCATCGCCGTGTCGTCCCAGGGGATCAGCTCGCCGTCGTCGCCGCGAGCGCGGATCTCGATGAACGGGAGGGGGACACCCTGACGAGCGCGGTAGTCGTACTGCTCGTCCTTGGGGGCATCGTCGAGCTCGACCGGGAGCCGGCCCGCGCTCCCCACCGGCGAGGTCTCGGTCATGCCCCACGCCTGGACGATGGTGAGCCCGTGACGATCGAAGCCGACGAGCATGCTGCGTGGGACCGCCGAGCCGCCCACCAGGAGCATGCGCAGCTTGCTCAGGTCCCAGCGACCGGGCTCGGCATCGAGCGCCTGGAGCATCGTCATCCACACCGTCGGGACGCCGGCGGTCGCGGTGACCTGCTCCTCGGCGAGCAGGTCGAGGATGCTCTCGGCGTCCAGCCGCGGCCCCGGCAGGACCAGTGCCGCGCCAACCAGCGCGGAGGTGAAGATGAGGCCCCACGCGTTGGCGTGGAACATGGGCACCACCGGTAGGACGGTGTCGCGCCCCGACAGGTCGTTGGCGTCCGGCAGCGCGGTGGCAAGTGAGTGCAGCGCGAGCGCGCGGTGGGAGTAGACGACCCCCTTGGGCCGGCCGGTGGTCCCCGACGTGTAACACATGGCGGCGGCGGCGCGCTCATCGGCCTCCGGCCACTCCATCGGCTCGGCGCCCGCGATGAGCGCCTCGTAATCGTGGTAGCCGTCAGGGACCGGCCCGTCACGGGTGACGACGATCACGTGCTCGAAGTCGCGCGCGCCGTGGAAGGACTCGAAGACCTCGACCAGCGACTCGTCGACGACGATCGCCCGGTCCTCGGCATCGTTGACGATGAAGCTGAGCTCGTCGGGGTGCAGCCGCGGGTTGAGCGTGTGCAGCACGGCGCCCATCGACGGCACGGCGAAGTAGACCTCCACGTGCTCGGGCTGGTTCCACATGAGGGTGGCGACGGGGTCGCCGGGCGCGATCCCCAGCCCGCTGAGCGCGGTCGCCAGACGGCGGGCCCGCGTCGCGCAATCACCGAGCGTGGTGCGCCCGACCGACCCATCCGGGCGGCGGAAGACGACCCTGCGCTCCGGACTGAGCCGCTCTGCGCGTTCAACGATCCCCGTCAGCGAGAGGGGGTAGTCGTCCATCATCAGTCCTTCGCGCATGTCTCTCTCCCGTGACTGGCGTTCTCCGTCGCCCGTGAGCCTACCGGCGGGTAGGAGAAACGCCAATCCGGTCCGTCGGGTACGTCAGGCGGCCATCGCGAGCTCCGACTTGGGTGCCGCCACCTCAGCAGCAGGCGCCGGCTCCGCACCGGCCGCGGAACGACGGCCGGGCACGGCCAGCCGCACGATCTTCTTGACCACCGAGCCGAACTGCCGGTGCAGCGGACCGGCGTTGTAGGGCAGTGCGTAGCGCTCGCAGATCTCGCGCACCTCGGTGGCAATCTCGGCGTAGCGGTGGGCCGGGATGTCCGGGAACAGGTGATGCTCGATCTGGTGCGACAGGTTCCCGCTGAGGATGTGGAACAGGCGGCTGCCGGTGAGGTTGGCCGAGCCCATCATCTGGCGCAGGTACCAGCCGCCGCGGGTCTCGTCCTCCACCTCCTCCTCGGAGAACTCCTGGGTGCCCTCTGGGAAGTGGCCGCAGAAGATGATCATGAACGACCACACGTTCCGCGCCAGGTTGGCGGTGAGGTTGCCCGTGAGCACGAACGGCGCCGACGGTCCCGCCAGCACCGGGAACACCACGTAGTCCTTGAGCACCTGGCGCCGGCCCTTGCGCCACACCGCCTGGAGGATGTCGCGCTTGTCGGCCAGGGTGATCTCGCCGGACTCGATGCGATCGATCTCCAGGTCGTGCGCGGCGACGCCCCACTGGAACAGCAGCGCCAGCAGCGTCGCGTACACGGGGTTGCCGAGGTCGCGCCGGCGCCATGGCTGATCCTCGGACATCCGCAGGATCCCGTAGCCGATGTCGCGGTCCTTGCCGAGCACGTTGGTGTGCGTGTGGTGCATGTAGTTGTGCGAATGCCGCCACTGGTCGCCCGGGCAGGCGGTGTCCCACTCAAAGCGCTTGGAGTCCAGGGCCGGGTCCTTCATCCAGTCGTACTGGCCGTGCATCACGTTGTGGCCGATCTCCATGTTGTCCAGGATCTTGGAGAGAGCCAGGGCGGTGGTGCCGCCGATCCACGCCGGGGGCAGGAACCCGGCGAACAGGAGCCCGCGCCCCGTGATCTCCAGGGCCCGCTGGACCTTGATCATGTTGCGGATGTAGGAGGCGTCGCGCTCGCCGAGGTCGGCGATCGTCCGCCCGCGCAGCTCGTCGAGCTCGTCGCCGAGCGCTTCGATCTGCTCCGGGGTGAGGGTGGGGGCTGGGGTTGTCATGTGGCAGTTCCTCTCGGTGTCAGGTGCGTTAAGCGGGCGAGGTGCGCGCTAGAGCTCGAGCGCGACGTCCCCGGCCGGGGCTGAGATGCACAGCTGGATGTCTTCGTCGCATTCGTCTGAGACCTCGCCGGTGCGCAGGTTGCGTACCGCGCCGGCGGCCTTGCGGCAGGTGCACGTGTGGCAGATGCCCATCCGGCAGCCGAACTCGGGGGTGAGCCCGGCGGCCTCGGCCTGCTCGAGCAGCGTGCCCTCGGCGATCGGTGCGGTGCGATCGCTGCGCAGGAAGCGCAGCGTCCCGGCGGCGGCGTCGCCGGTGACGAGCACCCGCGGCGGCGTGAAGGTCTCGCTCAGCAGCCGGTCGGCGTCGCCGCCGAGCTCCGCCCAGATCGACGGCGCCGCGTCGACCAGCCCAGGCGGCCCGCAGACTGCGGCGGTGGCATCACTCGCGTCGCCGACGAGCCCGCGCAGCAGGGGGACGTCGAGCCGCTGGGGCTCGGAGCCTCGGGTGGTCCGGAACTCCACGCTCAGCCCGGGGTGGCGAGCCGCCAGGGCCCGGACCTCGGGCTCGTAGAGCCAGTCGGCCTCCGTGCGAGCGAAGTGCAGGAAGCAGATCTCGCCCCCGTGGCCCTCGTCGGCGAGCGTGCGCAGCATCGAGAGCACGGGCGTGATCCCGCTGCCCCCGCTGATCAGGACGATCCGCTCCGGGCGCGGGGAGGGCAGGGCGAACATGCCCTGGGCGCCGGCGAGGTGCACGATCGACCCGGTGCGCGCGGCGCGCAGGAGATGGCCCGAGACCAGGCCGCCGGGGTGCTCGGTGACGGTCAGCTCCAGCTCGCGCCGGTCGCACGCCGAGCCCGCGGGGGAGTAGGTCCGGGTGCGCCGCACGCCGTTGATCTCGACGCCGACGGCGACGTACTGGCCGGCCTCGAAGCCGGCCCAGGCCCGGTTGGGGCGGAGGGTCAGGGTGACGCTGCGGGCCGTCTGGCGGCGAACCGCCACCACCTGGGCGCGGGCGTCACCGACGGTGAGCGTCGGGCTGATGAGCTCCAGATAGCGATCGACCCCGTGCGGGCCGAGCAGGAGATCGACGACCGGCGAGCCGAGCAGGCGACGGGCCAAGCCGGGCCGGAGCGGTGGGGGCGCAATGGTTGTCATCGTCTCGTTGATCCTCTTAGTGTACGAGTGTTCACAATCTGTATAGAGGGTATGCTCGTTGCAATGCAAGGGCAAACACCGGATCTGTGATCACCCCCACATGGGTAACGTGAACAGACGTACTCGCACCAGCACGGCGCGGCGACCGCATCCGCGTGGATCGACGCACCGTTCTGTGGAGCGGCGCTCCCAGGCCGAACGCCGCCGCCAGACGCGCCGGGCGCTGCTCGACGCCGCGCTGGAGCAGATGGACGGCGGCTACGGCTTTGACTCGCTGAGCCTGCGCCGCGTCGCACGCTCGGCGGGCGTGGTGCCCACCGCGTTCTACCGCCACTTCGACAGCATGGATGAGCTCGGGCTCGCACTGGTCGAGGAGTCGGTGGCGACGCTCCGGGCGATGTTGCGCGAGGCACGGGAGGGCGGCGCCGAGGAGGGTGGGTCCGGACTCATCGCGCGGTCAGTGGAGATCCTCGTCGCCCACGTGCGCGAGCACCGGCGCCACTTCGCCTTCATGGCGCACGCTCGGGCGTCGGGCAACGCCGTTCTGCGCCACGCCATCCGCTCGGAGACCAAGCTCTTCGCCTCGGAGCTGGCGACCGACCTCGCCCGCTTCCCCATTCTGCGCGACTGGACCACCGCCGACCTCCACATGCTGGCCGGCCTCTTCGTGGACGCGATGATCGCCACGATCGACGCGATCCTGGATGCCTCGAGCGCGGGCGCGGGGGCCGAGGCGCTCTCGCCCGATGCCGAGGCGCGGATCGCCAAGCAGGCCGAGAAGCAGCTGCGGCTGATCGCGCTGGCGATCCCGCAATGGCGCAGTAGTCCCTGAGCCCCCCAGCGGGTACGGTCAGCCCGATGGCGACGCGACCTGACGAGCCCCGGGCAGAGATCTCGTGGTCGGGGTGGGGCGACCCGACGCTGGCGGCGCCCCTGCCCGAGGCGCTGGAGGCGGTGCTGCGCGATGCCCTGCGGATCGGTCAGCGCGGCGCCGCGCCCCCGGCGCTCGAGGCCCTGGAGCTCGCTCCCGGGCGCCTGCCCGATGCCACGGTGGCCGCGCTGGCGCGGATCGTCGGCGCCGAGCACGCCCGTGGCGACCACGACGCCCGCGCGCGCCACGCGCGCGGCAAGTCGACCATCGACCTGCTCGAGCTGCGGAGCGGCGGGACGATCAGCGCGCCCGATCTCGTCATCAGTCCGGCGTCCCACGACGAGGTCCAGGCGGTGCTCGAGTGCTGCGGCGAGCTCCGCGTGGCCGTCGTCCCCTTCGGAGGCGGAACCTCGGTGGTGGGTGGGCTGCGCCCCGACGCGGACGGCTTCGCCGGAGTGGTGGCGCTCGACGTGCGGCGGATGGACGCCCTGGTGGCGCTGGATGAGGAGTCGCGGCTGGCCGTGCTCGAGCCGGGGCTCCGGGGGCCCGAGGCCGAGGCGCTGCTCGGCGCGCGGGGCTACACGCTGGGGCACTTCCCCCAGTCCTTCGAGTACGCGACGCTCGGCGGCTTTGCCGCGGTGCGCTCGAGCGGCCAGAGCTCGGCGGGCTACGGGCGCTTTGACGAGCGGGTGCTGGCCCTGCGTCTGGCCACTCCCGCGGGGACTCTCGAGCTGGGTCGCGCTCCCAAGTCGGCCGCCGGCCCGGACCTGCGCGAGCTGGTGCTCGGATCCGAGGGAACGCTGGGCGTGATCACGTCGCTGACCTTGGCGGTGGACCCGGCGCCCGAGCATCGCGTCTACGAAGGCTGGATGCTGCCGTCGTTCGCGCAGGGGACCACGCTCGTGCGGCGGCTGGCCCAGGACGGCCCCCGCCCGACTGTGCTGCGGCTCTCCGACGAGGCCGAGACGGCGATGGGCCTCGCCCGTCCGTTGGACTTCGGCGGCGGTGGGAGCGGCGGCCAGACCGGGGGGTGTCTGGCGATCGTGGGGTGGGAGGGCCGGTTTGAGGAGGTCGAGCGCCGCCGGCGGGCCACCGCGGAGCAGCTGCTCGGCGCCGGCGGCGAGGCGGTGCCCGGGGCCGGTGACGGATGGGCGGCGGGGCGCTTCCGCGGCCCCTACCTGCGCGACGCACTGCTCGACGCCGGCGCGCTGGTGGAGACGCTGGAGACGGTGGCGTTCTGGTCGGCGCTGCCGGGGCTCTACGCGGCGGTCGCCGGCGCGCTGCGCGACACGCTCACCGGGCTGGGAACCCCGCCCGCGGTCCTCTGCCACATCTCGCACGTGTATCCGGCAGGGGCGTCGCTGTACTTCACCGTCGCGTCCGCCCAGCTGGAGGATCCGATCGCCCAGTGGGAGGCGGCCAAGGCCGCCGCCGGCGAGGCGATCCTGGCCGCCGGCGGATCGATCACCCATCATCACGGCGTCGGCGCCGATCACCGGGAGCTCTACCCGCGTGAGGTCGGCGCGCTGGGCGTCGAAGTGGTGCGTGCGGTCAAGCGCACCCTGGACCCGGCCGGGATCCTCAACCCCGGAATCCTCGTGACGCGCGGGTGACGGAGCCACCGCCGGAGCGGATCGGGAATGATGTGAAGATGACTGAGACCGACCGCTTTACCACGGAAATGGCGACGCTCGCGGTCCGCCTGGGCGCCAATGTCCAGCCCGGCCAGATCGTTGCGGTGTCCTCGGAACCGGGCAAAGAGGCGATGGCGCGGGCGGTGGCGGAGGCCGCGTACGCCGCCGGCGCCAAGTTCGTCGATCTCACCGTGTTCGACGTGTACTTCAAGCGCGCGCGGGCGCTCAACGCCGACCGCGACACGCTGGGCTACGTGCCGCCGTGGCTGGGTGAGCGGGTCCTGGCGCTGGGCGAGCTTCGCGCGGCGCGGATCGCGCTCTCAGGGCCGGTGGCCCCGTACGCGCTCGACGACGTCGACCCCGAGCTGATCAGCCTGGACCGTCTGCCGCGGGTCCCCGAGGCGATGCAGGTCCTCAACGACGCCACCACCAACTGGACGATCGTGCCCTGCCCGACCCCGGCGTGGGCGTCGCTCGTCTACCCGCGGCTGGAGCCGCCGGCCGCGCTGGAGCGGCTGTGGAGCGAGATCGCGCACGTGACCCGGCTGGACGAGCCCGATCCCGTGGCGGAGTGGGAGAACCGGCTGCGCGAGCTCAGGCGCGTCAGCGCCGCCCTGGACGACCTCAGGCTCGACCGGGTGCGGTTCGAGGGGCCCGGCACCGACCTCAGCATCGGACTGCTCCCGTCCAGCACCTGGCTGGCGGCGAAGTTCGAGACCGCCGGCGGCATCGAGCACCAGCCCAACATCCCCACCGAGGAGGTGTTCACGACCCCCGACCCCGAGCGCGTCGAGGGCGTGGTGACCTCCACCAAGCCGCTGTTCACCTCCGGGACCACCGTCACGGGGCTAAAGATCCGGTTCGAGGGCGGTCGGGCGGTCCAGGTCGACGCCGAGCAGGGCGCTGAGGTCATGCACGGGATGATCGCCGCCGATGACGGCGCGGCGCGGATCGGCGAGGTGGCGCTGGTGGACCGGGAGGGCAGGATCGGGCCTCTGGGGACGGTGTTCTTCGACACCCTCCTGGACGAGAACGCGGCCAGCCACATCGCCCTGGGCCACGGCTATGTGGCGGGCGTCGCCGACGCCGTGGACGCTGAGCGCGCCAACAAGAGCGTCATTCACACGGACTTCATGATCGGGAGCAACGAGGTCGCAGTCACCGGATTCCTGTCCAACGGCGATGAGGTCCCGCTGCTGCGCGACGGGAGATGGCAGATCTAGAGGGCATTCGGGGCCGGCGAAGGCGCTCGGAGACCGCCCGCCACGCTACGCTCATTCCCAGGCCTGGAGAGGTGCCGGAGCGGCTGAACGGGCGCGACTGGAAATCGCGTAACGGGGGTTAACCTCGTTCGGGGGTTCGAATCCCCCCCTCTCCGTTGGATCGTTGGTCCAGAAAGCGAAGAACCGACTAAAGGCTTCTTGCGCTCATCCGATCCCTCTCGTAGACTTCCTCCGTAAGGGAGGGAGGATGCAGGGGAACGGCTAGGGCCGTTTTGATCCTCGTTTACGTCCATGATCCAAAGACCGGCACTGAAACTCGTTGAAGGTGGGCTTGACTCCACCGCTAGCTGGCTTTGGTTCTGTGGGCATTGCGCGGCCCCCTCCCCTAACGGCTCCGCGCCGCCTCCGACGGCCCGCGTCTGCACCTCGTGCGGGCTCGGCCTGCTCCTGGAGGCGCGCGAGGACGCCGTCCCGTCGAGCAAGGACGCCTTCCTCGTCGTCGATGGGTCGCTGTCGGTCCAGGCCATGTCCCGCGAGGCCCAGTCGCTGCTGGGCGTCACCGAGGAGGCCGCGATCGACCGCCCCGTGGCGGAGCTGCTCGTCCCCGCCGACACCGAGTCCCAGGGCCGGACCGGCTTCGCCGCCGCGATCGCCCAGGCCTCGGCGGGCGATGACCCGGATAGCACGCGCAACTTCGTGCGCCCGTGGAACACCTTCGGTGTGCGCCTCCGGGCTCGGATCGCCACCTGTGGGCCGCCGCGAGCCGCGCTCGTAGTACTCGAGAATGGCCGCCCGCCCGCGTTGCGGGCCGTCACCAACCCGCGCTGAGTCCGGCGCCGCGGCGCGGCGCCTTTTTTATGGGCTTTTACCTGGAAACGCGGGAAACTCGGCGTGCCGCGCGAGGTTTCCCGCGAAGTCCAGCTGGTGGATGGAACGCGCGAGAAACGTCGATCCGGGCCGCAGGTTTCCCACGCAATCCAGGTCGGGCGGCCAGCGATCTGACCCAGCCCATCCCCAGCTGTCGAACTCCTGCTAGGCCAACCCAGGCGCGGGCGGAAGCACCTCAGGCGCCCCCCACCTCGACAAGACGGCCGGCAACCCCACCGACCCGTCCTCGCGCTGCCCGTTCTCCAGCAGCGCGATGATCGTCCGCCCCACCGCCACCGCGGTGCCGTTGAGGGTGGCCAGGTGCGCCGGCCTGCCGTCGGCCGGCCGGTAGCGGATGTCGAGACGGCGTGCCTGAAAGTCGGTGGTGTTGGAGGTTGAGGTGAGCTCGCGGTAGCGGCCCTGGCCGGGCAGCCAGGCCTCGATGTCGAACTTGGAGGCCGCCGAGGCGCCGAGGTCGTCGACGGCGATCGCCACCACCCGGTAGGGAATCTCGAGGTCCTGCATGATCGACTCCTCGATGGCGAGCAGGCGCTCGTGCTCGGCGCCGGCGGTGTCGGGCTCGACGAAGCAGAACATCTCGATCTTGTCGAACTGGTGCACGCGGAAGATCCCGCGGGTGTCCTTTCCGGCCGCGCCCGCCTCTCGCCTGAAGCAGCTGGAGAACCCGGCGTAGCGCAGCGGCAGCTCGTCGGCGGCCAGGATCTCGTCGCGGTGCATCGAGGCCAGGGCCACCTCGGAGGTCCCGACCAGGTACAGGTCATCCTCGGGCAGCGAGTAGATCTGCTGCTCGGTGTCAGGGAGGAACCCGGTGCCGTAGAGCGCCTGCTCGCGCACCAGGACGGGCGGGATCACCGGCTCAAAGCCCTCGCTGCCGAGCTTCTCCATCGCGTAGCGGACGAGGGCGAGCTCCAGCAGGACCAGATCGCCGCGCAGGTAGGCAAACCGGGAGCCCGAGAGCCGCGCGCCGCGCTCCATGTCGATCCGTGGGCCCGCGAGCTCCAGGTGGTCGCGCCCCTCGGGCTTGCCCTCGCCGACCTCGCGCAGCACGGTGTCCTGGTCAGGCGCGTCCTCGGAGGGCAGGTTGGGCAGCGAGGTGAGCGCCGCGTCGCGCTCGGAGCGCAGACGCGTCTCGTCATCGGACAGGGCGCGCCCGCGGGCCGACAGCTCGGCGAGCTGCTCGCGCTGCTCGGGACTCGGCGCGCCCTTCAGCGCTTTGCTGGCCGCGTTCTGCTCGGAGCGCAGCTGTTCGAGCTGGGTGGTGAGGGCCCGCCACTGCTCGTCGAGCTCCAGGACGCGGTCGATCGTCTCCGCTACGCCCGGCCCGCGGCGCGACAGCGCCGTCCGCACGGCGTCGGGGTCGCGGCGGATCAGCCTGATGTCGAGAACTGCCGGGCCCCCACGCTCTACTGGCTGCCGGGCGGCAGGGTTCCGATCGGCTTCTGCTGGCAGTCGACGATGCCGATCTCCTTCGGCGCCTGGCGGCCCGCGTAGGTGGCGACGAACTTGGCCACGTCGAGGGCGTCCTGACCCACGACGACGTTCTGGGGCATGTACGCGCCCGAGAAGCCGCCGTTCTCGATGGCGTAGAGCACGCGGTCGACGGGCCGCTCGCAGCGTTGGTTGAAGTTCGGGCCGCTGGTGGCCTGGGCGGTGCGGATATTCGACGCCGAACCGTTGGCGGCGGCGTAGGAGAGCGTGTGGCAGCCCGAGCAGCGCTCCTGGAACAGCACCGCGCCGCTGTGCAGCTGAACCTCGGATTTGGGCACCGCGATGTGCTGGGTCCCGCAGGCGGCGGTGACGGCGGCCACCGCAATCGCAGCCGTGCCGAGCGCCAGGATCTTCGCCAACCGGCTCATCGGGCAGGGATCATAATCGGGACGCCGTGCGTACGAAGCGCCCTCCCCTCCCGCTGCTCGCCGTCGCGCTGGCGTCGCTGGCCGTGGCCGCGTGCGGCCGGACGGCGAGGGTCGGAAACGGGCGCACGCTGCAGATCGCGCTCAACGAGTACCGGGTCACGCCCCAGGACGTCCGGGCCCAGACCGGCCTGCTGACGATCTTCGTGCACAACTACGGGCGGCTGACCCACGACCTCGTGATCACCCTGGACGGGCAGACCGAGGCGGCGACCAAGCCGATCGCGCCCGGCCAGACCGAGGAGCTGGATGCGGCGCTGGGCCCCGGCCACTACCTCATGTCCTCCTCGATCCTGTCCGACCAGGCGCTCGGCTCATACGGCACGCTGATCGTGCACTGACCGTTGCAGGACACGAGCGCCCCGCACCGAACCTATGGCCACCCCCGGCGCCGGCTTGTGCGACGTTCGCCACCGCAGTACCCAAACAACAGCGCGATCGTCCTCCTACGGCGGCAACCAGAGGTGCTGACGCCGGGGGGTTTCACACGCGCGCGCGCTCGCGAGAGGCGCGCTCAGCCGCCGGTCCCGGCCGCCCGGATCAGCAGCACCAGGATCACGAGCGCGGCGAGCACCATCACCCCGAGCTCGCGCTGCACGATCGACACCACCACGACGCGCTGCTCGGCCTCCGGCAGCTCGCCGACGGCCGCGGTGGAGTCAAAGCCGCGGCTGTCGAGCACCATCTGGGCCGAGGCGATCCGCAGCTGCTCGGCCACGAACGAGATGCCCACCGGCAGCAGTCCGTAGATGAGATGAAGGCTTGACTGTTTGAACCCCATGAGCACGAGCACGCCGCCGAGTACCGCCTCGATGACCACCGCCGCCTGCCCGGCGCGCAGCAGGCGCCAGAACCAGGCGCTGTGCCTCACGCGGTACCAGCACCACGCGCCCCATACGCCGGCACTCCCCATCAGGACGATGCAGAGCACCCCGAGGACCAGATGAACAAGCTTCACCGGACGCTCACGCGGGTATCCGGGTTATCGCGTACCTTGCGGTATCACCAGGGATGGCGAGAAACGCACGGAGTAGATAGCCGCATTTGGCACTAAGTAACACTGTGTTACAAGCTTCCCTACGTCGGTGATATAAGAGGTTCTGTGCTTCGAAGCTACCTACCGGCGATCGTCTTCCTCCTGCTCGGCAGCGCCGTAGGCGGCCTCTTCGGAGTCCTCAACCTTTTCACCGGCGTGCGCGGGACGCACCGCCAGCAAAGCAAGACCACTCCGTACGAGTGCGGTCTACCTTCGGAGATCCAGCGGGGGTTCCGCTTCGGGATCAGCTTCTACCTGATCGCGATGCTGTTCATCCTGTTCGACATCGAGGTCATCTTCCTGTATCCGATCGCGGTGCAGCTGCGCGCCTTCGGCACCTTTGCACTGAGCGAGACGATCGTTTTCGTCGCGCTGCTCATGGTGGCGTTCGTGTACGTCTGGCGCCGAGGAGCCCTGGAATGGAAATAAAGCGCGAGCAACTCGACGTCGTGAACCCCGGCGCGCCGGCGGACTTCCGCGCGCGTCAACTGCAGGCCCGGGACATGCTGCGCGGCGACCTGGAGGGCGAGGCGCTGGAGCGCTTTGTCAGGGAATCGGTCCTCACCACCACCGTCGACAAGGCCGTGGCGTGGTCACAGGGCAACTCGATCTGGCCGCTGACCTTCGGCCTGGCCTGCTGCGCCATCGAGATGATGTCGATCGTCGGCGCCCGCGTCGACGTGGCCCGGTTCGGCTGGGAGGCCTTCTGGGCCTCGCCGCGCCAGGCCGACCTCCTCATCCTGTCGGGCCGGGTGTCAGTGAAGATGGCGCCGGTCATCCGGCGCATCTATGACCAGATGCTCGAGCCGCGCTGGGCGATCTCGATGGGCGCGTGCTGCTCGTCGATGGGGGTCTTCAACAACTACGCGCTCGTCCCGGCCGACAAGTTCCTGCCGATCGACGTGCACGTGCCGGGCTGCCCGCCCCGGCCCGAGGCGCTGCTGCACGGCATCCTGCGGCTGCGCGAGAAGATCCACGGGACCGAGCGCGACGGGTGGCGGGAGCGCTACCACGCGGTGGGCACCGAGGAGGTAGTCCTTCCCGACGGCTCCAGCGCCAGCGACGCCGCGATCAATGTGTTCCCGGGAGGGGACACAGCCGGTGCCTGACGCCACCGGGCTCGAGCAGACGGCCAACGCGCTCCGCGACCGCTACGCAGAGTCGATTCTGGGCACCGACTTCGGGCGGGGCGACCGCGCCGTGCTGCTGGTCAATCCGGCGCACGTGATCGACATCCTCACTTCTCTGATGGCCGACGGCTACACGTTCCTGGCCAGTTTGCACGGCGTCGACTACTACCCCGACGAGCCCCGGCTCGGCGTGCTCTACGAGCTGCTCAACATGACCGAGGTGGACCGGATCACCGTCAAGGCCCGCCTCCACACCGACTCGCCGCGGATCGCCACCTCGACGGGCCTGTTCCCGGGCGCCAACTTCCCGGAGCGCGAGGTCTACGACATGTTCGGCGTGGTCTTCGAGGGCCACCCCGACATGCGGCGGATCCTCATGCCCGAGGACTTCGAGGGCTTCCCCCAGCGCCGCGACTTCCCGGTCGGCGGCGAGCCCGTGCTCTTCACCTACAACGAAGAGAACTCCTACGGGAAGTGGAGCTGATGGCCCTCGACACCGCCGATTACCGCAAGCGCGAGGAGTCGATCACCTACTCGGCCGAGCCGGCCGGCCAGGGCGAGACCCATGAGCTGCTGACCCTCAACATCGGCCCGCACCATCCCGCCACCCACGGCGTCCTGCGCCTGCTGGCCACGCTCGAGGGCGAGGTCGTGCGTGATGTCAAGCCGATCATCGGCTACGTCCACACCGGGATCGAGAAGACGGCCGAGGACAAGGCCTACTGGAAGGTCATCCCCGTGGTCGAGCGGATGGACTACCTGGCCTACTACTTCAACTCCCTGGCCTACTGCGGCGCCGTCGAGACCCTGCTCGACGTGGAGGTGCCTCCGCGGGCGCAGTACCTGCGGGTCATCCACCTCGAGCTCAATCGGATCATGTCTCACCTGGTGTGGCTGGGGACGAGCGCGTTGGACCTCGGTGCGATCTCAATGTTCTGGTACTGCTTCCGCGAGCGCGAGAAGATCCTCGACCTCTTCGAGATGTCCTCGGGCCAGCGCATGCACACCCGCTATTTCCAGGTGGGCGGCGTGATGGAGGACATCCCGCGCGGCTTCACCGCCAAGCTGCGGACGTTCCTCGCCGACATGCCGAACCGCGCCGACCAGTACGCGGACCTGCTGGAGAAGAACCAGATCGTGTTCGAGCGTCTGCACAACGTCTGCCCGCTCGACGCCGAGACGCTGCTCTCCCTCGGCGTCACCGGCCCGCTGCTGCGCGCCGCCGGCAACCCGTGGGACCTGCGCAAGGCCGCGCCGTACTGCAGCTATGACCACTTCGACTTCAAGATCCCGGTCGGGACCGTCGGCGACAACTACGACCGTTACCGGGTGCGCCACGCCGAGATCTACGAGTCGGTGAAGATCATCAGCCAGGCGCTCGATGGACTGCCCGAGGGGCCCTTCATCACCACCGACCGCAAGATCGCGCTGCCCCCGCGCCACGAGCTGGCCACCTCGATGGAGGCGCTCATCCATCACTTCAAGCTCGTCACCGAGGGCTTCCGGGTGCCACCGGGCGAGTCCTACTACGCGATCGAGGGGCCCCGCGGGGAGCTGGGCTGCTTCGTGCGCTCCGACGGCTCGGCCAAGCCGGCCCGGGTCCACATGCGCGACTCGAGCTTCGTCAACCTGCAGGCGCTGTCGCCGATGGTGCAGGACGCGTACCTGGCCGACCTCATCGCCACGCTGGCGATGCTCGACCCGATTCTGGGCGGCATCGACCGATGAGCCCCCGCCGGGCCGATGTGAACGACGAGCTGTCGCTGCGCCACGCCGAGCATCGCGACCCGCCCGGCTCGCTGGCTCGCGGCGTGCCGCGCTTCGGTCACGGCTCGCGCGTGCCCGGCTGGGACGACGCCGTCGACCTCACCAAGGATCCCGCGGTCGTCCCCGATCCGGCCACGACGCCCGTTCCCGAGGATCTGCGGCGGGAGATCGAGTCGTCGATGGCCAAGTACCCTGACCGCCGTTCGGCGGCGATCCCGGCGCTGCACGCCGCTCAGGCCGTGCACGGCTGGTGCTCACCGGAGGCGATCGACCAGGTCGCCGCGGTCATGCGCCTCACTCCGGCCTACCTCACCTCGGTAGCGAGCTTCTACGACATGTTCGAGCTGCACCCCAAGCACACCCACGACGTGTTCGTGTGCACGAACATCACGTGCTCGATCCTCGGCGCCGACGAGTTCTACGACGCGATGGCCGCCGCCGCCGAGGGCCAGGATGTCGACGTCCGGTCGTTCGAGTGCCTGGGCGCCTGCGACATCGGGCCGATGGCGTCGGTCGACGGCGAGTACGTCGGCCCGCTGGAGCTCGCCGACGCCGAGCGGATCGTCCAGGACCTCGCGGCCGGCCGCCCGGTGCTCGCCGACAAGCAGCTGCGCTACCGCCGCTCGGTGGACCCCCATGCCGAGCCCGATCCCGCCACCCACGCCCGCGCCGCCTCCGAGTTCTCAGAGCCCGATCATCCCCACCGCGCCGACACGGCCGGCCTCACCGAGGCCGATGAAACCGCCGATCGCCCGGGGCCGAGCGCGCCGCTGGAGATTCCCCCCCAAGACCAGAGCGAGACATGAAGCCGATCCTCTTCGACCGCATCGACGAGCCGGGACTGAACACCCTGGAGGTGTACGAGCGCCGCGGCGGCTACGAGATGCTGCGCAAGGCGCTGAGCATGTCCCCCGGGGACGTCCTGGCCCAGATCATGGACTCGGGCATCCGCGGCCGCGGGGGCGCCGGGTTCCAAATGGGGCGCAAGATCTCCTTCCTGCCCCACGGTGACATGGCCAAGTACCTGGTCTGCAACGCCGACGAGTCAGAGCCGGGGACGTTCAAGGACCGCGAGCTGATGCAGAAGTGCCCGCACGCGCTCATCGAGGGGATCGCCATCGCCGCCTACGCCGGTGGGATCAACAAGTCGTTCATCTACATCCGCGGCGAGTACCAGCTCCAGGCCGACATCCTGGAGGCGGCGATTGCCGAGGCCGCCAACGCCGGCTTCTTGGGCGAGCGGATCCTCGGCTCGGACTTCACCATGTCGCTGGTGCTGCACCGCGGCGCGGGCGCGTACATCTGCGGCGAGGAGACCGGCCTGCTGGACTCGCTGGAGGGCAAGCGCGGCAACCCGCGCCTCAAGCCACCGTTCCCGGCGATTGAGGGGCTCTACGCCGGCCCGACGCTCATCAACAACGTCGAGACCTTGTCCACCGTCCCGTACATCCTGCGCATGGGCGGCGGCGAGTACGCCAAGATCGGCACCGAGACCTCGACCGGCACCAAGCTCGTGTCCATCTCCGGTGACGTCAAGCGCCCGGGCAACTACGAGATCGAGCTGGGCATCCCGTCGAGGGAGATCATCTACGGGCTGGCCGGCGGCCCGCCCAGCGGCAAGAAGGTCAAGTTCTGGTTCCCCGGCGGCTCGAGCTCACCGGTGCTCACCGGCGAGGACCTGGACATCCCGTATGACTTCGACTCGATGGCGAAGGCGGGCACGATGCTCGGCTCCGGCGCCATCATCATCGCCGACGAGTCGCGGCGGATCCTGGACACGATGCTGAAGGTGGCGAAGTTCTACGCCCACGAGTCGTGTGGCAAATGCGTGCCGTGCCGTGAGGGGACCAACTGGACCCACAAGATGGTCCAGCGGATCTACACCGGCGAGGCGACGCCGATGGACCTCGACATCATGGCCTCGGTCCAGGAGCAGATCATCGGCAACTGCCTGTGCGTGCTGGGTGACGCCATGGCGATGCCGATCGGTTCGATGGTCGCCAAGTTCCGCACGGAGCTCGAGGCCGAGATCGAAGCCGCGCGCGAGCGCGCGGATGGCGCGGCGCTCCAAGACGTCGTCGCGCTCGGGGTGGCCGACGAGCACGCCGGCCCCATCCCCGTCCACTGACCCCACCCCCCATGCCACGTCCAGAGCGCAAGACTATTCAGCTGACCATCGACGGCCGCGAGGTGCAGGCCGTCGAGGGCGCCATGCTCGTCGACGCCGCCAAGCAGGGCGACGTCGAGATCCCGTACTTCTGCTACGAGCCCAAGCTGGGCGAGCCCGTGGGCGCCTGCCGCATGTGCCTGGTCGAGGTCGAGGGCATCCCGAAGCTGCAGACGAGCTGCTCGACCCCGGTCAAGGACGGCATGGTCGTCCACACCCAGACGGAGCGAGTGCGCAAGGCCCAGAACGCGGTGGTGGAGTTCCTGCTGGTCAACCACCCGCTCGACTGCCCGGTGTGTGACAAGGGCGGCGAGTGCCCATTGCAGGACATCACCTTCGGCTGGGGCCTCGGGCGCAGTCGCTTCATCGAGCCCAAGCGCCACTTCGAGAAGCCGCTGGCCCTGTCACCCCTGATCGCCATCGACCGCGAGCGCTGCATCCTCTGTTACCGCTGCGTGCGCTTCTCGCAGGAGATCGCCGAGGACTACCAGCTCATCTTCACCGAGCGCGGCGCGCACACGTTCGTGGGCACGCATGACGGCCACCCCTACGTGGCCCCGTTCAGCGGCAACATCATCGAGCTGTGCCCCGTGGGGGCGCTCACCTCGCAGCCCTACCGCTTCCGTGCTCGGCCGTGGGACATCGAGGGCGGCGCCGGGGTCTGCACGTTGTGCTCGTCCCAGTGCAACGTGACCTTCACCGTCCGCGACGAGCGCGTGGTACGGGTGCTCGCCCGCGACGCCAACGGCAACCCGGGCGTCGACGACGGCTGGCTGTGCGACAAGGGCCGCTTCGCCTACCAGGCCATCCACGTCGACGAGCGCATCACCCGGCCGCTCGTGCGCGACGGCGGCGAGTTGCGCGAGGTCTCCTGGGAGCGGGCGCTGCAGACCGCCGCGGGCCTCGCACGCCACCAGGGCCGCGTCGGCACACTGGTCGGCGGTCAGGCCTCCAACGAGGAGGGCTTCCTCCTCCAGCGGCTCAGCCGCGAGGCCCTGCAGACCTCGGACATCGACTCCCGCGGACCCAATCCCCTGCCCGCCGATCTTGCCCGGGCCCTGGCCGCGCCCGCGCTCCAGGCCTCGGTGCCCGACATCGAGTTCGCCCACACCGTGCTGGTGTTCGGCTGTGACCCGCGCGACGACTCCCCCATCCTGGACCTGCGCATCCGCAAGGGCGTGCGCCGCAACGGCGTGACGCTGGCCATCGCCACCGCCCGGCCGACGGCCCTGGAGGCCAACGCCACCGCCTCGGTCCGCTACGCCCCCGGCGCCGATGCCCAGTTCGCCGCGGCGCTGGAGCGCGCACTGGACGGCGCCCCCGACGTCGCCGAGGAGATCGCCGCCCTGGCCACGCTGCTGCGCGACGGCGGCGAGGACGTGGTGATCCTCTTCGGCGAGCGCATCGGCGCCGCCGCGGCGGCCGCGCTGGCTCGCATCGCTCACCGTCTGGGGCTGGCCGGGCGCGAGGGCGCTGGGCTGCTGGCCCTGCCCTCCGGCGCCAACGGGCGCGGCCTGCGCGAGGCCGGCGCCGTCCCCGATGCGGGGCCGGGGTATGCCGCCACCGAGAGCCCTGGGCGCGCCACCGCCGAGATCGGTGCCGCGGCCGCGGCCGGCGAGATCACCGCGCTGCACCTGTTCGGCACCGACCCCGTACGCGACGAGCCCGACCGCGGGCTGTGGGAGCGCGCCATGCACTCCGCCGCGCTCGTCGTCGCCCACGCCTCGGTCCTCACCGAGGGACTGGCCGAGCATGCCACCGTCATCTTCCCCGCCGAGTCCCATGCCGAGAAGGAGGGCACGCTGGTGCACCCCGACGGCCGGCTCCAGCGCCAGCGGATCGCCATCGCCTACCCCGGCGAGGTGCGCGCAGGCTGGTGGGTCCTCACCGAGATCGCGGCCGCGTGCGGGCTGGACACCGGCGTGGAGCGCGCCGGCGATGCCTTCGCCCAGCTGGTGGCGGCGGTCCCGTTCTACGAGGAGCTGACGCTCGAGGAGATCGGCGGCCACGGCGTGCGCTGGCCCGAGCGGCCGCAGGCCCAGTCGATGGCCCTGAGCTCCGACAGTCCGCTGGACACGGATCCCGCCCACCCGGCGGGGGCCGTGTCATCCGAGGCGGCGGCGTCCTCCAACGGCCATCTGCGCCTCGGGACCTACCGCCCGATCTGGGCCGCGCCCGAGTGCGAGATCTCGCCCGCGCTGAAGTTCCTCATCCCCGCGCAACAGGTCGAGCTCTCGCCCGATGACGCCCAGCGCCTGGGCATCCTGCACGGCGAGGAGGTGGTCGTCGCTCAGAACGGGACGCGCGTGGCCGCCAAGGCGTTCGTGCGCTCCGCCATCCCGGTAGGCAGCGCCTTCCTCGCCGACGGCCTCGCGGCCGACTCGGCCAACGTCCTCACCGAGTCGCTCATCGAGGTGATCAAGCCGTGAGCGTCGTCATGGCGGACGTCAACCTGATCGAGCCCTGGTGGATCCAGATCGTCAAGGCGCTCGTCATCTTCGGCGTGATCTTCGCCGTGCTGCCGATGATCATCGTCTACGAGCGCAAACTGCTCGGACGCTTCCAGGGCCGCTACGGGCCCAACCGGGTCGGCCCCTTCGGGCTCATCCAGCCGCTGGCCGAGGCCGTCAAGCTGGCCCGCAAGGAGTCGTTCCGCCCCGCCACGGCCGTCGGCTATCTGTACCGAATCGCCCCGATGGTGGCGATCCTCACCGCCGTGGCCTCGATGGCGCTGCTGCCGTTTGGCGACGTCCAGAACATCTTCGGGCAACCGATCGGCCTCTACGGCATCGATGTCTCGATCGGGCCGCTCTACGTGTTCGCCTTCGGCGGGATCTCCTTCTACGGGATCATGCTCGGCGGCTGGGCCTCGGGCTCGAAGTACTCGTTCCTGGGCTCGATGCGCGGCGCCGCCCAGCTCATCTCCTACGAGGTCTCTCAGGCGCTGTCCCTGGTCGGCGTGCTCATCACCGCGGGCACGCTGTCGCTGACCGGGATCGTCCACGCCCAGGAGGGCATGTGGTTCTTCATCCCCCAGTTCGCCGGCTTCCTCATCTTCATGACGGCGTCGTTCGCCGAGACCAACCGCGCCCCGTTCGACGTTGTCATCGCCGACGCCGAGCTGGTCGGCAGCTACTTCACCGAGTACGGCGGCCTGGCCTTCGTCGCCTACCAGTTCGCCGAGTACGCCAACGTCATTGTCGTCTCCGGACTGGCCACCACGCTGTTCCTGGGCGGCTGGCTGATGCCGTTCGGGATCGATCCGCCCGGTTGGGTCGATCCGATCGTGGTCATCGTAAAGATGATGCTGGTCATCACCTTCTTCATCTGGATCCGTGCCACGCTGCCGCGCCTGCGCTACGACCAGCTGATGTCCTTCGGCTGGAAGGTCCTGCTGCCGCTGGCGACCCTCAATCTGCTGGTCACGGCCATCATCGTGGTGTCATGACCATTTCGCGCTTCGAGCACGGGAGGCTCATATGACCCCCTACAACCCCGGGGCCGACGTCGTCGAGGTCATGCGCGGTCCGGGCGCCGGCCCGGTGCGCGGTGCCTATCGCATCTTCGGCGAGACGCTCCGCGGCCTCAAGACCACGTTCGCGCGGATCGTCGAGGGCCCGGTCACCATCCAGTACCCCGAGGAGAAGACTCCGGTCTACCCTCGGTTCCGCGGACGCCACAAGCTGCACCGTTTCGAGGACACCGGCCTGGAGAAGTGCGTCGGCTGCTCGTTGTGCGCCGCGGCCTGCCCGGCCGACTGCATCCGCGTGGTCGCCGCCGAGAACACGCCGGAGAACCGCGTGTCCGCCGGAGAGCGCTATGCCGCCGTGTACGAGATCAACCTGAGCCGCTGCATCTTCTGCGGCTACTGCGAGGTGGCGTGCCCGTTCGACGCCATCACGATGGGCCACGACTACGAGATGTCTGACTACACGCGCTCGGACCTCATCTTCACCAAGGAGATGCTGCTCGCCGAGGCGGTCGAGCGCACCCCGCTGAGGAGAGAGGGCGAATGAGCGCGGTCCTCTTCTTCATCGCGGCCATCGGCGCCCTCGCCGGCGCCGTCGGCGTCGTCGTCATCCGCAATCCGTTCTACAGCGTGCTGGCACTCGTGTGTCACCTGATCGCGCTGGCCGCGCTGTTCCTGCTGCTGCGCGCCGAGTTCGTGGCGGCCGCCCAGGTCGTCGTCTACGCGGGCGCGGTGATGGTCCTGTACGTGTTCGTCGTCGCCTACATCGGCGGCGCCGACAACCCCCTGCACAGGCCCGGCGGCGCGCTGAAGGTCCTGGCACCGCTGTTCGGGCTCGCCGTGGCCATCGAGCTGTGCATCGCCATGCTCGGCACGGCGCTGAAGGGCGTCTCCTCCAAGGGCGCCCCCTACGTGCCCGGTTTTGGCACCCCCGAGCACATCGGCAGGCTGTTCCTGACCACGTACCTGTTCCCGTTCGAGCTCGCCTCGCTGCTGCTGCTGGTGGCGGCGATCGGGGCCGTGGTGCTGGCCCGCCGCCGCCGCGGCCTGGAGCCTGACGAGGCCTACGAGGCGCGGCTGCATCTGCCGCGCTCGGTGTTCACCGGCACGATGGCCGAGGCCGCCGGCTTCCGCGAGGGCGCCGGGACCACGACTGATGCCCACGAGCAGACCGAGCCGATCGGAGCACAGACGTCCCCTCCCGCAGGCGTGGCCAGCTCCGGCGACCAGGGCGAGGGGGGCTGGTAGATGGCCATCGGCTGGTACCTGACCGTCTCGGCCCTCATCTTCTGCATCGGCGCCGTCGGCGTCATCACCCGCCCCAACCCGCTGGTGATCCTGCTCTGCCTGGAGCTGATGCTCAACGCCGGCAACCTGGCGCTCGTCGCCTTCTCCCGGATGTGGGGCCACGAGGACGGCCAGGTCTTCGCGCTCATCGTGATGGTGGTGGCCGCCTGCGAGGTGACGGTCGGGCTGGGCCTGATCGTGGCCATCTACCGGCGCCAGCTGCCGGTCAACGTCGACGACCTCAACGAGCTCAGCGGGTGACACGGCCGTGAGCGCAACGACGTTCGGCTGGCTGATCCTGCTCTTCCCCCTGGTCGGGACGATCCTCATCGGCCTGGCCTACAAGCGCCTGCCCGGCGTGGCCGCCGGGTGGCTGGCGACCCTGGCGATCGCGCTCGCCTTCGCGGCCGCGATCTGCGCGCTGATCTCACTGCTGGGGGATCCCGCCAGCCACCGGGAGCTGACCTCGAAGTTGTGGAGCTACGACTCCACCGTGGGCGTGGACGCCCAGCTCTCGATCCTGGTCGACCCGCTGTCGATCTTCATGGCGCTCGTGGTGTCGGGGGTCTCGACCCTCATCCACATGTACTCGATCGCCTATCTCAAGTCAGACCGCGGCTACAGCCGGTACTTCGCCTACCTCAACTTCTTCGTCTTCTCGATGCTGGTGCTGGTGCTGGCGGGCAATTTCCTGCTGCTCATCGTCGGCTGGGCCTTCGTCGGCGCCGCGTCCTACCTGCTCATCTCCTTCTGGTACCGGCGCACCACGGCGACCAAGGCGGGCCTCAAGGCGTTCGTCATCAACGTGCTCGGCGACGTCGGCCTCGTCCTGGGGACGTTCTTCATCTTCCGCCACACCCACACGCTCGACTTCCAGAAGACGTTCGCCGCCGCCCCGCACGTGTTCAGCCACAACAGCACCGATCTCGTGGCCGGCTGTCTGCTGCTGCTCGTCGGGGCCTTCGCCAAGTCCGCCCAGGTGCCGCTGCACACATGGTTGCCCGACGCCATGGAGGGGCCCACCCCGGTCTCCGCGCTGATCCACGCCGCCACCATGGTGACCGCCGGCGTGTACCTGATCGCGCGCATGCACACGCTGTTCGAGATCGCCACCACCGCCGCCGACGTGGGCGCGATCATCGGCTGCCTCACGCTGCTCATCGCCGCCACGATCGCCCTCGTCCAGACCGACCTCAAGCGCGTCATCGCCTACTCGACGATGTCGCAGATCGGCTACATGATCATGGGCGTCTCGGTGGGCGCGTACTCCGCCGGCCTCTTCCACCTCATGACCCACGCCTTCTTCAAGGCGCTGCTGTTCATGGCGGCGGGATCGCTGATCAGCGCCATGGCCGGCGAGCAGTCGCTGGACAAGATGCGCGGCTTCCGCAAGGCGATGCCGTTCACGTTCCTGTGCTTCATCATCGGCGGCCTGGCGCTGTCGGGGCTGCCGCCGTTCAGCGGCTGGCTGTCCAAGGACGACATCATCGGCTACCTGGACAATCGCGGTGGCGGCTTCGAGATCCTCGGGATCCTCGGCTACGTCGGCGCGCTGATGACCGCGATCTACACCTTCCGGATGATCTTCCGCGCCTTCTGGGGCGAGCCCTGCGAGGAGGCGCGCGAGCTCGAGCACGGCCACCTCGTCCACCACGACGTCCCCACCAACCCGCAGACCGGCGAGACCGAGGACACCGACGTCGGCTTCCCCGGCCCCGAGCACCACATCGCCGAGCGCGACTGGCCGATGCGGGTCGCGATGGGCGGGCTGATGGTGCTGGCGGTGATCGGCGGCGCGCTTCAGATCCCCGGCGTCGACGATGCGCTCACCAAGTTCCTGGAGCCGACGTTCGCGACCTCGAGCCTCTACAACCTGCAGGCCGGCACCGGCCCCGAGTGGATCGGCCTGATCATCGGCGCGGTCATCGCCGTCGCGGGCATCTCGATCGCCTACCGCATCTGGGTGCTCAAGCCCGGCACCTCGGCGGCGCTCGAGGCCCGGCTGCCCCGACTGCACACCTTCCTCTACAACAAGTGGTACTTCGACGAGGTCATCGACATGCTCATCGTCCGGCCCGCGCAGTGGCTGGGCCGCTTCAATGACTCGGTGCTGGAGCGCGGCGTGATCGCCGGCGGCATCACCGGGGGCACCACCGGGGTCGTCGGTGCCGTCTCGGCGGCGGTGCGGCGCGCCCAGACCGGCTACCTGCGCTACTACGCCGCGGTCGTGGTCGTCGGCATCTCGGGCATGGCCCTCTACTTCCTCATCTCCGCGTCATGAGCCTGAGCGTCCTCATCTGGGCCCCGCTCGCGCTGTCGTTGGTGGCGGCGCTGCTGCCGGCCAGGTTCGCCGGGCGCGCCGCCGTGGTGTGGAGCGCGGTCACGCTGGGCCTCGCGATCAGCTTCCTGGCGCGATTCAAGACGGGCGGCGGCCTGCAGTTCGTCACCGACAAGGTGTGGATCGCCGCGCTGGGGATCCACTACAAGGTCGGCCTCGACGGGCTCAACGTCGCGCTGGTCATGACCACGACGATCATCTTCACCGCCGCGCTGCTGTGGTCCTCGACCCACGAGTGGGACCGCCCGCGGGCCTTCTACTTCCATTTCGGGCTGGCCGAGAGCGCCGTGCTCGGCGCCTTCTGCGCTCAGGACCTGGCGCTGTTCGTGGCCTTCTTTGACCTGATGCTCATCCCGTTCTACTTCCTCTCGGGGATCTGGGGCGGGCCCGACCGGGTCAGGGCGACGACCCGGCTGGTCATCTACACCCTGGTCGGCTCGTTCTTCATGCTCGTCGCCGCGGTCGCCACCGGCGTGCTCGCCTCCAGCCAGAACCACGCCCCGCTCACCTTCGTGATCAGCCAGCTGCAAGGCCTGCCGCTCTCACACACCACGCAGACCTGGGTCTTTTTGGCCTTCGCCGTCGCCTTCCTGGTCAAGATGCCGCTCATCCCCTTCCACGGCTGGCTGCCCGACGGCTACAAGGCGATGCCGATCCCGGCCGTCGCGGTGTTCTCCGCGATCCTGTCCAAGGTCGCCGCCTACGGCTTCCTGCGCATCGTCCTGCCGCTGTTCCCCTACGCCGCCGCGCATTTCCAGACGCTGATGCTGATCATCGCGCTGGTCTCGATCCTGTGGGCGACGCTCGTGGCGATGACCACGCCCGACGCCCGCCTGGTGGTGGCCTACTCCAGCGTGGCGCAGCTGGGCTTCATCATGCTCGGCATCTTCTCGCTGCGCCCCGAGGGCGACCAGGGCGCGCTGCTGCAGATGGTCAACCACGCCTTGGTGACCGCGCCGCTGTTCTTCATCGTCGCCGCGCTCGCGGCCCGCGCGGGCGGATCGGAGAAGCTGGCGGACATGGGCGGAGAGGCCTTCCGGGCCCCGATCCTGGCCACCCTCTTCCTCATCGTGACGTTCGTGTGGCTGGCGATGCCCGGCTCGGCCAACTTCGTCGGGGAGTTCATGATCCTGCTCGGCGTGTTCAACGCCAAGCTGCCCATCGCAGTGGTGGCCTCACTCGGCGTCGTCGGCGCGGCGGCCTACGCGCTGCGCGCCTTCATCACCTCGATGCACAACCGCGTGGGCCCGCGGGTGAACTCGTTTGACATCTCCATCGGCGACGCGCTGCCCGTCATCGGATTGCTGGCCGTGATCCTCGTCCTCGCCTTCTATCCCCAGTTCGGGCTGCGACGCTCCGAGCCCACGGTCAAGGCGGCCGTGGCGCCCGCCCAGGCGCAGCTGGCCCAGATCGCGGGGGCCCCACGCAGGGTGGCCCAGGTCCCATGAGCACGATGATCCTCGCCGCCGCGCAGATCCCGCACCCGCACATCGACTGGGCGTCGTTCATGCCGTTCCTCATCCTCGGCGTGGGTGCGCTCGTGGTGCTGCTGATCGGCCTGTTCGGCACGGTCGCGCGCACGGTCGTGGTGCCGCTGGTCACGGTGGCCACCCTGCTGGCCTCCATCGTCATCGAGATCACCCGCCTGGACCACCCGGCCTCGATCATCGCCGGAGCCCTCCGGGTCGACGGCCTGGCCCTGGTGCTCGACATGATCTTCGCGGTGGCGGCGATCGCCGCCGTGATCCTCTCCCTGCGCCATCAGGCGCCCCGCAGCGCCGGTCAGGGCGAATACAACTCGCTCATCCTGTTCAGTGTGCTGGGCATGGCGGTGCTCGTCTCCGCCCAGAACCTGGTGACGCTGTTCGTCGGGTTCGAGCTGCTCTCGATCCCTCTCTATGTCCTGTGCGCCTCGGAGTTCCTCCGCGAGGGATCGCTGGAGTCGGGCCTGAAGTACCTGGTCATCGGGTCCGTGGGCTCGGCGACGCTCGTCTATGGGCTGGCGCTCGTCTACGGCTCGACCGGCTCCACCCAGTTCGCCGGGATCGCCCACGCGATCGGGGGCGGCGGCGTCGCCCATGGCCTGCTCGGTGACCCGATGCTCCTCACCGGCCTGGCGCTCGTGATCGTGGGCTTCGCCTTCAAGGCCTCGGTGGCCCCGTTTCACCAGTGGACGCCCGACGTCTACGAGGGCGCGCCCACTCCCGTGACGGCCTTCATGGCGACCGCGACCAAGGCGGCGGCGCTGGGCGTGCTGCTGCGCTTCTTCGACGTCGCCGCCCTGCCTGCCCACGACACCTGGGCGCCGGCCCTGGCTGCACTCGCCGCGATCACGATCATCGTCGGCAACGCCGGCGCGCTCAGCCAGTCCTCGCTCAAGCGCATGCTGGGCTACTCGAGCGTCGCCCAGGCCGGCTACATGATGGCGGGCGTCATCGTCGCCACCCAGCTGGGGGTCGAAGCCACCGTCCTGTACCTGGGCCTGTACCTGTTCATGAACCTGACGGCGTTCGCGGTGATCATCGCCGTCCAGCACGAGCGTGCCGACGGCGATGAGCTCTCGGGCCTGGCGGGCCTGGGCAGGCGCAACCCGTGGCTGGCCTGGCCGATGTCCATCGCCATGCTGGCCCTGGCCGGGATCCCCGGAACGGTGGGCTTCATCGGCAAGTTCCAGCTCATCCACGCGCTGGTCAACGGCGGCTACACGTGGCTGGGGGTCGTGCTGGTCATCGGCTCGATGATCTCGCTGGGCTACTACCTGCGCGTGGTCGCCACGCTGTGGATGCGCGACGAGGTTCCCGCCCCCGGGCTGGGCATCCGGAGCGCACTCATGGGTCGCGGCGGGCTGGCGCCGATCGCCGGCGGCTCGGCCGAGGCCGACGAGGAGAGCGGCTTTGCAACGGCGCCGCGGGCGAGCAGCGTGGCGGCGGCCGGGCCCGCCCCGGAGATCACCGCGGTGGCGGTGCTCTTCGCCACTGCCTGCGTGGTCTTCGGGATCTTCCCGTCGGTCCTGTTCAACTTCGCCGCCCATGCCGGGCGGGCGCTGGGCCTGAGCTAGGCGCTCTCGGCCGTTGGGCCTGGGCTAGGCGCTCTCGCCGGGGGCCGGCACACGCCGCACACGCGCTCCACGGGGCGGAAGCCCACGGACTCGTAGATCCCCGCGGCGTGGTAGCCGGGGTCGGCGACGATCACCAGGTGCGTGGCGCCGTAGGTGGCGACGGCGTGGCGGGCAGCGTCGACGAGCAGCCGGGAGCAGATGCCGCGCCGGCGGTGGCTCACGGCGGTGTCGACCGCCTGGAAACGACCGCGCCGGGCCCGCGCCCCGCGCCGGGCCCGCGCCCCCCTCCCGCCCGTGACGACGATCCCCATCGAGCCGGCGACCTGGTCGCCGTCGAGGGCCACGTACCACGCCCCGGCTCCGGCCCGGAACATCGCGCGCAGCTCGGCCTGGCGCGTGCGGCTGAAGATGCGGTGGGCCTCCTCGGTCTCCGAGCTGTCCGGGTCCCGGCCGGCCGCCTGCAGTTCGAGCACCTGCTCCCAGTGGCGCTCGTCATCGCCGCCCGGCTCGGGATCGAGCGCCTTGACGACGACGTCGGCGTTGGCACGTGGATGCGGTCGGATCTCATCGGGTGTCGCGATCATCCCGACGCTGAGCTCGAGGTCATACCCGCGCGCACGGAACTCTGTGTCCATCGCGCCACGTGCGTCGTCGGTCCGGTCCCAGGCGAAGGTGCGGTGTCTGACCCGCCGGTCATCGGCGAACTCCGTGGCGAACACCGCCTCCCATCGCTCGCCGTCACCAGGCCCCGGGGCATCGTCGAAGACGAGCAGGTTGCCCCAGAAGTGCGTGGGGTTGGTGGGCGAGCGCACGGCCAGATAGCCGTCGCGGCGACTCACCAGGCGATCGGGCGGCAGGACGTCGATATTGGTCGCCCACACCAGCGAGCCGGGTACGAGGCTCTCCTCCACAGGGCCAGCGTACCGCTCGTTTTCGGGACCCGCCGGCGGGTAGCCCACCGCTATGAGCGATGAACGCGACCGCAAGGACCAGCCGCTGCCTGGCTCCGTCTCAGACCAGAACGCCGAGGAAGCCGAGCCCGGTCACGGGGGCGGCGAGCACGCACGGCGCAAGGGCGCCCACGGCGGCAAGCCGGCGTCAGGCACAGACCCGGAGTCAGGCGGGGACCCGGCGTCAGGCGGCGAGGCCGGGGAGGGCTCCCAGTCGACCGGTCACCCCGACAGCGCCGGCTGAGCCTCCGCGGCCGGTCACCCCGACAGCGCCGGCTGAGCCGCCACGGCCGGTCACCCCGACACGGCCGGCTGAGCCTCCGCCACCGCAGTGGGTGACGCGGCGCCGGCGCGCGCGAAGCGCATGACCCCGTCGTCGACCCCGCCGAGCTTGAAGTCCAGCACGTCCATGGCGTAGTTCTGGTGCACCCGCCACGGGCGTTTGGAGCCCTGGGAGGGAAAGTCCTGGACTGAGCGCAGCACGTACCCGGAGCTGAGATTGAGCAGCGGCTCGCGGATGAGGGCCGGATCCTCGTCGGCGGGCATGCACCGGGCGTAGCCATGACGGCGCATGTGGGTCAGCAGACGGCACACATAGGCGGCGGTGAGGTCAGCCTTGAGCGTCCACGACGCGTTGGTGTAGCCGACGGTGAAGGCGAAGCTCGGCACACCGCTCAGCATCATGCCCTTGTAGACCACCTGGTCGGGCAGGTGGACCGGCTCACCATCCACGACGAGGCTCACGCCGCCGATGGCGAGCATCTGCAGGCCGGTGGCGGTGACGATCACGTCAGCATCGATCTCGGCTCCGCTGCGCAGGCTCACCCCGCCCTCGGTGAACGTCTGCACCTGATCGGTGACGATCGAGGCCCGGCCGGCGCTGACGGCGGCGAACAGGTCACCGTCGGGAGCGACACACAGGCGCTGGTCCCAGGGGTTGTAGTCGGGCCGGAAGTGCGTGTCGACGTCATAACCGTCGGGCAGCTGGCGCCGCACGCCCTGGCGGATCATCGACTTCATCAGGTTGGGGCGGCGGCGGGAGAGCTGATAGGACAGCGTCATCAGCGCCACGTTCTTGGCGCGCACGAGCCGGTAGGCGGCCTTCCTGGGCAGCCGGCGGCGCAGCCATTCGGCCACCCCATCGCGCGAGGGCAGCGACACGACGTAGGTCGGCGAGCGCTGGAGCATGGTCACGTGCCCGGCCGTCTCGGCCATCGCGGGCACGAGCGTGACGGCGGTGGCGCCGCTGCCGATCACCACCACCCGCTTGCCGGCGTAGTCGAGGTCAGCGGGCCAGTCCTGGGGGTGGACCACCGGCCCGGGGAAGCGGTCAAGGCCCGCGAATTCCGGCGTGTAGCCCGCGTCGTAGCGGTAGTAGCCGCCGCAGCAGAACAGGAAGGCGCAGGTGAACGTCTGGGTCTCGTCGCTCCCGGCCCGCCGGACGTGAACGGTCCAGCGCGACTCGGCGCTCGAGTACTCGGCGCGCTCGACCGCGTGGCCAGTGCGGATCCTGTCCATCACTCCGTGGCGCTCCGCGGTCTCCGTGACGTAGCTCAGGATCGATGGGCCGTCGGCGATCGCTCTCGCGTCCTCCCACGGGCTGAAGGAATACCCGAGGGTGTGCATGTCCGAGTCCGAGCGCACGCCCGGATAGCGGAACAGGTCCCAGGTGCCGCCGATCCGCTCGCGCGCCTCCAGGATCACGTAGGAGCGGTCGGGACAGTCGCGCTGCAGATGGCACCCTGCGCCGATCCCCGACAGGCCCGCACCCACCACCAGGACGTCAAAGTGCTCGGGGGCCGTGGTACGCATGCGTATCGCTGGGAGCTTACCTAGAGTTCTGAACGCCACAGCCATCAGCATTGGGAGGACTCGTACATGGAGACCTGGGACGCGATCACGAGCCGCCGCAACGTCCGCGAGTTCACGGACCGCTCGATCGCCGACGACGACCTGGACCGGATCCTGGAGGCCGGGCGGCGCTCGCCCTCCTCGCGCAACTGGCAGCCGTGGGATTTCGTCGCGGTTACCGACCGCGCCCAGCTCACCGAGCTAGCGCAGGTGTGGCGCGGCGGCGGCCACATCGCCCACTCGGCGGCTACGGTGGTGATCGTGCTGCCCGACGACGATGACGCCTCGCGGCGCGAGCGCGCCGCCTACGACGTGGGTCAGGCGACGCTGCAGATGATGGTGACGGCCGCCGACCTCGGGATCGGCTCGGGCCATTCCGCCGTCGGCGACCAGGACGCGGCGCGGGCAATCCTGCGCTTCCCCGAGGATCGCTACGCCTACATCATGATCGACTTCGGCTACCCGGCCGGCCGGCCGCTGCGGCCGATCAAGAACCCTGACCGGCGCGCGTTCGAGGAGGTCGTGCACCGCGGGCGGTGGTGACGAGCTCTCGGATCCCGCCCCCACCCACCCCGCCGGAGCCGTCGCTACGATCGACCGCCCGTGGATTACCCGGTCGAGAGCTTCACCGAGGACGAGCGCGCCCGCCTGCGCGCGCATTGCACGAACCTCGACCGGCCGGTGTTCGCGCTGGTCAACCTGCCCGAGACGGTCAAGGGCGCCCTGTTCGCGCGGTACTCGCGCTACCAGGGCACGCTGCGGCGGCTGCTGCTCGACGAATTCGCCGAGGACCTGCCCGAGCAGGTCGACACGGTGGCGGGCGCCGCGGACTCGTCGCGGGCCGCGGAGCTCTACGAGCGGATCTTCCTGGGCTACGGGGATGACTCGGTGGCTCAGCTCGGGGGCGCCCATGTCGCCTGCGAGTGGGTCTCCAACGTGCTCACCAAGATCCTCCAGCGCCCGCGGCTGGGCGCGTACCTGGAGCAGTCCACCCGCTACATCGCCTACGACGCGCCGATGCCGTCCGCGGCCGAATCGGGGTCCGTCTCCGGGTCCGGGGACGTCGTCCCGCGGTACCGCTACTACCGCGACGCCCAGCTGGGCCCTGCGTACACCCGCGCGATGGACGAGCTGTTCGCCACCTACTCGGCGGCTCTCCCGCAGGTGCTCGCCTGGGCGCAGGACGAGTTCCCGCGCTCCGAGGCCGATGCGCCTGCCGCCCACGCCCGAGCGCTGAAGGCCAAGGCGCTCGATCTGCTGCGCGGGCTGCTGCCCGCCAGTTCGCTGTCGCACATGGGCATCTTCGCCACCGGGCAGACCTACGAGCAGCTCATCCTTCACCTGCTGGCCCACCCGCTGCCCGAGGCCCGCAACTACGGCGCGATGATCCTCCAGGAGATCCAGGCCGTGATGCCGAGCTTCGTGGCGCGCGTGGAGCGCCCCGACCGCGGTGGCCAGTGGGTCGGCTACCTGGAGTCGCGCGCGGAGGCCGGCGCGCGCTGGGCGCGGCGCCTGGGCCTCGACGAGGAGACCGAGGCCGCCGCCGGCCCCTCGGTGCGCCTCACCCATGTCGACGGCAACGAGGACGAGCTCCTCACGGCGCTGATGTTCGAGGCCAGCGCCACCTCCGAGGACGCCATCCGGAGGTCGATCGAGGTCATGTCCGAGGCCGAGCGGGCGCAGCTGCTGTCCGACCTCGTCGGCGAGCGCGCCAACCGCCGCCACCGTCCCGGGCGCGGCTTTGAGGCGCTGCGCTACCGCTTTGAGATCGTCGCCGACTATGGGGCGTTCCGCGATCTGCAGCGCCACCGGATGCTCACCGTGCAGTGGCAGGCCCTCACCCCCGACCTCGGCGCGGGTGTGCCCGGGCAGGTGGACGTGGCGGGCGCCGGGGACGCCTACCGCCGCGCGCTCGAGGTGTCCCGCGCCGAGTACGAGCGGCTCGTCGACGCCGGGCTGGCCAGCGCCGCCCCCTACGCGCTGTGCCTGGGCTACCGGATCCGCTTCGTCCTGGACCTCAACGCCCGCGAGGCGATGCAGCTCATCGAGCTGCGCTCCGGCCGCGAGGGTCACCCCAGCTACCGCGCCGTCGCCCACGAGATGCACGCTCAGATCGCGGCCGTCCATCCGGCGGTCGCCGCCGTGATGACGCACGTGGACACCGACACCGAGCCCCGGCTGGAGCGGATCCTGTCCGAGATGCGCTCGCACGCGCGGGCGCAGGCGGGGTAGCGCGCTCAGGCCCGACCGCGCTCAGGCCCGGCCGCGCTCAGGAGGCGCGGTTCTCCGCCTCGCGCTGGCGCAGCTCGATCCGGCGGATCTTGCCGGTGAGCGTCTTGGGCAGATCGGGCACGAACTCGATCAGCCGTGGGTAAGCGTAGGCCGACAGGTGGTCGCGCACGAACGCCTTGATCTCGTCGGCCAGCGAGTCCGATGGGTCGTAGCCCGCGCTGAGCACGACGAACGCCTTGACCACGTTGCCACGGCGCTCGTCGGGCACCGCCACCGCCGCCGCCTCGGCCACGGCGGGATGCTCCAGGCACGCCGACTCCACCTCGAAGGGCCCGATGCGGTACCCCGCCGAGATGATCACGTCATCGGCGCGTCCCTCATACCAGTAGTAGCCGTCCTCGTCGGTCGAGGCCGCGTCCTTGGTGTGAAACCACTCACCGCCGAAGACCTCGTCGGAGTCCTCCTGTGGCCGGTTCCAATAGCCGAGCGGATAGTGCGGGTTCGAGCGGGCGCGCAGGCAGATCTCCCCGCGCTCGCCGGCTGCCACCGGGCGCTCGTCCTCGTCGAGGATGGCGACGTCCCAGCCGGGCATCGGCTTACCCATCGAGCCGGCGCGCACCTCCATGAACGGGAAGTTCGCGCACAGCGGATAGGACTCGGTGAGCCCGTAGAAGTCGAGCACGGTGATCCCGTACTGCTCGCGCACCCACTTGATCGCCTCGGGGTTCAGCGGCTCCCCGGCCGAGCACATGATCCGGATCTTCTGGGGGTACCGGGTGCCGGCGTCGGTGATCGACATCATCGAGCGGATCGCCGTCGGCGTCCCGAAGACGTTGGTGACCTCGTGGCGCGAGAGGAAATCCAGCTGCTTGGCGGGGTCGAACCCGCCCTCGCGCTGGTAGACGCATTGGACGGCGCCGTAGCGCCAGGGCCCCAGCAGAGGCGCGATCCCGGCCGCCCACGCCCACTCCCCCATCCCGTGGAACAGCTCGCCGTCCTGCACGTCGTGGCAGTAGACGAACTCCTCGTGGCCGAGGACGTAGCGATGGGCATGCAGGATGCCCTTGGCCAGGCCCGTCGTGCCCGAGGAGTAGTAGAGCTGCGCCGGGTCGTCGGCGGCGGTGTCCACGGTCTCAAAGGTGTCCGACCCCGTGCTGAGCAGCGCGTCATCGAGGATGAGCACGTGCTCCACGAGCGAGCGCTCCATGCGGTCGGCATTGGCCTGGTTGGTCACGAGCACCTTGGGCTGGGAGTCCGTGAGGCGGTGGCGGATGCCCTCGTCGCCGTAGAGCACCGACATCGAGAGCAGGATCGCCCCCACCTTCCAGGTGCCGAAGAACGCCGCCGCGGTCTCGGGCGTCGGCGGCAGCAGCATGGCCACGCGATCGCCGCGCTGCACGCCGTGGGCCACCAGCACGTTGGCAAAGCGGTTGGCGGTGTCCTGGAGCTCGCCCCAGTCCAGGCGGCGCACGTTGCCCTCGAAGTCCTCGTGGATCATCGCCGGCTTGTCGCGGGGGTGGCGGTCGCAGACGTCGGCGGCGATGTTGTAGCGCTCGGGCACGTCCCAGCTGTGCTCGGCGCAGACCTGTTCGTATGAGAGGGTGGAGCTCATCGCTCAATCATTACCGATGAGGGCGCCACCGGGGCATCAAGGTCCTCCTCGGCCAGGCGCAGGCCAAGCCCCTCGGGCGCGTGCAGCGCCAGCATCTCCGCCGAGGCGCCTCGCCGCGAGTCGCGCAGCGAGACCACGATCATGACCAGGAACGCGACCGGCACCGTGACGATCGCCGGCTGAGCGAGCAGGGCCCCCGTCACGCTGGCCGATTCGTCGCCGAGCGCCAGCCCCACGAAGATGGCCGCGGTGGCCATGACCGCTCCGCTCAGCATGCCCGCGGCGGCCCCACGTGCCGACAGGCGGGTCCACCACACCCCGAGCAGGAACATCGGGCAGAAGGTGCTGGCGGCGATCGCGAACGCCCACCCGACCAGGATGGAGATGTCGATCTGCTGCGCCAGCAGAGCCAGCAACGCCGGCACGACCATCGCCGCCAGTGCGGCCACGCGAAACCGCACGCGCCGGATCGCCACGCCGCTCGCCGGCTCGCGCCGCAGCCGCGGCCAGATGTCGTGGCTGATCGTCCCGGCCAGGGACACGAGCAGGCCGGAGGACGTGGACAGGAAGGCCGCGAACGCCCCCGCCGCGGTGAGCGCCCCCAGCACCGTGCCCATGGTGCCGGGCCACGCAGCGCTGGGCAGCGTGAGCACGACCGTGTCGGTCGCGCCGGTGGTGTAGAGCTCGGGCGTGAGCGCCCGGCCCATCGCCCCATAGACGGCCGGAAAAGCGTAGAACAGCCCCAGGAGCGTGAGAACGTGAACCGTGGTGCGCCGCGCCGCGTGACCGTCGGGATTGGTGTAGAAGCGCACGAGGATGTGCGGTAACCCCATCGTGCCGAGAAAGGTCGCGACGAGCAGCGAGTAGACGAGCAGCGGCGAGCTCTCGTCAGTCCCGCCGACCGGACGCGACCACTCCGTTCCGCGTTGCGGCACCGTCCCCTCGGCGACGGGCACCACAGTGCCGGCGGGCAGGCGGACGGCGACGTGAGCGGGCAGCGTGCGATGCGCGCCCGCGGGCACCGAGACCCGCCGGCCTGCGATGGTGAACGTGGCCGCCTCGGGAAACTCGACCGGCTGGGGCCCTGGCAGCCGGATCGTGAGCGCGTGGGGCGCGCTCGGGTACTCCCGCCCGAACAGGGCCGCACGTCCAGGCAGCCCGCCGAAGTGGATGATGAGCAGGCAGGCCGGCACCGAGATGGCGAACACCTTGATCCAGAACTGGAACGCCTGGACGTAGGTGATGCCGCGCATGCCGCCGATGGCGACATTGACGGCAACGATTGCCGCCACCAGCACCACGCCGACCCAGTACGGCGCCCCGGTGACCACGTTCAGCGCCAGCCCCGCTCCCTTGAGCTGGGGCAGCAGATAGAACCCGCCGATGAGCAGCACGATCGCCGCGGCCAGTGGACGGATGCGGGGGCTGCGCAGGCGTGCCTCGGCGAAGTCGGGGATCGTGTAGGAGCCAAAGCGCCGCAGCGGCGCCGCCACGAACAGGAGCAGCGCCAGATACCCCGCGGTGAAGCCGAGTGACTGCCACAGGGCGCTGGCCCCGAGCTTCATCTCCAGACCCGCAATCCCCAGGAAGCTCGCCGCCGACAGGTACTCGCCCGATATGGCGGCTGCGTTCCACCAGGCCGTGACCGAGCGCGATGCCACCAGCAGGTCCGACGTCGTGCGGACGAAACGCACCCCCCACGCCCCCAGGCCCAGCGTGCCGAGGGTCACGGCGCCGATCGCCAGCAGGGCGGTCACTTCTCCACCAGGTCCCGGAAGGCGGCGTCCAGGGCGTCGGCGCGGCGGGCGTAGAGCCAGCCGATCGCGATGAACAGCGGCCAGAGGGGCACGAGCATGATCCAGATCCCCAGCGGGACCCCCAGCAGGTGCACGCGGTCGAGCGCCGGCAGCAGGTACAGCGCCAGCGGCAGGACGCCGAACACGGCGCCGAAGGCGACCAGGGCCAGCAACGAGAGCTGGAGCTGGGCGTGGCGCAGTCGCCGGAGGTAGACGTCGCCGTGGGCGGTCGAGTCAGCCAGCTCCTGGCGGGGTGATCGCAGCGGCGGCGTCGTCCGGTCGCCGTCGGCGGCGCTCACGCCGCCCGGACTCCGGCGCGGAACTTGGGCAGCGTCATCGTCACCGTGGTGCCGCGGCCCAGCGCGGACTCGATCTCCAGACCGTAGGCGGGGCCGAAGGCCGCGTGGAGCCGGGCCTGGACGTTCATCAACCCCACCCCCTTGCCCTGGCCGGCGAGGATCTCCGTGGCCCGTGTGCCGTCCATGCCCACCCCGTCATCGGTGACGCGCAGCTCCACGTCGGCGTCGATGTCGCGACCGACGATCTCCACGCGGCCGCGGCCGCGCCGCTCCACCCCGTGGCGCACGGCGTTCTCCACCAGCGGTTGCAGCGAGAGCATCGGTACGACGGCGGGGAGGACCTCCGGCGCGACCTGGAGACGGACCTCGAGCCGGTCGCCGAAGCGGGCGCGCTCCAGGCGCAGGTACTTCTCCACGTAGCTGAGCTCGTCGGCGAGGGTCACATACGGGCTGCGTCCGCGGAAGGCGTAGCGCGTGAACTCGGCGAATTCGGTGAGCAGCTCGCGGGCCTCCTCGGGGTTCGAGTGGATATAGCCGGCGATCGCGGCCAGCGCGTTGTATACGAAGTGCGGGGAGATCTGGGCGCGCAGCGCGTGCAGCTCCGCCCGGGCCAGGCGCTCTGACTGGGCCTCGAACTCGGCCAGGGCCAGCTCGGCCGAGACGAGGCTGGCCGCGTCGCCGACGGTCCTCGTCTCCTCTGGAGTCAGTCGCCACCCGCGCGAGAACAGCGCGAGGAACGTCCCCACGCGCTCCTCGCGGACCACGAGCGGCGCCAGCACCGCGCTGCCGACGGGGCAGCTCGGATCCGAGCACCGGATGCGGTTCTCGACGTGCAGGCGGTCGTCGCGGCCGGCCTGCGCGGCCAGGGCGACCCACTCCGACGGATCATGATGGTCGACACCCGCGCCGGCGAGGGCCAGCACGCGGTCGGCGTCAAGCAGCGCGACCGCGCGCGCCTGGGTGAGCGTGAGCAGGTGCCCCACGGTCTTGGCGGCGCTGTCGGCCGACAGGCCGCGGCGCAGATGGGGCAGCGTGGCGGTGGCGGCGTGCAGCGCCTCCTGCATCGCACGCTGTTCGTTGGAGATCACGCGCGGCGGCCGGATCAGGCGAAAGCCCGCGATCACCGACGCGGCGATCGCCCATCCGAGGAGAACACCGAGGATCACCTCCACTGTGGCCGGTGAGCATATTGCCCGCGTCCGGTCCGATGTGATGTTCGAGGCCATACGGGACGACCTGGCCGTGGCCGCCGGTATGGTTAGAACTCACCCATGAGCCTCGTTGTAGGCGTGCTGCTGGGGGCCGGGCTTGCCACCGTGATCGGAATCGGTTGGGCGATGCTGCACGCGCCACGGGCCGCCCGGACGCCGGCGGCAATCGGCATGCAGTCTGCGCTGCACGCCGCCACCGCCACGCTGCCTCACCTCCGGCGGGGCCTGAGCCCCAGCTCGGCAGCCCAGGCGGTCCCGCACCTGCGCAGGCTCACGGGCGCGGCGTCCGTGGCGCTGGCCGATACCCGCACCGTGCTCGCCATCGACGGCGAGGGCGGCGAGCAGGTTCGCCCCGGCGACCTGCTCAGCCGGCTGCTGGCGCGCACCCGCGACGACCGCGTGCGCATCGAGCCCCGCCTCACGTCCTCTGACCCGAGCTGCCCCCTGCGCTCCGCGGTCCTGGCGCCGCTGCTCGTACAGGGCCGTCGCGCCGGGACGCTGATCGCCTTCTACCGGCGGCCGGGCCGTCCGCCGGCCAGCGAGGTGCGCGTGGTCATGGAGGCCGCCAGCCTCGTCTCCGCTCAGCTGGAGCTGTCGGTGGTGGCCGACCAGGAGGAGCGCCTGGCCCGGGCTGAGCTGCGTGCCCTGCGCGCCGAGATCTCGCCGCACTTCATCTACAACGCGCTGGCCGCAGTCGCCGGCGACATCCACACGCGTCCCGACGACGCGCGCGAGCTGCTCATCGACTTCGCCGAGTTCACCCGCTACCTGTTCCGCGACGGCCGCTCGTACGTGACGCTGGCCGAGGAGCTTGAGCATGTCGAGCGCTATCTGCGTCTCGAGCAAGCCCGGTTTCACTCGCTGCGCGTGACGGTCGACGTGGCGCCCGAGACGCTGGGGGCGGTGGTACCGGCGATGTCGGTGCAGCCGCTGGTGGAGAATGCCGTCCGCCATGGCATCGAACGACGCGCGGGCACAGGACGAGTGGCGGTACACGCCCGTGTCGTGGGCGCCGACATCGAACTGCGCGTCACCGACGACGGCAGCGGCATCGACCCCGACCGGCTGTCCGGGCTCCTGGCTGGAGCGGGCGGCGGCATCGGCCTGGCCAACGTCGACGGCCGCCTGCGAGCGACATTCGGCGAGCGCTACGCGCTCCAGCTCGAGTCCGAGCTGGGGCGGGGCACGACGGCGGTCATGACCGTCCCCAACCTGATCGGCGATGACCGCGTGCGCATGCCGCTGCCCGCAGCGGTGGGAGCCGCGCGATGAGCGGCGATCAGCTCACCATCCTTGCCGTCGACGACGAACGCACTCAGCTCGAGGACCTGGCACGTCTGCTGCGCAACTCCCCCAGCGTCAAGGAGGTCGAGTGCGCCTACGACGGCCACGACGCGCTGGTCAAGGCCTCGACGCAGGCCTACGACGCGATCTTCCTCGACGTCCGCATGCCCAACCTCGACGGGCTGGAGCTCGGCCGGGTGCTGCGCCGCTTCGCCGCGCCGCCGCAGCTGGTGTTCGTCTCGGCCTACGACAACGCGGCGGTGGACGCATTTGAGCTGCACGCGCTCGACTACCTGCGCAAGCCGGTGGGACGTCGGCGCGTGGAGGAGGCGATCGAGCGCGTCGCCGCCGCCGTCGAGAGCTCAGGTGAGCGCCGAGCGGGCGGGACGGGCTCGCTGCCGGCGGGCGGCCGGGGGGCGGGTGGGGTCGAGTTCGAGGACCACGAGATGATCGCCGTCGCCAACCTCCACGGCGGCTCGACCCGCCTGCTCGCGCGCCGCCACATCCTCTACGTCCAGTCCTACGGCGACTTCGTCCGGATCGTCACCGCCGACGGGCGCTATCTGTTGCGATCGACGCTGGCCGACATCGAGCGCCGCTGGGAGCCCCACGGCTTTGTCCGCGTCCACCGCCAGTACGTCGCCAACCTGCGCAACGCGGTGGAGCTGGCGCCGATGCTCGGCGGCACCGCCGAGCTGACCTTCTCCGACGGCCAGACAATCCCGGTCGCCCGCCGGCACACGGGCGAGCTGGGCCGGCGGCTCAGCGTCTGAACCGCCGGCTTTCGCTCGAGGGGGTCTAGGCCTCGGCGGCCTGCTCCTCGTTGATCTTGTCCTCGAGCTGCTGCATCACGTCGGGGTCACGCAGCGTCGTCACGTCGCCCAGCGCGCGTCCCTCGGCGATGTCACGCAGCAGCCGCCGCATGATCTTGCCCGAGCGGGTCTTGGGCAGATCGTCGGCCCAGATGATCCGCTTGGGCCGGGCGAACTTCCCGATCTTGTCGGCCACGTGGCTGCGGATCTCCTCGACCAGGGCATCGGTGCCGGCGAGGTCGCCGTTGAGGGTGACGAACGCCGCGATCGCCTGGCCGGTGTCCTCGTCGGACTGCCCGATGACCGCCGCCTCGGCGACCTTCGGGTGCGAGACGATCGCCGACTCGACCTCGGCGGTGGACAGCCGGTGGCCGGAGACGTTGACCACGTCGTCGATGCGCCCGATGACCCAGATGTAGCCGTCCTTGTCCTTGCGGGCGGCATCCCCGACGACGTAGGTCGTCTTGTCGAACTTGGAGAAGTAGGTCTCGATGAACCGGTCCTCCTCCTTGTAGAGGGTGCGCAGCATCGACGGCCACGGTCGCTTGATCACGAGCAGGCCCTGGCCCTCGTCCACCGGCGTGCCCTCGCGCTCGTCGACGACGTCGGCGAGGATCCCCGGCAGCGGGCGCGTGGCCGAGCCCGGCTTGGTGGACACGATCCCCGGCAGCGGGCTGATCATGATGGCGCCTGTCTCCGTCTGCCACCAGGTGTCGACGATCGGGCACCGCTCGCCGCCGACGACCTTGTGGTACCAGAGCCACGCCTTCGGGTTGATCGGCTCGCCCACCGTGCCCAGCAGGCGCAGCTTGGACAGGTCGGCCTTCTCCACGTGCTCGGCGCCCCACTTGATGCAGGCGCGGATCGCCGTCGGAGCGGTGTAGAAGATCGTCACGCCGTAGCGCTCGGCGATCTCCCACCAGATCCCCTTGTGCGGATAGTCGGGCGCGCCCTCCCACATCACCGACGTGGCGCCGTTGCAGAGCGGCCCGTAGACGATGTAGGAGTGGCCGGTGACCCAGCCCACGTCGGCGGCGCACCAGTAGACGTCCTCGTCGGGCTTGAGGTCGAAGACGTACTTGTGCGTGGCGCTGACACCGGTGAGGTAACCGCCGGTGGTGTGGAGGATCCCCTTGGGCTTCGCCGTCGAGCCGCTGGTGTAGAGGATGTAGAGCGGGTGCTCGGCGTCGAGCTCCTCCGCCGGGCACTCCGGATCGGCGGCGTCGCAGATCTCGTGGTACCAGACATCGCGCCCCTCCTGCATGTCACAGTCGGCGCCGGTCGACTTGACCACGATGATGTGCTCGAGCGACTTGACGTCGCCGATCACCTTGTCCACCGCGTCCTTGATCGGCGCGGTCTTGCCCTTGCGGCGGGCGGCGTCGACGGTGATGAGCGCCTTGGCCTCGGAGAACTCCATCCGCTCCTTGACCGAGTCCGGCGAGAAGCCCCCGAAGACCACGTTGTGCGGTGCGCCGATCCGCGCGCAGGCGAGCATCGCCACGACCACCTCGGGGATCATCGGCAGGTAGATCCCGACGACGTCGCCCTTGGCGATGCCGAGATCCTTCATCGCGTTGGCGAGCTTCTGGACGTCCCGGTGCAGGTCCGCGTAGGTGACGTCGCGCTCCTCGCCCTCCTCGCCGCGCCAGTGGTAGGCGACCTTGTCGCCCTTGCCCGCCTCGATGTGGCGATCCAGGCAGTTGTAGGACGCGTTGATCTTGCCGTCCTCGAACCACTTGTAGAACGGCGGATTTGACTCGTTGACGTCGGTGGTGGGCTCCTTGAACCAGGCCAGGTTCTTGGCCTGCTCGGTCCACCATCCCTTCCAGTCCGCGTTGGCCGTGTCATACACCGCCGGATCGCTCAGGAGCGCGTGTTCGCGGAAGGACTCTGGCGGGTCGAATTTCTCGATCTGCAGCATCTCCTCGAGCTGCTGCTCGAGCGTGCCCTCACTCGTCGATGCCGTGTCTGCCATGCAAGCCTCTCCTTGTAAATCCCCGGCTTTTCGCTGTGCGGGTCAGCGGCGAGCGCCGGCAGTGGTTGCCGGCGCCCGTGCTGGCCGCGAATGCGCGGCTGTTATGTCTCTAGTTGTACCCCACTCAGATCAAGCTGGCAGGACCTCTCGTCAGCGGCTGAGCGGGAAGACCGGCGCGATGACTCGATTAAAGGTCGCGTTGATCACCCCGGCAAACGACGCGTACCAGGCGGCGATCGCCGTGACGATCCCGATGTAGCCGCCGAGCTTGATCGTTCCGTTGGTGGCGTGCAACGTCCCGGCCAGCGCGGAGTTGCCGATGCCGAGCACGATGAACGTGATCGCCAGCAGCAGGAATACGAGGGCGACGGCACCCGTGGTGCGTAGCGACGCGATGAACATGTATGCCGTGAAGATGCCCCACATCCACAGGTACAGGCCAAGCCCGCTGAAGATCTCAGTCGGGACGTTCTTCCCAACCGACTGGACGATGAAGAAGAACGAGATCCAGAACGCGCCGTACGAGCAGAATGCGACTGCGCCGAACGTATTGCCGGTCCGGAACTCCCAGAGCCCGGCGACCAGCTGGGCGACGCCGCCGTAGGCGAGGGCCAGCGCGGCGACCATCGGCAGCAGGCCGCCTCCCGGCGCCTTTTGAGTCCCCACCAGTCCGGCGTTGATCAGGCTGAGCATGAATGTCGTCCCAGCGAATGCGGCGAGGCCCAGTGGCCCTGGGTCGGCCGGGCTCCATGCGATTCCCCGGCCAGACGTCGGATCCGACTCGGGGACGAGGTCTGCCTCCCGGGACGGCAGGTTGCCTGCTTCCATCTCTCCTCCTACGTCAGTTGACGAGATGGACGCAAAAGCTCGCAAAGGCGTCGCCCCGCGCAAAGGAGAGATCGGTGGACGGTCGCGCGGGACCGCCGAACGGTCGTAGCGGACCGACGAACGGCGACCGTCCGGAGTCAGGCGGGTGCCGCGGGGGCTTGGCCGGCTAGGTGCGGCGCTTGCGCTTGCGCTTGGGCGTCGCGGCCCGCGTGCGCTCGTTGACCGGCGCAGCGGCGGCGGCCTCGGGCCCCTCGACGGCGGCGGCGGGTTGCGGCTTCCTCCGGCCGCCGCGCTGGGGCCGGTCTCCCGTGTCGGCGGCGCGCCGGGCGCGCGTCTCCGCTGAGGACGGCCACGGCTCGGCGCGGCCCGAGCGCCACGCCAGCGGCACGCCGGTGGGCCAGCGCCCCGAGATGAGGTAGGCGATGGCCAGCAGCCAGAACGTCTGCACCACGGGCACCTGGGTGATCTGGAAGAGCACCAGGGCCCCGGCGAACATGCCCAGGTAGCCCATGAAGCGCGTGAGCAGCCCCTGGTTCATGGCCTGCAGGGAGACGAGCACGAAGGCGACGGCCACCAGCAGCGCGGCCGCCTGGCCGATGAGCTGCAGGGCGAGCAGGCCGGCGCCGCTCGTCAGGTGGTTGGCCTCGGCATAGGTCTGAGAGCCGGTGGTGGCGAACTCGTGGACCTTGATCGCCACGACGATCGCGTAGACGACGCCGGCCACGGCGGCCAGCCCGCCGCCGACGAGTGTGAGGATCCTGACGTACGGGCGGACCTTCGCCGGGTTGCGGGACCGGGCGGCCCGGAAGAGGAAGAGCAGCGTCCAGGCGATGCCCAGCGACGCGATCGCGTTGACCACCGAGGAGATCAGGTCCAGCGGGAACCGCTGGTTGGCCACCAGCAGGTCGAGGGTGAGCTCGTCGACCTTGGTATGCGGGCCGCTCAGCTGGATGACCGAGGCAAGGATCAGGCATAGCCCCGCGACGACCGCGACCGCGACCTGGCGCGTGCGCACGCGTGATTCGTAGAGCAGGACCTCGTCGGGGCTCATGAGGCGCCCAATGCTAGTGGCAGATCCAGGGGTTGCCCCGGCGGGGGTCGCAACGACCTTTCGGTGACAAACTCGATCGTGGGCGGCCAGTTTGTCCGCTGGAGGCCGCATAGCGACCGATTCGATCCAAACCTCGAGCCTCGATGCCGGTTTGTCACCGATCGGTCGCTTGGCGGCGGGCGAGGTGCGCTACGGCCCGGCATACACTGCCGCCGGTGACCTGCCCGGCGTGCGGAGGGACCCTGGCCCCGTGGCGCACGGTCCCCGGCTCCGAACCGGGCCTGGCGCACGTCCGGTACGAACTGCGGCGGTGCGCCGCGTGTGGCACGGGTGTGACCATCGCGCCCGTCGGAGCCGCCGATCTCCACGAGTCCGGCGCCTATCGGCCCGGCACCCCTCGCGGGTACCGCGCCGCCCTCCCGCTCCTGCGCATATTCGACCGCCGGCGGCTGGCGCTGCTTAGGCGGATCGCTGTCCCGCCGGCGAGGGTGCTGGATGCCGGCGCCGGGCAGGGCCGGTTCGTCGCCGCCGCCCGGGTGGCGGGCTATGACGCGTTCGGGATCGAGCCGGCACAACGCGCGCTCGAGCGCGCGGGCGCGCTGGGCGTTCCGGTCCACCCCGTCACGATCGAGGCGGCCGAGATCCCGGCCGGGTCGCTGGACGCGGTCACGCTCTGGCACGTGCTCGAGCACCTCGCCGACCCGGGCGCGGCGCTTGAGCGGATCGCCGGGTGGCTGGCGCCCGGAGGTGGCCTGCTGGTGGGCGTGCCGAATCTCGCCTCCGTGCAGGCGCAGGTCGGCGGCGAGCGCTGGTACCACCTCGACGTGCCCCGCCATCGCACCCATTTCACGCCCGCGGGCCTGACGCGGCTGCTGGAGCGCAGCGGGCTGGCGCCTGTGGCCGTCCACCACCTCCTGCTCGAGCACAACCCGTACGGGATGTGGCAGTCGGCGGTCAACCGGCTCACCCGCGATCCCTCCTACGTCTACAACCTGCTCAAACGCAACGCCCCACCCGCCTCACGTGACCTGGCCATCTCCATGCTGGCGCTGCCCCTGGCGCCGCTGGCGGTAGCCGCCGAGCTCGCCGCCGGTGTCGCACACCGGGGCGGCAGCATCGCCGTGCTGGCCCGCCGCCCGCCGCGCCCGTAAGAGTCTCCAAAGAGAGCCTCGGGCGCCAGCTACCATTGCTGTCATGGAAGGAAGTGGAGGATTCGGCGGTCTGTTCGGAGACCCGGACGATCTGCAGCGCCGGCTCGGTGAGTTCGCCGAGCAGATGCAGGGCGCGCAGCGTCTGGCCTGGGCCGACAACGCCATCAAGCTCGCCGTCGATCTGACGGTGGCGGCGATGAACCGCGCCAACATTCAGGGGACGACCGAACAGCAGGCCGAGCAGCTTCGGTCCGTGATGGCGGTCATCTTCCCCGAGGCCGTCACGCTCGTGCGCGAGGCGCGCGAGGGCCTGCAGTAGCCGCCCAGCGCGGGCGGCCACTGATCTCTGCCGGCGCGGCGCGGTGACGCCGGCGCTCAGGACTGGCCGATGGCGGAGAGCACGAGGTCGTCGTGCTCGGCCGGCTTGACCTTGTGCAGGATGTCCTTGATTGTGCCGTCGGGCGCGATCACGAACGTCGTGCGCTCGTTGCCCATGTACTCGCGTCCGTACATGGACTTCTTGACCCACACGCCGTAGGCCTCGGCGACGGAGTGGTCCTCGTCGCCCAGCAGGGTGAAGCCGAGGTCGTACTTGTCGACGAACTTGGCGATCTTCTTGGGCGCGTCGGGCGAGATGCCCAGGACGGTCGCTCCGGCCGCGTCGTAATCGGCGCGGTGGTCGCGGACGCCGCACGCCTGGGTGGTGCAGCCGGGGGTGTCGGCCTTGGGATAGAAGTAGACGACGACGGTCTGGCCGCGCAGGCCCGACAGCGAGACGGGGTTGCCGTCCTGGTCGGGGAGGGTGAAGTCGGGGGCTTGATCTCCTGGGTTGAGCATGCCGCGATCCTATATGCCGGCCTTCAGTGAGCCTGCCGGTCGCCGCCCCCCGCGGCCGCGGCGACCGCCGCGTCCGACTGGGCGTAGACCTGTGCGGCGCCGTGCATCGCCGCCCGCAGATGATCACCCGATTCGGCGAACCGAGGCAGGGCCGTCGCCCAGCGCGCCATCAGCCCGCTCATCGCCGCATCCGCCGGCGTGTTCGCGGCCGCCGGCGCATGCGTGGTGACCTGTCCGTGCAGTTCGGTGGTCTCGGGCCCGATGCCGCTCAGGCGGCCGGCCATCTCCTCGAGAGCTGCGGTGACGACCTCGATCTGGGACACACTGCAAGCATGCGCCTGGTTTGAGCCGCAGGGAACTGGCCGAGGGTGTTGACCGGGCAACACCCCCGGGGTCGCCACCCTGACAAAGTATCTTGACAGAAAGCTATCGGTCGAGATATACACCCTCGCGCACCTGAGGGGAGCTATGTGACCACGCCGTCGTTCGAACTGGGCTGCCACAGCGAATACGGTCGCCTCGACGCCGTGGTCGTCGGCCGGACCGACGGGCTGCGGTATCCCGCGTTCAACCGCAACATCCGGTATTTGTCCGGCGAGATCGCCGAGCTGCTGTCCAGCGCCCCGCCCGGCAGCTCGGTCGACGTGCGCGAGACGGCCCCGCATCTCTGGGAGCAGCTCACCGAGGTGGTGGAGCGAGTGGCGGATACGTTCGCGCAGCACGGTGTCACAGTGCTGCGCCCGCGTCCGTTCGCGCCCGAGGAGCGCGCCTACCTGGGCGAATTGCAGGAGGGCGCGAGCCTGCTGTATCCCGCGGATCCCGTCTACGTGCTCGGCAAGCACGTCATCGAGACGTGCATCCGCCGCCCGTTTCGCCGTAAGGAGGCGTGGGCGACCCGCACCGTTCTGCAGCGACTCATCGACGCCGATCCCGAGGTCCGGCATGTCGCCAGCCCGCGTGCTGAGCTGGGGCCGGCCGGCGACGAGGGAGCCGGGCCGTTCCTGGAGGGCGGCGACATCATCGTGCTCGGCCAGGACGTGCTCTGCGGCAACACGGACCTCACCTCCAACGCCGCCGGGTCGGCCTGGCTGCGCCGGTACCTGGAGCCGTTCGGCTACCACGTGCACCCGGTCCCGGTCACGGGCACATGGCTGCACCTGCTGGGCGTCATGTGCGTGCTGCGCGAAGGCCTGGCGATGGCCTATCTGCCCGCGCTCGGCGGCACCCTCCCGGCGCCCATCGCGGACTGGGACGTGATCGAGCTCACGGAGGAGGAGGCGCGGATGCTCGCCACCGTCGGCATGAACCTCGACGCCCGCCGGCACCTCATCGACGCTCGGCTGGAGCGCGTCATCGGCGAGCTTCAGCGCCATGGGATGGAGCCCCTTCCCATCGATGTCGAGCATCTCAGCGCGTGGGGCGGCGCCGTCCGCTGCGTCACGCTCCCGATCTCACGGGCGGCGGCGTGAGCTCAGCCCCGATGCCCGGCGAGGACCACGTCGACCGGATCGTCCGCGAGTGGGCCGAGGAGTACCCCTCGCTCGACACCGAGGCGATGGCGGTCATCGGCCGCATCCTGCGGATCGCCCGCTACCTCGAGCGCGACGTCGAGCTCGAGCTCGGCCGTTTCGGACTGAGCATCTCGGAGTTCAACGCGCTGTCGGCACTCCGGCGCCGCGGCGAGCCCCACGCGCTCTCCCCGACGGAGCTCAGCCGTGGCCTCATGCTCAGCTCCGGCGGACTGAGCAAGCTCGTCGAGCGGCTCGAGGCCCGCGGGCTGGTGGTCCGCACGCCCGACCAGACCGACGGCCGGGGGGTCGTCGTCGCCCTCACCCCGGAGGGTCGTGCCATGCAGGAGGCCGCGATCGAGGCCCATGTGGCCAACGAGACCGAGCTGCTGGGCCCACTGGACTCCGACGTCCGCGAGGAGCTCACGCGCATCCTGCGGACTCTGCTGGTCGCCTTCGAGGGCAATGTCGGCCGGATGCGGCCAGGCGGGGTGAGGTCCTGAGCATGGGCGTGCCCGCGGACCTGTTCAACGAGCGCGAGATGCTCGAGGGCATCGCCCGTTGGGTCGAGATCGACAGCCCCACGCACGATCGCGACAGCGTCAACCGCATGATGGATGCCGCCGCCGCCACCATGTACGGGCTGGGCGCGACGATCACCCGCCACCCGGGCCGCAACGGGCTCGGCGACACGGTGATGGCGCGAATCGGCCCCGACGAGCCGGGGATCCTCGTGCTCGCGCACCTGGACACGGTCCACCCGGTGGGGTCAGCCGCCGAGCGCATCCGCCGCGACGGCGACCGGTTCTTCGGCCCCGGCGCCTATGACATGAAGGGCGGGGCGTTCCTCGCCACGTACGCCCTCGGCGCCCTGCTCGACGATGGGCAGACGCCGCGCCTGCCGGTCACGTTCCTGTTCGTGGGAGACGAGGAGATCGGCAGCCCCATCACGCGCCCGCTGATCGAGGCCGAGGCGTGCCGCCACCACTACGTGCTCGTGCCCGAGCCCGCGCAGGACAGTGGCAACCTCATCACCGGACGCTGGGCGTTTCAGAGGTTCGTGGTCGAGGCCCGCGGCGCTCCGGGCCACGCGGGTGCGGCCGGCGCGTCCGGCGCATCGGCAATCCGGGAGATCGCGGCCCAGATCCCGGCGATCGAGTCCATCTCGGACGCCGAGCGCGACGTGACCGTGAGCGTCGGCGTGGTCAGCGGCGGGACCTTCGTCAACGTCGTGCCGGACCACTGCCGCGCCGAGGTGCTCGCCGTCACCGCCAGCGACGAGGACTTCGACCGGGTGAGGCAGCGGATCCACGGGCTGAGGCCGATCAGCGCCGGGATCCGGCTGGAGGTCACCCCGGGGCCGGTCCGTCCGCTGTTCGCCCCCACCCCGGAGAGCCTGGCCCTCTACGAGCGCGCCCGCACGCTGGCGCAGCGCATCGGCTTCAATCCCGGGCACGGAACCGTCGGCGGAGGCAGCGACGGGAACTTCACCGGGGCGCTCGGCGTCCCGACGCTCGATGGCATCGGCGTCTGTGGCGACGCATTTCACACCGCGCAGGAGCACCTCCTTGTGTCGAGCCTGGTCCCCCGGGCACGCCTCATCGCGGAGCTGCTGCGCAGCCTCGACGCGGGGCCACTGCAGGTCGCAGCGCTGCGGAGGTGGCGCCGCGCGAAGGGCAGCAGCAGGCCGGTGAACACCACCGGAACCCTTGCGGCCACCGGCCGCGGGGAGCAATCGCAGATCCGAGGAGACGAGGCGCATGTCGACGAGCGGTGTGGCTGAGCTGGGCGAGTTCGAGAAGGCGCTTTCGGTGGATCAGCACGGCATCGAGCCGATCCCCGAGAGCGACCGCGACTCGACGTCGTGGCAGCAGTTCTGGATCTGGTTCGGAGCCAACATCACGCCCACCAGCTGGGTCGTCGGAGCGATCGGGCCCGAGCTGGGCCTCAGCCTGGTGCAGTCGATCGTCCTCATGGGAGTCGGCCAGGCGGCGGGCGCGCTGATCTTCGGCTTGTTCACGCTGATGGGCAAGCGGACGGGCGTCTCCCAGCTCGCGCTCGGCCGCATGGCGTTCGGGCGCCGGGGCAACAACGCCCCGGCCATCCTGCAGGGGCTGATCACACTGTCCTGGATTGGCCTGAACACCTACGTCGTGCTCAGCCTGGCCACCTACTGCCTGCACAAGCTGGGCCTCCCCAACAACCACGCGGTCGAGTACACGGTCGCCGCGGTCATCATGATCGCCCAGCTCATCGTGGGCACCCTCGGCTTCTACGCCATCCGCACCTTCGAGAAGTGGACCGTGCCGGTGCTGGCGGTGATCATGGCGGTGATGACGGTGCTGGCCTTCGTCAAGGGCCACGTCACCTGGAACCACTCGACCGTCCACGGCTCGACCCTGCTGACGGCCGGCACCGAGTTCATGACGGCCGTCGGGATCGGGTGGGGCTTCTCCTGGGTGGCGTGGGCCTCGGACTACTCGCGCTTCACCCGGCCGGCGGTCACGGAGCGCAGGCTCTACTGGGCCTCCGCGATCGGCACGTACATCCCGATGATCTGGCTGGGGATCCTGGGCGCGGCGATGGCGAGCTCCTCGACCAACTCCGATCCCGCCGAGCTGGTGGCGTCGCTGTTCGGCGTGATGACCATCCCCGTCCTCATCGTGATCATCCACGGCGCGGTCGCGGTCAACATCGAGTCGGTGTATTCGGCGCCGCTGTGCATGCTGGCGGGCGGCATCAAGCTCAAGCGCTGGGTGGGCAGCGTGGTCACCGGCATCATCGCCAGCGGCGTGCTCATCGCCTTCCTGGCCTCCAGCACGTTCGCCACATCGTTCACCAACTACATGAACTCGTTCGTGATCTGGACGGCAGCCTGGGGCGCGATCATCCTCATCGACTACTTCGTCATCAACCGCGGGCGCGTCGATCTGGAGGCGCTGTATGACGATCCACGGACGTCGCGCTACGGCGACATCCGGTGGCCCGCGCTGTTCGCGCTCCTCGCGGGGCTGGTCGCCGGGTGGGCCTTCGAGTACGGCAGCGCGAGCCTGTTCCAAGGGCCGCTGTCCCGGGCCACCAACGGGGTCGACTTCTCCTGGCTGGCGGCGATCGTCGCCAGCGGGACGATCTACTGGGTGCTGGCGAGGGCGCGCCAGATGCCGCTCGCGGCTGCCGCCCCCGTCGAGGAGCAGCCGCGGGCCGGGATCGTGCAGCCATGAGCGCCGGCGGGCCGACGTCCGCGGGCGGCGGCGCGTTCGGGATCGACAACCAGACCGGCGTCCTCACCGACGTCCTGCTGGGGCACCCGGACCACTTCCGCTGGGTGCCGCTCAACTCCATCTCGGCGGTCACGTTCGCCAATATGGAGCGCTCCGGGCACCGCTTTGATCAGGAGCGGGCGCTCACCCAGCACCGGGAGATGGTGGACGTCTACCGGCAGGCCGGAGTGCAGTGCCACTTCCTCGATGCCGATGAGGGCCTGCCGTCGAGCGTGTACGCCCGCGACTCCAGCTTCACGACCCCGTGGGGGCCGGTGGTGGCGAGCATCCAGACCCCACCACGGCGCCGGGACTACGCGGTGGTGGCGTCGTTCTTTGCCCGCGAGGGGATCCCGATCTGGAAGTGGGTCACCGCCGGGCACTTCGAGGGCGGCGACTTCGGGATCATCGAGCCGGGCGTGGTGGTGCTGGGGTATGCGGGCAACCGGTCGACCAAGGAGGGGGCCGAGCAGGTGGCGGGCTGGATGGCGGCCGAGGGCTGGGAGACGCTGACGGTCCCGCTGGCGCCGCAGTTCGTCCACCTCGACGCCACCCTGGTCATGCTGGCCGAGAAGTACGCGCTGGTGTGCGAGGACGCGCTGGAGGACTACGTGCTCGACTTCCTGCGGGCCCATGGCGTGAGCTGGATGCCGGTCGCCTACCGCGACTGCGTCAAGCTCGGCGGCAACCTCGTCAACCTGGGCGGCGGGCGGATCCTCTCGATGGCCCACAACACCACGGTCAACGCCCAGCTCGAGGCCGAGGGGTTCGACGTGACCGCGATCGAGTACGACCAGTTCGCCCTGGCCGGCGGCGGCGTGCACTGCTCCTGCCACGAGCTGCGTCGCGAGCCGGTGGTGGCATGAGCGCACCGCGCTTTCAGTGGCCCGACGGCAGCCGCTGCGCATGCGTCGTCTCCTTCGACGTCGACGCCGAGTCGGCGATCCTCCAGGTCGACGCCAAGTACGCCACCCACGCCACGACGATGACCCACCAGGCCTACGGGCCGCGCGTGGGCGTCCCGCGGCTGCTCGAGCAGCTGCGCCGCGCCGACATCCGGGCGACCTTCTTCGTCCCCGGGTTCACCGCCGACTGCTACCCCGACACGATCCGCCGGATCGTCGCCGACGGCCACGAGATCGGCTGGCACGGGTACATGCATGAGCTCCCCGGAGATCTCCCCCGCGACGAGCAGCGGGCGATCATCGAGCGCGCCGCCGAGGTGCTCGAGCCGCTCACCGGCACTCGACCGGTGGGGTATCGGGCGCCCTGGTGGCAGCTCAGCCTGGAGTCACCGGAGTTGCTCGCGGCCGCCGGCTTCCGCTACGACTCGAGCCTCATGGACGACGACGTCCCCTACCTCCTGGGCGCCGACGCCGGGACACTGGTCGAGCTGCCGGTGCACTGGTCCTTCGACGACTGGGAGCAGTACGGCTTCTTCGTGGACCCGCCCCTCGGCGACAGCCTGGAGCGCGCCGGGCAAGCTGCTCGAGATCTGGCAGGGCGAGCTCGAGGCCTTCCGGGAGGAGGGCTGCCTGCAGGTCCTCACCATGCACCCGTTCCTGTCCGGGCGCCCGGCGCGGTCACGGACGATCGGCCGGTTCGTGACGTTTGCCCGCGAGCTGGGCGGCGTGTGGTTCGCGACCGCGGGCGAGGTCGCCGAGCACGCCCGCGGCGTTCTGGACGACTCTGGGGCCCGGCGGCTGCGCTCGGCGCTCGATCCCGCCTACGGGATGCGAGACGGCACCGCTACTTGAGCAGGCGCGAGAGCCGCCGGTCCTTGAGCAGCTTGCCGTCGGTCTGACACGTGGGGCAGTAACACATCACGTAGTCCTCGTAGAAGACGGCTTCGAGCTGGTCGCCGCAGCGGGGGCAGGGCTCGCCGTTGCGGCGGTGGACGCGCAGCGGCATGGGCAGCTTGTCGGGGATCGGGAGCGTCAGGTGCTCCTCGTAGTGGGCGAGGGCGCGGCCGAGCTCGGACACGATCGCCTCGCGCAGCCGCTCGGCCTCCTCATCGGACAGCTCCGAGCCGCGCTTGAACGGGGAGAGCTTGGCCTCATGCAGGATCTCGTCGACCCACGAGCGGCCGATGCCGGCGATCACGCGCTGGTCGCGGAGCAGCCCGTGCAGGGGGCGCGGAGCGTCCAGCAGCGGTCCGAGCTCCGGCGGGTCGGGGTACGCCTCGGGGCCGAGGGTGGCGATGTGGTCCTCGGCCTCGACGCCCTCGGGCGTGAGCACCTTGACCCAGGCCGCCTGCTTGGTGCCGAACTCGCGCAGACGCAGCTCGCGCCCGTCATCGAGGCGCACGAGCAGCCGGGCGGTTTTGTCGCGCAAGGACGCGCGCGTGTCGAACAGCTGCAACCGCCCCGCCGACATGAGGTGGATGACCAGCGAGAGGTCATCCTCGACGCCGACCACGAACAGCTTCCCGCGGCGCGTGATCTGCGTCAGCTTGCGCCCCTCGATCGCGCTCAGCGGTGGGTCGAAGGAGCGCAGCGCGTTGATCCCCGGGGTCAACGCCGACTCGATCCCAGCCCCGGCGACGGCGGCGCCGATGAGCCGGGCGGTGATCTCAACTTCCGGTAGCTCTGGCATGCCTTAAAGAGGCTACTCAGGCGGTTGAGAGGCTCGATGGTTGAGTCCGCGGACGCGGGGGTCGTGGACTCAGCAATCAACAAGAAGGTCTTAGACAGAAGACTCGAATTGTTCACGCGCCTTCAGTTTCGCTTTACGGAGGATGAGAAGACTGATTGCCATGAGTGACTTCCTTGCCATCTTCGGACCCTCGGACAGCGATACAGACCTGATCAACGAGATCTCGCGCCTGCACCCGACCCGAGTCACGGTGCTGATAGAGGACGTCGACGCCAACTGGGCGTACGACGACTCCGCAGCCGGCGTGGAGCTTCGCAACCGACTGGCGGCGCTGATGGCGGCCATCGAGCGGGGCACCGGCGCCATCGTGACCGGGCTGGCGGGCTCCCGGGACCAGCTGATCGGCTGGCGATTTGACCGCGAGGTCAGCGCCCGCACCCCGGTCGCCGCCTGATCACTTGCCACCGCCGGTGGCGGAAGGTACCGGCCTGACCGGTACCCTCCGGCACCGATGAGCGCAACGCTCGCTCCAGACGACATCGTCGCCACACACGCCGAGGGCGCGGCCAACGACCGCGAGCCGTTGCTCGTGCTGGAGCCCCTGCGAGACTTCCTGCGCGCCAACGGCCTCCAAGGGCCGCGCGACCTGAGCGCCGTGCCGGTCGGCGACGGACACTCCAACGTCACCTTCGCGCTCTCCACCGAAGTCATCCTGCGCCGGCCGCCGCGAGGGCCCCTGCCGCCGAGCGCCCACGACGTCCTGCGCGAGGCGCGCCTGCTCACTGCACTGGAGCCGACCTCGGTCCGCACGCCGCGGGTCCTGGCGATCTGCGCCGACCCCGAGGTGATCGGCGCGCCGTTCTACGTCATGGAGCGCGTCCGCGGGGCGGCCATCACCGACGAGCTCCCCGCACGGCTGGACACCCCCGAGCACCGTGCCCGCATCGCCGATGAGCTCATCGACGCACTGGTGGAGCTGCACGGGAGCGATTGGACGACGCTGGGACTGGAGGGGTTCGGCAAGCCGAGCGGCTACCTCGAGCGCCAGTTGCGACGGTTCAACGGGCTGTGGGAGGTCAACCGGACCCGTGAGATCGAGGGGCTGGACGAGGTCGGAGGCTGGCTGGCCGACAACATCCCCGAGTCGCCCCCCGCGACCATCGTGCATGGCGATTACCGGCTCGGCAACACCATGTTCGCCGACGAAACGCCGCCGCGGCTGGCCGCGATCCTTGACTGGGAGATGGCGACGATCGGCGATCCGCTCGCCGACATCGGCTACCTGATGGTCCACTGGGTCCAGTCCACCGACGTCAAGAGCCGCTTTGCCATGCACACCGTCACCGACCGCCCCGGGTTCCCGACTCGGCAGGAGATGGTGGCGCGCTACGAGGAGCGCTCGGGCCGCTCCGTGCAGTCGCTCAACTGGTACGTGACGCTGGCCATGTGGAAGGCCTCGGTGTTCATGGAGGGCAACTACAAGCGCGCGGTCATGGGCACGACCGACGACCCGTATCTGAAGACGTTCGGCGAGGGCGTCGTCGAGCTGGCCCAGCGGGCGCTCGACGTCACGCGAAACGGCTTCTAGTGGTGTCCTGCGCGAGGGGCCGCTGACAGTGGCCCGCAAGCAGGGCCTCCTCATCGACTGGGGCGGGGTCATGACCACCGACGTGTTCGCGGCCTTCGGCGCCTTCTGCCAGCAGGAGGGCCTGTCCGTGGACACCGTGCGCGACCTGTTCCGCGGCGATGAGGCCAGCCGTGAGCTGCTCGTCGGGCTGGAGACGGGAACGCTGCCGGATGCGGAGTTCGAGCGGCGGTTCGCCCAGATCCTGGGAGTCGCGCCGGAGCGGCTGATCGAGAGGATGTTTGAGGGCGCTGGCCTGGACGAGGCGATGCTCGACGCGGTGCGGCGCGCCCGCGCCGGCGGGATCCGCACCGGCCTGATCTCCAACTCGTGGGGCGCCGCCACCTATGACCGCGCGCTGCTGGCGGAGCTGTTCGACGGGGTCGTGATCTCCGGCGACGTCGGCGTCCGCAAGCCCACGCCGGAGATCTACACGCTGGGAGCGCGCGCCATCGACCTGCCACCGGCCGACTGCGTGTTCGTCGACGACCTGCCCTTCAACCTCAAGCCGGCCCGGGAGATGGGGATGGCGACGGTGCGACACGTCGGAGCCGCGCAGACCATCGGCGAGCTGGAGGAGCTGCTGGGGGTTGCACTCGCGTGACCGCGCGCCGGGCCTGCGCGCCGATGCTGGCCCTGGCTCTGGCGTTGGCGCTGGCGGCCGCGGGCTGTGGCAGCTCGAGCTCCATGTCAGCCCGTCAGCTGCGCACCGACACGGGCCGCGTGTGCACCGTGGCGACGCAGCGGCTCAACGGCATCCCCACGCCGCAGGTCCCCTCCCAGGGCTCCTCCTTCCTGCGCCGCGGCATCGCAACGCTCAAGCCCGAGATCAGCGCCCTGGCGGTGCTGCACCCCACCGGCGAGATGGCGACGCACCTGCAGCGAGCGCAGGCGGCGACCGAACAGGAGCTCAAGGTGTTGCAGTCCACGCTCAAAGGGCTCACGGCCGGCAACGACCCGATCGTGGCCTTCAAGACGCTCGAGACCGAGCTGGCTCCGCTGGAGAAGCAGGCCGGCGCGGCCTGGCGGGCGCTCGGCGTGCCCGCCTGCGCCGGCACGTGACCCACCCGCGTCGGCGGTGACAAAAAAAGCGGCCCGGCCGGCGGCCGTATCGCCGCCTGACCGGGCCAGAGGCTCCACGCGTGCTGGAGCCGGGACTGGATGGCGTGCGCCTACAGGCGACCCGCCGCTGCCTTGTCAGCGTTGACCACGACCTTCGGGAGCGGAGCGAAGTCCAGGTTCGCTCCAAAGGAGTGACCGGCGCCCAGGGCGTACTGGACGAACGACTTCAGCAGGGCACCCTGCGGAGCCGTCGTCGGGGCAATCATGTAGGTGAACGTGGAGATCGGGTAGGCGATCTTCGCGCTCTTGGGCGGCGCAACGATGCTCAGCGCGCCGTTGGCCGGAACGTGCTTGACCTGGCCCGCCGCGTTCTCGATGTTCGACAGGTTCGGGTACTCGAACTTGCCCGCGGCGTTCTGGATCGCCACGGCGGGGAGCTGGTGGGCGATCAGGTACGACACGGCGATGTAGGCCACCGAGCCGGGGGTGCCCTGGAGCACCGCCGTGACGCCGGAGTTGCCCTTGCCCGACGCACCGTGGGGGAAGCTCACCGACGTCCCGGTACCGATGTTGCGGGCCCACGACGGACTGATGTGGGTGAGATAGTTGGTGAACGCGTAGGTGTCACCCGAGCCGTCGGAGCGGAACACCGGTGTGATCGTCAGATTGGGCAGGTGCACGCCCTTGTTGACGCGGGCGATGGCCGGGCTGCTCCAGTTCGTGATGGAACCCTGATAGATCTGAGACAACAGGGAACCGGTCAAATGCAGCTTGCGGCCGGCACCGGGGACGTTGTAGCCGACGCCGGTGGCCGAGAGGGCCCACGGAATCTGGATGCAGCTGCGACATCCGGCGGCCTGCGTGGGGCTCAGCGGAGCATCGGAGGCACCGAAGTCCACCGTGCCGGCGGAGATATCGGCGATGCCGGTACCGGAGCCCACCGGGTTGTAGTTGACCGTGTTGCCGGTCTTGCTGTTGAACGCAGAGGCCCATTCGGCCTCGAGCGGAGCGACGAGCGTCGACCCGGCGCCGTTCAACGTGCCGCTGGTCGCGGACGCGACCGCGGTGGAGATGAAGCCGGTCGATGCCCCGACAGCCAGGACCGCGGCGGACACCGACACGAGCTTCCTGCGTTGGAAGGCGAAGCCTTTCAAGTTGAGGCCCTTTCGATTTGGAGACAACAGTGCGCCCGTCGTGGCCCGGCCGACCTTACGAGCAGCACTAGCATGCGGATCGCGCGGGGCCCGCTTGTTGCCGGATTGTTACCAGCGTTTTGAGATGTTGTGATGCGGGGTATGGTCGCGGCTCGCATTTGGGCCCGTTCTTTACGCTGCGCCGTCGATGTCGGCGAGATCCGCTGCCCCGAAAAATCGTCTGACAAGGTTTGTCGCCGACCGCCGCGCCACCGAGCGCAGCCGCGGCGACCAGATCATGCGCGCTCTGTGCCTCGCCGCCGGCCTCCTCGCCGCGCTCATCCTGGTCGAGTTGGCCTATCAGGTGATCTCCGGTGCGAAGCCCGCCGTCTCCAAGTTCGGGCTGGGCTTCCTCGGCCACATCGACTGGGCTCCGAACTTCAGCCGTTTCGGGGCCGGGGTCATGCTCTACGGCACCGCGGTCACCTCGGCGATGGCGATCATCATCGCGGTTCCGCTGTCGATCGCCATCGCGCTGTACCTGGCGCTGCTCGCCCCGCGTTCGGTGCGGACCGTCGTCGGGCCGCTGGTCGAGATGCTCGCGGCGATCCCCAGCGTGATCCTCGGGTTCTTCGGCCTCATCTTCCTGGCACCGTTCGTCCGCACCCACGTCGAGCCGTTCCTGCACGACACGTTCGGGTTCCTCGGAATCTTCGGGCCGCCGCAGACGACCGGCCTCAGCCTCTTCACCGCCGGGCTGGTCCTCACCGTGATGGTGGTGCCGATCATCTCCTCGCTGAGCCGAGACCTGTTCCTCACGGTCCCCAACGAGCTCAAAGAGGGCGCAGAGGCGCTGGGCGCGACGCAATGGGAGGTGATCCGCGGCGTGGTGTTGCCCTCGACGATCTCCGGGGTCGCCGCCGCCACCACGCTGGGCCTGGGTCGGGCGCTGGGCGAGTCGATCGCGGTGCTGTCGGTGGTGGGAACGGGCGCGGTCATCCACAAGTCGCTGTTTGAGACAGGCAACACGCTGGCCGCCCGAATTGCCAATGACATCCAGTACCCGACCAACGCGCTCCAGATCCACTCGATCTTCTACCTGGCGCTGATCCTGCTCGTGTTCGGCGTCGTCACCAACCTTGCCGCGCGGTTCATCGCGCGCCACTATGACGTCCACCGCGGGATCTGAGCCCCCCTACGACCCGACGTCGCCGCTGACGCCGTCGGGGAACCTGCGCCGGCGGCTGATCGTCAGCCGCATCGCCCAGGGCATGGCCGTCGCGGCAGCGTTCGTCGCTGTGGCCGTCCTGGCCATCGTCGTCTTCGACGTCATCAAGTCGGGCGCCTCGGCGCTGAACCTCAACTTCCTCATCCAGGACCCGCCGGCGTTCGGCGGCCCGGGCGGTGGCATCCGCTCCGCGATCATCGGATCAGCGATCATCGTCGCGCTGGCAGGAGTGATCGCGGTGCCGATCGGTGTCCTCATCGCCATCTACATGACGGAGTTCGCCCGCCCGGGTTCGCGCATCGCCGGCACGCTGCGCCTGGGACTCGACCTCCTCCAGGGCGTCCCCTCGATCGTGATCGGCATCTTCATCCTGGGCCTGATCACGCAGCCGCTGCACAAGGACACCGGTTTCGCGGGATCGATGGCACTGGCGATCATCATGCTGCCGCTGGTGGCGCGCTCCACCCAGGAGGTGCTCCGCCTCATACCGCCCTCCCTGCGTGAGGCCTCCGACGCGCTGGGCGTCGACCGCTGGCGGTCGATCATCACCGTTGTGCTGCCGGCGGCGCTCGGCGGCATCGTCACCGGCTCGATCCTGGCCATCGCGCGCGCCGCAGGCGAGACCGCGCCGCTGCTCGTCAACGACTCCACGTTCGGCCCGCACGTCACCTTCAACTGGTTTGGGCCGATGCCGAACATCCCGGTGCTCATCCTCACCGCGTCAGACTCGCTCAACCCCGCAGGCTTCCCGCGGGCCTGGGGCGCAGCGTTGGTACTGCTGGTGCTTATCCTGATCGCCAACATCGGAGCCAGATTCCTGCTGGCCCGCAGCAAACGCAAGCTCACCGGATGACCGAACGGGACCCACACGTGACCAGCGCGGCGCCCAACGAGGATGTCGTGCCGCGCCAGCGCATCCAGACGACGGCCGCCGTGCCGCTGGCCGCCCCGCCGGCGCAGATCGACGGCGCGCGGCGCGAACCGGCCCGCGCGACGGTCTTCGACATCCGCGACATGTCGGTCACCTACGGCACCAAGAAGGCGCTGGACTGGACGTCGCTGCAGATCTACCGCAACCTCGTCACCGCGGTCATCGGCCCGTCGGGCTGTGGCAAGTCGACGTTCATCCGCAGCCTCAATCGGATGAACGACTCGATCCCGGGCTTCACGCTCGGCGGCCAGGTCCTCTACCACGGTCACGACGTCTACGCACGGGCGACCAACCGCGTCGAGGTGCGGCGGCGGATCGGCATGGTGTTCCAGCGGCCCAACCCGTTCCCCAAGTCGATCTACGACAACGTCGCGTGGGCGCCCCGCAACCTGGGGATGAAGAAGAACCTCGACGAGCGCGTCGAGCGCGCGCTGCGCGGCGCGGCGCTGTGGGGCGAGGTCAAGGACCGCCTCAAGGTCAGCGCGCTGAGCCTCTCCGGCGGCCAACAGCAGCGTCTGTGCATCGCGCGGGCGATCGCCGTCGAGCCCGATGTGCTCCTGCTCGACGAGCCCGCCTCCGCGCTGGATCCGGTGGCCACCGCCTCGATCGAGGACCTCATGCACGAGCTCAAGCACCGCTACACGATCGTGATCGTCACCCACAACATGCAGCAGGCCGCCCGGGTGGCGGACCGGACGGCGTTCTTCTCGCTGGATCCCAATGAACGGGTGGGCACCCTGGTCGAATACGACGACACCAGCGTGATCTTCAGCAACCCCGTGGATACGCGGACACGCGACTACGTCACGGGCCGCTTCGGCTAGTGCGGCTTCGGCTAGTGCCGATCGCGCTAGTGCCGATCGCGCCAGGAGCCGATCGCGCCAGGAGCCGATCGCGCTAAGAGCCGATCGAGCCCGGAGTGACCTGGGCCAGCAGCGGCTGGCCGCACTGCCAGCAGAAGGACGCCCCCACGCTGTGTGGGGCGCCGCAGTTGCCGCACGCACCGGCCATGCCGGTCTCCTCGAGGCGGAGAATGCGCTCGACCTCGCCCAGCTCGGCGTCGGCCTCCTGCAGCACCGCTGCGCGCTGAACCAGCACCTCGACGCGGATCCGGTTGCGGATGGCCATCTCGTAGACGAGCCCGCCGAGATCCCATTGGAGCTCGGCGACGCGGGCGTTGAGCTCGTCGCGGCGCCGCTTGAGATCAAAGGTGCGGTCGTCCCCGATCTTCGTCTTTGACGTCAGCGGCGGCGCCGGGGCCTGCTCGGCGGGACCGGAACCCACCCGGCCGGCGGGGCGCAGGACCGCGGTCTCGGCGGTATCCCCGTTGAAGGACGAGCTGGTCACTGGCCGAAGTAGTTGCCGGTCAGCTTGCCGTTCTGGCAGCCGGCCGTCCCGGCGGTGCACGCGCTGCCCTGGGTGGCCGTGGCACCAGCGGTCTTCGCGCTGCCACCGGTGACCTTGCTGGCGGCCGCTGCCGCCTTCTGGATGACGACCTTCGGCGGCGCCTTGCTGGCGCTCTTGGCGGAGGCGCTGTGCTTCGACTTCCCGGTGCTGGCCGTGCTGCCGTGCGAGCTCGAGCTGCTCGGGGTCGTCGCCGTCGCGGACCCGTTTGCGGTGCCGGCGCCGTTGATGGTGATCGCCGGCGTCGCCGCCGATCCCTTGCCGCTGGTGTTGCTGGAGCTGTTGTGGCCGATCAGGACACCGACGCCCATGGCCAGCAGCAGAGTCGCCACCCCGGCGATGAGGTTGAAGCCGGCCGAGGTGCGCGGCCGGCGCGGCGTGGACGCCGAGGCGGTCGTCACGACCTCCTGGGCGGCGTCCTCATGTGGCCCGGCCAGGGCGAACCGCGGCTTGCCGCGGCGCTCACCGCAGCTGACGCAATAGCGCTGGTCTGAGGCGAGCGGAGCGCCGCAGTTGACGCAGTGGTCACTGGTCCCGGCCAGCGACAGCTGAGGGGTCGGCTCTTCGGAAACGGAGCCCGGCCGCCCCGCGGCTGCGGCGACGTCGGATCGTTCAGGACCGAGGCTCATCGCGCTCGTCGGGTCAGTGGCATGGACGCCAGCTAGCGTATGGCGGACACCCCGGGCAAGTTGTGAACAACTCGTGACCAGGTCTGCAAGTCACGAGTACCGGATGAGAGGATGTGGGGTTCTGAGATGTTCACATCCCGCCGCGGCTGACCGGACACACTCAGACTGACACATGGACACGGACGACCCCAGCGGCGCGCGCCCGCGCGCGGATATCGGCAGGGCGTGCGCCAGCTGCGGAGCGCCCCTCGCCACCGATCAGCGCTATTGCGTGAGCTGCGGCACCCGGCGCGGACCGCTGCCCGTGTCAGTGGAATCCACCCTGCGCGAGATGCGCGTGCCGCCGGCCACGGTGATCGAGAAGCTCCCGCCGCCGCCCGAGCCCCGCCCCCCGCTGGGCAGCGTGCTCCCCACGCCCCGGGTGGCCTCGCTGGCGGTCATGGCGATGCTGTCCTTCGGGGTCGTCGCCGGCTCGCTGACCGGCCCCGGAGGGGTCGAGTCGCTGGCCCGTTCCATCGTGGTGTCCGTCAATTCGTTGGCGCCCGCTGCGCCGGCGCCGACCGACACCGGCAGCGGTGGTGGCGGTAGTGGCAGTGGTGGTGGTGGCGGCGGCGCCCAGGCGGCAGTCACCGAGACGATCACCGAGCCCGCCCCGTCCGGTGGCGGGGGAGCCGCGACGCCGAGCACGCCGGCCGACACCACGGGGACGGGGACGGGGACGGGCGACAACTCGGGGTCGGCCGCGGTGGCGCTCCCGCCGATCAAGCACGTCTTCCTGGTCATGCTCTCGGGACAGGGGTTCAACCAGTCCTTCGGCACGACCAAGGGCCACCCGTACCTGTCGACGACGCTGCGCAAGCAGGGCGAGCTGATCACCCAGTACTACGGCGTCGCGTCGTCGTCGCTGGCCAGCGAGATCGCGTTGCTCAGCGGGCAAGGCCCGACCCAGGACACCGCCGGCAACTGCCCGGTGTTCACGACGATCGCCCCCACCGGCAACGCCGCCGGCTCGCAGGTCATCGGCAACGGCTGCGTCTACCCACCGACGACCCAATCGCTGCCGACCGAGCTCTCGGACAACGGCAACACCTGGCGGGCCTACATCCAGGGAGTCGACCAGGGACTCGCCGGCCAGCCGAAGAGCTGCCGCTTCCCGAGCGTGGGCGCCGCAGACCCCAACCAAGCGGCGACCGCGACCGACCCGTACGTGACCTACCTCAACCCGTTCGTGTACTTCAATGCGCTGACCACGGGGACCCAGTGCGCGCAGGACGACGTCGGCCTGGACAAGCTCGCCAAGGACCTCAAGCAGGAGAAGACCACTGCCAACTTCTCCTACATCGCCCCCGACGCCTGCGACAACGGCTCTGACACCCCGTGCACGACGGGGGCGCCGGCCGGCCTGGCGCAGTCCGACACGTTCCTCAAGACGGTGATCCCGGAGATCACGGCCTCCCCTGCCTACAAGCACGACGGGATGATCGTCGTCACCTTCGACCAGGCGCCGCAGACGGGCGTCGACGCCGACTCCAGCAGCTGCTGCGATCAGCCCACGTTCCCCAACCTCTCGGGGTCGGCCGGGACGACGACGACCGGAACGACCACGACGGGGACCACGACGGGGACGACCACCCCCGGCGCGACCACGCCCGTCGCGCCCACGACCGAGACCACGGACCCCGGCGCGACTACCACGGACCCCGCGACGACGACCCCCACCGACACGACGACCACCGACACGACGACCGCCGCTACCACGACGCCACCCGTGGCGGGCACGACGACCCCGGTCACGACGACCGAGACGACCACCACGACCGGCACGACGACCACGGGCACCACCTCGTGCCCGACGACGACCACCACAGGCACGACGACCGGGACGACGACCACCGCAGCCGTGACGACGACCAGCGCGACCACGACCCCGAGCACAGGCACGACCACCACCACCCCGACGACGGGGACGGCCGGTGACTGCACGAGCGCCGGCACGCCCCCGGGGGGCGGCCAGGTCGGCGCCGTGGTGATCTCACGCTACGTCAAGGCCGGCTCCGCGGACGCCGCGGACACCTTCAACCACTTCTCGCTGCTCAAGACGATCGAGGACCTGTTCAGCATCCCCAAGCTGGGTTACTCGAAGGACACGTCACTACCGGAATTCGACACGGTGGTGTTCAACAACTACAGCTCCGGCTGACCCCCGGAAGTCGGGGCGCGCCGGGCACACAGCACAGGCCGAAACGCCCGGTTTACCAAATATTCACCTCCGTGCCCTCGCGCGACCGACAGAATCCCGCGCCGCATAGGTTCATTCCGTCTCACAACGAATCAGGAGATAGCGTGAAGCGCATCTGCCTCCTCGGCGCGACCATCGCCGCCGTTCTCATCATCGGTGTCGCGTCCGCCGTGGCCGCGACTTCCTCCGCCTCGAAGGGAGGCAAGAAGAGCAAGACGCCGTCCACGGTCACGACCAAGGTGTCCTGCGCCTCGTCGCTGCTCCTTCAGGTGCCCGCGGGCGCCACCGACGTCTCGCCCGCCTCTCAGGAAGGGACCGAGATGGGCTCCACGACATGTACCCCGGTCGGTAGGGGCGTCGAGCTCGAGTCATTCACCACAGAGGACTCGGGCGACCTCACCGGAAAGTGGCAGGCGTGGTTCAACACCGGCTCCGTGTTCGGGACGTTCATCCTGACGCCCGATGACAACTCGCCTCCGACGACGACCACGTCCTTCAGCCAGGCGAGCTACACCGGCACCTTCATCGTCAAGGGCGGCGCCGGAACGTTCGCGAAGGCGGTTGGGACTGGGACGCTGACGTGCGCGACCCAGGACTCGGTCCACTTCAGCTGCAAGCAGAAGGGGAAGGTGACACTCCCCGCCCCGAAGACGTCGGCCAAGAAGTAGCGGATCTAAAGCGGGGCGGCGGCCGGCTCACGGCCGCCGCCGCTGCCTCGGTGGCGCGTGCGCTCGCTCAGTCGCGCGTGCCTCGGCCGTAGAGCAGCTTGTAGAAACGCCGCAGCAGCATCGTCTGGCGCGGTTTGTAGGGGAACATGAACGGCTCGCGCTTGAACGGCGCGCGCCGTGTCACCAGCAGCGACTGGGTCTTGGTGTACTTGCGGATCCCATTGGCGCCGTGCCGCGTCCCGACGCCTGACGTCTTCCACCCGCCCATCGGGAGGTTCAGCGCCGAGTAGTTGATCTGGGCGTCGTTGACGCAGACGACGCCGGCCTCGATCCGCCGCGCCAGCTCCTCCCCGCGCTCGGCGTCACGCGTCCACACGCTCGCCTGTAGGCCGTAGGCCGAATCGTTGGCCAGCCGCACGCCCTCCTCGGGGTTGGCGATCTTCATGATCGGCAGCGTGGGGCCGAACGTCTCCTCCTGCATGAGCCGCATGGAGTGATCGACGTCGACAAGCACTGTGGGCTCGTAGTAACGGCCGCGTTCGGAGTGCGGGCGCCCGCCGGTGAGGACCTTGGCGCCCTTGGCGACCGCATCCCGGACGTGCTCGTCGACGATGTCGAGCTGGGGCGGGAAGATGACGGCGCCGACGTCGACGGTGCCGACACCCGTGGGCTCGCCCTGGCGCAGGGCGCGGACCTTGTCGGTCACCCGCGCCACGAACTCGTCGTAGATGGGCTCCTCGACGTAGCAGCGCTCCACCGAGATGCACACCTGCCCGCCATTGTTCATCGAGTAGAAGGCCGCGGCGTTGGCGGCGCGCTCGACGTCGGCATCGGCGCACACGATCATCGGGTCCTTGCCCCCGAGCTCCAGGTAGCAGGGCACGAGCGCGTCGGCCGCCGCCCGCATCACCGCCTTGCCGGTGCGGCTCGACCCGGTGAACATGACGCAGTCCACCTGGCCGATGAGCGCTGCGCCGGTGCTCCCGTCGCCGGTGGCGACCTGGAAGACGTCGTCGGGCAGGCCGCACTCGCGCATCATGTCGGCCATCAGCATCGAGCTCAGCGGCGTGACCTCGCTGGGCTTGAGGATCACGCTGTTGCCGGCCATCAGCGCGGGGATGCAGTCACCGAACGAGTTGGCGATGGGGTAGTTCCAGGGCCCGATCACCCCGACGACGCCGACCGGCACGTAGCGGATGACCAGCTTCTTGCCCGCGGCCACCGGGTTGTTCCACGACGGCACCCGCTCGTCGGCGAGGTACTTTGCCGCCTCCTTGGCCCAGAAGCCCAGGGCGGTGACGGTGTAGCCCAGGTCGGCGAGCTGGGCGTCCTCGTAGGTCTTGCCCGACTCGCGGACGACGGAGTCCAGGACCCGGTCGGCGTTGTCGAGCATCCACTTCTGGGCCCGGCGCATGATCCGCGCGCGACCGCCGAAGCCGATCGCCTCCCACTGGGGCTGGGCCTGGCGGGCGCGCCGGCCCATCGCCTCGAGCTCCTCGGCGCCGAGCACCGGGACGGTGGTGATGAGCTGCCCGGTGGCCGGGTTCTCGACAGCGATTGTGTGCGCCGCCGCGCCGTTGGTGGAATTGGGCCCACCCACCCTGGTCTGATCGACGCTTGCCATGCCTGCTCCTCGTGCCGCTCTCAGGGGGTCGGCGCCCAAGGCTAGACGGTTGATTCCATGACCACCTAGCGAGCAGCCATTTCCGGGCGCGCCCGATACACCCGCGTCCAGAGCGGGCGCAGAAGCTGGACGGCGAGGGGGAGCGCGAGCACCAGGTAGAAGGCCGACAGGACGGTCCACACCAGCGCCGGCGGGGCCAGCTTGGCCAGGACGGGGTAGTAGCGCAACGACAGCGCCACGGCAAAGACGACGGTGAGCACCGACCACGCCAGCGAGGCGATCGCGTAGACGAGCAGGCGCCGCGAATCCGGCGGTCCGTGCCCGGAGAGGACCTCGTGCAGGTGCCGGGTGGCGCGCCGGCGCAGGCCGGGCTCCCTGAGCAGGTCGACGAGCACGTGGTAGCCGTCGCGCTCCATCAGCGGGTTGAGATTGAACAGCGCACCGACGTATCCGCCGAAGGCGACCTGGAAGAGGATGTCCCGCACTCCGCCGGGCGCGGTGACCAGGCAGGCCAGGGCGAACGCGCCCCCCAGGGTGACGTCCGAGGCGGGCCCGGCGAGGCTGATCATCATGCGGCGATGGCGGGATTCGAACCACGCGTCGGTGGTGTCCACGAAGACGTAGGGGAAGACCAGAGCCACCTTGATCCCCGCGCGCGAGATGGGGCGCCCGAACGACTCGGCGATCAGCCCGTGGGCGAGCTCGTGGCAGACGACCAGGGCAAAGCGGCCAACGACGAACACGAGCGCCCCGAGCCCGACTCGCTGCGCCACCACGAACGGGGTGCCATAGCGTCCGATGATCAGAGCGGCGAAGGCCACCAGGCCCCCGAGGGCGATCACGGCCAGGACCCCGAGCACGGCCGGGCTGAACAGCAGCCAGCCGCCGCGGCGGTACACCGCGGCCATCGCCTGGGGCACGCCGGGCAGCTCGCGCTCGCGGGGCCGGACGAGCCGGGCCAGCCAGGGGAGCGCGCCGCCCGGGCGGGTGGGGTCCGTCTCCGACTCGACCCCGGCGAGCATGCCCTTGTCGGCCAGCTCCGCCAGCAGGCGCGCCAGGCGAGCGGGCCCCTCCGCGCCCCAGCGCGCCCCCGCCTCGCCGAGCAGCGACACGAGGTCGTGGTCGCCGTCGAGCAACTGGGCCATCTCGGCCTCCTCGGTGGCGAGCCGGACCATCACCGACGAACGATGGTCCTTGAGCACGAAGCGCGCCCCGTCCACGGCCTCTGACTCCTCCAGGCGCTTGAGCGACCAGCCCGAGCGCAGCTTCGGCTTGCGATTCTGCTGACCGCGCAGGCGCGCGCGGCGAACCGACGGCTGCTCGACGATGAGGCTGATCCCCGCCGGGACCGACACCGTCATGCCTGCCGCCGCCCGATCGACACGTTCGGCCACCTCCAGCCGGCAATCGCCCAGCTCGATGCGCATCCCGTTCGTCAGCGCGACGGGCCCGGAGAGCTGCCGGCCGTCGACGAACGTCCCATAGCTTGACCCCACATCCTGGAGCATTGCGCCGTCGGCGTCGACAACGATCTCCGCATGCGCACGCGAGACACTTGGATCGTCCAGGACGAGATCCGACGCCGGGGCACGGCCGATCGCCAGCCGCCGGTCCAGCGGCACCCGCGCACCCCCTGGCAGCACCAGATCGAGGTGCATCTCGCCGTCGCGCGGGGTCCCGCACGAGCGGCAACGGGCGTCGGTCCGCGGCACCTGGCGGTGACAGACCGTGCATAGCATCCGGCTAACGGTGGCAGACTCCTAAGCGCAATGCAGGACGTGCTCAAGCGGGTGGGTCGTTTTGACCTGCTCGAGGTCATCGGGCGCGGGGGCGCAGCTGTCGTCTACCTCGCCATGCAGAGGGATCTGCAGCGACATGTCGCGCTCAAAGAGCTCGCGCCGTTCCACCTGGCCGATACGAGCTTCGCCGAGCGCTTCGTCGAGGAATCCCGCCTGGCGGGATCGATGAACCACGCCAACATCGTCACCGTCCACGAGTTCTTCGAGGACGGCTCGGTGCCGTATATCGCGATGGAGTACCTGCCCCACGGCTCGCTGCGCCAGTACATCGGCCGGCTGTCGACGGCGCAGATCGCGGGGGTGCTGGAGGGCGTGCTGGCCGGGCTAGCCCACGGCGAGGCACACCAGATCGTGCACCGCGATCTCAAGCCCGAGAACCTTCTCGTCGCCGTCGACGGCCGGGTCAAGATCGCCGACTTCGGCGTCGCCCGCGCCTACAGCAAGGCAGCCACCCGCGCGGTGGTGACCGTCGCGGGGACGACGATCGGCACCCCGGCGTACATGTCACCCGAGCAGGCGCTCGGCACTGATCTCACCCCGGCAACGGACCTGTACTCGCTGGGCGTCGTGGCCTGGGAGCTCCTCACCGGCCAGGTTCCGTTCGACGACACCGACACCCCCGTGGCGGTGCTCTATCGCCATGTCCACGAGCCGGTGCCCTCGGTGCGGTCGGTGGCGCCCGACGTCGACGAGGGCATCGCGGAGTGGCTGGACAAGATGCTGGCCAAGCGCCCCGAGGACCGCTTCCAGTCCGCCGACGAGGCGTGGGTGGCCCTCGAGGACCTCGTGCTGGATCTGCTGGGCCCGCGGTGGCGCCGCGAGGCCCGCCTCACACTCGACGACGCGACCCCGCGCGCCCGTCGCACCCTCACCCCCGCCTCCTTCCACTCGGTCACGCTCGACACCCCGGCATCGGAGACCGGCGAGGCGGCGGGCGGCGGGGATTCCGTGGGACGGACGCCCGTGCCCCAGACGATCTCCGGCCCTGGCGCGCAGACCCCGCCACCGACGGTCGCGCCCGCCAGGCGCCGGGAGCGCAGCAACACCACGATGTTCCGGCTGGCCCGGCGCCACCGCGACATCGGCGAGGATGACACCCCGCTGCCCCCGGACGTGATGCGTCGCCGCCTCATCGCGGCGGCGATCGTCGCGGCCATGATCATCGCCGCGGTCGTCGGCGTGGTGCTGGCCAGCCCTGGCACGCCTGTCCATCACGGGCCGACGAGGGCCCAGATCCGTGCGGCGCAGCAGCGTGCCGCCGCGGTCCGGGAGAAGGCCGCCGCGACCGCCGCCGCCAACAAGCAGATCGACGGCATCCTCACGAGCCTGGTGCTGACGCGCAACCGCAACCGCACCCGCCTGCTCAACGACGGCACGCCGACGAAGCAGATCCGTGATGCCGTCGCGGTCCAGAAGGCCTACATCGCCGCGGTGCACAAGGTCACGCCGCTTGAGCCACAGACGACCTCGGCCGCGCCGCTGGCCACGACGATGACGAAGATCGCCGACGACTACGGGCGGCTCATCTCCGCCGGGCGCGCCAACAAGCCGGCGACCTGGACGCGCGTCTTCGACACGATCGAGAGCGACGAGGCGACCCTTCAGGGCGAGGTCGCCAAGCTCTAGGCGCCCCGATCCCCAGTGGCTCCGGGGATCGACGCGGTGTGGCGGGGTATGGCGGGGTTCATACCCTGGGCCACTTTTCGGCCCCATCGACGCGGGTGATACTGCGGGTACGTCGTGTCCTACGGCGCTTCCCAACCAGTACGGAGGGTGTTTCACATGAGTCTCATCAAGGTCACCGCGGAGGAACTGCACAGCCTCTCCTCCAACGTAGCGACGGGTTCCAACAGCATCCAGGACCAGCTCAGCCGCATGCAGGGCGAAGTCCTCGGCGTCGTCGGCGGCGAGTGGCAGGGTGCCGCCTCGGGTCAGTTCCACGCACTGTGGGACGAGTGGCAGCGTTCGGCCGCCGGCCTCAAGGACGCCCTGGACGGGATCAGCCGCCTGCTCGCCAACGCCGGCACTCAGTACCAGTCGACCGAGGACGCCATCCGCTCCTCCATGAGCTAGCCGGGTGAACGTCAGACAATCTCAGTCCGGGATTGATCTCCGGTGACGACTTTCACAGTCGATCCGGCGACCCTCCAAGAGCTCTCCTCGACCCTGTCGGGCATTCACTCCGAGATGCAGGCCATGCATGGGGTGGCGACCGGGTACGAGGGGCTCCTAGGCGGGAGTGACCTCGACGGCGAGGTCGAGCATTTCTGCAGTCACTGGAACTACGGAATCGGGAAGTTGGCTGACCACATGACCAAGGTCGTGCAGCGGCTCGACGCTGCAGCCCAGGGCTATGCCAAGTCCGAGGGCTACATCGCCACCGCCGCCGGCAAGGGCAGCTGATCGGACCATGGGCGACCCACTGTCAGACCCTCGCGCCCATGGCCTGCTGACCGCGGACACGGGCGAGATCGACTCCCTGGCCGCGGCGTTTCACCGAGTCGCCGGCCAGGCCCAGACGTCGGCGGCCGCGTTGCGCGGCGCCAACGGGGATGGCACATGGACGGGCAGTGCCGCTGATGCGTTCCGCACCCAATTGGGCAAGCTGCCCGGTGATCTGGACAAGGTCCAACAGTCATACGGGGAAGTGGGGGCCGCGCTGAGCGCCTACGCGACCGGGCTCGAGCCGATCCAGACGCAGTTCCGATCACTGGCATCGCAGCTGACCGCGACGCGGTCGAACCTCTCCTCGGCGCAGTCGAACCTGTCCACCGCCAAGAGCAACCTGTCCACCGCGACATCGGCCGCGCACGCCACTTCCAGTACGCCGGCCGTCGTCAACGCCCACACGGCGCTGTCGAGCGCCTCGGGTGCGGTGAACAATCTTCAGGGCCAGGTGTCAGGCCTGGAGAGCCGCGGCTATCACCTGCTCGACGAGTTCGACACGATCCGCGGGCACGCGCGCTCGACGGTGTCCAGCGCCGCGGGCATCGCTCCCTCGCAGGGCTGGTTTTCCAGCATGATGCACAGCATCGGCAACTTCATGGGCGGGGTAGGGCACTTGTTCGCCGGTATCGGTGAGGACGTCTGGAAGTCGGCCAAGAGCCTGCCCTCCGACGTGGCCCACGTCATCGAGCACCCGACGAACCTGCACGACTGGGCCAAGCTCGGTGAGGACGCCGCCACCGTCGCCGGCGCCGTGGCCGTGGTCGCCGCCGTCGTGATCTGCCCCGCGGACGCCCTCGGCCTCGAGGCTCTCGCAGACGGTGCCGAGGCCATCGAGGGCGGGGCCGTGACGGTCGCGACCTATGCCCAGGGAGAGAAGACCGTGGCCGACACCGGACTGATGGCCGAGGGAAAGGGCAGTCTTTCCGAGGTCGGGTCCGACGTGGTCGGGTTGGCCATCGATCGCGTCGAGCCCGGAACGGCGGGGGCGGAGGAGGACGTCGGTCATCTGGCTGCCAAGAGCGGCGCGCTCGAGCAATATGGGGAGTCGCGGGCCCTGGGAGCAACGCCGCGTCAGGCGTACAGCGATCTCAGCGACGAGCAGCGACGGGTCATCACCCAGAGCACCCGCCATCTCGCAGATCCCGGGCGGCTGGACTACATGCGTTCGAGCACGCTCGAGCGGCTCGGGACAGCCAAGCAGACCCTCGCCAACGTCAACGCGCGCAACGAGGCCGGGCACCTGCTGGCCGACCACGCCAAGAAGCAGATCAACGAGACGCTGTTCCCCGAGCCCGAGACGCCCGAAAAGGCCGGGGCCCCCGCGGGCTAGGAGACGACAATGAACGATGTGGATGTCACCTTCGCCATCGCTCTGGCGCCGCATTGGGAGCAGATCGATCTTCTCGATCCCGATGCCGACCACGTGGTCGACGCCCCTCTCGCGGCTGCCCTGCAGCGCGGAGCACGCGGAGGCCCGCATGCCCGACTGCTGATGGCTCGCAGCCTCTACATGGTGACGCCGGGGGCCAGCCCTCTCGGCATGGGCCTCTCAGTGCTGCTCGCCGATCCCGAGGCTCCTGTCTCGTCGGCGACTCTCCAGGACACGGCCTTCGGCGACGCCGAAGTGGCCGCGATCGAGCTACCGGTGGGCAGCGGCCTCCGCGTGCGCAAGGTCGAGCCCGGTGCGGAGATCGAGGGCGAGCCGATCCCCGTGCTCAGCGTCCAGTACCTCATCCACACGCACCGGGGCCTGCTCACGATGACGCTGAGCACGCCTCAGGCGGCCTCGACCCAGGAGTGGGAGGACATGTTCGACGCGATGGCACGGACCGCCGAGCTGGCCTGACTCGACGGCAACGTGTGCCACCATCCGGTACCGCAGGGTGAGGCGGTGATATGAGCAGACCCGAGCACGACCGCGTCCAGCAGAGCAGAACCGCTGCCCACGAGGCGCGGCGGTATATGCATCGGCGCCGCTTCGGCACGGTGGGCACGGAGCCACCCGAAGGCCGCAGCGAGCTACGGCAGTGGGGCAGCATCACCATCGGGATCGTCGCGCTGATCGTGAGCTTCGTGGTCATCGAGGTCGGTGCGGCGCTCGCGGCGGTGTCGTTCATCCTCGGCGCACCTCGTTCGTGGACCTGGACCAACGACAAGCTCTCCTCGTTGACGTGGGTGGTGGGCGTGCTGATGCTCGTCGTGGGCGAGATCCTCTTCATCGTCGGGAGCCCGTCCATCCGGCAGACTCCGGGGCACGGTCACGGGGCCGGCGCGGCCTCGGTCCTCATCGGATTGAGCAGTCTCGTCGCCATCGCTGGGTATTACCGGCGCTGGGGGACGCCCGGGAACGCCGCCTACTGGGATCGCCAGTTGCGCAAAGGCGACCCGGAGGCCGCTGCGTACGGTGCCAGGCTGCAGAAGGCGCGCGGCCGACACTACGACGACGAGGACGAGTAGGGATCCTCGTTCAGGTTGCGGCCGGGTCGGCCGGCATCGCCACCTGGACGAGCTCGAAGCCGCCGGGATCGACGCGGTAGCCGCAGCCCGGGCGCACCGGGGGCGTGGGCCGGCGCGGGAGGGTGACGCCCAGGAGCGGTCCGTCGATCTGGACGTCGGGCTGGAGCAGCAGGCCGGTGCGCGCGCGCCGGACCCCGACGCTCCAGTGCCCCAGCGTCTTGAGCGCATCGGTGCGGCCGGCGACGATCGCGTGCAGGTTGGCGCGCGGCGCGGCGAACAGGTCGGACAGCCCGCGTGTGGGATCGTCGACCACGTCGGCGTCGTCGACGAGCAGCACGTGAAGCCGCTCAGCCTCGCGCAGCTCGGTGACGAGCTCCCCCAGCTCCTCGGCGGCGGTGATCACCTTGGTCAGCGCCGAGCACTCGCGCAGCGCCGAGCGGCGGGTGGCGACACCGACGAGCGGGATATGCGGATACAGCCGCGAGAGCACCTCGGCCACCACGAGCAGCGCCGTGGTGCGCCCGGTCCGGGCGGGCCCGGCGATCATCGCGTGGTCGCCCTCGTAGAGCTCGAAGCCCGCCGGCTCCAGGGTCTCGTCGCCGATCCCGAACGGGATGAAGATGTCCCCACCCGCCCCGTGCTCGGCCCGCCCGGCGCCGAGCAGCGCGTCGATGCCGACGCTCTCGGGAAGAACGCCCACGGGCGGCGGTCCGCCCTCGGCCGGCGTGGCGCCGGAGACACGCGCCGCGCGAGCGGCCACCTCCTCGGGGAGCGCTCCGGAGACCCGCGCCACCTGGATGACCTGGGCTGAGCCGCCGACGACGGCACGGCCGGGGACGAAGTGCGGGATGGCGCGGCGCATCAGGCCGAACTGGGCGTAGTCGGCCACGTCGGCCAGCTGGAAGGCAAGCCGCTGCTGGGCCAGTGACGCCAGCGCGGTGGGGACGGCCCCGAGCCGGTCGGCGGCGATGGCCACGTGAATGCCGAGCTCCGCGCCGTCGGCCCACACGCGGGCGAGCGCCTCGCGCAGGGCGTCGCCCCCGATGTCGCCGTGCTCTGAGGCAAAGCCCCCGTAGCCGTCGAGGAGCACGACGATCCTGGGCGCCGCGGCCCGCGCCGCCGGGTCCATCGAACGCCGCACGCCCAGCTCGCCGCGCAGCCGGCGCAGGAGCCGCCGCTGGCGCTCGTGCTCCGCCGCCCCGATGACGGCGCCCACGTGCGGCAGGCCGGCGAGCGCGCCCAGTTCGCCGGCTCCGAAGTCCAGCACGTACATGTGCAGCCGGGCGGGATCCGATGTCTCGGCCAGCGCGAGCGCGAGCGTGCCCAGGGCTGTGGTCGTCCCGCTGCCACCGATCCCGTACAGCAGCAGGTTCCCCGCGTTGACGTTCCACCCGATCGGATACTGGGCCTGAGCCTCGGGGTCGTCCGCGAGGGCGAGAGGGACGACCAGGCCAGTCTCGCCGCCGAGCGCGCGCGGCGGCCCCATCGCAAGCAGGTCATCGAGCCCCACGGTTCCGGGGAGGGGCGGCAGCCAGGGCCGGCGCAGGGTGTGCGCATCGCCGAAGGCCTCGTCGGCCGCGGAGACGAGGCGCTGGAGATCGGATGGCGCCGAGGACTCCGCCTCGGCGCCGTTCCGGCGCTCGCCGTCGCCGGTGACGACGAACGGCTCGGTGGACACGGCGGCGGCAGCCGGGCCGGCGGTGATGCCGGACACCAGCGCTGTCTGGACGGGGATGAGCTCCGACGGCCCCAGCCGAACCTGGGCTCGCCCCGGCTGGTTGCGCGGGATCTTGGCCGCCGCGGGCGCGTCGATGACGTCGCTCGAGTCCTGTGAGGTCTGCACGCGGAGGCAGACGCGGAGGTTGGTGTTGGCCCGGATGTTCTCATTGACCGCACCGGACGGACGCTGCGTGGCCAGCAGCATGTGCACGCCGAGGCTGCGCCCGCGCTGGGCGATGCCGACGAGCGAGGGGACGAACTCGGGAAGCTCGGAGGCGAGCGTGGCGAACTCGTCGATGACCACCAGCAGGCGTGGCAGCGGTCGCGCCCGGTCCGTGTCCCCCTGCGCGACGAGGCGGTCGTACTCGATGAGGTCGGTGGCCCGGTGCTCGCGCAGGACGCGCTCGCGGTAGCGCAGCTCCGCCTCCAGTGAGAGCAATGCGCGTTCGCCCAGCTGCTCGTCGAGGTCGGTGACCATGCCGACCGTGTGCGGCAGCTCGGCACACTCGCCGAACGCCGACCCGCCCTTGTAATCCACGAGGACGAAGTTGACGCGCAGCGGGGAGTGCGTGGCGGCCAGCGCGGCGACCAGACTGCGCAGCAGCTCGCTCTTGCCGGCGCCGGTGGTGCCCGCCACCAGCCCGTGCGGCCCGTCGCCCACCAGGTCGATGTCGAGCGGGCCGTCCTCGGACAGCGCGAAGCGCGCCACCAGGCCGATCTCCCCGCTGGTGGACGCCCAGCGCCGGCGCAGGTCCTCGCCGTCAGGCTCGCCGATCCCCAGCAGTGAGAGGAGCCCGACGTAGGCCGGAAGTGCGCCTCCGGCGAGCTGGAGGTCGGCGTCCTCGAAGCGCGCCAGGGCGATCGCGCACTCGCGGGCGGCCTCGGGCGACATCCCGGCCACGAGCAGCGGGTCGATCCGCTGGCCGGTCTGGGGGCGCAGGAGCCTTGACTCACCCGCCTCGTCGGCCAGCTCGATGACGGTCGTGCACGCCGCGGGCAGCCGTTCGCTGGTCCGCGCAATGACGATCCCGGAGACTTTCTCACCGGCGCGCAGCAGCGCTCGGCCGGCGGCGCCGCGACCCTCGATCAGAGCGGGGCTGTCGAGCACGGCCAGCACCTGGCGTGGGTCGTCGGCGTCACGATCGGCGAGCTCGGCCGCCAACGTCGCGCCCGCCGTGGTGCCCACCGCGAGCTGGCGCCCGGCGGCGCCACCGGCGTCACGAGCGTGCGGCAGCCACTTGACCCAGTCCCAGTCCTCGCGGCCCTCGGGCTCGGTGAGGACGGCCACGGTGAGGTCGGCGGGCCCGTGGAGCACGGCGGCCTGACACAGCAGCGCTCGCGCCAGACTGAGCGCCTGGCCGCGCTCGCCGACGATCCCGACGACGCCGCCCTTGGCCAGGGGCACCTCGACCGGCGCCAACTGGAGCCAGCCGTGCTCGGCCAGCACGACCTCGGCCTCGGCCCCGGGGGTGTGACGGTCGGCCAGTCGCGGGCGGAACGGCACCTCGCCGTAGCCGGCGGAGAGAGCCAGGAAGTCGTTGTCGAACGGGCGCCGCTCCCACAGCCGCGGGTCGGGCGCGGTGGCGCGGCGGGTGATCTCGGCGAGGTCCGGGAAGGACTCGCGGCGGCGCGTGAGCTCCTCCTCCTGACGCGCGGCGACGTCGCGCCGGAACGCCCTCATCTTGTCCTCGTAGTCACGGCGGTCGCCCCGGGAGCTGCGAGTCGCCTGCCGGCGCTGCTCCAGCCAGCTGCCGATCACCATCACCGGGCTGAGGAGGCAGAACAGCGCGAACAGGATGTTCTTGAGCACGAGCACCATCACCACCCCGAGGATGAGCGGGCCGAACGCCGAGGCGAAGCTGAAGCGCGGCCGGGAGGCCTCCTTGGGCTCCTCGGGCGCGGTGAGGACGTCGTCACCCGCCGGCGCGCGGTTGCGCGGCGGGCGGTTGAAGGGGATGGTCCCCGCCAGGTTCGCCTGGCGCACCGGGTCCACGGGCAGGCCGGGAATCCGCGACGCGACGATGAAGGCCACGTCGCCGGCCTCGAACACCGCCTCGGGCTCAACGTCGGTGGGCTGGCGGATGCGCTTGCCCTCCACCCACGTGCCGTTGACCGATTCCAGGTCAGTGACGGTGGCCCGCAGGCCGCCCGGGCTGGGCTGGACGCGCAGATGGCGGCGGGAGACGCCCTCGTCGCTGAGCGTGAGATCGCAGTCGCCGTCGCGGCCCACGACGACGCCGCCCGGGGTCAGCGGCACCGACCGACCGGCGTCGAAGCCGGCGATGACCCGCAGCTCGAGGACAGTCGGCGCGGACTCGAGCGCCTCGGGGGCGCGATCGGCCGGCTGGATGCGCGCCCCCTCGTAGAGGCCGATCTCGGTGAGGGCGAGGTCGACGTGGCAGAAGCGCCCGTCGACCACGATGCCGCGAGCCTGGGCGGCATCGGGCAGCGCGTCGAGCAGGTCGCCGACCGTGGCGTCCTCGCGTCCGAGCCGGAGCTCCACGTCCTCTGGCCCGCCGGCGTGGTTGTCGAGTACGACGCGCATCTATGCGCGGCTGAGGCTACCGACGGGGTGGCCTCACGGGGTACTGCCCGGTCCATACCTCGGGCCACTTCCGGGGCCGTGCGCGCCGTCTGATACTCCGTGCCATGTCCGGATTTGTCGTCGATTCACGCACGCTCGTCGCGGTGCGCGACACCCTGGGTCGCCTCAACGATCAGCTCGTGGGCATGCACACCATCGTCTGGCACCAGTCGGGCACGATCGGCGGCCAGGCTCTCGAGTCAGAGCTCGAGCATTTCTGCGGCACGTGGCACTACGGGGTCACCGAGCTCGGCGGCCAGCTCCAGGACCTGACGCGGCGCCTTGGCGAGGCGGCCAATGCCTACGAGCGCATCGAGCAGCGCATCACCCACGCAAGCGGCGGCTCAGGCACCGCCGGCAGCGGGACGTCGGCGGCTCCGACCGGGTCCGGGCACACGACCACGAGCACCCATCACGCCGCCGCCAAGCACTCGAGCTCCGGACATCACAGCGCCAAGCATTCCGCGGGCAGGTACCACTCGGATCCCAGCATGCCAGGTGGCACGCACTACTCGGGCGGCGCGGGGCTGGGCCCCGCTCCCGCTGGATCGGGCAGCTCCGGTCACTCGGGTGACAAGCACCGCGGTCCTGACAAGCACGGCGACGGCGGCAAGCATCCAGGCGTCGGCTCCGGGACGACGGTCATCGGGGGCGGGTCGACGCAGAGCAGCAGCTCGGGCGCCGGTTCGGGCACGACCACCATCGACGAGAAGATCCATCGGTCCGAGGAGCGCCAGCGCGCCGAGCTGGCCTCGGTGCTGACGATGGTCAAGGACTGACCCACGCCGCGCGCCGGCGGGTCTAGAATTCGGCGCGCTTGAGCAGGAAAGTCATCGGACGACGGGGCATCATCGGGGTGGGGCTGGCCGTGCTGGCCACGCTGGTATCGCTGGCCGCATTGAGCGTGGCGGCGGCGCCCGCACGCGCTGGGACATGGATGCAGGTGTCGTGCGTCAATCCCGACGGCTCAGCTGCCCCGGCAGAGGGGTGGACGCTGAGCGCCTCGAGCCCAGCAGACCCGGGCGCCATCGCGAGCACACAGTGCTCTCCGGGAACACCGATGGTGGCCGAGTTGAGCGACCTCGCGGCGGCGCCGCCCAATACGGCGGAGTACCTCACCTATCAGCCGCCGACGGGATCCACGCTGACCGGAGGCGCGGTTGACGTCAACATGACAGCGGACGGCTTCGGCAACGCGGGGGGCGGGAGCGCCGTGGGCGAGTCGCAGCTGTCCGAGCCGTCGCTCGGCAACGTGTTCTTCCACTGCGTGGCCTTCTTTCAGGTGTGCGGCCCGGCCCCGGACTTCAGCGGAGTGGTGAGCCTGCCCAACGACGCCCAGGGCAACCTCATCGCGGCGGCGAATTGCACCTCCAGCACCGGCACGTCGTGCGACCAGAACGCGAAGAACGATGCCTGGGCGCTCACGCAGATGGTGTGGGCCAGGTTGCTGCTCTCCACCAGCGTCTCGCCGACCGGGTCGGGGTTCACCGGCAGCGCGCTGGAACCCAGGCTGCGCGGCACCGGCCACATCGTCTTCACCGCCGCCGAGCCGTCCGGACCCGGTATCTACGCCGACTCGGTCGCCATCGACGGACAGACCGTCTACAGCGGATCGCCGAACGCCAATGGGGGCAAGTGTGTCCCGGTGGGAACCGACCCAGGCACCGGAGCGCTGATGTTCGACTATCAGCAGCCGTGCCTGACCAGCGAGGGGGTCGACGTTCCGGTTCCCACGGCGGGCCTGCCGGACGGGACGCACGAGCTCGCGGTGACCGTGACCGACGCTGCAGGCAACAGCTCCACCGTGCTCGACCAGGACATGACGACCTCCAACCCGCAGACGACCCCGAACCCGTCGGGCCGCCGTGCGCTGCACGCCCGCTTCGTCATCTCCTGGCGCTGGACCGGCACGACCACGCTCCTGCGCTCGATCCGCGTCACGCATCTGCTGCGCACCGCCCGGGTCGCCGTCCGCTGCGCCGGCAAGCACTGCCCCCGGCTGCGGGCCAGCGCCAACGGCCCCCGCCGGGTGGCGACGATGCTGCGCAAGCTCGGGGGCCGGCGGCTGAGAGCCGGCCAGTCGCTGTTCATCACCGTGACCGCGCCGCGCCACAGAGCCGAGCGCATCGCCGTCCAGATCCGCAACGGACGCGTCCCACAGGCCAGGCTGCTCAGGCCCTGACGGCCGGCGCGGGTATCGCCAAGTCGATACCTCGGGTCACTTTCCGCAGCGGCGGCTGCGCCTGATACTGAAGCCGTGATCGATCCGCTCACCGACCCCCGGGCCGAAGACCTGCTGGCGGCGGTGCCCGCTGACGTCAGCACGCTCGCCTCCGCGTTCCACACCGCCGCCCAGGAGGCGGCGATGACCGCCACCGGCCTGCGCGCGGCCCGCGAGGACGGGACGTGGACGGGACATGCCTCCGAGTCGTTTCGCAACGCGATCGGCCAGGTGCCATCCGAGCTCGAGCACATCACGCGCGGCTACTCCGCCGTCGCCACGGCGCTCGGGGACTACGAGGTGACGCTCGCGCTGGTGCAGAGCGAGTTCGTCAAGGTCGTGGGCCAGCTCAACGATCTCACGACCCAGATCGGCACGACGCGCACGACCGCGACCAACGCTCAGAACGGCATGATCCCGGGGCACCCGATGTCGTTCAACGATCTGCGCCAGGCCGAGCTTGCCGTCGCCCAGGCACGCCGGGCGCTGGAGGGCTATCACGCCGAGGCGGACGGGCTCCGCACGCGCGCGTTCACCCTGCTGGAGGAGTTCGACACCGCGCGCAGCCTGTGCCGTGCCACCGTTGAGGCCGCGCGGCGCACGGCACCGGTGCGCCCGCAGTCGGGCCAGGGCAAGCACGTCAACGGTCCCTACGGGGCGCTGTCAGGGGTCAAGGGCGCGGTCTGGCAGATGACGCCGGTCGGCGGCCCCGGCGACAACGGGCTGGCGCCCGAGGAGCGCCGGCGGATCCAGGCGATGATCCGCTCGGCCGATGGCCTGCTCGGCACGCCCTATGTCTACGGCGGCGGGCACGGTGCCGGCGGGGGCCTGGACTGCTCCGGGTTCGTCTCGGCCGTTCTACGTTCGGGCGGCTACCTCAACGGCGCGGTGACCACCGAGGGCTTTTCCAGCCAGCCCGGGATCGCTTCCGGCCCCGGTCGGTACGTGACGATCTACGACCGCACCGGGTGCGGCGCCAACGAGCACGTGATCATCAACATCAACGGCCGCTTCTACGAATCAGGCGGCGGAGGCGCCAGCGGCGGAGCGCCGTTCGTGCACCAGTTCACGCCCAGCTCCTCCTACCTGGCGTCGTTCAACACGATTCTGCATCCAGCCGGGCTATGAGCCCCGCACAGCCGGATCCGCGCCGGCCCATCAGGCCGGCACCCGGTGCATTGGACCGGTCCCAGGGCCCTTCGCGCCCGCGTCACCTTGTACGCTGGCCACGTGCGGGCTCAGGAAACGGCGGTCTTGGGAGCCGCCGTCAGTGCCACCGAGTTGCAGACCCTGATTCACGCGGCGCGGCGTGGCGCTCCGTTCCTGTTCCTCCGCGACGACAGCGGCGATCAGGTGGTGGTGACTCTCGATGGGGATCGTCTCGTGCTGGGGCGCGCCCCCGGCAGCGACCTCGAGATCGGGTGGGATCCGCGTGTCTCGGGCGTGCACGCCCACCTCGAGCGGCGCGGCCCGCGCTGGACGATCGAGGACGACGGCCTGTCGCGCAACGGGACATTCATCAACGGCGAGCGGCTGCGGGGGCAGCGCACGCTGCGCGACGGCGACGTGATCGGGGTCGGGGACACGGTCCTGGGCTTCCGGCACCCCGAGCCCGAACCGGTGCTGGCCACGATCTCGGTGCCCACCCTGTCCGCACCGTCGGTCTCAGAGGCCCAGCGGCGAGTCCTCGTGGAGCTGTGCCGGCCGCTGGCCGCGGCGGAGTCGGCGGCGCCGGCGACCAACGAGCAGATCGCCGCCGAGCTGGTGCTGAGCCTGTCGGCGGTCAAGGGTCATCTCCGCGTCCTGTTCACGCGGTTCGGCCTCGAGGAAGCCCCGCAGAACCAGAAGCGTTTGCTCCTCGCGGAACGGGCGCTGTCGAGCGGCGCCGTACGGACCGACGAGCTGTAGTCGCCCCGCGGGCGAGCTTGCGTCAGCCGCCGATCGTCGTGGTGCCCGAGCCGCCGCTGCTGCCGCCGCTCTTCTTGTGATGCGTCGTCGTCGACCCGCTCGAGCTCTGAGTGGGCGCGGACGGGGCCGGGGGGGTGTAGCTCGGGGCCGTGTACGTCGGCGTGGGGCTGGGCGTCGCCGGGCCGGTGGTGCTGGGCGAGGCCTGTGCGAACGACACCTGCGGCTTCGGCTTGGCCTTCTTGTGCTTGGGCTTGGGACGCGGCTTGAGCTTCGATCCCCTGATCGGGGCGAACTGGGACTGGAGCTCGAGGTTGTCCTTCTGTGGGGTGGTCACAGTCGCCGCGACGCGCGTCGTCTTCGCGGGTGGCGTAGCAGCGCGAGCGGGCGTGGCATGGTTGACGGAGCGGGCCACGAGGAACGCCGCGCCGAACGCCGCCAGGATGCAGATGATGGCTGTCCCTGCCAATCGCACAGGCAAATGGTACCCCGCGATGAGCGCCGTTTCACATGTTGCGCGCTGGGATCTCCGGAGATACGGTGCAAATCCGGTGGATTGAGGGGATACTTGTCGTGATGCGAAGTGCAGGAGTGGGGTGGATCGCCCGGGTGCCGGGTCGATGCCCGGACGGCAACCGTGCCTGGCCCGCCACCCCGGACGGCAACCGTGCCTGACGAGACCGAGCGCAGCGTCGAGCTGCTGGAGCGTCTGCTGGGCGACCCGCAACTGCGGCGCCGGTTTCGCAGCGACGCGGCCGCGGTGCTGACAGAGGCGGGCCTGCCGGAGCTCGCCGCCGGTCTGGGGCACGGCGGGCGGGCGCTGATGACGCTGGAGATGCGCGAGTCGCGCTCGAGCCTCGCCGGGGTGATGGTGGCCGCCGCCGCCGAAGGCGTGGACCTGGCCCAGTTCGCCGAGCATGCCGCTCCGGCGCTTGCCCGAGATGCGGGCGCGGCCATCCATCAGCTCATGCAGCACCCGCACCAGGCAGCTCCCAAGCCCGTCCACGAGGCGGCCCCGCAGCCGCCCGCCACGCCCGATCTCGCGCCCCCGCCCGGGACCCCGGCGCTGGCCCAGCCGCAGCCCAAGGCACCCGCCACGGCCGATGCGCCGCCGCCTCACAGCCAGCCGGCGACCGCGACGCCGACCGGTACCGCAGCGCCTGAGGCGCCCTCTGCCGCCCAGCCCGCGGCCATGCAGACGCCTTCGCAGGGCGCGCAGTTGGTCACGGCGTCCGAAGGAGCCGGGAGTCGGCACGCGGGCGGAGACCAGCACCCCGGTCACCGGCCGGCGGACCACCAGCCCGCGGACCACCAGACCGCGGGCTCCGGCGCGGCGCCCGTCGCGCCCGAGCCGGCCGACGGCGGCCCGGCGTACCCCGGCGACCAGGCCACCTCGCAGCAGATCGCCGCCTGGATGGGCGCCCGCGCGCAGAAGGCCGGGCTGCCCCCGGAGCTCCCGGTGATGGCCGCGCTCACCGAGTCGGGGCTGCGCAACCTGTCCTACGGGGACCGTGACTCCGTCGGCTTCTTCCAGATGCGGCTGGGCATCTGGGACCAGGGGGCCTACGCCGGGTACCCGAGCAACCCGGAGCTCCAGATCCAGTGGTTCATCGACCACGCCGCGGCGGTCAAGAGCCAGTACCCGGGGCTTGCCGACAATCCCAACAGCTGGGGTGACTGGGTGGCCGACGTCGAGCAGCCGGCCGCGCAGTACCGCTATCGCTACCAGCTGCAGCTCTCCACCGCACAGGCGCTGTTGCGGGGCGCCGACCTGACGTCGGGCGCGGCGGCGCCGGCGGCCGCGCCCGCACCGCCCCCGGTGCCCATCGGACAGGCGGCGCTCAAGGTGGCGATGCGCTTCACCGGTGGCGGGCAGCCCGGATCCAGCCTGGACACCGGCCCGACCTCGGCGGAGATGGTCCAGTACGCATACTCCCAGCAGGGCGTGCAGGTGCCCAAGGTGGCCGCCCAGCAGTTCGACATCGGCATCCCCGTCTCCGAGCAGCACCTGAAGCCAGGCGACGCGGTCTTCTTCACCGAGCGCGACGGCTACGTCGACCACGTGGGGCTCTACGTCGGCAACGGCCGCTTTGTCAGCTCCGCGTCGGGCGGCGGCGGCGTCAGGCTCGCCTCGATCGCCGACCCGCCATTCCAGGGCCACTACATCGGCGCCCGGCGCTACACCCCTGAGGCGCTCGGCGACCCCAACCGCTACGCGCGCCCCCTGCCCACGATCAAGGGCTGATCAGCGCAGCAGCTTGACGTGCGGCTTGGCGTTGAAGCGCATGTCGAGCTCGGCCCGCTCCTGACGGTAGCCCGGGGCCTGGAGCGTGACGATCAGCTTGTTGCCGGCTTGGTAGCGCCGGCCCACCAGCGCGTGCAGCAGCTTGTGCACGCCGTGGATGCCCGTGGCGATGTCCTTGCCGCGATGGCGCGGGCACCGACGGCCCTTGCACTGGATCTGAAGCTTGGTCCGCCCCGGGAACGTCCCGACCTTCACCCCGTGCACGCGGGTGGTGGCGCGTTTGAAGGTCCAGCTGATCTCCAGCCTGATGCGCAGCTGGCGCGTGCGCGGCTTGGGGGCCGGAACGGGCACCGGCACGGTGACCACCGGGGCGGTCGTGGTGGTCGTCGTGGTGACCGGCGGCGCGGGCGGCTGGGGCGCGGGGCAGGTCACCGGCGCGGGTGCCCTGGGGGCCAGCGACACCCCCGAGCCCTTGTGGTAGGTGCTGCTGCGCCAGATGACCGTGCCCCCGGGGTCGATGATGTCGACGTTGCCGTCGCCGAGCATGTCCAGGTGGGAACCGGGGTGTCCGTTGGTCGCGCTTGACCACAGCGCGTGCCCCGTCTTGTCATAGACGACGAGGTTGCCGTCAGTCTGCATCGAGGCGTAGGCGCCGGCATGGCCGTAGGTCTTGGCCGACCACAGCTCCGTGCCCGAACCGTCAAACAGCGCCAGGTTCCCGTCGGCGAGCATGGTCAGCCGGTATTCCTCAGGCGCCTTGGAATACAGGCTCCAACCCGACTTCAGTACGTCCCCCTTGAGCATCTTGTTGAGCCCGCTCTGCGCAGACCAGCTGGACGCCGTGTTGCCGTAGATGACCACGTTGCCGTCGTTCTGGAGGACGAGCCTCGGGCAGCCCACCGTGGGGCTGTTGGAGCTCCACACGGCGGTATTGGTGGGGTCGTAGATGACGAGGTTGCCGTTGACCTGCATCACCGCGCGCGCGCCGGGGTACTTGGAGGTGCCCGTCGACCAGAGCGTGCGATCCCCGGGGATCGTCTCCGCCAGGTTGCCGTTGCTCGACATGACCAGGTGGAAGTGGCCGTCGGGCGACTGAAGGTAACTCGGGTAGCTGAGCACGCCGTTGGCGCTCAGCGTGCTCGGCGGCGGCGTGGTCGCCGCGGTCGCCGACATCACCGCCGCGGTGAGCAGCCCGGCCACGCCCGGCAGGAGGATGGCGACGCGGCGCACCCCCCTGCGGACGAGCCGCTCTTTGGCTGTGATCCAAACCCGCCGCATTGGTCTCCGACCCTTCCTATACCCGGGAAGGGACCTGAGTTGCGCCGCGTTCAGATCACAGCGCCGAGCGTCAAGCGGGGTCCAGCTCGATCGACTCGATCGTCGGCGGGTCCAGCGGGCGATCCGCGTTGCCGGTCGGGGTCGCCTCGATGGCGTCGACGGCGTCCATTCCGGCCGTGACCTTGCCGAACACGGTGTGCTTGCCGTCCAGCCACGGCGCGGCGTCGATGGTGACGATGAAGAACTGCGAGCCGTTGGTGTTGGGGCCGGCGTTGGCCATCGCCAGCATGCCGCGGACGACCTTGTTGTCGTTGAACTCGTCCTCGAAGGTGTAGCCGGGCCCGCCGGTGCCGATGCCGTCCGGGCACCCGCCCTGGATCATGAAGTCCGGGATGACCCGGTGAAAGATGAGGCCGTCATAGAAGCCGTCGGAGGCGAGCTTCCGGAAGTTTTCAACCGTCTTGGGGGCGTCGTCGTCGAAGAACTCGATCGCGATGGTGCCCAGGCTTGTGTTCATGTTCGCTGTGCTCATGGCCCCGAGACTAGTTGGTCGGCGGGCGGGCGCCGCCCCACGGCGCCCGCCCGCCTGGGCCCGGCCGGAGCGCTAGCTGTTGCTGGCGGTCTGGATCGCGTTGATCGCCGAGGTCACCGAGGTGGCCGGAGCCGTGCCGGTGGGGACCGAGTTGGTGCAGCTCACCGAGCCGGTGCCCGACGGGCCGGTGGCCTGCAGCGGGATCGACGCGGTGAAGTTGTCACCGGAAGTGCCGTTCGTGTCGATGATCGCCGAGCGCGTCGCGGTGTTCGAGCCGACGGTCAGTGTGCAGGTCACGGTGACCCGCTGGGGGGCCGCTCCGCTGGTGACAGTCGCCGCGGGGTTGGCGAAGGCCAGGTACGACGCGCCCGCGGGAAGCGCCACGCTGGTCACCGTCGCCGCGGTCGAGGTGATGGTGGCCGTGTTGTTGGTGGTCCCGAACTCGGACGGCAGGGCGTTGTTGCACGTGACCTTGCCGACCTGGTTGATGGTCCCGATGGCCGTTCCGGTTGCGCACGTGCCGCTGACGCGCGCCTGCAGCTGGCCGGTGTTCGCGCGCACCAGACCGACGGCGCCGGGCTGGATCTTCTTGTATGAGACGGCGCTGTTCCTAATCTTGCTGTTCGTGACGGCGTTATTCCTGAGCTGCGCCGTGCCGACGCTGTTGTTGGGGATCGAGATCGCGGCGTAGCCGACGCCGCCCAGCGACATGAACAGGGCCGCGGATGAGATGACGATCGCCGCAGAGGGACGACGGCTCGTGAGGGACTTCAAACGCAAGGAATTACCTCCCGTGGTGGGTCGGTTGGGGTCTTACACCTGCACAACACACCCCGCCCGCGTGAAGTCGCGGCCGGGGCGCCGTAGGCTGACGCAGGGCTTATGCCGGCGCCCGTTTGGGCCGGAACTTGCAGGCCGGCGCGGCCGGCCGTGACTCAGGTGCGCGCGAGCTCCAGGCGCAGCACGTGCCCCCGGATCTCGGTGCCGCCGGTCTGCTCGACGACGCGCTCGGCGTCCTTCTCGGGCACCTCGGCGAATGCGAAGCGCTCGAGCACCCGGACGTTGCGCACCGACTCGCCGTCGAGGTGGGTGGCGGCGGTGATCGCGTGGATGATGTCCGACGGCTCCAAGCCGGCCGCGCGGCCGCCGCTCACGATCACCTTGCGCGACGGCACATCGCCGTTGGCCGACACGCGCGGCTTGGAATGGCGCCGCGGCGGCGCCGTGATCGGGGTCGGCGCGACGTGCGCGTCCTTGACCCAGGGCGAGAGCTTGACCCCCGCGTGGCGCTCGATCGCCTGGATGTCACGCGCCTGCCGATGCTCATAGAAGGTGATGGCGCGGCCGCTGCGCCCAACCCGGCCGGTGCGGCCGATGCGGTGCACGTAGACGTCCGGGGACACGGGCACGTCGTAGTTGATGACGTGCGAGATGCCGGAGATGTCCAGGCCACGGGAGGCCACGTCGGTGGCCACCAGCAACGGGACGCTCCCGCCCTTGAAGCTGATCATCACGCCGTCGCGGGCGCCCTGGGTCATGTCACCATGCAGCGCGCGGACGTTCATGCCGCGATCGCGCAGGGTGCGGTAGAGCTGATCGGCGCGGATCTTGGTACGCACGAACACGAGCGCCTGGTCAGGACGCTCGGCTTCGAGCACGTTGATGAGCGCCTCGGTCTTGTCACGGGCGGCCACCTCGAGTGCGAACTGCTCGACCGTGTCGACGGTGAGCGTGGCGGTCTTGACCTTGATCGTGACCGGGTCATAGAGGTACTGGTCGGCCAGGCGGCGGATCTCCGGGGGCATCGTGGCCGAGAACAACGCGGTCTGTCGGCTCGACGGCGTCAGCGACAGGATCCGCTCCACGTCCTCCAGGAAACCGAGATCGAGCATCTCGTCGGCCTCGTCCAGCACGACGAAGCGGCACGCGTGCAGCACCAGCGAGTGCCGGCTGATGAGGTCCTTGACCCGCCCGACAGTGCCCACCACCACCTGCCCGCCCGCACGCAACTGGGCCTGCTGGCTGCGGATGGGGGCGCCGCCGAACACCGCCACCACGTCGACGCCCTTGCGCTTGCCGTAGGCGCGCAGGGCCTGGGTGACCTGGATGCACAGCTCGCGGGTCGGCGTGAGCACCAGGCCCTGGACGTCAGCCTCGTCGGGGTCGACGTACTGGAGCATGGGCAGCCCGAACGCCGCGGTCTTGCCCGAGCCCGTCTGCGCTTGGCCGATCACGTCCATCCCCTCGAGCAGCGGCGGGATCGCCTGCTCCTGGATGGGACTGGGCGCGTCGTAGCCGACGTCCTTGAGTGCCTCGAGGAGGGTGTCCGAGAGGCCGAGATCGACAAACGTGGTCATTCGCACCCGGACGATAGCTTCACCGCGGTGCTGCGGGGGTTTCGCGGTGTTATCGATCGGTCACGCTCGGGCTCGAGGCGGCGCGCCCCACCGCCGCGCCGCCCACGTTTGACAGCAGATCCTTCGGTGGCTAAACTTCGGTTCCGAAATTTTAGGAACCGACTATTTGTGACGACAACCCCTCATATGGCTCCCTCAACTGATTCCAACCGCATTGACGCTTATGTGTGGCGCATCAGCGCCGTGGTGGTCCTTGGCTCGATCATGTCGATCCTCGACACCACGATCGTCAACGTCGCGCTCGACACCCTTTCCCGCGACCTTCACGCCACGATCGACAACATCCAGTGGGTGGCGACCGGCTATCTGCTCGCGCTCGCCGCGGTCATCCCGGTCACCGGCTGGGCCGCCCGCCGCTTCGGCGCCAAGCCGGTCTACCTGACCTCTCTCATTCTCTTCACGCTGGGCTCGGCGCTGTGCGGCCTGGCCACCTCCACCACGGAGCTGATCTTCTTCCGCGTGCTCCAGGGCATCGGCGGCGGCATGATCCTGCCCGTCGGCCAGCTGATGATGGCCGAGGCCGCCGGCCCCAAGCGCATGGGCCGCGTGATGAGCGTCGTCGCCGTCCCCGCGATGCTCGCCCCGATCCTCGGCCCCACCATCGGCGGCCTGATCCTCGAGAACGCCTCCTGGCGCTGGATCTTCTACGTGAACGTCCCGATCGGCATCATCGCCGTCACCGCTGCGGCGCGCATCCTGCCCAAGGTGGCCCGCCAGCCGACCGAGGCTCTGGACTACAAGGGCCTGGCCATGGTGGCCACCGGCCTGCCGCTGATCACCTACGGCCTGGCCGAGGTCGGCGCGACGGGCAGCTTCACCGCCACCAAGGTGCTTGGCCCTCTGCTCGTCGGTCTGGCCCTCGTCGCGGCGTTCGCGGTCTACGCGCTGCACGTCAAGCGGCCGTTGCTCAATCTGCGCCTCTACTCCCGCCCGACGTTCTCCACCGCCTCGGTCGCGATGTTCTGCATCGGCGCGGCGCTGTTCGGCGGCATGATCCTCCTGCCGCTGTACTGGCAGACGATCCGTCACGAGACCGTCGTGGTGACCGGTCTGCTCACCGCGCCCCAGGGGCTCGGCGCGGCGCTCGTGATGCCGCTCGCCGGCAAGCTCACCGACCGCTTCGGCGGCGGCCCGCTCGCCCTGTTCGGCGTGGTGCTCACCGCGGCGGCGACGATCCCGTTCGCCCTCATCGGCGCCCACACCCCGATCCCGATCCTGTGCGTTGCCATGTTCGTGCGCGGGACCGGCATCGGCTTCGCGTTCATGCCGGCAATGACGGCGGCGTTCGCCTCCCTCAAGCGCAGCGAACTGTCAGACGCAACGCCCCAGCTCAATGTGCTCCAGCGGGTCGGCGGCTCCATCGGCATCGCGGTCCTGTCCGTGGTGCTCACGCGTCATCTGGCCGACGCCCACACCCTGGCCGCCGGCGCCGCGGCGTACGGCGCGGCCTTCTGGTGGGCGACCGGCTTGACCTCGCTGGCCATCATCCCGTGCGTCATCCTCGTCCGCGCCGAGCGCGCTGCCCGGCGCGCTCACGCCGCGCCGGAGGTGCCCGAGGAGACGCTGGCCGAGGCGGTCGCGGCATGAGCTCGACGTCCGCCAAGACCCCCCTCGCCTCCGCGCTGGACGCCGACATGCGCCCGGCCGCCCGGGAGCTCGGCCAGGCGCTCAAGAGCTGCCTGAGCGCGGTGCGGCGGCTGCGTGGGCGCGAGAACCGCGCCCACGGCGAACTGTCGGATGCCCAGTACGGCCTGCTCTTCAACCTGGTCGACCACGAGGCGCTGCCGACGAGCGAGCTGGCCTGCATGGCCAACCTGTCGCCGGCGACCGCCACCGGCATGCTCGACGGGCTCGTCGGCGCGGGCCTCGTCTCGCGCACGCGCTCCGAGCGTGACCGCCGCGTGGTGCTCACCTCGCTCACCGAGCACGGCCGGGCGCTGGTGGACGCCCGCCACGCCGAGTTCGCCCCGCGCTTCACCGCGGCGCTGGCGGAGTTCTCAGACGACGAGCTGCGCACTGCGGCGGCCGTGTTCGGCCGCCTCGGTGCGATGTTCGACGAGATCCACCCGGTGACTGACTAGCCCTCGATCGTCACGGTGCACGTGACGTGGGTCCAAGGGGACAAAGACGCTACCCGCGCGGATTGACCAGACCGTCCAGGTGCGGCGTGTCCCGCTTGGCGTCGCGGACCCCGAAGGCGATCGACCCCGGGACCGAACCCGCGGCCTCGCCGAAGGCCACGGTGGCCGGGAGCAGGATCGGCTTGCGGAAGGCCACCGTCACCGTGTAGGCCGCCGGCAGCTGCGATCCGAGCGCGGCCAGGCAGCGCGCCTTGGTCCACATGCCGTGGGCGATGGCGCTGCGAAAACCGAACGCTCGCGCGCTCAGGGCGTGGACGTGAATGGGGTTGAGGTCACCGGAGACCGAGCCGTAGCGTCGCCCGAGGTCGCCCGCGCAGCGCCACGTGGCCGTCACGGGAAGGTCGGCGCTGGAGGGGATGTCGGGCGCGGACGCCGGGGCGCCGCCCTCGGTCGTGCCGTGACCGCGGCTGAGGTTGGTCGAGGACTCCTCCCATACCAGCTCGTCACCGACTCGGGCCTCGGTGCGGACGGTGAACTGGCGCCCTCGCGGGTGGGGCTCCAGCGGGGTCGCCCACACGCGCAGCGACAATCGCTCGGAGGCACGCAGCGGGCGGCGGACCGTGATCGCATTGGCGATGTGCACGAGGCCCATCGCCGCGAGCGGGAACCGACCGTCGGTCATGAGGGCCAGGTGCATCGGGAAGGCCAGCATGTGCGGGTAGGTCGGCGGCAGCGAGTCCGAGAGGTCAAAGCCGCAGACACGGTCATACGCGGCCAGGCGGTCGGCGTCGATCGCCACATCGGCGCGCGTCAGCGTCTGGTCGGGGACGTCGCCACCGCCTCCTCCCACCCACGGAAGCTTGCCCGCCCCGGGGATGACGGCCAGGCTCGCCCGCGCGAACAGGGGCAGCATCGACGGCGAGCCCCGCAGCTCCTTGTCGGCCATGGCGGGGCTCACGCTCCGATCAGGCTCTGGCCGCAGACCCGCACGATGTTGCCGGTGACCCCCGCCGATCCCGGGGCCGCGAACCACGCCACGGTCTCGGCGACGTCGACGGGCAGCCCGCCCTGGGAGAGGCTGTTCATGCGGCGGCCCGCCTCCCGGATGGCGATCGGCATGGCCGCGGTCATCTGGGTCTCGATGAACCCGGGGGCGACGGCGTTGATCGTGACGCCGCGCCTGGCCAGGGCCGGCGCGTAGGCGTGGACGAACCCGATCACGCCCGCCTTGGAGGTCGAGTAGTTGGTCTGGCCGGCGTTGCCGGCGATGCCGCTGATCGACGAGACGCCAACAATCCGTCCGTTGCGGCGCACCGCGTCGCGCGCGAGCAGCTCCTCGGTGATGCGCTGGGGCGCGGTGAGGTTGATGGCGATCACCTTGCTCCACTGCTCCTCGGTCATACGCCCGAGCGTCTTGTCCCGGGTGATGCCGGCGTTGTGCACAACCACGTCGACGCCCTCGTGGTGGCCGAGCAGGTGATCGGCGATCACCGACGGGGCGTCGTCGTCGGTGATGTCGGCGGCCAGGAACGAGCCGCCGAGCCGTCCGGTGACCGCCGACAGCTCGTCGGCCATCGGCGCCACGTCGAGCCCGACGACGTGCGCCCCGTCGCGGGCCAGAACCTCGGCGATGGCAGCGCCGATCCCACGGGCCGCGCCGGTGACGAGCGCGACCTTGCCGGCCAACGGGGCGTCCCAGTCGAATGTGCCGGCGGGGGCTGCGGCCGAGCCGACCCGGACGACCTGGCCGGAGACGAACGCCGACCGGGGCGAGAGCAGGAAGCGCAGCGTCGACTCGAGCTGGCCCTCGGCCTTGGGCTTGACGTAGATCAGCTGCGACGTCGCGCCCTCCTTGACCTCCTTGCCGATGGCGCGTTCCAGCCCCTCCAGCGCCCGCTGGGCGATCGCCAGGGGCGGTGTGGCGCAGTCCTCGGGCGGCGTGCCGAGAATGATCACGCGGCCCGATGGGCGCACCCGCCGGATGGCGGGTCCGAAGAAGGACCACGCGCGGTCGAGCTCCTCGCTTGACTCGATGCCGCTGGCGTCGAAGACGAGCGCCTTGAAGCGCTGGTCCTCCGGCGCCGCGTCGGGGTTGAAGATGCCGGCGTCGAGCTTGGCCTCCGCCGCCGCCGTGCGCAGATCGTCGTCCATCGACGTGAAGACGTCGGCGTCGATGGCCTTGAGCACCTTGGCCACGGGCGCGGCCAGCCGCGAGGAACCGGCCCCGCTCGTGGAACCGGACCCACCCGCGCCGCCGAGGAGTACGGACCCGGAGATGACCGGCCGAGCGGGCTCATAGCGCTCCAGCCGCGGCGGCTGGGGCAGCCCGATCTGCTTGGTGACGAGCTTGCCGATCGGGTTGTTGACGAGCTGGGCGTAGCGGTCAGTCATTGGCAGCCTCCATGATCGCGGTGACACCGAGTCCGCCGGCGGCGCAGATGGAGATCACGCCGCGGGCGGGGCGGGCCGCGTCGGTCTCGCTGAGAGCCTTGGCGAGAGCGGCGACGATGCGCCCACCGGTCGCTCCAAACGGGTGGCCGGCGCCCAGCGAGCCGCCGTGGACGTTGAGCTTCTCGCCGTCGATCGCCCCGACAGGCTCGTCGAGGCCGAGGCGCTCGGAGCAGAACACGGGGTCCTCCCACGCCTTGAGCGTGCAGAGCACCTGCGCCGCGAACGCCTCGTGGATCTCATAGAAGTCGAAGTCCTGCAGCGTGACGCCGTTGCGCGCCAGCATCCTGGGCATGGCGTAGGCGGGCGCCATGAGCAGGCCCTCGCGCTTGTGGACATAGTCCACGCCGGCGGTCTGCGCGTCGGTGAAGTAGGCCTGGACCGGGATGTCGTGGGCCTTGGCCCACTCCTCGGAGGCGAGCAGCACGGTCGAGGCGCCGTCGGAGAGCGGGGTCGAGTTGCCGGCGGTCATGGTCCCCTCGGGACCGCCGAACACGGGCTTGAGCTTGGCCAGCTTCTCCACGCTTGAGTCGGCGCGCAGGTTCTGGTCGCGCTCCTGGCCCAGGAACGGCGTCACGAGATCGTCCATCCAGCCGGATTCGTAGGCGGCGGCGAGATGACGGTGGCTGGCGACGGCCAGCTCGTCCTGCTCCTCGCGCCCGATTCCCCACTCGGTCGCCATGATCGCCGTGTGCTCGCCCATGGACAGGCCGGTGCGCGCCTCGGAGTTGCGCGGGATCGCGGGGACGAGCTGCTGCGGACGCAGCTTGGTGAGCGTCTTGAGCCGCCCGGCGTTGGACCGGGTGCGGTTGAGCTCGAGCAGCACCTCGCGCAGGTCCTCGTTGATGGCGATCGGGGCGTCCGAGGTGGTATCCACGCCGCCGGCGATGCCGCAGTCGATCTGCCCGAGCGCGATCTTGTTGGCGACGAGCACCGTCGCCTCGAGGCCGGTACCGCACGCCTGCTGGACGTCGTACGCGGGGGTCTCGGCCGCGAGCTTGGATCCGAGCACTGACTCGCGCGTGAGGTTGAAGTCGCGGCTGTGCTTGAGGACGGCGCCGGCCGCGACCTCGCCGAGGACTTCGCCCTCGAGGCCGAAGCGCGTCACCAGGGCGTTGAGCGTCGCGGTGAGCATGTCCTGGTTCGAAGCGCGCGCATACGGGCCGTTCTGGCGGGCGAAGGGGATCCGGGTCCCGCCGAGGACCGCCACGCGGCGGGCGGTTGCGTTCATCTCTAGCTGCTCCTCGATCGTGTAGTTACGCCCCCGTAGCTTACCCGTAAGTTACGGTTCTGTAGCTTGAGTTACGAGATCGCGGAACCGGAGCCCCGTGGGGCGGGGCTCTCAGTTGTGGCCGGTCGTGGTGGTGAAGGCGCCACCGCCGGTGGCCCGGCGCACGAGCCGTGGCGCCAGGATCCGGAGCGCGGCGAAGATCCAGTAGAAGCGCGGCACGTAGCGCTCGGGCCGCCCGCCCGGGCCGGCCTCGACGATTGCCTCGGCGACCGCCTCGGGCGTGGTCACCATCCAGCGCGTGGCCGCGCGGGCGAGCACCTCGGTGGCGGGGAAGCCCTCGGTCTTGACGAACCCGGGCAGCACGAGCCCGACGTGAACGCCGTGCTCGCGCTCCTCCTGGTGCAGCCCGTCCGTCCATCCGGCCAGCGCGAACTTCGCCGCCGAGTAGGCGGCGGCGCGCGGCCGGGCGACCCGGGCGGCCGTGCTGGCGACGTTGACGATGCTCACCGCCGCGTGGTCGCCTGCCGCGGGGGATGGAGTGGACGCCGCCGTGGCCCTCAACAGCGGCAGCAGCGCCTCCGTGAGGCGGACGGGCGCCTCGAAGTCGAGCCTCATGTGGCGCTCGACGTTGGGCCAACCGGCTTCGCTGAAGCGCCCGCGCCACGAAGCGCCGGCGTTGTTGACGAGGAGGTGCAGCTCGCCGTGCGCGGATTCCACCGCCTCGCGCACCCGCGCGGGAGCGTCGGGATCGGTGAGGTCCAGGGCGATAACGGTCGCGCCGCCGAGCTCGTCGGCGAGCTGCTGAAGCCGATCGCCGCGCCGCGCGACGAGGACCAGGCGGGCACCCGGCTCGCGTGCCAGCCGGCGCGCGGTCGCTGCGCCGATCCCGGCCGATGCGCCGGTCACCAGGGCCACAAACGCCATCGCGGGCAGCCTACGCGACGCGTGGCCGCCGGGCCCCCAGCGCTGCCGACGCATGGGCGCACCGCCTGCCGGGGTATGACAGGCGCGTGAGTCACAGCACGCTCGCCCTCCTCACCATCCCGATCGTCACCGGGGTGATCGGCTATGTCACCAACTGGACGGGTGTCCTGATGCTGTTCTACCCGGTGCGCTTCCGGGGTTGGCGCGTACCCGGCGTTCAGGCCCTGGTGCGGATGCTGCCCCACAAGCTCCAGCAGATACCCGGGGTCATGGTCGGCGGGATCGGCTGGCAGGGGATCGTGCCCTCGCGGGCGGCCAAGATGGGCAGCCTGGCGGTGGACAGCGGGATCGCCAAGATCGGACGGCCGAGTGAGTTCTTCGAACAGCTCGAGCCCGACAAGATCGCCGAGCAGATCATCGTCTCCGCCCGCCAGGAGCTGCCCGCGATCGTCGAGGGGATCATGGCGCGTGAGCAGCCGCGGCTGTGGCAGGAGCTGCCCCCGCCGATCAAGGAGATGATCGAGGGACGCGTGCTGGCCCAGCTTCCCGAGGTCGTGCACGAGCTCACCGACGAGATCGGCGCCCACATCGAGCAGCTCGTCGACGTCAAGCTGATGGTGATCAAGCGCTTCGATCCCGAGCTGGCCAACCGGGTGTTCCTGGACATGGGCCAACGCGAGCTGACGTTCATCAAGAACTTCGGGTTCGTGTTCGGCTTCGCGCTCGGGATCCCGGTCGCCGTCCTCACCCATTTCGTGACGTTCTGGTGGCTGTTGCCGATCCTCGGCGTGGTCATCGGCTACGTCACCAACTGGGTGGCGCTGTGGATGATCTACGAGCCGCCCGAGCCCCGGCGGTGGGGCCCCCTGCGCGTCCACGGACTGTTCATCCGCCGCCAGCACGATGTCGCCGAGGTGTACGCCACGATCGTCGCCGACGAGATTCTCACGGTGTCGGAGTTCGGATCAGAGCTCCTCACCGGGCCGCAGTCCGATCGCACGCGGGCGCTGGTCGAGGACGCGTTGCGCCCGGCGATCGACCGCGCCGTCGGTCCCGCCCGCCGCGCGGTGCAGGTCGCCCTCGGCGCCGGCCGCTACGAATCGATTCGCCAGTCGTTCGCCACCGAGCCGATCGATCAGATGATGAAGCCGCTCAGAGACCCGTCCTTCAGCCGGGAGCAGTCGGTCACGATGCGCAAGCTCATCACCGATCGCATACGCGAGATGTCGCCCTCGGACTTCGGCGAGCTGCTGCGCACGGCCACCCGAGAGGACGAGTGGCTCCTGCTCGTCCACGGCGCGGTGCTGGGACTGGCCGGCGGGCTGATCCACCTGGCGGTGTTCGGATGAGCCTGGAGCGCCACCCGCCACCGCGCGACGCCGACCTGCTGCGCAACGCCCCGGCGCTCGCGCGGGTGGCCGCTGGGCTGTGGTGGCAGGCGACCCGGTGGGGCGTCGCCCAGTCGGTGCACGCGGGCGGCCGTCTGGCCCGCGCCGCCGCCGATCCGTCCCGGTCGGCCCACGTCCTCGACGAGCTCGGTCGCGAGCTGCGCGGCTATGCGCGCGATCTGCTGGGCATCACCGAGCTCGACGAGCGCGTCGCCCGGCTCATGCCGCCCCCCGACGCCGCCTCGCCGAACGGCGCGGTCTCGGAGCGCGAGGGACTGCGTATCCGCGGCGCCGAGCTCCTGCGTCAGGCCGCGCGGATCGACTCTGACGACCGGGCGCATCCCGCCTACGCACGGATCCTCACCGAGCTGGCCCCCGACGAGGGCCGGATCCTGCGGCTGCTCGCCGGCACGGGCTCGCAGCCGTCCGTCGACGTGCGCGCCTCCAACCTCATCGGGATGAGCTCCGAGCTCGTGGCGGGCGGGATCAGCATGATCGGCGCACAGGCCGGATGCCAGCACCGCACCCGCGTGCCTGCTTACCTCAACAACCTCGAGCGACTCGGGCTGGTCTGGTTCTCACGCGAGCCGGTCGGGGACCCTGTCGCCTACCAGGTGCTCGAGGCCCAGCCCGAGGTACTCGACGCGATGCGCAGCGTGTCGCGGGCCAAGACCGTGCAGCGCAGCATCCTCCTCACGCCGTTCGGGGAGGACTTCTGCGCCGTGTGCCTGCCGCTGGACGTCGCCGAGACCAACGCGCTCGCCGAGCCCAATGGCTGAGGCGCTCACTTCCCGGACGCCCTGATCCGCAGCGCGAGCCCCAGCTCGAACCGCCCGTCGCCGGTGTCCATCGCGTCACCCAGCAGCTGCCGGAGCTTGCCGATGCGGTAGCGGACGGTCTGAGCGTGAACGTGGAGCTCCTGCGCGATGGCCGGGGTGTGGCGCTGGTGCGCGAGCCACGCCGCCAGCGTTTCGGTGAGGCGGTCGCGCTCGCCGGCGGGGAGGTCATCGAGCGCCGCGAGGCGGGTCCGGGCGAGGAGCCCGGCGAGCTCGCGGTCCTGGAGCAGGATGAGCTGGGCGAGATGGTCGACGGCGCGGACGGGCCCGTCGGGCTCGGCGACAACATCCAGCGCGAGCCGCGCCCAGCGCAGCGACCGGTGCGCCTCGCCGAGCTCTACCGCGGGACCGACGGCCGCAGGCTCCCCCTCGAGCGCGCGGTCGACGGCAGCGCGGCGGCCGGGGGCATCGGGGTCGGGGAGCACGAGCCACGGGCCGTCGCTGTCGGCTCCGCTCAGCACGTCGAGGTCGAGCCGGCGCGCCAGCGCGGCCGGGTCATCACCCCCCACCGCGACCACGGCGACCCGGCGCGGGAGCGGCCAGTGCGCGAGGTCAGCGGCCCGGGCGACGCTCTCGGGATCGTGGCCGGCGGGATCGAGCAGCGCTGAGGCCAGGCGGCGCCGGCGGCGCTCGCGCTCGCCGGCATGGTCGGACTGGATGCGCAGATAGCCCTCGACGACGTCGGTGGCCAGCTCGTCGCCGTAGACGAAGATCGCCTCGGCCAGCGAGATCGTGGCCGGCGCCGAGACGCCCGCGCGGGTGGCCACCTCGGCGGCCCCCCGCCAGGCGGCCCGGATACCGCTGCGAAACGCCGCCCGCAGGTCCTCCAGGCTCCGGCCGGCCTGGTATTCCGCCTCGCCGAGCATCCCCCACAGTTCGTCTGTCTCACGGGCGGGCCGCTCCCCGCGCTCCACCGCATCCAGGAACGCGCGGATAGCCTGCTCGACGCCCAGGCGCAGCGCCATCCCCTCCGGTGAGCCGAACACCTCGCCGTAGATCGGGCTCGCCGCCCGTACCGCCTCGATGATCCCGTCGGCGAGCGGCCCCAGCTCCGCGCGGACCGCCGCGATCGTTTCCGGCGGGAGCGACTCTGCCATCCACTGGCTCATTATCATATTGTGACAAAGCAGTACTCATAGGACGTTGTCCGAGGCCGCAGACACGTACCGGGGCACACGACTACGTTTTTCGGCATGACGCGGCGCAGCATCACCCAGACGCACGAGCGGATCTCCCAGCTCGGCTGGGAGCCCGAGTACCACCAGCCCGTCGTGCGCTACCCGACGCGCTATCGGTTTCCGCACAAGGCCAAGGACCCAATGCGCCACATCATGCGGGAGTACCTGCCGATGGAGCTCGAGAAGGACGAGCGCGTCTACGGCGGCCACGACGCCGCCGTGCGCGCCGACATGCCCCACAAGGCCCACGAGCGGTGGCTGGAGATCCTCAAGCCGTTCATCGTCATCACCAACTACGCCGAGGTGGCCGCGGGACGGTGCATGTCGATGCTGATGAGCGCGGTGCCCAACAACGAGCTGCGCAACGGCTACCACGTCCAGTTCGTCGATGAGATCCGCCACACCGGCATGCAGATGGCCCTCGCCCGCTGGTATGCCCAGAACGTCCCCGACCCGGCGGGCTGGAACCTGGGGCCGAAGGCGTTCTCGGGCTCGGTGCTGACCAACCCCGCGCTCAACATGCTGTCGCATTTCATCGTCGGCGACCCGATCCAGTGCGCGTTCACGCTCCAGGTGGTGGCCGAGACGGCGTTCACCAACGTGGTGTTCGTCGCCACCCCGGACGTCGCCGCTCGCAACGGGGACTTCGCCCTCCCGACGACGTACCTGAGCGTCCAGTCAGACGAGGCGCGCCACATCTCCAACGGGTATGCCACGCTGCTCACGGTCCTTCAGGACGATCACAACGCGCCGCTGATCGAGCGCGATCTGCAGCAGGCGTTCTGGATCAATCACGCCTTCATCGACGTCTTCAGCGCGGTGGTGATCGAGTACTTCTCTCGCGACCGCTCGGACCCGGAGAGCTTCCTGGACAAGTGGGACCGCTGGGTGCGCGACGACTGGCACCGCGCCTACATCATGAAGCTGGGCAAGTTGGGGCTCGACATCCCGCCCGACATGTTCGAGCGCGCCCGCGAGCGGCTGGTGGCCGGCCTGCACCACCGCCACGCCATCCTGGCCTTTGCCGGATGGCCGCTGAGCTTCTGGCGCTTCGATCCCCTCGACGAGCGCGACTTCGAGTGGTTTGAGTCCAAGTACCCCGGCTGGTACGCACAGTACGGAGGGTTCTGGGAGGCGTTCCGCCAGGGTGCCGATCCACGCAACGGCTTTCTGCCGCTGGACTTCATCAACATGGCGCCGCCGTTCTGCTGGACCTGCCAAGGGCTGTGCGTCAACGAGGCCGACCGGGTGCATCGGATCGTCGCCCACCGCACGCGGTTCTACTGCTCGAAGGAGTGCCGCTGGCTCGACGAGTCCAACCCCGGCCGCTACACCGGCGATCGCAACTACCTGGACCGCTACCACGGCTGGGAGGCGTCGGAGGTGATCCAGGACCTCGGGTTCGTGCGGTCCGACGGCGAGACGCTCATCGGCCAGCCCCACCTGCGCGACGAGTACCGCTGGACGCTGTCGGACATTCGCGCCCACAACCTCAAGCTGATCAGCCCGAACATCCGAGTCGCGCTCGAGCTCGGCCTGCCCACCGGGGACTGGTCCGATGCTCCGCACTCGGACGGCGCGGTGCCGCTCGAGATCGCCACGGCGATCCTGTGAGCACGCGCGTCCGCTTCGAGCCGCTGGGCGAGGAGATCGAGTGCGACGCGGGCGAGACCCTGCTCGACGCCGCCTTCCGTCACGGCTACAACCTCGCCTACGGCTGTCGCGAGGGCCAGTGCTCGGCCTGCAAGTGCTACGTGCTCGACGGCGAGGTCGAGCTCGAGCGCTATTCGAACTTCGCGCTGTCAGACGCCGAACGCGTCAATGGCTATGCCCTCATGTGCCGCGCGATGCCCGAGTCCGACGTCACCGTCGAACTCCTCCACTACGACCCCGACAACTACCGGCTGGAGAACGCGATCAGCACGGTGGCGGCCACGGTGGCCGAGGTGCGGGAGCTGACCGACGAGATCGTCGCGGTGGCGCTGACCGTGCCCGGCGACTTCACCTGGGCGCCCGGCCAGTTCGTCGACCTGCACGCCGCCGGGGCGACGCGGTCCTATTCGATCGCCAACATCCCGGATCCGGCCCACCCGGGCATGGTCGAGCTCATCGTCCGGCGCTACCCCGGCGGGCGGGTCTCGAGCCGGCTGGGCGGCGAGATCGCCGCCGGCACCGAGCTGAGCCTCACCGGCCCGTACGGCACGCTGCGCCTGCGCGATCCCACGCGGCCCATGGCGATGATCGCCGGAGGGTCGGGGATCGGCCCCGTCCTCGCCCTGCTGCGCCAGCTGGCCGCCGAGGGCGCTGCGATGCCACGGCTGTGGTTCGCAGCGCGCGAGCCCTTCCTGCTTGACGTGCTCGCAGAGCTGGGGTGCGAACCGTCGCTCGTGCGAGGGCGCGAGATCGCCGGCGCGCTGGACCTCGACGGCGACCACGACGTCTACATGTGCGGGCCCCCCGGGCTGCTCGACGCCGCCGAGACGGAGCTCGCCCGGCGCGGCGTCGACCCCGGCCGGATCTTCACTGACCGCTTCACCGCCGCGGCTGACGCGGCCGATGCAGCGGACGCGGCCGACGTGGCCGACCCCGCCGACGCGCTGCGGCCCGCGCCGACCGAGCGCGCCATCTCGGAGCGGGCGTTTCAGTGGTTCACCCCCGCCGGCCGCCGCGCCACCCTCTATGAGGACGTCACGATCGACACCCAGCCCTCGATCCACCGCCACCTCGACCGCGGGTGGCCGCTGAGCTTCGCCGACGGCCGCGGGACCTGGAACGACGCGTCGACCGCGCTGCGTTGCGCTGACTGGTTTGCCTTCCGCGACCCGGGCCAGCAATGGGAGCGGCCCTTCTACCAGGCCGGTGCGGCGGTCGAACGCCAACTCGACGACGCCCTCGCCTCGGCGGCCGAGCAGGGATTGATCGCGGACTTCGCGCCCGGCTGGGTGGACTTCCTGCGCACGTCGCTGCAGATCCCCGCCTTCGTGGAGCACGGCCTGTGGTTCGCGCTGGCCACCGCGGCGCGCGACTGCCTGTCTGACTCGGTGGCGACGTGCGTGTGCCTGCAGGCCGCCCACAAGCAGCGTTCGGCGCAGGCGATCGTGCTCTATGCCATGGACCTTGAGCCCCACCTGGGATGCGAGCTGCCGATCGCCGCCGCACGCGAGGCGTTCCTGCGCGACCCAGCGTGGCAGCCGACCCGGCGCTACCTCGAGCGGCTGGCTGCGACTGCCGACTGGGGCGAGGTGATCGTCGCGGCCAACCTCTGCTTCGAGCCGACCGTGGGGACGCTCATCCGGCGCGAGCTGGGAACCCGCGCCGCCGCCGCCAGCGGTGACACCGTCACCCCGGTGCTGGCCCGCGTGGCCACACAGGAGTGGGAATGGGCCCGGGCGTGGACCGTTGCGCTGGTGCGCCTCCTGGTGGCCGACGAGGTGCACGGGGCCCACAACCGGGCCGTCGTCGACGGGTGGGTGGACGACTGGATGGCGCTCGCGCGCGCGGCCGCGGACGCAGCGTCAGACGCGGCGGACAAGGTCGGCGACTACGCGCAGCGCACCGTGCGCGACGCCCTCACCGTGCCGGCCGGCTCAGACGTTCACCGCAGCGGCGCGGGCCCCGCTCCGGCGAGCACTGGCTCGCCCGCGGTCCGCGACGAGCCGTCGACCGACGGGTCCCACGACCACGTCGGGATCGTGATGGCCAAGAGCGCCGAGGGCGACGCGGTGGCCCGGTTCTTCGCCGGCCGCGCCGAGGTGATCGAACAGCCGGCGTTCTGGGAGATCCGCGCGGCTCACCGTCTGGTCATCCCCTATGCCGACGTGTCCGAGGAGCTGGGCTACGACATCGACGCCTACTCGATCCAACACGAGATGTCGACCCACTACGGTCGGATGGTGGCCACCGACGACGCGCTCATGCTGTACGCAGATCCCACCGAGGCGATGGAGCACCTGCTGTCGTGAAACGGCGCGCGGCACGGTGGCTGGCCCGTCGGGATCGTGGGCGCGTGACCCACTGGGTGATCCTGGCCCTGCTTCCCAGGGCGATCGCACGGCGCTTCGACGCCGCGGCGGCCGACGGCCTCGACGCGACCCTGGAATTGGCTATCCGCCACGACTCCCGGCCGGCCAGCTACGCGCTGGCGGTCGCAGGTGCGAACTGCTCGGTGCGCTCCGGCGCCCCGGCCCGGGCCGACGCCCGAGCCATGATCGGCGCCGACGATCTCATCCTCCTCGCGGGTGGGGCCGTGACGTGGCCGCAACTGCTCTCGAGCGGGCGTTTCCATCTCACCGGCGACCCCTTCCTCGCGCTGCGCTTCGCGAGCCTGTTCCGCCTGCCCGTGACGCTCGAGCCAGTCGAGCCCGGCGGTCGCTCCCTTGCGGGAGGGGGCGGCTAGTTGACGCCCTCGGCGAAGAGCCAGTTGGGCTCGTAGCCGGCGAACACGACGCTGCGCTCCAACGGCAGGCGAGGCTTGATGATCACGCAGTACGAGCGCTTCCCGTCCTGGCTGAGGGCGCACGTGCGGTAGATCGCGCCGGTTTGGATCGTGAACGTATCGGTTCGCTGCGCGTTGACACGGAACGTCTGCGGGGCGTGGTCGCCGATGTACGCGACGGCGCGCACGATGGCGTCGCGCAGCGCGTGCTGGTTGTCGACGATCCCCTCGTGACGGGCGAGTCCGACCGCCAGCAGCCCGGCGCTGACCAGGGCCACGGCGAGCGTGCCGCCGTAGTTGCGCGCCACGCCCACCGGCATATCGCCGCGCCGGCGGCGCAACAGGAGGCCGAGCCCGCGCGAGCAGAACAGCACCGCGAGCAGGTTGAGCACCAGGCCCGCGAGCAACCCACCGGCAAAACTCTGGCGATCGCCGACGAACGGCCGGACGGTGGCGATGACGCCGTCGAAGATCGCGGCGACGACAAACGTGGGCCAGAGAAGGGCGCCACGCCATCGCCAGCGTGCGCGCGCGATCCAGGCGGCCTCCATCGGGCAACAGTACCCGCCGCCGCCCGCCGGCCGCGCGGCCCCCGGACGCCCTCAGGTCGGGTCCTCGGCCCTGACCATTGTCACTTTGTGAACATTCTCATCGCCCACCGGGTTGACAGGGTGCGGTAGTGTTGAACATGCGCAAAGTTCATCATGCGCTCAATACTGCGACGTGGGGAAAAGGTCGCACGCGAAGTGGGGGAAGGCTGAGTGTCGCTCTACGAGCCGGTTGCGCCAGGCGCCAGCCACTCAATGGTGAGATCTGATCACCGATCAGGTCCCACGACTGCCACCGCCGACCCTGATCTTGCCCGTCACCCGGTGCGGGTCGCGGTCGCCGATCCACGCCGCCTGATCGCCGAGGCGATGGCCGCCCTGATCGCCAACCGCGAGGGGTTCTCGGTGACGGGTGCGATCGTGGTTCAGGGCGCGGCCAACGCGATCGTCAAGCAGCACCCGGACGTCGTGGTCGTCGGCGTGGGCGCGGACTCACGCCTGGCGATGGAGCTCGTGCACGAGCTGCGCCGGCGGGTGCCGCGGCTGGGGATCGTGATCGTGGCCGATGCTCTGGAGCCGGCGCTCGTCAGCTTCGTGCTCGACCAGGGCATCGGCGGCCTGCTGCTCAGCGATGCGGCCGCACGCGACGTCGCCGCCTGCCTCGAGCATGTCGCACACGGGCGAGCCGTCCTCCCCTGCGGGTGGCAGGGCGCGCTGTCGGCCGACCGCAACGATCCACTGGACGCGCTCTCCGCGCGTCAGATGGAGGTCCTGCGGCTGCTTGCCGACGGCTGCTCATATGAGGAGATCGGCGTGAGACTCTTCATCTCACTCAACACCGTCAAATTCCACGTGAGGTCGATCTTCCTCCGCCTCGGTGTTCGTAATCGCATGGCCGCCGCCCGCCTGCTGACAACCAGCAGGGGCTCAGTCACACAGACCCGTCACTGACTGCCGGTCAAACCGACACTCCACGGGCATCCGTGGCAGCTTCACCACCGAGACGCGCGGGGCCACCGACTCCGGGTGACCCGGGAACACTCATCGCGTTAGACCAAGCCGCCCCGGACCGCTCGCACAGCGGCCTGGATCCGATTCTCCACCTGCAACTTGCTGAAGATGGTGGAGACGTGATTCTTGACGGTGTGTTGGCTCAGGTAGAGGGCCTGGGCGATCTCCGTGTTGTCGAGGCCCCGGGTGAGGAGGTCCAACACCTCCAGTTCGCGTGGCGTCAGCGGCTCCTCCATGACCGGGGGGTCGATCTCGCCAGGCTCGCGGAGGCGGTGCACCAAGCGGCTCGCGATGCGCGGCGAGATCGTCGATTCCCCGCGCGCGGCTGCCCGGATGCCCTCGATGATCTGCTCGATTGGGGCGTCCTTGAGCACGTACCCACACGCCCCGGCCAGCAGGGCGTCGATGACGTGTTGATCATCGACGAAGACCGTGAGCACCAGGACTCGTGCGCGCGGCGCGGTGGCAGTGAGGCGGTGGGTCGCCTCAACCCCCGACATTCCGGGGAGGTTCAGATCCATCAACACCACGCACGGTCCAATCGCAGCCGCCTGCCGGATCCCGTCTGCGGCGAGGCCTGCCTCGCCGACGACCTCGATCCCGCGCTCCTGGAGCAGTCCGATGACCCCACCCCGAAACAACTCGTGATCGTCGACGACGATCACCTTGGGGTCATCCGCTCGCGCCGCGCCGTGGCGAGTCATCACCGCGAGGCCGTTCAAGCTGGGCGCCGCAGCTTGGCTCGAAGCGGGCGTTCCCAGGACAGTCGGGATCCGCCGAGTGTCCGGGGGCTCCGGTGCGCCAAGCCACCAGCCCGCGTCTGGGGTGGTGCGTAGGTGGTGCCGGACACGCGCACGACGAGAGTGCCTGCCCGGCGCACCAGCGTGACATCGACGTGCCGGGCGTCGCTCCGGAGAGCCGCTTCCACAATGGCTTGACGCGTCGCGCGGATGAGGTCGTCACGCGGGGTCAGATCGAGCCCGTTCTCCGCCGTGGGCGTCGGGTCTGCGTCGGACCGCACGTTGACCTGCACGTCAAAACGATGGCCAAGCTCGTGCGCGATCATGCGCACGGCCGCCTCCGAGGTGGGGGCGGTCGACGCGGTGAGGTCCGCGATCGTCCCCCGCAACTGAGCGAGGGCGTCACGGGTGGCGAGCATGAGCGGATCATCAGGTCCCAGCCGGCAGTCGAGGCGTTGCGCCTGCGTCGTGATGCAGGCCAGGTCCTGGGCCAGGCCGTCGTGGAGGTCGCGCGCGATCCGCTCACGCTCCGAGCAGACGACCGTAAAGGCGTGGCCGCGCTGCACCTTCGCATACCGGAGGCACACGCCTCCCAGGAGGAGGGCAAAAGCGAGGAGACGCGCGCCTTCGCGGGGGGTGACCCAGTTGGCGAGCACCGTCGGCACGGTCACGAACTGGAGGCCGGCGACGGCGAGCAGCAGAGAGGCCGCGGCCAGCAGTTCGGTCCCTCGCTCGGCGCGCCAGGACCTGACGACGAATGCAAAACCGGCGACGGCCAGGATGACGGCTGAAGCCAGCTGTGCGCCAAGCGTGAGGAAGGATGCGGCGGCCTTCGCCGGGACCGTGGCCGGGTGCACCGCGATGACCGACGCCAACAGGGTCACGACCGCGATCACGCTGAGCCCAAGCACGGCGCCGACTTTCGCGAGTCCGCGAAATGGCGCGACGATGGAAGTCCGCGGGACGAGTGCCGCGGCCGCCACCGCGAGCGCGCCGAGTAACTCGCAGCCCAGGCGGACGGCCCCACCGGAAGCGGGACCTCGCACGCCGGCGACCACGGGGCCGGCCCAGTACGAGAACCCGGCGATCGAGAGGGCGAGGATGCCGAGAGCGAGCAGCAGCTCTCGGAGCTGCCGAGTGCGGTCGAAGATCTCGATCAGGAGGCCGGAGGTGAGGATGGCGGCGAGGGCGATCGCAGTCTCAACCGCAGCTCGCGCTTGCGTGTCAATACCGTGGACCGGCCGGAGAATCTCAAGTGCAACGAGGATGCCGGCGACCACGGCGATCGCAATCGCAATCGCGATCGCGAGAGGCGCGATCGGCTGCGTCCGCGCCTGAGCCGGCCCCGTTGCGCCGAGGTCTAGTTTGTCCACGTCCAAGGGTGCGATTCCCAACCCGTGATCAGCGTCATGAACGCCGTCACGCCGAAGGGGACGTTGCCGCCCGGTGCCTCTCATGACCGACTCCCCACAGGACCGCCCCGTCGTTGTGCGCGTCTCACCGAACCTACCTTTACTTCACAAAATTGTACCATTGGTGTAAAGAAGATGTGACCGGGGGCTCGCCGAGAGCTCTCCGGCGGCGTTCGTCGGCGCCCTCTGGAGCTCCGACGACCCGCCCTCCCGTCACGGGGTCCGGCTCGTGCAGCCCACCCCGGGCTTCACGCTGCCCGGCGCGAGGCACGCCGTCCGGACCATCGGCCCACGCCCGGCGCGGATCGTGAACGAGTAGTACTCGCCGACCCAGCTCCGCCGCATCAAACGGACCGTGATCCGCGTCCCGGCCCGCAGACGGTGGTGACGGAAGTGCGGCAGGAGATTGATCGTGCGGGCACCTTTGGTGGAACGCCACTTGGTGAACGGACAGCCCTTCCCCGTGCACTCGACGAGAATGGTCGTCCCCTTGGGGATGGCAAATGCCTCGAGCTCGGTCAGCTCTGAGTAGTGCGGGTGGTAGAAGACCCTCCACCCCAGCGTCGACCCAATGGACCCCTGCACCCTCGGCGCCTTGGGAGCACCCTTGACGATCTGGACGCTGCTGGCAGGCGAGCCGGAGCCGGTGAAATTGGCATCGCCCTCGTAGAGCGCGGAGATGTTGTGGGTGCCTGGCGACGGGTAGCTCGCTGAGCACGTCGCGGTGAGGTTGCTCAAAGCCTGGCTGGCACAGCCGCCGATCGGCTGGCCGCCGTCGAGGAACTCGATCGAGCCGCTCGGCAGGGTGGGGCCGGCATCGCTGGCCGGCACCCCGAGCGTCGCGACATACGTCGCCTGGCCGCCGGGCGCGACCTTCGGCGTCACGGCAATCGAGACCGAGGTTGGGCCTTTGCCGATGCTGACCGGAGTGGCGTCACTGCTCGAGCCGGCCACGAGAGACGTCGGATCGGGCAGATATGCAGCCGAAATCTGGGCGGTGCTCGCCGGGAACGAGGCCTGGCAGACGATCGTGATGGTCTGACCGCCGTTGACCGCCTTGTTGGCGCAGCCCGGGACCGCGTCCGAACCATTGAAGAACGACAGCGAGCCGTGCGGGATTGGCGTTGGGAGAGTTCGAGCAACACCGTCGCCACCAGCGTGACGCCCTGGTTGGTCGTCGGAGTGTTCTGGGAAAACGCTACGACCGACGTGGCGCTCGTGGTCGACGCCGTCGCCGTACGCGCGGACGCTGCGGCCACCCCCGACGGGGCCGCGGCGTTGAAGGCGGTCTCGACGACCTCGATCGTGTGCCCGACGTCTCCGGCGGCCGACGGTGTAGGTGGTCCCGGTCTGTCCGGGGATGGGGGTGCAGGCCAGCGTGCAGTCCTCCCATTGCTCGGTGATCGAGGTCGGGGTTGTTGAGCCAGGTGCCCGGGCGTCATCGGTCAGGACCTGGCCCTGCTGCGGCGTTCCCGAGATGGCGGGGAGCACGGTGTTGACCGGGGGGCAGACGGCAACCCCGGACTGGCCGCGACCGCCGCGACGGGAGTGGTCACCGGTCCCCCGCCCGCGTTCGTGGCGCTGACTCGCGAACGTCGATCGTGCTTCCCGACGTCGCCGAAGGGTCGGCCGTATACGTCGAGGCCGGTCGTGCCGACGGGTCGAGGCCGCCGCTTGTCCATGCGTAGGAGAAGTGATGGGCGCCGTGCCGGTCCACGTTCCCACGTTCGCGCGTCAGCAGCTGTCCCTGCTGGACGACGGCTCCCGTGATCGTCGGCGGCGCAGTGTTCGCCGGAGGCGGGAGCGGCAGCACAGTCGTCGTTGCGGCGGGCCGCCGTCAGGCTCGGAGCGATCGGCCGTCGGTGGCTCGTACGCGGTCTCGACGACCTCGATGGTGCGCCCCGACAGCGCTCGTGGGGACGCGTGAACGGCGTTGATCGCGTCGGCCCGGTAGTGCAGGCGCAGGTCGGATTGCAGACCTACCAGTTCCGTCGGTGACCGTGAACGCGATGGCGTCGGTACCAGGCTGCCGGGATGCACGGTGAGGGCTGCCCTTCCTGCGCGGTCCCGATGATGGTGGGCGCCGTGAGGTTCGCCGGCACCGGCGGCCATGGCAACGCCAGCCATCGGCCCAGCTCACAACCGTCGCCAGCACGCAACCCACGAGCACGGCGACACTGCGTACTTCTAAGAACTTATTCATAAACCCGGTGTTCATTGCCCCTGTAACCCCCCGCGGCACGCGTTCTCTGAGCGATGACTGTCATCGATCGCTCACGCCATGCGCAGCCACGCACTGCCCGCTGTCTAAGCTTTCTTTCACTTAACAGCGCGTACAGCCGCACCGCACTTTCTAAGAATATTTTCACTCAGCGGGGTCACGCGCCCGCTTTTTCGAACTCCCGAGAGTGTGGTGACCCGGGGCTCGCTCGCCAATGGGCTTCCTCTCCCCTCCTGCGTTCACGACTGAACGGTGACTCAGTGACGTTTAACCGTGCTAGGTTGTGCGATCTGAACTAGAGGAGCAGTCGGGTGCACGCATCGCAACGTCGGAAGGAACCGCGAATCGAGGCGGACTGGATCGGTCTTGCGGCGCCCGTCCCCGACGAACTCCGGATCATGGTGGCCGACGACCAGGTCGCGATTCGCTCGGGAATCAAGCGGGCCATCGAACCTCACGGCATGCTCGTCGTGGCTGAAGCATCAACCGCCGCCGATGCCGTGCGCCTCTCGGCGGAGCACCGGCCGGACGTCTGCATCATCGCCATCGACCTTCCGGGCAGCGGAGTCGAGGTCACGCGACTGATCAAACAGTCGCTCCCCGACACGAAGGTCGTGATGATGACCCGGACGGCTCGTGATGAGGATCTGCTCGAGGCGCTGCGGGCCGGTGCCGACGGATATCTGCTGATGAGCACCGGGGCAAGCCGCCTTCCACACGCAATCCGCGGGGTCACTCAAGGAGAGGCCGCCCTGCCTCGCACCATGACCGCGCGCCTCATCCTGGAGTTTCGCGAGCGCGGGATGAGGCGTCGCGTCCTCGTCCACCCGGGCGAGGCGGAGGTCGAGCTGACCGGTCGCGAGTTCGAGGTCTTCCAACGTCTACGCAGACGCGAACCCACCGCCCAGATCGCATCCGGTCTCGGAATCTCACAGGTGACCGTGCGCCGGCATGTTGCCTCGGTGCTGCATAAGCTCGGTGCGCCGAATCGTCGCCGGGCGATCGAGATGGTCGAGCAGGCTGACCAGCCCGAGGCCGGCGTCGACTGACCTTCCGCGTCGGCCGAAGGCCGGTCGTTGACATCGCCTGGGCGGCACGCCAGCCGAGTTGCGCTCCGGCGGCCATGATCGTCGTCTGTAACTGACCGCCACCCTCGTGCCTCGGCTCCTCCAGCGCTGGGGCAACACAGATGGTGACGCTCTGAGCGACGCACACCTTTGACGTAACCGGTGCGTCACGTCATCGCCGCCCCCCCTTGCGACGGCGTGATCGGCGTTCATAATCGAAACGCGATCACACGATGATCACAATTCATATCTGGGGGGCTTGACCATGTTGCAGTGGAACGAGGATCGGATGTCTTCGACGGGGCTCGAGGTACTTGAGGACCCCGACGTCGGGAGTCGATTTGACACTGCTGCGCGTACCAGCGGTGCGCGGCAGTCAGTGGCCACATTGGCGCCCGCCGGGCCGCGGGTGAGTGTCGTGATTCCGGCGATGAACGAGGCCGAGAACCTGCCGTACACCTTCTCGCGCCTGCCCGAAGGCATTCACGAGCTGGTCCTGGTGGACGGCCATTCGCATGACGGAACGGTCGACGTTGCCAAGAGGCTTCGCCCCGACGTCCGCATCGTCACCCAATCGGGCAAGGGCAAGGGCAACGCGATGGCGGACGGATTCGCCGCGTGCACGGGCGACGTCATCGTGATGCTCGATGCCGACGGGTCCACCGACCCGGCGGAGATCCCTCGGTTCGTCTCCGCGCTGTGCAACGGCGCGGATTTCGTCAAGGGCTCACGGTTCGCGCAGGGCGGCTCGAGTGCGGACATCACTCGCGCTCGCGGCCTGGGCAATCACGTGCTGCGGACGATCGTCAACACGCTCTACGGAACGAGCTACACCGACCTGTGCTATGGCTACAACGCCTTCTGGGCCCGGTGCCTCCCGTACATGCGAGTCGACTGCGACGGGTTCGAGGTCGAGACTCTCATCAACGTCCGGATCGCGAAGGCGGGCCTGATCGTTCATGAGGTCCCCAGCTACGAGAACGTTCGCCTGCACGGGACCAGCAACCTCCGCGCACTGCCGGATGGATCCCGCGTCCTGCGCACGATCATGCGCGAGCTTCCCGTCTCGGCGTCGCGGCGATCGTTCCTGCCGCGCCTCGCGTCCCGGCTGGTCGGGTCATGAAGATCGCGCTTGTTGCTTCGAGCTTCGTGCCCGAGCCCGGACGGCTGGAGCGCCGTGTGGATCAGTTGGCGCGTGGGCTCGCGCACCGCGGAGCGCAGGTGGAGGTCTGGACCCAGGGCCCAGTCCGTGCCTCGGTCCTGCACCGCGACCGGGTGACCATACGCACGTTTCCGGTGGTGGCCGGCCCTCTGCGCTTCGCGGTATCGCCGCGTCTCCGTGAACGCCTACGCGTGGCGTCCCACGAGTTCGACGTCATCGACGTCCACACCCGGCAGGCACCGGTGGCCCTGGCGGTGGCGAGCGCGCGGGTGCGCCGGCTCGTCCTCACGCCCGGCGCGTCCGCCGACGTCTTCCTGGGCTGGCCACACACGCGGGCCGCACGAGCCATGCTCGCCGCGGCACCGCGCATCGTCTGCCGATCGGAGATCGAGCGCGACCTGCTGTGCAGCACCGTCCCGCAGGCGGCGAGCCGGACGGCGGTCGTGCCGGACGGCGTCGACCCGGACGCGATCCGAGCCGCCGAGCCGTTCGATGTCCCCGGCACCGTGGTGCTGGCGGTGGACCGGCTCGACCGCGACACCGGCGTGGGACGGGCGATTGCCGCGATGGCCAGTCTGGACCCGGAGTTCCGGCTCGTGGTGGTTGGTGACGGCCCTGGGCGCGAACGTCTCCAGGCATTCGCGCACGACCTTCGCGTGTCCTCGCGCGTGCACTTCACCGGACCGGTCTCCGACGCGACGCTTCACCGGTGGCTGCACACGGCGCGCGTCGTGGTGTCGCTCCCGGCCGCGCAGAGCTCCGGAACGGCGGTGAGCGAGGCGTGCGCCGCGGGGGTGTCCGTGGTCGCGTCCGACCTCCCCATCCAACGGCATGCCGCCGAGCGGGTGGGCGGTGGCGTCATCTTCGTCGCGCCGAGAAGCTCACCGCTGGACGTGGCGGACGCGATCGAAGAGGCCTCTCGCCTCTCGATCATCCCGAATCCGGACCTGCTCACCTCTTCGACGATCTCCTGGGATGCCGCCATCGATGCCACCTGGGATCTCTATGAAGAAATGCTGGCCGCGCCACACCCGTCTGCGCTGGGTGATGGAGCGAGAGACCTGGTTGGCCTCTCCTCGCAACTCGATGCCGGACGCCCGCCCACCCGGATCTCGCTCGGATATGCGCGAAGCGCGTCCAGCGAGCCATCGTGGTGGCCGACTCGCGGTCGGGCAGCGCATCGGGTCAGCGGGGAGCGCAGATGGCGGTAGCACCCGGCGGCATCCGAGCCGTCGCCGGCAAGTGGTTGCCGGAAACGGTCGAGGCCGCATCCATGGAGCACACCGACAGCCCACGGACGGTGAGCGTCATCGTCACGACGCGTGGCAATCCACCGGTGCTGGAGCGCTGCCTGCGCTCAGTTCTGGACTCTGACTACGACGACTTCGAGGTGATCGTCGTCGATCACGGGCCGCCTTCGCCGGACACCGCGCGGATGCTGGTCACGCGGTTTCCGGGCGAACTGAAGCTGCGCTACCTGGAGGAGCCGTGGTCGTCGGCGTCGATGGCGCGGAACACGGGGCTGGCTCGGGCCGAGGCGGCGATCGTCGCGTTCATCGACGGCGACTCCCTCGTTGATGTGGACTGGATCCGCAACAGCGTGAACGCCCTGGTCCACGAACCCGACACCGTATGCGTGACGGGTCGAGGCGCGTCACCTCAGGTCCACGACGCGACGCGACTCCCTCCAGAGCTGACCGGGGACGCGTTGACGCGGCGGACATACCGCCGGTCGGACACCCACAACGGTCACCCCCTCCTCGCTTACACCGTGGGCGGCCTCGGCGGGGGCGCGGGCATCGTCATGCTCACGGACGTCGCCCGCGAACTCGGCGGTTTCGACGTCGCGTTGGGTCCGGCGACGCCCGCCTGCGGCGGCGAGCACATCGATCTGCTCGCCCGGCTGCTTCGATCGGGCTACACGGTCGCCTACGAGCCCACCGCGGTCATCTGGCGGGAGCATCCTGCCCACCCCGGCGCCCGTCCGAGCGACATCTACCGCTACGGCATCGGCCTCGGTGCGATCATCAGCAAACGGCTCATTGCCGGCCCGGAACGCCGGGCCTGGTTGCGGGCGCTGCCCGCCGCGGTTCGCTACTCGCGGGACCCCGCGCCGCGACAGTACAGCGACACGCCCGAGCAGTACCCGCATCGCCTCAGGTGGCTCATGCGGCTCGGGATGCTGCTCGGCCCGTTCGCCTACCTCTGGAGCGCGTTTCTGGCGCGCGCGCGGCGGTTGCGGGGAGGGCAGTCGTCGAGCCCGCACGCCCTTCGGGTCGTGCGACGGTTGGTGGTGGGTGGGGAGACCATCAACATCGTCTGGTTCGACGACTCCCCGGAGGCGAGGACTCGGTTCTCCTGGCGCTCAACGGAGAAGTCGGAGGAGGCCGTGCCCGCGCTCGCGCCGGAGGCCGCCATCGAGCTCGCGCTTCCGGCCACGACCGCCGACGGGGCACCGCGCATCAGCGCGGTCGTCCCGGCTCGCAATGCCGAGCACTGGATCGAGTCGTGCCTGTCCGCGATCCGCTCAAACGAGCCTGCCGAGATCATCCTCGTAGACGGCGGCTCCACGGATCGTACGGTGGAGCTCGCCCGGCCCTGGGTCGACAAGGTGATCGATGACGGGGGGACCGGTGTCGCGGCCGCGAGGATGCTGGGCGTCGCCTCGGCCTCCCAGCCGTGGGTCGCGCTGGTTGACGCAGATGTCGTCCTCCCGCCGAACGCGCTTCGCGACCTGGACCAGGAGCGCCGTGATCGCCACCTGGTCGGGCTTCAGGCGGGCCTCCGCAGCGTCGGCGCCGGCGACTACTGGAGCCAGTCGCTGGCCGATCATCACAACCAAGGGCAGAGCAAGGGGTGGTTCGGGGTCTGCGCCAGTCTCGTGTCACGAGATTTGCTGCTGGCCAACCCGCTCGACGGCGACCTGCGATCGGGTGAGGACATCGACCTCCGGATCCGGCTGATGACGGCCGGCTTCCCGGTCGGCGTCTCGGAGACGATGATCGGGCAGCATCGCTTCGCCAACGGGTTCGCCTTCGCCGGCAACCAGTGGCTTGCCGATGGCGCCGGTCTGGGTCGCATGGTGCGCAAGCACGGCCGGGCGGCGTTGGTCAATGCGATGATCATCCCGTTCGCCGCCGCTGCGCTGGGTCTCGTTCGCGGGACCAGGCAGGCGCTGCGGCCCTGGCCGTACTTCGCCGGGTTTGCCGTGGGTAACTACATCGGACTCTGGCGGGGGCTGACTGACCGCAGCGTCCGCGCACCTGGGCCCGTGCGCCGGTTCCTGATTGGCGGAATGGTGGCATGGCTGCTGGCGCTCCCGGTCGTGCTGGGGCTCGCCGTCGCCGCGCTGGCGTGGTTGCTGTTCCAGGCGGGGCATGCCGCCTACGACGGACATCTCCTCCTCGTGACCTTGGCGACGCTGGCCGTCGCGATCCCTCTTGAAGTGGGGAAAGGGGCCGGCACCGGGCGCTTCCCCTCCATCGCGAGATCTCTCGCACCGTTTGCCGCGTGGGCGATGCTGCTGGCACTTCTGCTCAGCGCGGCAAGGCTCGCCAAGGTGGTCGGGCTATGACACACACCGCAGTACTGACGCACTCACCAACCAAAGGGGCTACATCAATGCCACAGGTACCACTCACGACAGGGGGCAGTATCAATGCATCGTAGGCGTAACCATCTGGCACGACTTATCACACCGCTGCTCGGCGTTCTGGCCGCCGCGCTCGTCCCAGCTGCGGCAGGGGCGGCTCCGCTGGCCACGCCGCTACCACCGCCAACGAACACCGCAGTGCCCCAGATCCAACAACCGCCTGGCGCGAAGCGCCAGAACGAGGTCGCCGCGCCGATGGTGGGCGAGTACCTCCTCGGCAACAAGGGCACATGGACCGGCGCGAACTACTACAAGGTGCAGTGGGAGGACTGCGACAGCGTTCCGGCGGTGCCCCCCGCCCCGCCGACCATGAACTGCACCACGGCAGCCGGGACCCCGTCCACAAACACGACCTACCAGGTCGCGGCGGGCGACGTTGGACACATGCTGGTCTTTCTCGTGACGGCCTTCAGCTCGCCGGGAAGCAGCACCCCCATGAGCTCGGCGGCGTCCGGCGTCGTCGCGTTCGGCGCGCCGCTCAACCGCCTGGCGCCGGTGATCTCGGGCGTGACCCAGGACGGTCAAACGCTGAGCGTCACCTCGGGCACCTGGGACACGGGCGGGACCAACTCGCCGCCGACGTTCGCCTACCAGTGGCAGCGGTGCGACGGCGCGGGCCTGAACTGCGGCAAGGCGCTCCCCGTCCCGCCGGGCACCTCGCCTAACTACGCCCTCACGGACGGCGACCTCGGGCACATCATGGTGGCGTACGTCACGGCCACGAGTACATGGCCAGGCGGTTCCGCCTCCGACTCGACGCACTCACACGTGACGACGACCATCGTCACGCCCGGCAACACCGCGGTGCCGACGATCTCGGGGACCGCGGAGGCGGGGCAGAAGCTGACCGAGTCCCACGGCTCCTGGATCCCCAAGAGCCCAACGGGCTACTCATACCAGTGGCAGGACTGCGACGCGTCCGGCGCCAACTGCTCCTCAATTGCGGGGGCAACTGCGCAGACCTACACGCCGGCGAACGGTGATGTGGGCCACACGCTGCGGGTCCTGGAATCCGCCACGGCCGCTCACGTCACCAGCGCCCCGGCGACCTCCGCGGCGACGGGAGTCGTGAAGGCCGGCTCGACCAACGGCGGCGGCACCGGCGGAGGCGGCGGCGGCACCGGCGGAAGCGGCGGCGGGACGACCGGTGGTGGGACGACCGGCAGCCAGGGAGGCTCAGGCGGCACCGTCACTCTGAGCGCCTCCAAGATCCGCGGCCTGCTGCGCAACGTGCTCTCGCTGCATGGCAAGGCGGGAACGATCCGGGGCGTGCTCAACCACGCCGGCTACTCGTTCTCCTTCACCGCACCGTCGCCCGGGCGTCTCGTCCTGGCCTGGTACTTCGCGCCCAAGCATGGGGCGAAGGTCCTGGTCGCCACGGTCACGCTGGTGTTCCACAGCAGCGGTAAGGCGACGGCGAAGATCGTGCTCACCAGCAAGGGCCGGCGGGTGCTCAGCGGTACGCGAAGGATGAAGCTCACCGCGAAGGGCAGCTTCACGCCTTCCGGCCATGGGGCCGTCAGCACCTCGAAGCAGATCACGCTGAAGGCGTAGGAGGGGAGCAGTGGTACGCCGGCGACTGGCCACCAGCCGCCGGCGTCCCACCCCGTGGTGCCGGCGGCGAGGGCCCGCCGCCGGCACCACGAGTCGCACCGAGAGGGGACGCCGTACACGGTCTGCGCCCGCTGGCTCCGGTCGCGCACGGCAGGGCAAAGAAAGGCAACGGGCCATGAACCGGGTTATGGCACTCAATCTCATTTGGTCACGCGACGCGACAGTCACCGGACACGACACGGCGGCGATCCTCCGAGCACGTGGACGGACTGCCTCTCGAGCACGTGGACAGACTGCCTCACGTGGTCCAGGGTGGATCCTCGCCCCTCGGCCAGGGCACCACCAGCACCGGCAAGACCATCAGGCTCATCCGGCAGGTGACCGGAAGAGACGTCGGTGGCGGCCCCTGCCGCCGACGTTGCGTCAGCAAGGGCGCCGGCGGCCGGCCAGATGCCGTCGGCGCTCTTCGCTGCCCCGCGTGCGCCCGTGCCGCCCGCGGGTTAGCGCAGAGGCCGCACGCGCAGCAGATCGGTCATCGGCCGTGTGGAGGGCAACGCGGCGCCCCCGAGTCTCGGGAGCCCCAAGAGATCCTCGATCGTACGGAGCAACGAGTAGTGGTCGTACGGCGTCATCGACCGGACGCCCGCTCGCGCGCCTGGTCCGGCGATCAAGGTGAGAATGTGCCCTCCTTTGGCGACCCCGCAGCACGCCGAGTTCGTCTCCCCCTCGTCGAACGTCAGAAAGAGCACGCCTGAGGGACCGAGCTCGGCCAGCAGCCGAGGCACCATCGCGCGCAGGTATCGATCGCCTGTGTACGTACCGCACGAGTGCATGTCGTGACAGACATTGGGCACCAACCACATGAACCTGGGAAGGGAGTGGTCCGCCAGGTCGCGCGTCAGTGTGGTGGTCGGCACGATCGCCCGACACCGCGCGGGGTTGTCGCTCACATCGCGGTAGTACAAGAAGGGGTCATGGCGCCGGACGTACCCTCCCGCGGTCGCCGTGGACGCGCACGGAGAGGGGAGATCCTCCACGTACACCTTCCAGGAGATCCCGGCGGCCTCGAGCTGGTCGATGAGGTTGCGATGCGAGACCGAACACGTACCGCAGTCGCTCCCGCTGTACCCGAACGTAGAGCCGCCGGTCAGAGCCAGGTAGTTGGGGAGCGATGGGTGCGTGATGGCGTGGTAGTTGGCGGCCACGGCGCTCTGGCGGGCGAGCGCGTTGAGGTAGGGAGCCGCCGGCGACCCGATGATCTCGTTGTACTCCTTATTCTCGAGCACGATCACCGCAATCCGCGACACCGGGCCGGCGATAGTCGCGGCAGACGAGGACGCGACGGTGGACGACGCCGGGCTCGGAGCCGGCGCGGCGGAGGAACGTGTCGTCGGCGATCCACCACCGCACCCAGCCACCCCCATTGCCACGAGCGCGATCGTGACTATCCGTGTCACACCGTGACGGTGGCACTGAACGCGACCGGCGCCTCGCAGCATCCGGCCCGATGCTATAGGATCTTGGTGGGGCAAACGAAGTGTTAACCGTTCGTACTCGAGCGCGAGCCAGCGGTCAATTGGATACACACACTCACAGCCTGGACGCGCGTCCACCGGCCACCGCGACACAGGCCACGGTGGTGATTTGTGCCTTTGCATCCGCCAGGCTCGAGCAGACCGTCGCCTGTGTCGGATCCGTTCTGCGTCAGGAGCCCTCTCCGGGCCAGGTGGTCATCGTGGTCGACCACAACGACGCCCTCGCGGCGGATCTCCGGTCACGGCTACCCGACGAAGTGGAGATCGTCGCCAACGAGGACGCGCGGGGGCTTTCCTCGGCTCGCAACACGGCGATCGCCCGCAGCCGAGGTGACTTCATCGTGTTCATCGATGACGACGCCGTCGCTCACGAGCAGTGGCTCGCCCGCCTCCTGTCCGCGTTCGATGATCCGGCCGTGATCGGTGCCGGCGGTCATGCACGTCCCCTCTGGGCCGAATCCGCACCCGCGTGGTTCCCACCCGAATTCCTCTGGGTGGTCGGGTGCTCGTATACAGGTCTTCCCGAATCCGGCTCGGTGCGTAACCCCCTTGGCTGCAACATGGCATTTCGCGCTGAGCTGTTCAGGAGTGTGGGGACCTTCAACCCCGCGATCGGGCGTCTGGGCAGCCTGCCCCTGGGCTGCGAGGAGACCGAATTCTGTCTGCGCGCGTCCCGCGCAGCGCCCGGCGGCCGGATCGCGTTGGTCAAGGGCGCCGAGATCGACCACCACGTGCCCGCCGCTCGAGCGACCGTCGGTTACCTCCTGCGCCGCTGCTACTTCGAGGGGATCTCCAAGGCGCTCGTGCGACGCCTGGGAGATCGACGATCACTGGACACGGAGCGCACCTACCTCCGCCACGCCCTGCCCGCCCGCGTGAAGGCCAGCGTCAGGCGCGCCCTGGGCGGGCACGTCGAGGAGGGTCTCGGTGTCGTCGGCGCCATGGTCGGATCGGTGGGCGCTGCGGCGGCGGGCTACCTCGTCGGCTTGATCGTCTTTCGCGTACGCCCGCCTGCGGTCGTCACGCCACCTCCTGACGGCCGGCCCGCGGAGGCCACCCCGGCGTAGGCTGCGGACCGCCGCCGCGATCGCCTCTCGGCGGGCGGCAACCAGTGGTAGATCGAGTAGTAGGGCGTGAGGTACACAGGCCTGAACTGCGGATCATGGGCGACGAGGCGCTGCATCGTCGGGATCAGATCCGGCTTGTTGTAGAACAGCGTCGCGGCCGCGACATCACCGCGGCCGAAGGCCACGTACACGCCTCCGGGCACGCGTCCCCAATGGTGCGCGTTGGGTTCCAGGAAATCGACAGCGGTCGGCACGTGGCTGCCCCCCGGGACTGAACTGTTGCGCCACCGCAGGCTCACTGACTTCAGGAACCCGCCGCCCGGGAAGCCGCCGTAGATCTTCGCCGGAGCCAGCCGATCTGCGATGAAGCGGAACCCCGCCAGCTCGCCCGGCGAGACGTAGTCATAGAGCTCGTTTCCGTAGTGGGTGAGGATGTGGAGCGGTGCCATCACCACGAGCGTGCCGGCGGCCACCGCGAGGATGCGGCGGCGATTCGCGGTCGCGGCGATGATGATCGCAAGCGGAGGGAGGCTGAACAGCTCGGTGCGGATGAGCATCTCGCCACCGTAGGCAGAGACCGGACCGACGAGCACCGTGGAGATCAGCCAGGCGAGCGCGAATTGCAGTTCGTGGGGCAACGAGTTCCAGAGCACACGGGGCCTGCGCCGCCGATCACCGCGTCCCGACCAGAGGTGCGCGGCCAGCGCGAGCAGGCCCAGGGCGAACACTATGGCGGTGACGGCGACGCGCGCACGGCTCACGGTCAGGTGCTCTCCGCTGCCGCTGATCCGACCGGAGACGTTCGTCTGCAGGAAATCGCCGGCGGCAAACACCGTCTCCAGGAGGCGATGGCCGTAGAACTGGTAGAAGGGCGCCGCGGGATACGCCTGCCAGGCGACGAACACGAGCAGGCAGAGAAGAAGGAGGGTCGGCCGACGCAGCTGTTTGGTCAAGGTCAGTCCCGCGATGACGAACAGTGCGATGAGCCCGCTGAGGACGTGGGTCGCGACGATCAGCGTGAACAGAATCACCGTCGCGCCACCGCTGGCCGCGTTGAAGGAGCCGTCCCGTCGCAGAGACGTGTGGGCCAGCACCACCATCAGGCCGAGGTAGAACAGAAAGGCCAGCGCCTGCGGACTGAAGTAGTCCTGGTTGGTCCATTGGAAGACCACGAATATCCAGAGGCCGATCACCCATCGGGCATCAGTCCCAAGCGCCCCGCTCAACGTGCGCCACCGCTTTGCGGGCCCAGGCCAGGTCCGGTCGGTCGTCATCAGGAGGAGCGCGGAGAGCGGTACCAGGTAGAGCGCCATGATGACGGTCGGGAAGAACGCCATCAGCGTCAGCGGCGAGACCGCGAAAGCGTTCTTCAACGCGGCCATGCCAATCGAGAAAAGCGGCCAGTTGTGGTAGACGAACAAGCGTGGGAACAGACCCTGGCCTCGGGCGACCGGGTCGACATACCCATAACTCAGATACGAGGTCCGGAATCTGGGCGTGCCCTCGAGCACGTACGGCGTGAGCCACACCAGCAGAAGGAAGGCGAACACGTAGGCGAGCACGAGAGCCGGGCGCGACGATTCGCGGCGCCATTCGACCGCGGACGCCAACACGAGCCCCGTCAGACCGGCGTAGTAGGGCAGCGGCAAGCTGTTCAGCAGTCCGTAACCGTCAAGCTTCAGGTGAGCTTGCGCGAGGAGGATGATGCTGAGCGCCAACGAGATCACCGCGATCACCGGTGACGCGGCACGACCCCCCACGTGGCGGGCTTTTCCCGGTACCTTCGTCACAGCTGGCTGAGTCTCAGTCAGCATGGTGAGAAACTACTTAATCTGATGGCACGCATATTTGATCTGCACGGGCTGGTGAAGCTCGCAATTAACGATGACCGAGAGCAGATCTTTCGGCAACTTGACGCGCAACTCGATCCATACGAGCCGAGCGTCGCACCAGTCCCAACTCATGCCGACATCGTGCTTAGCCCCAACACGGACATCCTAGCTCGCAGCCTCCGCGATGTCCATGGGCCGGCGGGAGACGGCCGGCGCACCGGATCGGACGGTCGCTGCTGTTACCTCTTGCGAGGGACCTCCCGCTTCGAGCTGCCCCGCGTGTACCCCCAGAACGGCCAGGTCAGCCTTTCATATGACCCTAACTTTCCACTGTGGGAGGCGATGTCGGAATTGGTGCGCCCACTGCTCCAACTTGGTACACTTGAGCACGGGGCAATTACTGTGCACGGAGCCACGGTTGAAGTCGAAGGGGGCGGACTCTTGGTCTGCGGTTGGTCAGAGAGCGGTAAGACTGAAACGGCGCTTGCCCTTGCCGAGCAAGGCGGGCGCTTCATCTCGGACAAATGGACGATTCTCGACAACAGCGGGCGGCTGCACGCCTTTCCGGTCTCCGTGGGCATCCGCGACTGGGTGCTCGAGTACCTGCCACGTCTGCGTACTCACCTCCGGGCGTCACAGCGCGCACGCCTGCGCGTCGCTCGTACGGCACGTCGCCCGGTCCCGCTGCTCACGCGACGGCCGACTCGGGTCGGTCTTGCCCTCGAGTCACAGCTGGACCGCGCCGTCACACTGGCGAGCCGCCTCTCGCTTCGTCAGACAGAGGTGGCGGCAATCTACGGGTCGTCGCAGGACACGGGCCGCACGCCCCCGTTGGCGACACTCGTGATGCTCACGACCGTGTCGACCGACGAGATCACGGTCCGGCCCGCGGAGGTGGGATGGGCAGCGGAACGGCTGGCGCAGAGCGGTGCCTACGAGCGGCGCACGCTGTACGAGCTCGACGCGCGCGTTCGGTATGCCGATGCGACCCCCGGTCAGTCTGCGCTCGCCGCCGTGCAAGGTCGCGAGACCGAGCGACTTCGGGACCTGCTCCAAGGCGTTCAGGTGCTCGAGGTCACGGCTCCCTTCCCCACGGACCCTCGGAGGGTCGCCGATGCTCTGGCCCAATGCTGCTGACGAGGATCCGGCGGCCGCGGACCTCTACCGCTTCGGCCCAGGCTTGACCGTCTCCATCCGGGGAGAGCGCCGAGCCAGGGCGTACTTTCGCGCCGAGTACGGCTCGGCGGCCCTCGCCACGCGCTCGGAAGCGCCCGCCGTGGAGGCGGTGATCGGTACTCGGGTCCGCCCGACCGCCGGCGCCGCCGCCGGTGAGCCGGAGCTGTTGGGCAGCCACAAACTGGCACGCTGGCACGCATCGGTCCCGGTGAGACCCGAGGTGGACACGCTGCGCCTCGCGGTCGCGGTGCGCGGGCCGCTCGGCCTCGCGCTCGTGCAGAGCCAGGTGATCGAGCCACTCGTCTCCCTCGCCGCAATACGCGCGGGCTTCGTGCTGCTACCGGGCGCGGCGATTGCGCAGGGAGACCGAACCCTCCTGCTGCTCGGCCGGTCGCGCAGCGGAAAGACGAGTCTCGCGGCACGCGCCCTCGCGGCCGGCCTGCGTGTCCTTGGCGACGACCAGGTCATCATCAACGCGAACCGCGAATGCCTCCCGTTCCCCCGGCGTTTGCGTCTGTATCCCGATCTGTCGGTGACAGCGCCGGCTGCGTTCGCTGCACTACGGCCGTCCGTGCAGACCAGGCTCGCGGCTCTGGGGCGTGTCAACGCGCTCACGCGCGGCTTCGTTGCTCCACCGGTCAGCGTGAGCCCGTCCGCGATCGGCACGGATGCGGTCCGCGCGGATGCGAACGGCACGGATGCGGTCGGGACAGATTCGCCCAGTCCGGTTCGCGTGCTCATCGGCGACGTCGTCGTTGTCCGGCGTGCTCGGGTCGATGCGCTCACCCTCGAGCAACTGACCGCGGTGGAGCTCGCTGCCGAAGCCGACGATGTCCTGATGGGGCAACGGTCGGAGATCTTCAGGGTGCCCGGTGTCCGGGCCGCATACGAGACGCTCCTGACTCACGAGCGAGCCATCATCTCCTGCGCTTTGGCTGCCGCCCCTGCACGACGTGTCCTCGTGCCGGAGTCCTGGACCTCTGAACGGGCCGTGGGCGCACTCGCCCGCGAGTTGGAGCTCGCCTGACCATGAGTTACGTCGCGCGCTTCAACAACGTCCGGCAGGTGCCGCTGTACCGCAGCTCGTTCGCACTGATGCTGACCACGGGGCTGAACGGCATCCTCGGCTTCGCGTACTGGGTGCTGGCGGCGCGCCTCTACCCGGCCAAGGCCGTCGGGATCGGCGCGGGGGCGATCAGCGCGATGACGCTCGTCTCGAGCCTGGGATGGGTCGGCCTCCAGTACGTGCTGCTGCGATACGTGCCGGTCGCGGGCCGCGCTCAGGCCCGCTTGGTCCGGCTCAGCTACGCGGCGGCGATCGCAATCGCACTCGTCGCCACGGGGATCTTCCTGGCCGGCTTTGCGCGTCTGGCCGGCCTCGGCATCCTCACCGAGAGCCCGCTGACCGTCACGCTGTTTGCCGCATCGATCGTCTTTTGGGTCATCTTCTCACTCCAGGACCCCGTGCTGATCGGCCTGCGCCGGGCCGGATGGGTGCCGATCGAGAACGCCACCTTCGGCGCCATCAAGGCTGTTCTGCTCGTGGCGCTGGCTGCATCCGCCAGCGCGTGGGCGATCCTCGGCGCCTGGGTACTCGGCCTCGTCGGACTGGTGCTGGTCATCAACGTCGCTCTGTTCGGACGGCTGCTGAAGAGGGAGCAGACCGTCCCGTCACGGCTTCCCAGTGAACGACAACTGGTCCGCTTCGCCACCGGCCATCACTTCGTCGCCGTCACGGCGGCCATCCCGGATTCGCTCGTCTCCTTGCTGGTACTGGCCTTCATGCCGAGCGCGGCGAATGGCTATTACTACGCCGCCTGGGCGGTGAGCTTCTCGCTCCGGTTGCTGGCGGTCAACATGTCCAATGCCCTCATCGTCGAGGGTGCGCTCGCGGAGGACAAGGTTCGCTCCCTGGTCAGGCAGGTGAGCCGGCTGGCGTTCATGGTGGTGATCCCGCTCGTCATTGTGGTGGTGGCATGTGCGCGCCCGATCATGTCCACTTTTGGTCCCCAGTACACGCAGGCGGCCGACCTCCTGCGACTGTTCGCAGTCGGGCTTATCCCCTTCACGCTCGTCAACTTCGTGATCGCCGTGGAGCGCATCCAAGAGCGCGCGGGACGAGCGATGCTCATCGCCGGCGCCTCCACGCTGGCCACCATCGGGTTCGATCTGTGGCTGATCCCGATCCTCGGCCTTACCGGAGCCGGCTGGGGGTGGCTGATCGGTCAGATGCTCGGCGCGGCGATCGCGCTCCACCTCACCCTGCGCCGCAGCGCGCGGTCATGACGCAGGGGTGCCGATCCACACCCACCCGATGAGAACGTCGCCGGAATCGCCGTCGTTCGTACCCGACGGTTCCACCTGCAGCTGCCAGCGCTCCGGTCCGGACCACACCTGGTGGGTGCTCGTGCCCACGAGCTGGCCGTCCACGAAGTAGGACCGGAACCCCGGCCCCCACTCCTGCGTATAGACGTGCCACTGCGTGGCGGCAAACGTCGGCATCGCGGCGCGGATGGAGAAGTAGTCCTGCGCACCGGATCCCCCGTAGTGCGAAAAGCCATTGAAATCGGGACCGGCCAGGTTGCCCTCGGGGAAGTCTGACTCCGATGACGGCGAGTCAGCGTCGTTTGACGGCCAGAGCAGGGGCGCCTGATAGAAGTCGTCGAGGTTGTGCGCGTCACCCGGCGCCATCTTCTCGCAGAAGGACCACACCCCGTAGGTCTGGTAACGGTTCCCACCGGGCAGCGGCGACGGATTGGCCCCCACCGGGTTGCCGTTGGAGTCGTTGTGCAGGTGGAAGTCCAGCATGCCGTCGTGGACCGACAGGACGGTCGACGGCTGATAACCCTCCTTGCCACCGGTGTACGTCGAGCTCCAACCGTCCCCGTACCCGGTCCAGCTCATCCCGTGGTCACCGACGTAGACGATCTGGTTGTTCGAGCTTTGCGCGAACGAACCGAGCGGGGCGGCCTTGGTGAACGTGTCCATACCCTCCAGCGCGTACGTCCTGCCTCCGAGCGCCAGCGCGCCTGTGGGCGGAGCGGTCGTGCACGGCCCGGCGTAAGCAGGCGCCGCGAGCACCGGGGGGGCGGGCGGCGCCGGCGCGGGGTGTGGGGTGGTCTTCGGAGGGTTCTTGTGCCGATGACGGCGGTGTCGCTTGTGCTTGTGATGCCGCTTGTGCTTGTGATGGCGAGCGCGCTTGTGGTGCGGGGTGCGCCGGTGGGCGCGGCTCGGATGCGCTGATTGATGGTGCCGCGACGCGGCGATGGCCGTGTATGGACCGGGGAGCAGCACCGCGAGCAGCAGGCCGGCAACTATCCAGATTCGTCTCATGGGTTCAGCTCCTGGCGGCACGGGGGGTGCGTTTGACCGGCATCGTCTAGAAGCCGAACTTGCCGACCATCGAGGTGGCGGACCGCGCGTGGCCAAGGGGGGGAGCCCGAGCAGGGCCTCAGTGGTCCGGAGCAGCGAATAGTGGGTGTAGTGAGTGCCGTCCCTCACCGCATGCGTGAACGGCGAGATCACGATACACGGGACCTGATTCCCACCCCCACCCTCATTCTCGTCCCATGTGATGAAGATCGCAGTGGTGCGGGACCGGTATTGCGGGGTCGCCATGAGCGCCGGCAGGTAGCTCTGCAGGAACCTGTCTCCGTCCCCGATCGATCCGTCGTGCATGTCGTTGATCAGGTTCGGCGTCACGAATGTGAAGCGTGCGCTCAGGTCCGGCCTTGCACCAAAAGGCACGTCATATCGGCGGCATTCCTGGCCGAGATTCGTGTAGTACGTCTCGGGGTTGTGCCGGACCGCGTACTCGCCCGAGTCGCCCTTGGCGCAGTTGGACGGCATCCCCTGCTCCAGCGATCGCGACGCCCCGCCCGGCAGTTGGCTGAAGATGCTCGGGACGTTCAACCGGTGGCTGGACGGGTCTGAGTCGTCGCTGATGCCCTGATCGCTCCCGCTCGTCAGCGCGATGTAGTTGGGCAGACTCGGATGCGAGATCGCCGAATAGTTGGTCGCCAGGCCGTAGGTGCGTGCCAGACGGTTGATGAACGGAGCCGAGCCCGGACCGATCACCGAGGCGTAGTCCTTGTTCTCCATCAGGATCCACACCACGTGCTGGATCCTGTGCCGGGACCGTGCGCTCGGCCTGCGACCCAATGACCGTTGCTCTCGCGCCTGATGACGAGCCCGCTGATCGCGAGCCACCACAGGCGCTGCGCAGCCGAACAGCAGCAGCAGCGCGCCCAGGCCGCAGACCGTCGCAAATCGTCTCCCGGATTCACCCCTCGCCGCGCCTGGACGTTGCTTGACCCGCATACTCAGAAGCCGAACTTGCCGAGCATCGAATTGGCAGAAGCGGCGTTGCCGAGCAACGGAAGCCCGAGCAGCTCCTCCGTCGTGCGCAACAGCGAGTAGTGGGTGTACGGCGTGGCGTCGCTCACACCATGCGTGAAGGGCGAGATCACGATGCAGGGGACCTGATCGCCGCTCGAGCCTGAGTTCTCATCCCAGGTGATGAAGATCACCGTGCTGTCCGTCTGGTACTGCGGTGTGGCCATGAGTGCGGGAACGAAGGTCTTCAGAAAACTGTCTCCGTCGGCGATGGTGCCATCGTGCATGTCATTGATCAGGTTTGGTGTCACGAAAGTGAAGCGGGCGCTTAGATCCGGCACGGAGCCGAGGGGAACGTCATAGTTGCTGCAGTCCGTTCCGAGGTTCGTGTAGTACGTCTCGGGGTTGTGGCGAACGGCATACTCGCCCGAGTTGCCCGTCGTGCAGTTCGACGGCATGTTCTGCTCCAGTGATCGCGACCCTCCGGCTGGGAGCTGGCTGAAGATGCTCGGCACGTTCAGCCGGTGGCTGGAGGGGTCGGAGTCATCGGTGATCCCCTGATCGCTGCCGCTCGTCAACGCGATGTAGTTGGGCAGGCTCGGATGGGAGATGGCGGAGTAGTTGGTCGCCACGCCGTACGTGCTCGCCAGGCTGTTGATGTACGGAGCCGAGCTTGAGCCGACGATCGACCCGAAGTTCTCGTTCTCCATGAGAATCCACACAACATGTTGGATCTTGGCCGCGTTTGACACCGTCGGGACCGCCGGCGGGGAGGGTGGGGGCGCTACAGGTTTCCGGTGGATCGGGTGCTTGTGCTTGCGGTGGTGGACATGCCGACGGTGACGATGGCGGCGGTGGTGATGGCGCGCGCGCGCCGGACGACGGCGCCGGTGGTGGACGCGAGCGCGAGGGTGATGCGACCGGGTCGCAGCGGGCGAGGTGCTCGCCCAAGCGGTCGCTACGGTCGCAAAAACGCCCGAAAGGACTAGACATAGGAGAATCAGGAAGCGTGTCACGGGATGGATCCCTCCTTGTTGCCGTGCGGGGCGCGTTTGCCGTCCTTGTGGCCGGACCTGTTACCGGCCGGACTCGGATGCCGGAGCGGGGCGGGGACCGAGACGCGTCCGCGGACGACCCGGAGAGAGTTAATTAACTCCCTCTTAGAATCGACACGACGGTGGCCGTTTGTCGCGGGGCGGGCACATTACCACCCGTCGCCGTGGACGCGTTCGCGACCTGCTCCACCATCGATCCTTCCGGTTTGCGCGTGCGCCGCGCGTGGGGGCGATGAAGAGCACGCTCCTCCTACCCGGCGGCGAGGATTCCTAGTCGCCCGCGATGGGGTCGCACCTCGACGTCGACGGCGGGTGTGACGTGCCGACCGTGCTGGGCCGGCCCCGCCCCCGAGGATCAGCGCAAGGGGCCCCTTCCGATCCACACCCACTTCATGTAGACGTGGCCTGAATCGCCGTCGTTGGGAACGGGGCCCATCGAGCCCAGTGCCTCGATCTGCAACTGCCAACGCTCCGGTCCAGACCACACCTGCCGCGTCGTGGTTCCCACCAGCCGGCCATCCACGTAGTAGGAGCGGAACCCGGGACCCCAGGTCTGTGTATAGACATGCCATTGCCTGGTATCGAAACGCGGCGTCATGGCCTTGACGTCGAAGATGTCCTGAGCCCCAGCCCCGCCGTAGTGTGAATAGCCGGCGAAGTCGAAAGCATCGAGGTCCTGCTCGGGGTAGTCCGATTCGGCGCGGAGCCAGTCACGGAAGTTCACTGGCCACAACAGGACGGCCTGATGAAAGTCGGCGAGATTGTGGCCGTCGGCCGGCGCCACTCGTTCACACAGTGACCAGGCGCCATATGTCTGGTACCGCTTGCCGTCCGGGAGCGGCGACGGGTCGGCCCCGACGGGGTTGCCCTGGGCGTCGTTGTGCAGATGGTAATCAAGCATGCCGTTGTGTACCGACAGGACGGTTGACGGCTGATAGCCCTCCGCGTGACCGGAGTATGTCGAAGGCCAGCCGTCCGGATATCCCGTCCACCGCATCCCATGATCCCCGGTGTAGACGATCGCGTTGGCCCTCCGCTGGTGAAACGACCCCAGCGGCGCGGCCTTGGTGAAGGTATCCATGCCCTCGCGGGCGTAGCTCTTGTGACCGAGGGTCAAGGTCTGACCCGGGATGGCGCCGGGGCACCCACCCACCCCGGTGGCCCCGTGTCGCCCCGCCGCGGCGTGGACCCGAGCGCCCGGCAGCCGGTGACCTGCCTCTGTGCGCGGCGTGCGGGCAGTGCCGGCGAATGTCGTGCCGGCAACCACGAGCGCAGCCACGATCAGACTGAGCGCCGCGAGTACCGCGCCGAGCCGTGACCGGCCGGCTGAGCGAGCCCTCATGTCACGGACCAACTCCCATCATGCGCCGCGCTGGTCGCCGGCGGCGAGCGGTCGGCTCATGACAGCCTCGCGCCCCGATCGCTCACCGCGGCGGTAGCCGGCAGCGGCCTGGACACTCGAATGGCGCCATTTGGCCCCACCGCGGACGGTCGGGACGCCCTCTTCGTTGAGCTGGTCGGCGATCGCCTGCAGGGTCATCCCTGCACTGCGCATGGCCGCAATCCGCTCACTGAGATCAGGGTTGTCGGCGACGGCAGGGCGACCGACGGCGCGACCGTTCAGACGCGCCACCTGCAGGCCATGACGGGTCCGCTCGCTGATCCTGCTCCGCTCCCATCCGGACACGTGGACCAGCAGGTCGGCGGCGAGCCGGCCGCTCTGCGGTATCGGTGTCAAGGGAATCGACAGACGCAATAAGGCGCACATGGCGATCAAGCAACCATTGAATGGTCCTGCCGAGCTCGGTCACCGAGTGAGTGAGACGAGAGAGCTCGACAACCACCAACCCGCTCGCCGCGCCGCGGTCCAGTCGATTCAGCGCGTACTCGAGGCCCGGCCGGCTGGTCGCCCTTCCCCCTTTCGGACTGTGCTCTCCCACCACCTCGAGGAGCTCGATGCCGCGACACTTGCACTCGCGCGTGATCACCTCCGCCTGCTGCTTGAGCTCGAGCGCGGCGGCACTGCCGGGGAGCGCGCAGCTCGCGTAGCCGATCGCCTTCGCCGGCGGCGAGCTGCGCCGCAATTCCTCCCCGCCTCTGCTGTCCAACTGTCTGTTCTCGTCCATCCTCTTGCCCCTCGTGTGAAGTAACCCGGTCGATCGCGATGAGTCCGATTCGTTCTCGCTCGCGATCGAGCTGCTCTGCCCCGGCTCCGAGCCGGGGCCCGCGTGCGTGACGGCTGAAAGCCGTCCGCCGGGTTATCCAGGCCGCTCCAACCGATGGGTGACGGGAAACCGAAGGTGGATGGCCTCGCCGGTCACACCGGCAAGCCAGCTTGCCGCCACAGGCGCGAATCCAACCCTGACCATCAGGGAGCTTGGCGCGCCCGATCCTCCGGGCGCTACCACTCCGACGCCCCGGGTCGGTCGCCCTCCGTGAGCAGCCGGGAAGACGTCGGGCTGTGGAGCCGCGAACACCGCGGGCGATGAGCCTTCGTGGCTTCGCCGCACGCCATGAGCAGGCGAGACCTCGGGCGATGAGGCCGCCGACGGCTCGCGCAAGGTCGGATCATGCGCCGACGCGGGCGCAGGACTCCTCGGCGCGCTCGCACCGGCGATATGGCGGACCAGCGGATTCCCGGCCCCGGCGGTCGCGCCCCCAGGGCGATGTGGAGAGTGCGCGGTCGATGACGCGTGGCGGGCCCTCTGCGTCGCTTTGGGCCGCGACCCGGCGCGCAGCGCGCGCGCGGTGCCGGCATTGCGAGCCGGGAACCTCGTCAGCAGGCGCACGCCAGACCCGCCGCCGTGAGGTGCCCGGGGCGTCTGCGTCCGTGCCGGCTGCGCCGGCTCACTGCCGGTCGAGAGGGGAGTCGGCGTCTTTCCCGGAGCGGCCGCGCCGCCACCCATGCTGGGTGCAAGAGAGGGCTGTGACGGGCCCGGGTCAGTCTGACCAGCGGCATCTCCGGTCACCACGCCACCGGTGTTCAGCGTCGCACCCGCTGCCGGGACGGCGGTCGCCGGCGTTCCGCACGAGAGGCCGCCCCCGGCCGACGGCGACCCTGACGTCGCCGTCGGGGGTGACGCCGCCCCCGCCGCTCCGCTCGATGCGGTTCCGGCGCCCGCTCCCACACCCGTGCATGGCTGGGTGACGGGCGGCGTCGTCGGAGTTGGGGTCGGAGTGGGGGTAGGAGCAGGGGTCGTCGGAGCAGCCGTCGGCGGCGAGCTCGCCGTGGTCGTTGTCCCCGCCGGCGGCGGCGCAGCGGCGGTGGGCGGGTTGGTCGTGGTGGGCGACGTCGGGGCCGCCGGAGCTGGGGCAGGCGGCAGGGTTGTCGCGGTGGTGGTCGTGGTGGTGGCGGGCGCAGGCGCCGCGGACACCGTCACGGTGGCAGCTCCGACAGCGGCCGTGGCCGATGCCGCGACACAGAGACCGGCGAGGAGCGCGGCAAGAGCACTCCCCGTCACGGCAACCACCTGCCTGCCGAACCGGGCGAGGATCCCGTGTGTACTGGAGCGCATGCGGTGGGACCCCATCCGTTACCCGAGGCGCACGGTCCGCGTCACCGTGTGTCGATGTCCGGCCCCGTCCTCGGCCGCGAACCGCAGGACGAACGTGCCGGCCGTCATGCCCTTCAGCCCACGGGTGGGTAGGCGGAGCCTGATCACACTGTGTGGGTTGGTGATCTGCGACTCGGTCTCGTAGAACGACGCGAGCCGTATCAACCGATGGCCGTGGCGCAGCCATGCGGTCACGACGACATCAACCGCGCGGGAGGCGAGGACCGCCACCGGAAGGCCGCCCCGCTTGACCGACGCCAGCGAGCGGTGAAGCGGGACAGCGTCGAAGGTCAGCGGCGGGCCCGCCAGCCGGGCGACGTCAACAGGGGCAGCCCGACGCCGAGAACCAACCGCCGTGGTGGTGGCCCCCGCGCCGTGGCATGCGGTGGTGCCGCTGTCAACGGTCGCGCCGCTCGTCGTGACGAACTTCCATGAATAACTGCTGGCGTGAAGCGTCAGCACCAGCACGCCGAACTGACTGTCCTGGGCCTGCAGCGTTATGGGTGGAGTGCTCCCGTTCGGCCCGTTCAGGCTCTCTCCGCCGGTTCCCACCACGAACTCGCGTATTCCGCTCGCGGTCGCGTTGCCGGATGGGTCCTGTTGGTCGTAGCGCTCATAGAGATGGTCGTGCCCGTTGAGCACCACGTCCGCATGCGCGCCGTACAGGGCGGACCACAGCTGCGCCACGCCGCCGCCCACCCCGGCGGTCCCCAGCGTCCAGCCGTATGAGAACAGGGGGTGGTGCCACATCCCGAGCAGGCATGCGTTCGGGTTCGCCGCCAGATCGGACTGCAGCCACGACCTCTCGGCCGACGTCGAACCGCCGTCAAGGGCATCCGAGCACCCGTCCTGGTCGGAGCAGTTGGAGTTGAGCGCGACGATGTGCCAGCCACCGGTGCCGACAGGAATGTTGAACGAGTAGTAACCGCCGGGCGAGCCGGTCGTCACGCCGTTGTCGCCGAAGTACTGGAAGTAGCCGGCCGCGCCGGACGTGAGGTACTCGTGGTTGCCCGGAACGGGATGCACGATCGGGTTGAAGTCCTGCCCCCATGTGAGGTCATAGGAACCCGTGTACTCGCTGTACGAGCCGGAGTCGTACTGGTTGTCGCCCAGGACGAAGACGGCGGTGGGGCTGAAGGTCTGGGCGAGCGCCGCGGTCGCGGACTGTTCGCACGGAGCGCAGCCGGGAGGTCGCGCGATATCCCCGACTGCGACGACGACAGGGTCGCCGGTGACCGCGGCGACCCTGGAAGTGGCCGCTGACGTCGCCGACGTCGAACCCGAGGCGTTGCCGGCGGTCACCGAGACGCGGATGGTCGCGCCGACGTCACCTTGGAGGAGGAGATACGTCGAGTGGTTGGCGGTGGGGATGCTGGTGCAGGAGCCGCCGCCGGAGTTGCAGCGCTGCCACTGGTAGGCGTAGCTTGTCGGCGCGTTCCTCCATGTCCCCGTTGAGGCGGTCAGGCTGTTGTATTCCTTTGCGGTGCCGGTGATCGCAGGCGGCGCGGTCTTCACCGGCGGGGGCGGAGGCGGGGGCGGAGGCGGAGGCGGCGGGGGAGGCGGCGGCGTGGTGGTCGTCGTCGTCGTGGTCGTGGTGGTCGGGACCGTTGGGGTCACCGGAGCCTGTGACGTCGTCGGAGTGGTGGGGGTGCCGGCCGGGGGCGCGACCGGAGACGACGGCCGCGGCGTGGGGGTCTTGACGCAGCGCCGGACCTTGACGCGGACAATCCATCCGTGCCGGCGCACGATCCGGCCGTGAATGCGCTTGGGGACCCAGACGGCACGGCGGGCGTACCCCGCCTTGCACTTCAACGGCTGATGCTTGGGCTTCGCTTGTGCTCCGGGACCAAACGCGAGCCCAGCCCAGAGCACCAGCGCGATTGCCCCGATGCGCCTCATACTGCAGTACCGCCGATCCGTGTCTGATTTCAGTCCGTACCTGAAATGCCCTGAGCCCCGTAACAGCAGGCTCCTTCGCCGCCGATTCCCCACGCGGGAAGTGTGTTGCGTTGTCGGCATTCCGCCAATGGGCCTCCTCTCCCGTCCTGCGTTCATTGGTGAACGATGACCAGGCCAGGCGATAGCCCCATCAGCCTGTGAAGGCGTTCACACCCGTGAACTCTTTATCCCGAACTGACCCATTTACCTTGCTCGGCGAGGCAGTCACACTCAGGCCACTGCGATGAGGGCGCCGCGCGCTCGCAAGCATGGCCACGAATATCGACTTTCACCACGATCCCGCACGGAGACGTCGGCGCACAAAGCGTCACCCCGGCGCGTGGGGCGAGGATGCCGGTAAGCGGGCTGACGACGCGATCACCAACCTGAGCGCGTACGCACTCAAGCTGGACTTCGAGTATCACCGGCAGCAGGATCGGCTGCTCGAGCTGGTCAGGGGTGAAGGGGCGGCGGCCGACGATCTCCGCACAGCGCTGCGTGAGCGTGACGAACTGGGGGCGGCGCGCGACGCATTTCGGCGGTCGGTTACGGCGCTGCAAGACCTGGCTCGGGGCGACGGACAGCCAGCGCGATCTGATCAAGTATGAACGCCGGATGGCTCGCCCATCCCGTTGACGTGGCGACCGCACTCGTGGAGTAATTGCGCGGACACGCAGTTTTTGGAAAGGGCGAGGGGACAGCCTTGGGAGAGCACGGACGATCGAAAGACGAGGTTGTGGCGCTTGGTGGCGGTCGCGGCCTCGCCTGTGTGTTATCCGCACTGCGCGATGCTGCGACGCGCCTGACGGTGATCACGAGCATCGCCGACGAGGGGGATTCGGTTGACGGTGCGCAACCGCGCCTCACGGGTCCGGTCGGAGACCTGCGACGGTCGCTGGAAGCTTTGAGCGACGAGGATGCGGCGCTCCTGCACGCCATCCGGCGACCACTGACCGTCGATGGCGTGGGAGAGCATCCGCTGGGGGACCTCACACTCACCGCCGCCGCCGACGCGTTGGGGGGCTACGGACGCGCAAGCATGTGGCTCGGGGATCAGCTCGGTATCGACGGAGCGGTCCTGCCCGCAACAATCGAACCGACGAGGCCCCACGTCGAGGAGGTCGGCCTGACGGCACCGGCCCCGGAGGCTGGGCAACCGGCTCGCCCCGTGAGGCGGCTCCGGTTCGCGGACGGCCGTACCGACTCTCCGGAGGCCGCCGTCGCTGCCATCCGGAGGGCACAGTGGGTGCTCCTCACCCCGGGGGGTCTGTACCGACACATCCTTTCGACGTGCGCGGTGCCCGACCTTGCGGCGGCGCTCACCAACACGTCCGCACGCGTGGTCTGGATCGCAAACCTCGAGCCGGACCCGCGTGACGCGCCGGACTTGACCGCGACCGATCATCTGCTCGCGCTGCGTGCGCACGGCGTCCGCGTCGACGCCGTGCTGTACGACCCGTCGGCCATGCTCTCATTCGATGCCTCCAAGCTGGAGGCGATCGGCGTCGAGTCCATTCCGCGGACGGTTCGTAGCGCGTCCGACCCTGGGGCGCACGACTCCGAGCGCCTCCGCGTGGCGCTGAACGGGCTGCTCGCGCCACGACCGCTGGAACAGCCGGCGGCCGGCTAGTTCTGGCTGCTCGCGGCGCCGGTGCCGCTGCCCGAGCTGCCCGCGGTCCCGCTACCCGAGCTGCTGCTGCCCGCAGTCCCGCTGCCCGCAGTCCCGCTGCCCGACTGCTGCTGGGCGGCGGACCTCCGCCGCTGGCAATGCCGCTGCCCGAGCTGCCGCTGCTGGGCGGGCCGCCGCCACTGGCAACCCCGTTCCCCGCTCCTCCGCTATTTGAATGAGTCGGCGGCGGAGTCGAGTGGGTTGGGGTGACCGGAGGTGGCGTCGCGTGAGTCGGGGTAGGCGTGACCGGCGCGGTGTGCGTGACGGTCGGCGCCGAACTGACCGTCGAGCCCGAGCCCGAGCCGGTGCTCGGACTCGAGACGGTGGTGACCGGACTTGAGTGGGTGGTGACCGGACTGGAGACATGCGTCAGTGCGCGCACGGGCGCCTTGACACGCGTGTGCGCGCGCACCGAATGCGATGGGCGGGCCCGGACGCGCGCCGGCTTTGCCTTGGATGTCGCCACGGTGCGGTGTGAGGTGCTGTGCGTGGCCGACGACGCGGAGCTCGCGCCCGAGCCCGTCGCCTGCTGTGCCGACTGCCGTGGGGTGTCGGCCAGCGCGGTAGTGGGCGTCGAAGGCATCCCAGCGGGGCTTGGAATGGAGCGCGCGACAACTGCGCCGACGGCGACGGCAGCCGACGTGGCAAGGACCAACACGGCGCGTCTCCGCGCGGCCCACCGGGCAGCGCCGTTGGCGGACGTGCGAGCTTGGGGGGAGCCGGGCGCCCCCACGATGTCGCTGCGCTCCTGTGCCCGCCGTCGTGCGGCCTGCGCACCGTCAGCGTCGCCGGTCGCCGCGAGGACGGCGGCGAGCCGGCCCGCCGCGCGAGCGTGACCGGCCGCATCCGCGAACCCGTACGCGCGCTTGGCGCCGGCCAGGTCACCGCGCTCTTCAAGCACCGCCCCCAGGTTGAAAGCGCCGTTCTCGTCGCCCCGTTTGTGGGCACGCCTGTAGCACGCCTGCGCCCCTCGGAGGTCTCCGCGGGCCTCGTGGAGGACGCCAAGGTTCAGCGCCGCGCCCGCGTGGCCGAGCGCATCTGCTTGGCGGTAGGCGAGTTCGGCGCTGGCCAGGTCCCCCCGCTCCTCGAGGAGCACGCCCAAGGTGAACCGCTCAACGGCAGCACGGGTGCCATCGACCAGTGTGCTCATGCCCCTCGACATCTGCCCGCCTTCCCAACCATCCTTAGCGATCAATCAACTTCGACCAATCGGTCGAGGCCTCAGTTTAGACCTCTTTGTGCCCGAATTGTGAACTCTGGTCTCGGATTTTGCGAACTTGACGCGAGATTGGGCCAGGCGCGTCCCTATTCGCAGCGTCCTGATTGGCCGGGTGCTGCGCCACCGGCGTCGACATCGTGGCTCGCAACTCGCCGAGGGCAAGGAGTAAGCTCGGCGTGCCCATCGGCGGGCCGGACGGCGATCCCGTACGGCCCGGGAGAGTGGAGCGCAGCGGCGATCCCGCGGCTCCTTTACGAAAGGGAAGCAACCGAGCATGGCGACCGAAACGGCTCAGGCCGCAGGCAGTACGACGCCGGGAGACGGCCCCGCACACCCCGCCCACCCCGGACACCTCCAGCTCGAGGATCGGATCTGGCTGCTACGCGCGATGCTCCTCATGCGTGGCATCGAGGAGCGCGCGATGAGCCTCTACCGCCAGGGCAAGGTCCCCGGCTCCTTCTACGACGGGTACGGCCAGGAAGCGGTCTCGGCCGGCGCGGCTTTCGCGATGGCGCCCGAGGACCGGCTCTGCATCCTGCACCGAGACCTCGCGGCTCACCTCATCCGCGGCGTCACCCCCGGTCGGATCCTGTCGCAGTACATGGGACGGGCTGCGGGGATCACGCGCGGGCGTGACGGCAACGTGCATTTCGGCGACCGCCGCCTCGGCTGCGTCGGGATGGTCTCGATGCTCCCCGACATGATGCTCGTGGCCACCGGCATGGCGATGGCCTTCAAGCTGCGCGGCGAGCGCCGCTGCGCACTCACATGGTTCGGCGATGGCTCGACCTCACGCGGCGACTTCCACGAGGCGATGAACTGGGCCGGCGTCCAGAAGCTGCCCGTGGTGTTCGTGCTGGAGAACAACCAGTACGCCTACTCGACGCCGCTGGACAAGCAGTTCGCCGTGGATCCGGTCGAGCGAGCCGCCGCGTACGGCTTCACCGGCGTCACCGTCGACGGCAACGATGCCGAGGCGATGTTCGAGGCGACGCTCGCGGCGCGCCGGCGCGCGGTCGACGGCGAGGGGCCCACGCTGATCGAGGCGGTGACGATGCGCATGCACGGCCACGCCGCCCATGACGACATGAAGTACGTGCCCAAGGAACAGGTGGAGGAGTGGCGCCGGCGCGACCCGATCGAGCGCCAGGAGCGCGTGCTGCGCGAGCTCGACGTCGACGTCGACGCGCTGCGAGCCGAGGTGACCGCCGAGATCGACGCCGCCGCCACCGAAGCGCTGGCGGGGCCGATGCCCACGGCCGACGATGTGCTCGACGGCGTCTTCGCGACCGAGGCCGAGCCGCTCGGCGACGGCCAGGCGCCGTGGAGCGGCTACGCGAAGACTGACGCCGCCGGGGCCGCAGGAGGCGATGCCTGATGGCGCCCCTGACCTACCTCCAGGCCATCTCCGCCGCGCTGCGCGACGAACTGCGCGCCGACGACCGCGTGCTGATGATGGGCGAGGACATCGGCGTGTTCGGCGGAGCCTTCAAGGTGACTGACGGGTTCGTGGCCGAGTTCGGCACCGACCGCGTGATGGACACGCCGCTGGCCGAGTCCGCGATCATCGGCTGCGCCATCGGCGCCGCGGTGGTCGGCATGCGCCCCGTCTGCGAGATGCAGTTCGCCGACTTCATCTCCTGCGGCTTTGACCAGCTCGTCAACGTCGCGGGCAAGATGCACTACCGCCAGGACCTCGCGGTCCCGATCACCGTGCGGCTGCCGTCGGGCGGAGGCTTCTCGGGCGGGCCCTTCCACTCCCAGAACCCCGAGGCACTGTTCATGCACTCCCCCGGGATCAAGGTGGTGGCGCCGTCCACCGCCGAGGACGCCAAGGGGCTGCTGCACGCCGCCATCCACGACCCCAACCCGGTGTGCTTCATGGAGCACAAGCACCTCTACCGGCGGGTCAAGGGCGAGGTGCCCGAGGGCATCTACGAGACGCCGTTCACCGCGCGCGTGGCGCGCGAGGGCTCGGACCTCGTCGTCATCGCGTACGGCGCGATGGTGGAGGTGGCGTTGGAAGCCACCGCCGATCTCGACGGCGCCGCGGTGGAGGTGCTGGACCTCCGCTCGCTGGTCCCACTCGATGAGGACGCCATCCTCGACTCGGTGGCGCGCTGCTCAAAGGTGGTGATCGTCGACGAGGCCAACATGACCTGCGCGGCGGGCGCCCAGGTTGCCGCGCTCATCGCGGAGAAGGGCTTCGAGGATCTCGACGGGCCGGTCGTACGGGTGGCCACCCCCGACATCCCCATTCCATTCTCGCCGCCCCTGGAGCAGGCCGTGCTCCCCGGCGTCGACCGCGTGAAGGAGGCGTGCCGTGACCTCCTCGCGTACTGAATCGGATCCCAGGACCACCCCCAACGTCGTTGATGTGACGATGCCCCAGATGGGGGTGTCGGTGGCCGAGGGCACCGTGGTGGGCTGGCGCGTCGGCGTCGGCGACGCCATCGGGGCCGACGAGACGATCTGCGACATCTCCACCGACAAGATCGACACCGAGGTGCCGGCGCCGGTGAGCGGCGTGGTGGCCGAGATCCTGGTCGGTGTCGACCAGACGGTGGACGTCGGGACCGTGATGGCCCGTATAGCGGTGGAGGGCGGAGCGGAGCCCCAGGCGCCGGCGGCGGAGCCGGACCCGTCGGCGGAAGCAGCGGAGCCGTCGGCGGAAGCAGCGGAGCCGTCGGCGGCTGCACGCGCGCCCGGATCGGCGCCCGCGGCGGCGCCCGAGGGACCGGGCTCGGCACGGACGAAGGGACGCGGAGGCCGGTACTCGCCGGTCGTGGCCCGGATCGCCGCCGAGCACGACATCGACCTCTCCACGGTGGAGGGCACCGGCCGCGGCGGCCGCGTACGCAAGCAGGATGTCCTGGCCGTGGTCAACGGCAACGGCCATGCCCGCGGCGCAGTGGAGGACCCCCCGCTGCACATCGAGAGCCCATACCGGCCTGACCCGCCGGCAGCCGCCCCGTCCGGTGGAGCCGTGGCGGTGGACGGCGGACTGTCGCGCATGCGCCGCATGATCGGCGAGCGGATGAAGCAGTCCCTGGACACCGCAGCGACGTGCACCACGTGGATCGAGGTGGACATGAGTCGCGTCGAGGCCGCCCGGGCCAAGCTGGGCGTCACCGCGCTGGCCTTCGTCGCGCGGGCAACGGTCGACGCGCTGCGCGAGCACCCGGCGCTCAACGCCTGGCTCAATGGCGACGACTACGCCCGACCGGAGGACGTCAACCTCGGGATCGCGGTCTCGCTGGGCGAGGACGGGCTCATCGTCCCGGTCATCCACAAGGCCCAGGAGCTGTCAGTGGAGGGCCTGGCGGCCCGGATCAGGGAAATCGCCCGGCGCGCCCGGGCACGAGAGCTGGCCGCCGACGACGTGCTGGGCGGGACGTTCACGATCACCAACCCGGGCCAGTTCGGCTCGATCATGGCCACGCCGATCATCAACCAGCCGCAGGTGGGCATCCTCGACCTCGAGGCGGTGGTCAAGCGTCCGGTGGTGGTCACCGACCAGGACGGCAACGACTCGATCGCCATCCGGCCGATGACGATCCTCGGGCTGAGCTGGGATCACCGCGCGCTGGACGGCGCGCTATCGGCCCAGTTCCTGGCCACGGTGAAGCGGCGGTTGGAGAGCCTCCCCTCCTAGGTGGTCGCCATGGACGAGCTCTGGGTCTGCCACCTGGGCACGATCGACTACCGGGAGGCACTCGACCTCCAGGAGCGGGTGAGGATGGCGCGCCAGGCCGACGCCGTGCCCGACGTGATGCTCGTGCTCGAACACTGGCCCGTGTACACGCGCGGCCGGCGCTCGGGCGCGGGTGAGCTGCCGATGGGCGAGGACTGGTACCGGGCCCAGGGGATCGACATCGTCGACGTCGACCGCGGCGGCAAGATCACCTACCACGGTCCCGGCCAGCTCGTGGGCTACCCGATCGTGCGGGTGCACGACGTTGTCGCCCACCTGCGGACGCTGGAGGAGGCCCTGGGGGCGGCGCTGCACCAGGAGGGGATCGCCGACGCGCGCGGTCGGCCGGAGGACGGGCCCGACTACACCGGCGTCTGGGTCGGGGAGCGCAAGATCGCGTCGCTCGGGGTCCACCTGGCCAAGGGCGTGACCACACACGGGTGGGCGGTCAACGTGGAGAACGACCTCCAGCCGTTCTCCTGGGTCGTTGCCTGCGGCCTGCCCGAGGTCCAGATGACCTCGCTGATCAAGGAGACCGGCCGGGGGGCGGGCCAGATGCCCTGCTTCCGTAAGCGCGCCGCCTACGAGGTGGCCCGGGCGTTGGGCTTGCGGCAGCGCCTCATGTCCCCGGCGCGGCTCGAAGCCGCTCTTGGGTCCGCGCTGGCCGAGCTTGCGCCTTCAGCGTGAAGCACGGTATCGGCGCACGTCAACTGCGGCTGGGGAAGGGCAGGGTTGCCGCGTTGGCGGGCGTTCGGGAGGGTCTGGGACATAAGCATGCTCCCAGCACGTTTATCAAGCAAGAACCCCTGGAAAGACCGACTCCACGCCCGAACCCGCTTCCCCAGGTCCGCCGTTGACGTACGCCGTTACCCAGGGCAGACGCTTCGGTGTCAACCCCCTACACCATGGTGCGGCCCAGCCCGCATCCCCCGCGCAGTAGCCTTGGAAACACAGTGAGTGAGCGCCAGCACCAGACTCGATCCCGCGCCAACCCCGGCGGGATCGCCGACGTGCTCACCGTGCTCCGGGCGACCGAGGCCGAGGTGCAGCCCTACCGCGGGCGCAAGCCGCCGTGGTTCAAGGTGCCCGCGCCCGGTGGCGAGCGCTACCGGCAGCTGCAGGAGATGATCGAGTCAGAGAACCTGCACACGGTGTGCCGGGAGGCGGCGTGCCCCAATATCGGGGAGTGCTGGCAGCGGGGCACGGCCACGTTCATGATCCTCGGCGATACGTGCACGCGCCGGTGCGGGTTCTGCAACGTCAAGACGGGCAAGCCGACGTGGAACGACCCGCTGGAGCCCGCGCGGGTGGCGCGGAGCGTCGCCCGGATGGGCCTGCGCCACGCGGTCATCACCTCCGTGGACCGCGATGACCTGCCCGACTATGGGGCCGCCGCGTTCGTCGGGGTCATCCGCCAGATCCGCCGCCAGTCGCCGGCCACCAAGATCGAGGTGCTCACCCCGGACTTCCGCGGCTCGGAGATGCCGCTGGCCAAGGTCATCGCCGAGCGGCCCGACGTCTTCAATCACAACGTCGAGGTGGTCCCGCGGCTCTATCCGGTGGCCCGCCGCGGCTCCACGTGGGAGCGCTCCAAGCGGGTTCTGCGCAACGCCAAGGAGTACGGCGGCGACGAGGTGACGACCAAATCCGGCCTGATGGTGGGCCTGGGCGAGTCGTTCGAGGAGATGGTGGACGCCCTGGGCCAGCTGCGCGACAACGACGTTCAGGTCCTCACCGTCGGCCAGTACCTGCGGCCGACCGAGCGCCACCTGCCGATCGTGCGCTACTGGCATCCGGACGAGTTCGCGGCGCTGGAGACGGCCGCCTACGAGCTCGGCTTCGACCACGTGGCCGCCGGGCCGCTGGTGCGCTCCAGCTACCACGCCGACCAGCACATCGTCCAGTCGGAGCCGGGCATCGGGCCGCTGCGGGAGTCCGCCGCATGAGCCGGCGCCGTCGCCTCGCGTTGGTGGCGCTCGCCGCAGTGGCGGTGGGGCTGATCGTCGCGCCGGCCGCGCTGGCCGCCGCCGGCGGCGGGTCCTCGGGCTTCAGCGGTGGTGGTGGTGGCGGCGGGGGCGGCGGAGGCGGCAGCGGCTTTGCCCTCTTCATCCTCTTCCGCCTGCTCATCGACATCGCCGTGCTCGGCCACGGCCTCGGCCTGCTCTTCCTCATCGCCCTCGCGCTCCTCTACTGGTTCGTCACGCGCGGGCTGCCGAAGCTCCAGGCGTGGTTGGCCGAGCGCGCCGCCCAGCGCACCGGCGGGCACCGCAAGACCTCCGAGCGCGAGCGGCGGGTGGAGCTGGCCGCCGCCGAGGCCGCCGACGAGGACCCGGACTTCGACCCCGACCGCGTCCGCGCGGCGGGCGCCAAGCTGTTCATGGACATCGAGAAGGCATGGGACGCCGGCGATCGCTTCGCGATGCGCGGCCTCGTCGCCCCCGACCTGCTCGTCGAGTGGGAGCGGCGCCTGGACGACTTCGAAGGCCGGGGATGGCACAACCACGTGGAGCCGATCGGCGAGCCGTCGGTCGAGTACGTCGGCCTGCGGCGCACCGGCGATGCGGAAACCGACCACGTGGTGGTCAAGATCGACGCACGGGTCAAGGACTACGTCTCAGACGCCTACGGCCGCCACCTCAAGCGCACCGGCAGCATGAGCGAGATCACCCGCATCCGCGAGTTCTGGACGCTGCAGAAGCGCAACGGTCACTGGATCCTCGCCTCGATCGAGCAGGGCGGCGAGGGCAAGCACGCGCTCGACGAGGAGATCGTGGCGACCGCATGGGGCGATGAGAAGGCGATGCGCGACGAGGCCCTCATTCAGGGCGCCGTGGCCGACCAGGTTCCCGAGGGAACGACGGTGGCCGAGGTCGCCGATCTGCAGTACGACGGCGACGCCCACGCCGCGGCGATGGACCTGAGCCTCGCCGACGGGCGGTTTGCCCCCGACGTGCTCGAGGTCGCCGCCCGGCGCGCGGTGAGCGCGTGGGCGCAGGCGATCGATGGCGATGACGCGCTGCTGGACCGGATCGCCACGCCGGCCGCCAAGCGCGAGCTCCTCTACGCCGGGGACACGAGCGGCGCCGTGCGCATGGTCGTCCGCGGCCCGGTAGTCAACCGCATCCGCATCGTCAGCCTCGACGCGAGCGCGGAGCCGCCCACGATGACGGTGGAGGTCGACCTGACCGGCCGGCGCTACGTCGAGAACCGCGACACCGCGGCCGTGGTCGCCGGCAGCCGGACGCGCAAGACGAGCTTCACCGAGCGCTGGACGCTGAGCGTGACCGGCGACGAGGCGCAGCCATGGCGGATCACCGCCGTCGGCGACCCCGTCGGCCTCGCCTAGCAAGCGACGGACTCACAGCGCCCGGCAGTACGTCGCGCGCAGCGCGGGTCCACCGGACCGGCCCATAAGCTCACCGACCGCATGATCCCGATCAAGGACAACATCCCTACCGATCGGTTCCCGCTGGTGACGGTGGCGCTGATCCTCGCCAACGTGATCGTCTACCTGCTCACCGTCCGTCACGGAGGGTCGCTGATCAGCGGCCCCGACGCGCAGGAGATCGTCAAGTACGGCGCCTCGCCGTACGCGCTCACCCACTCGGGCGTGCACTGCGGACTGGTCAGTCCGCACCAGCTGGGCTGCGGCCGCGGGGTGAGCGGTCCTCCGGCGTGGGAGACGGTGTTCACCTCGATGTTCATGCATGCGTCGATCCTGCACCTCGGCGGCAACATGCTGTTCCTGTGGATCTTCGGCAACACGGTCGAGGACTCCATGGGCCCGATCCGCTTCCTCGCCTTCTACCTGCTCGGCGGCGTCGCCGCGCTGGCGCTCCAGGTGGCGGTCGAACCGAACACCGTCGCTCCGACGCTCGGTGCCTCGGGGGCGATCGCCGCGGTGCTGGGTGGCTACATCCTGCTCTATCCCCACGGGCGGGTCCTGACCCTGGTCTTCCTCATCTTCTTCTTCGGCGTGATCGAGCTGCCGGCCCTGGTCATGCTGGGGATCTGGTTCGCCCAGCAGGCGGTGTTCGGCGCCGTGGGTCTCACGTCGCCTGGCAACGCGGGCGGCGGCGTGGCCTACTTCGCCCATGTCGGCGGCTTCGTGTTCGGGCTGCTCACCATCCGGCTGGTGGCCACGCGCCGCAAGCCGACGCCCCCGACCGCCGCGGCCTATCGATGAGATTCGTCCTGCTCGTTCTGGTGGTGGTGTTCGCGACGTTCATCGGCGTGCTCACCGTGCTGGACATCGTCCACCAGCACAGCGTGAGCTGGCTCGACGTCCTGTCGATCCTCATCGTGCTCCTGTTCGGCACCGGGATCGTCGGTGCGCTGCTGCACAAGCCCCATCAGTGAGGCTGGCCGGACTCCGTACCCCCGCCGGCGGCCCCGGGATTTCGCTGGCCCGACCATGGGCGGCTGGTAGATTCGCCGTGTGACGGTGGTACGGGAGCGGCTGGTGACGGCTGCCTATGAGTTGTTCGCGCGCAACGGGGTCCAGGCGGTGGGCATCGACGCCATCATCGAGCGCTCCGGCGTGGCGCGGCAGACGCTGTATCGCCATTTCGGGTCCAAGCAGGAGCTCGTCCTCGCCTTCCTGGAGCGGCGCGAGGAGGTGTGGACCTACGGCTGGCTGGCCGCCGAGGTGCAGCGCCGGGAGCCCGATCCGCGTCGCCGGCTGCTCGCCATCTTCGACGTCTTCGACGACTGGTTTCGCCGCCCCGACTTCGAGGGCTGCTCGTTCATCAACGTGATGCTCGAGCACCCGGCCGCCGACCACCCTCTGCACGTGGCCGCTGCCGGCTACCTGGCGCGGATTCGCGGCTTCCTGGAGCAGCTGGCCGGCGACGCCGGCATCGCCGATCCGGCGTCGTTCGCCCGGGAGTGGCACATCCTCATGAAGGGTTCGATCATCGCCGCAGGCGAGGGCGATCTCGACGCGGCCAGGCGAGCCAAGCGGATCGGACGCGTGCTGCTGACGCAGGCGCGGCCAGCCGCGCCGGGCACCAGGGCGCGCGCGGCCTCAGACCGAACGGATGAGGTAGTGCACCGAGCGGGTGGGATCCCGGCGTAGCGGAGCCACCTCGCCGGTGCGCGCGAACCCCAGGCGCTCGTAGAACGGAGTGGCGTCGCCGTCGGCGGCGATGACGCCCAGGCGCAGGAAGCGACCGCCCGAGGCCGCGACCCAGCTCAAAACCGCGTCGACCAGCTGCGCGCCGACGCCTGTGCCGCGCGCCCGCGGATCGACCCACATGCCCCAGAGATGGGCGATGCCACGCTCGCGCTCGTACCAGCGGCCCGCGGCCATGCCCAGCCAGCGCTCTCCGTCGATGGCGGCGTAGACGACGAGTTCCTCGGCGCGCTCGCTGTCGCGGACGAGGTCCTCCCAGTCGGAGTCCGGCCGGCTCGTCTCCTCGTCCGCCGCGACGGCGAAGGCGCCGGGGGCGTCGGCCAGGGCCCGGAGCCGCAGTGCGCGCAGCTCCCCACTCTCGGCCGCGCGAACTGCCCTGATCTCCAGCGCTCAGCCCCTCAGCGCGACGTCGATCGGCTCGAAGTGGGCAAACCCGAACAGGTCGTCGACCCGCGCGCGGACCGCCTTGGCGTCGACGGACTCGAGGCCCTCGGTGCCGAACTGCTCGACGTTGAAGGACGCGATTGCGGTGCCGTAGGCCATCGCGTTGCGCAGCACCGGCGTGGTGACCCCGCCATCGATCTGGCTGGCGATGAACCCGACGAAGCCGCCCGCGAACGTGTCACCGGCGCCGGTGGGGTCGATGACCTCGTGCAGCGGGTAGGCGGGCAGGGCGAAGAAGTCGTCCTTGGTGATGAGCGCCGAGCCGTACTCGCCCTGCTTGGCCACCACTACCGAGGGTCCCCACCCGAGGATCTCGTGAGCCGCGGAGATGAGGTTGGGCTTGGAGGTCAGCTGGCGCAGCTCCTCGTCGTTGAGCATCAGGCAATCGACCTTGCCGATGATCTGCAGCAGCTCGTCGCGGGCGATGTCGATCCAGAGGTTCATCGAGTCCAGCGCGACGAAGCGCGCGGCCGCACACTGCTCGCGGACCTGCAGCTGCAGGCCCGGCTGGATGTTGGCCAGGAAGAGCACGTCGCAGTCCCGTGAGGCCTGCGAGAGCTTGGGGGCGAAGTGCTCGAACACGTTGAGCTGGGTGTCGAGCGTCTCGCGGGTGTTGAGATCCCAGCCGTACTTGCCCTTCCAGAAGAACGTCTTGCCACCGGCGACCCGCTCGACGTCATCGATGTTGGATCCGCGGATCTGCAGCGCAGCGAGCTCGGCCTCGCCGAAGTCGTCGCCGACGGGCCCCACGATCCGCACGTCGTCCAGCAGGGAGGCGGCCAGCGCGAAGTGCGTGGCCGCGCCCCCGAGCATTCGCTCGCGCACGCCGAACGGCGTCTCGACCGCGTCGTAGGCGATCGAGCCGACGACCGTGATGCTCACGCGGCGACCTCCTCGGCCAGGCCGGCCGCGTCGCGCAGGGCCTGGACCTCATCGGTCCGCTCCCAGGTGAAGTCGGCCTCGTCGCGGCCGAAGTGGCCGTAGGCGGCCGTCTTCTGATAGATCGGGCGATGCAGGTCCAGCCGCTGGCGGAACGCCGCCGGGCGCAGGTCGAAGCGATCGGAGACGAGCGCCTCGATGCGCTCAGGCGACAGGCCAGGGACCTCGGTCCCGAACGTCTCGACCATGATCGAGACCGGGCGGGCGACGCCGATGGCGTAGGCCACCTGGACCTCAGCGCGGTCGGCCAGGCCGGCGGCGACGATGTTCTTGGCCACCCAGCGCGCGGCGTAGGCGGCGGAGCGGTCGACCTTGGAGGGGTCCTTGCCCGAGAAGGCGCCGCCGCCGTGGCGGGCCATACCGCCGTAGGTGTCGACGATGATCTTGCGCCCGGTGAGCCCGCAGTCGCCGACCGGGCCGCCGATGACGAAGCGGCCGGTCGGGTTGACGAGGAAATCGGCGCGCAGCGCCGCCGCGTCGTAGAGGTCGGCGGGCAGCTCCGGCACGACGACGTGCTCCCACAGATCGTCGCGCAGGCGGCCCTCCGTGCCCTCGGTGTGCTGGGTGGAGATGAGCAGCTTCTCGATTCCCACCGGGACCCCGTCGGCGTAGCGGACGCTCACCTGGGTCTTGCCGTCCGGGCGCAGGTAGTCCAGCGTGCCATCCTTGCGCACCGCCGCCAGCCGCTGAGCCAGCCGATGGGCCAGGGCGATCGGCACCGGCATGAGCTCGGGCGTCTCGTTGGTTGCGTAGCCGAACATCATCCCCTGGTCTCCCGCGCCGGCCGCGTCGAACTCATCGTCGGCGGCACTGTCCTGGCGCGTCTCGTAGGCAGCGTCGACGCCCTGGGCGATGTCGGCGGACTGCTTGTCCACGGCGTTGAGCACGGCGCAGGACTCCGCGCTGAATCCCAGCGAGGCATCCGTGTACCCGATCTGCCTGATCGTCTCGCGCGCGATGTCCTGGACGTCGAACGACGCGGTCGTGGAGATCTCACCGGAGACCACGACCAGACCGGTGTTGACCAGTGTCTCGCAGGCGACCCGGCCATGCGGATCCTGGGCCATCACGGCGTCGAGGACGCCGTCGGAGATCTGGTCCGCGATCTTGTCTGGGTGGCCCTCGGTGACCGATTCGGAAGTGAACAGATACTGCCTCGTGGGTGCGGCCATCCGGAGGCCTCGCTTTCTTGAACGTAGTCTCGTTTCGCGCGGCCGGGCAGGTTAGCGGCACTCGATAACAACGGCCTCAGGCACGCCCCGCTACCGGGGCGCTGCGGCCGTCTTGACTGGCGTGGGTGGCGGGGAGTATGTTGGCGCGAGGGAGACCGGTCGGTCTCACCGATAATCCTCAGCAGGAGAGGACGCACGTGCCCATTCCCACCGAGCTGGTCGGGTCGCTCCCGCGCCCGATGTCGTTGCAGCAGGCCTACGCCGACTACGACGAGGGCAAGATCTCATTCGATGATCTCCAGGCGGCACAGGATGCCGCGGCGGAGGACTCGATCAAACGGCTGGAGGCGACGGGCGAGCCGATCGTCACCGACGGCGAGCAGCGCGAGTCGAGCTTCGCCACCTACAACATCACCGACACGCTCGCCGGCACCGGCCTCGCCGACGGGCTGGCCGGCGACGGCCAGTTCTTCGCCATCTTCGACGACGGCCACAACCGCCAGCTGCCGCGGATCACGGCCGGGCCGTTCCGGTACAAGACCTATGCCTCGCAGTTCGTGGCCAAGAACAAGAAGATCGCCACCCACCCGGTCAAGCAGGCGGTCATCTCGCCGTCGATGATGATGCTGCTCTATCCGCTGGACGGGGAGATCGACGGCTACTCGCGCGATCAGTTCCTGATGGATTGCGTCGACGAGGCCGAGAAGGACATCCGCCAGTGCTTCGACGCCGGGGCGGTGCGCGTGTCGGTGGACTTCACCGAGGGCCGGCTGGCCAACAAGAACGACTCGCGCAACCCCTGGACCGGCCGGAACATGCTCCAGGAGTTCATCGATCTCAACAACCAGCTCTTCGCCCGCTTCAGCCCCGAGGAGCGGATGAACATCGGCGTCCACACCTGCCCCGGCGGCGACTGCGATTCGGTGCACTCCAAGGAGGTCCCCTACGGGATGCTCCTCGAGCACATGTTCGACATGAACGCCGGCTACTTCCTCATCCAATGCGCGTCCGAGGAGGACCGCGAGAGCGTCTATGAGATGTGCGGCAAGTACCGCCGCGACGACGCCGACGGCGTCTCGCAGATGTGCTTCATGGGCGTCATCAACCCGCTCAGCCCCGAGGTCGAGACGGCGGAGCACGTACGCGACGAGCTGCTGATGGCGGCCAAGCACATCCCGATCAACATGCTGGGCGCCACCGACGACTGCGGCTTCTCGCCGTTCAGCCGAGACGTCAAGCCGAAGCACGGCTCCCCGGACTTCGCGCGGGACGTGGCCATGCAGAAGATCTCGGCGCGGCTCGAGGGCACCCGGATGGCCTCGGAGGCCATGGGCATGTGACGCGGCGCGGGCACCCGGTCGACCCGGCGGGGTGCCCAGCCCGCGCGTGAGCTGGCGGCGCGCGCGGCGCTCGGGCGGTAGGGTCCGCGACGTGTCCAGCGCGTCTTCCTCAAACGGCGGGTCACCGCCGACCACCCGGTTCTGGCACCCGTTCTCCGACATGAGCGCGGTCAACGGCCACGAGCTGGTCATCGATCACGCCGAGGGGATCTGGATCTACGACTCCGAGGGGCAGCGCTACCTGGACGGCACGGCGAGCCTCTGGTACGCGAACGTCGGCCACGGGCGTGCGGAGATCGCCGATCGCGTCCGCGAGCAGATGGGCACCCTCGAGGCCTACTCGACCTTCGGCGACTACGCCAACGGGCCGGCGCTCGAGCTCGCCGCCCGTCTGTCCGAGCACGCGCCCATGCCCGATGCGCGCGTGTTCTTCACCACCGGCGGCGGCGAGTCGATCGACACCGCCGCCAAGCTCGCGCGCCAGTACTGGTCGGTCGAGGGCCGCCCCGACAAGGTGCACATGATCACCCGGTCCGCGGCCTACCACGGCACCAACGCCTTCGGGACCTCGCTGGGCGGCATCGAGCCCAATCGCGTCGGGTTCGGGCCGCTCGTCCTGGACACGTCCACCATCCCCTATGACTCGGTCGCGGCCCTGGAGGAGGAGATCCTGCGCGTGGGCGCCGACCGGGTCGCCGCCTTCTTCGCCGAACCGGTCATCGGCGCGGGCGGGGTCTACCCACCGCCCGACGGCTATCTGGAGGGCGTCGCTGCCGTCTGCGACGAGTACGACATCCTGTTCGTCACCGACTCGGTCATCTGCGGCTTCGGGCGGCTGGGGAGCTGGTTCGGCGTGGAGCGCTGGTCGCTCGCCCCCGACATGATCGTGTTCGCCAAGGGCGTGACCAGCGGCTACCTCCCGCTCGGCGGCGTGGTGGCATCGGCACGTGTGGCCGAGCCCTTCTGGTCCCAGTCGGGCCACGTCTTCCGCCACGGCGCGACCTACGCGGGGCACCCCGTCTGCTGCGCCGCGGCGCTGGCCAACCTCGACATCCTCGAGCGCGAGAACCTCATCCCGCGCGGCGCCGAGCTCGAGGGCGTCCTCTTCGATGCCCTATCGCGCCTGCGCGACCATGAGCTGGTGACCGAGATCCGCGGGGGGACCGGGCTGATGGGCGCCGTCGGGATCGACCTCGACGCCGGACCCGGCATCGTGAGCGATGTCTTCGCCGCCACCCGGGAACGCGGAGTGCTCACCCGGCCGCTCGGCGCCGGCCTGGCGATGTCACCGCCGCTGACGATCGCACCCGATGAGATCGAGCAGATGGCCACGACCATCGGCGAGGCGCTCGACGCCGTCGTCAGCGCCCGCGGCCGCGCACACTGAGCGCCCCGCCTGCACCAAGTAAACCTATAGGTTTAGTGCGGCCGGGTGAGCGGCTGCTATCACTGACGCCGTGCCGCTGCGCGCGATGCCAGAGGTCGGTCGATCGGTCCTCATCGACTACCTGGGGTCCACGGTCCACGGGACGGTCAAGGAGGTGGCCGAGGACGGGCGGCGGGTGGAGGTGGTGACCGAGGACGGCGCGACGCTCACCTTCGAGCTCAACCGCGCGACGGCGATGTTCACCGCCGGCGGCGGCCAGACAGCGCCGCGGCTGCGGTTCGGACCGCGCTAACGGTTGACCAACGCACCCGGATGTAGGATGCTGCGGCGCTGCGGGGCCCCGACTTGGGGTGCGGCGTCGCGTCAAACGGGATCGAAGAGAAGGGGATGGGGTATGTGGCCTGAACTACGGTGCGCGGCCGTCTGGCGGCGGGTGTGTTTGTGCTGTGGACTGGCGGCGATGCTGGCGGTGGCGCTCTGCGCGAGCGCCCTGGCCGCGGGCAAGGCGGTCAACATCGCCACCCCCTTCGACATCTGGCCGCCCGGCCCGTCGGTGGCCGTTGACTCCGGCGGCAACGCGATCATCGCGTGGGCCAACGACAAGGACCTTGCCGGCGCACCAGACCTCGTGCAGTACTGCGTGCTGCCGGCGAGCGGCACGGCGTGCGCCCACTCGGGCAGCATCGCCGCCGCGGACTCGGCCGGTCACATCGACGCCGTCCGGGTGCTCGCCGACGGAGGAACGCTGGTGCTGCTGGCCGACGTGTACGGCGCCGCGGGCAACAACGCCGGGGACTACACGCCCGAGCAGGAGTGGCAGTCCACCGACGACGGCGCGAGTTGGACCCAGCAGGCGACGGGCCTGTCGGTGAGCAGCGGCATCCTCGGCGCCGACACCGTCCCCGTCGATGGCGTGGTCGTGCCCGGCACCGGAGTGCTGGGGTACGGCTGGGTGAGCGCCGGAGGGCCGCCCACCTTCAACGCGTTCCCGCTGACCGGGGCGCCCGAGTGCTCGGTGGCGACGTGTCCGGCCGGGTTCGCGACGCTCGAGCCCGACACCAACCCGGATCAGCTCAGCAACGAACCCGGGCACTTCGCGTCGATCTCCACCGGCCCGCTTGCTGGGGTGATGGGCGCGTTCGACTCGCTGGACACCAACGGCCCGCTGGGCTGCGCGCAGAGCTTCGGCACCGCCTTCGTCTACGGCGCCGGGCCCCAGTCGGCCACCAACAACTACAACATCTCGCCGGGCCAGCCCAACAGCGCATGGCGGGTCCCGGTCACCCAGGCCGACTGCGACGTCGAGTACTCGGCCGTCGGCGGTGGTCCCAGCGGCTTCGGAATCCTCGAGGACAACCTCGGCACCAGCAGCGTCGTCTACCACCGCTTCGACGCCGCCACGTCGAAGTTCGATACGCCCCTGGCGACGGTCAACGGCACGGCGGGCGAGCTCTATCCCGCCGTCGAGCAGGACGGAAACGGTGATGTCTTCGCGACGTACCTGCTCGGCGGATCGCTCGGGAAGGTGGAGCTGTCCTACAGCGCCGACGGCGGCAAGACATGGACCGGGGCTCCGCTGGACTCCGACACGAACGGAACCATCAGCGAGATCAACAGCTCGGTCAACGCCACGGGCCAGGGCTGGGTGTCGTGGTTCTCCAACGGCTCGGTGTTCGCCCAGTCCTTCCAGGCGGCGGACGCGGTCACGCCGGCGTCGGTCGGCGGCGGCGCCACCACCAACGGCTCCACCGTCACCGTCGACATCACCTGCGCCTCGTACCCGTGCACGATCACGATCACCCTCACCGCACCCGAGACGGTGGTAGTCAACGCCCACACGGCGCGCGTGGCAGCCAAGAAGGGCAAGAAGAAGCCCAAGATCATCACCCTCGGCAAGGGCAAGTTCACGATCACCAAGGCCGGCGGCAAGAAGCTCTCGGTCAAGCTCTCGGGCGCCGGGAAGAAGTTCCTGGCCTCCAGGAAGGGTCACGTCAAGATCACCGGACTCTTCGCCGAGACCCTGCAGAAGCAGACGACTCAGACCAAGCGCACGCTGACGCTGGCGATCAAGCCGAGGAAGGGCAGGAAGTAGCCAGCCGCCCGAAGGCGGTGAACATCGGCCGCGCCGCGGCCATCTGGGTGACCAGGTGGTCGCGGCTCCGGGCGCGGAACTCCTCGATGCGGTGACCGGCGCCCTCGATCTCGGCGATGTCGGCGGGATCGACGGTCCAGCCCTCGATCAGCATCGCCGGGGTCAGCTCGAGGTGGGCCTGGCTGCCCCAGGCGCACTCACCGACGCGAAACAGCGCGGCGCCGGGACCGGGCGTGGTGCCCAGCTCGGTGGCCAGCGGGGGCATCTCGATGATGTCCTCGTGCCACTTGAGGACGGGCATGCGGGCGGGGAAGGCGCCGAACAGGGGGTCGTCGTCGGCGGCAGGCAGGACGCTGAGCTCGGGCCAGCCCGCGTTCATGTGGCCGGCATAGGAGACCACGCCGCCCGCGGCGACGGCTAGGAGCTGAGCGCCGAGGCACATCCCGAGCACCGGCACGCGTTGCTCGAGCGCCTGCTGGAGAAGGTCGACCTCGGCGGCGAGGAAGGGGTCCTGCGACACCCGGGTCGCACTCTGGCGCCCGCCCAGCGTGACCACGCCCGCGATGTCCCGGGCCGACGGGAGCGCCTCGGGGTCGCCCGGGTTTCGTTCGATCACGGAGCACCCTGCCGCCTGCAGCGCCTCGCGCACGATCCCGTCCTGGCGGTCGGGGAGATGGGTGATGATCAGCGCCGGCTTCACGAGGCCGCAGGATAGATGCGGCCGGACATGCCACGCTGTAGCAATGCTCAGATGGCTGATGGCGGTCGTGGCGATCGCGACGGGAGCGGTGTGGACGCACCCGGTGGCGGTGGCGGGGGCGGCGGCGAGCACCCCGGCCAAGCCCCGGATCGTGTGGGACCCGATCCCGTTCGGCGCGACGCGAAAGGCGCAGATGACCGCCTACGTCCGCCGCCACTACGGGAGCTTCATGAAGCCGACGTGGCGGCTCGTGGACCCCCATGTGATCGTCATCCACTACACCGACGCGAGCTACTCGTCCACGTTCAACACATTCGCCAACGACGTCCCGGACTCTGAGCTGCACGAGCTGCCCGCGACCTGCGCGCACTTCGTGATCGACTCGGCCGGCGTCATCCATCAGCTCGTCTCGCTGCAGACCATGTGCCGTCACACGGTGGGTCTCAACTGGACGGCGATCGGGATCGAGCACGTCGGCTTCAGCGACGGCCAGGTGCTGGGTGACGCGGGCCAGATGCGCTCGAGCCTCCGGCTCGTCCATTGGCTGCAGTGCCACTTCAACATCCAGACCCGTAACGTGATCGGCCACGCGGAAAGCCTGTCCAGCCCCTACCACCACGAGGACGTGCCCTCCTTGCGTACCCAGACCCACTCGGACTTCGTCCACCGCGACATGCAGACCTACCGCGCACGGCTGCGCAAGCTGGGAGGCTGTTGATGACTGCTCCAGCCGTGTCTCGCGTGGGAGTGGTGGGAGCCGGCTTCATGGGCTCGGGCATCGCCGAGTCCGCGGCCTCGGCGGGGATCGACGTCACCGTGTTCGAGCCCGAAGCCGCGCCGCTGCAGCGCTCGCGCGAGCGGCTCACCGTGTCGGTGGAGCGGGCGGTGTCACGCGGGAAGCTCACCGCGCAGGACGCCGAGCAGCTGACCGGCCGGATCGCCTACACCAGCGACTTCGACGACCTTCAAGGGGTGGACGCGGTGCTCGAGGCGGTCAGCGAGGATCCGCGGGTCAAGGGCACGCTGTTCAAGCGGCTGGACGAGGCGCTGCCCGAGGCGCGGTTTCTGGCCTCCAACACCTCATCGATCCCGATCGCCGAGCTGGCAGCGTGGACGCGGCGCCCGGAGCGCGTGATCGGGCTGCACTTCTTCTCCCCGGTGCCCGTGATGAAGCTCGTGGAGGTCGTGGTGGGCCTGGAGACCGACGAGGCCACCCTGACCACCGCCGAGACATTCGCGTCAGAACTCGGCAAGCGGCCGATCCGCACCAAGGACCGCTCTGGGTTCATCGTCAACATGCTGCTCGTCCCCTACCTGATGGCGGCGGTGCGTATGTACGAGGACGGCTTCGCCACGCGCGAGGACATCGACGACGGGATGCGGCTGGGCTGCGGGCATCCGATGGGGCCGCTGACGCTGTGCGACTTCATCGGGCTCGACGTGCTCTACGCCATCTGCGACTCGCTCTATGAGGAGTTCAAGCGCCCCGAGTACGCGCCGACGCCGCTGCTCAAGCGGATGGTGGTGTCAGGACACCACGGCCGCAAGACCGGCAGGGGGTTCTACGACTACCCGTCGTAGAACCCGCGCCGAGGACGTGTGTCCGGAACCTGCGGATGCGTGTACTAGGCGGCGACGGCGGTGAAGAGCTGCTCGTCAGCCGCGAGGCGGGCGCGCAGCGTCTTGAGGATCTGAGCGTGCAGCTGGCAGACGCGGCTCTCGGTGACCCCGAGGATCTCGCCGATCTCGCGCAGCGTGAGGTTGTAGACGTAGAGCAGGACCGCGATCTTGCGCTCACGCGGGGCCAGGCACTCGAAGGCCTCACGGAAGCGCTCCTTGGCCTCGCCGGTGACGGCGAATTGCTCCGGATCGGCGTCGATGTCGTCGGAGATGAGCATGTCGATCCGCTCGGTGGCCTGGTCCTCCTCGCCGTTGACCAGTGCGTTGAGCGAGCCCACCGAGGCCTGCATGAGCTCATCCTGGTGGCGGACGAGGTCGCGCACCTCGATGCCGAGGGCGTCCGCCAGCTCCTCACGCGTGGGACGGCGGCCGTAGAGGCGAAAGAAGTTGTCACGAGCCTTGCCGATCTCACGGTCCCAGCGACGCAGGGATCGAGGGGCCCAGTCGTTACGGCGCAGCTCGTCGAGCACCGCTCCATGGATCCGGGTCCACGCGAACTGCTCGAGCGTGGCGCCCTTCTCCGGGTCATAGCGGTCGATCGACTTGATCAGGGCCTCCAGGCCGCAGGAGATGAAGTCATCGACCTCGCAACGCGCCGGCATCTCACGGATCTTGCGGTAGACGATGTACTTGACCATCGGGGCGAAGGTCAGCACCAGACGGTCGCGTAGACGGGAGTCGCCGGTCCGCTGGTATTCACGCCACAGGTCAAGCGTCTGCTCAGCCGACAACCGTCCGGCCGCTGTAGTTGTAGCCATCTCACCCACTTTTTGGTCCGAATGCACGAGGGAGTACCGGCGCCCATGCGGCTGGGCTTCCGGCTCGGGGTGGAGGTCGCTGAACACCCCGGATTTATGTCGACCGAAAGGGGGGTTTCGCCCATCCCCATTTTGCGGTAGATGTGTACGCACGCACGTCGGGAGGAGAGGTCATGGAGGTCACGCAGCCAGAGGTGCTCATCGTCGACGACCGCCTCGCCGTCCGGCGTGGGCTGGAGCTCCTGCTCCGCGACGCCGGCTTCGCGGTCGCGGTCTGCCCCGACGACCCTGACACAGCCCGCGCAGAGCTCGCCAAAGGCGGCCATGACGTGGCCCTGGTCGAGATCCGGCGACGTGCCGGCGACGGTGTCGAGCTCGCCCGCGAGGCGCTGCGGGCCAGCCCCGCGGCGCCGTTGGTGCTCTGCACGGGCTACGCGTGGCCCAGAGCCCCGCTGCTGGCCGCGGCGGGGCTCGGGGCCCCGGGCCTGGTGCTCACGTCGTCTCCGGTCAGCACACTGGTCGAGGCGCTGCGCACGGTGGCGGGCGGTGACAGCTTCACGGACCCGGAGGTGACCTCGCTCGTGGCCGAGCGGTCAGCGGCCCAGCGCGTGACGAAGCTCACGCCGCGCGAGCGCGAGGTCCTGGGCCTGCTCGCCGACGGCTACCGGGGCCCGGAGATCGCCGAGCAGCTGTTCCTGTCATTGGAGACGGTGAGGACCCACATCCGCAACGCCGTGGGGAAGCTGGGGGCGCGGACGCGGGTGCAGGCGGCCGCGATGGTGGCGTGTGCGCGGGAGGAGTCGCGGGCGGGCTAACGCAAAGTCGAGGCGGATAGTGAAGGAAATAGCTCCAAGATCCGCCCCAACCCCTCTGAAAGCTTGCGGAGCTAGGACTGCGGCGGCGTCGATTTGACGACGTTGGAGCGCGTCGCCTCGCCGTCGGCGGTCTTGAGCGGCGCGGGCAGGTCGGCGGGCAGCGAGGAGCCCGTGGCGTGGGCCGCGGCCTCGTTCTCGCGCTTGACCTCGAGCCAGATCTCCTCGCGGTAGACGCGCACCGAGCGCGGGGCGTCGATCCCGAGGCGGACGGTCTGGCCCGAGACCTCCAGGACGGAGATGAAGACGTCGTCGCCGAGGACCACGCGCTCGCCTCGCCGGCGAGTGATGTTGAGCATTAGGAGGGGTCCCCGGCCGAGTCGGACGAATTGCCCATGACCTCGGCGAACAGGGGCGCGCGCAGATCGCAGCCGGGCGCCTGGTTGATGATCTGGTGACCCTGGCCGTTCCAGATGAGGATCGGAGCCTTCTGGTTGGCGGTGAACTCGGCCAGGTCGGGGCTGGCGACGACCGTGACGTAGACGTCGACCGGCGTGGCGTCGTCGAGCGCGAGACGCTCCCCATCGTCATCGGTGAGCTCCACCTGGTAGTCGGAGAAGAACCGGTGCGGATCGGTCACGGGCAGCGACAGGCTGGGGTCATCGATGCAATGCAACCACAAGAACGGGCTGGTGGGGTCGCTCGTCAGCAGCGCGTAGCGCGAGCCGCCGAGGCCGATGAGCCCGTCGGGGAATTCGATGACCGTGTCCGGGTCGATCTCGACATGTCCGAAGCGGGTGCTCTCAATCGCGAGTGCCACAGTGGCGGCTCCTCTACCTGGGGATGACGTTCAGGCCGTGGATCTGCGTAAGGGTACTTACGAGAGAGGCCAAGTGGCCGCTCCCGATCACTAGGGTCAGTTCAGGAAGTCCATCAACGACGACTGGACGATATTGGCGCCCGCCTTCAGCGCGGCGGTGAAGGCCGCCTGCTGATTGGAGAAGGTGGTCATGGCCTGGGCCATGTTGACGTCCTCGTCGTTGGAGAGGGCAGCGGTGTCGCTGTTCTGGAGCCCCTGGATGCGGTCACTGGCCAGCGTCAGGCGGTTCTGGGTGGCGCCGACGTTGGCCTGAACCTGCGTGAGGCTGTTCAGGCTGTTCTGAAGGTTGGTGAGCTGGTTGGTGGACAGATCCGCGACGCCCGCGCTGCTGCCGCTGCGCAGGTCGGCAGAGATGGAGCGCAACGTGTCCAGCAGCTTGCCGTCGTTGGCGCTAGTCCCGCTGCCCAGCACGCTCGAGATGTCGACGTTGACCTGCAGCGACGACCCGGGGCCGATCTGGCGTGTGATCGCCGCGGTGTTGCCCTGGTAGGTGTCGCCGGTCGCGCTGGAGTACGGCTGGGTGTTGGTGGAGGTGCCCGAGAAGACGTACTGGCCGTTGTACTGGGTGTTGGCCTCCTGCTTGACGGCGTCGGCCAGCTGGTCGATCTCGTCGGCGGTGGCCGAGAGGTCCGTGGAGGACTCGTCGCCGTTGGAGGCCTGCACCGTCAGCTCCTGGGCGCGCTGGAGCATGCTCATCACGTTCTGCAGCGACGTGTCGGCGGCTGAGGCCCATGCGGTGCCGTCGGTGATGTTCGAGTTGTAGTTGCTCAGCCCCTGGAGGCTGTTCTTGAGCTGGACGGCCAGGCTCGCCCCGTAGGGGTTGTCCGACGGCTGGTTGATGCTCAGCCCGGTCGAGAGCTGCTCCTGGGTGGTGGCCAGCTGGTCCTGGACGTTGTTGATGCTCGAGAGCACCGACGCCGTGGTCATCTGGGTGGTGATGCGACCGGAGATCATGGCCTAGAGCCCTGCACCCACGGTGTTGATGAGCGTGTCCAGCGTGCTGTTGATCGCGTTCATGACGCGCGCCGAGGCCTGGTAGGCCTGCTGGAACTGGATCAGGTTGGTCATCTCCTCGTCCAGCGAGACGCCCGAGACGCTCTGGCGCTGGTTGGAGACGGCGGTGAGCACCGCCTGCTGGGTGGCCTGCGTGCTCTGGGCGGCCTGCACGCCGCTGCCGACCTGCGACACGAAGGCGGCGTAGGCCTGGTCGGCGGGACCGTTGGCCAGGTTGCCGATGGCCTGGGCCAGGTCGGCGCCCGAGGTGCTCGAGCTCGAGGTCTGGATCGTGGACGTGTTGGCGGAGACCGCGATGGTCGAGGCCGAGCTCCCGGTGAAGAAGGGGCTGGAGGGCTGCAGCGCGTTGACGGAGCTGATGACCTGGTTGGCCACGCCGTCCAGCGAGGAGATGTACTGGCCGACCGGGCCCGTGCTCGACGAGATGTTGAGCAGGGAGCCGAGCTGGCCGCCGGCGGCCGTGGTCAGCGTCTGGGGCCAGGTGACGGTCGTGCCGCTCACCAGCGGGGTCGAGGCGTCGCCGAAGTTGACCGTGACGGCGCCGTTAGAGCCGGTGCTCACGGAGATCTGGGCCAGGCCGGAGAGGTCGTCGAGCGCGCTGTCGCGCTGGTCCATCAGCGTGTTGGGCGAGATGCCCGCCTGCTGAGCCTGGCTGATCTGGGCGTTGAGCGTCGCGATCTTTTGGGCGTCCTGCGCCACCTGGCCGTTGGCTCCGGTGAGCGACGCGTACTGCTGGGAGGCCTGGCTCTGCACCGTCTGCATCTGCTGCGCGACGGCGTTGAAGGTGGTTGCCAGAGTCTGGCCGGCGCCGACGACGCCTTGCAGCGTCGCCGCGTTCTGGGTGGCGCCCAGCGCATTCCAGGCCGACCAGAACTGCGACATGACGCCCTGCAGACCGCTGGACGAGGAGTCGGTCATCGCGGTCTGGACCTGGCCCAGCTCGCTGGCGTTGGAGTTGGCGTTGCTGGTGGCGCTGTTCTGCGCCCGGTACTGCACGTCCAGGAACTGGTTGCGGATGCGGCTGATGTCGGTGATCGAGACGCCGGTGCCGACCTGAGTGCCGCCGCCCTGGCCGGGGATCGTCAGCGGGGTCGTCGCGGCGGTCTGCACCGTCTGGCGGGTGTAGCCGGCCGTGTTGGCGTTGGCGATGTTCTCGCCCGTGGTCGTGATCGCGGCCTGGGCAGCCTCGAGGCCGCTCAGCGCGGTCTGCAGACCGGTGAAGGACGGGATCGTCACGGCGCTAGACCTCCAGGTCCAGGACGCGGTGGCGGCTGGACAGGCGCGGGGCGGTCACGCGGTTGTGATCGCCGGCGGAGTCGTAGCCGAGGTGACGGTCGGCATCGGTCAGGCGCAGCAGGTGATCCAGGAACGCGAGCTCCTGGCTCATCAGCGCCCGGTTGACGTGGTGCTCGCGCTGGACCTCCTCCAGGATGCCGCGCAGCTCGGCGCTGCGGGCATGCGCCAGCGGGGCGCGGCCGGGATCCATGACCGCGTCGAGCAGGCTCATCGACACTGCGGTGGGCGCGACGCCCAGGTGGGCGCCGGCGCGGTCGAGCAGGCGCGCCCGGTCGCGCTCGATCAGCGAGCGGCGCTGGAGCTCGGCCTGGAGCATGCCGGTGAGGGAGACGACCTGCTGGACGTCGCGGGCGCGGATCGAGGCGCCCTGCTCCAGCACGATCTGCAGCAGACGGCGGGCCGACACCAGCTGGGCGTCGAGGTGGGCGATCACATCGGTGGTGAGGACCGCGTCAAACTGCTCGGCGGCGGGGACCGTGAGGCTCATTTCGTGGGTGCTCCCAGCGCGGGATCGATGGACTTGGCGATCTGCATGGCGATCCCCGTTCCGCCACCGGACATGATGCTGGTGGCCAGCGTCTGGGGCAGCAGCGAGGAGTAGGCGCCGAGGCCACCGCCGCTACCGGACGAGTCGCTGGTCCCGCCGAGGCCGTCGTCGCTGGAGCCGCCCAGCCCGTCGTCGGAGCCGCTGGAGCCGTCGAGGCCCGGGACGGTGGCGGCGAGCTGCTGGGCCAGCTGGTTGACGAGCACGTTCTCGAAGGAAAGGCCGGTCTCGTAGGCGTTCTTGGCCTTCTGATCGCCGTTGCGGACGGCGGCCGGCTCGGTGGACGGGTCCATCAGCGGCAGCGTGCTGGTGGGCATCGAGGCGCTGGTGGTCGGCAGCGCGGCGGTGGGCGAGATTGCGCTCATACCTACTTCTTGATCCCGTTGGCGATCTGCATCATCTGATCCTGGTACTGGATCGCCTGGCTGGCCATCTGGAAGCTGCGCTCTGCGCTGATCATCTGGGTCATGTCCTGGGCGACGTCCACATTGGAGCCCTCCAGAGCGCCCTGCTGAAGCGTGGAGCCGGTGGCCGGGCGGACGGCTCCGCTCCCCGAGGTGACGCTGAACGTGCTGTTGCCGTCGGGCTGAAGCTGGCTGGGAGCCGGCACGTTGACCAACGAGATCTTGCCGATGGTCTTGGTGCCGGAGACAACCTGGCCGTTGGTCTCGATCTTGATGTTTTCCGCGTCGGTGCCCTTGGGAAGCTTGAGCGGCGGCACGAGCGGGTTGCCCTGGGTGTTGGTGACCTCACCCTGAGCGTTGACCTGCAGTGCGCCGTTGCGGGTCAGGCCGACCGAGCCGTCGTTCTGACGGACCTGGAGATAGCCGGGGCCCTGGATGGCGACATCGAGCGAGCGCCCGGTGTTCTGGATCGCGCCCTGGGCGTCGCTGCGGCCCACGATCTGGGCGGACGCGCCGGCGCCGGTGGAGATGGAGGGACTGCCGCTGGAGCTGCCGCCGCTGCTGTAGAGCAGGTCCTGGAAGCCAACCTCGGTGGCCTGATAGCCGGTCGTGTTGAGGTTGGCCATGTCGTTGGAGATGGCGTTGAGCTGGTTCTGCGTGGCCTCCATTCCGGAGGCAGCGGCGTACAAACCCTGCAGCATCTAGATCACCCTTGGATTGAGCCGACGCTGGACGCGTCTTCCTGCATTGTCTGGTCGATCGTCTGAATCGCGCTCTGGCCGGACTGGTAGGCCCGCAACGACGCGATCATGTCGGTCATGGTCTGGACGGGGTCCACGCCGGAGCTCTCGAGCTCGCCCTGCTGGACGGTGCCGCTGGCCTTGCCCGTGGAGGCCCCGGAGAAATAGTTCTCACCCTGCTTGGTCACGTTGGGCACGTTGAAGACGCCGAGGGCGGACGCGGGCACGGTGCCCTTGCTGCTCACGGTGATCGGCTGGCCGTTCTGGCCGAGGACGACGTTGCCCTGCTGGTCGACCAGCTGGCTCTTGCTGTTGGACTCGAACTGCCCGTCGCGGGTGTAGCGGATGCCCGACGCCGAGCGGACGGCGAAGTAGCCGGTGCCCGAGACGGCGAAGTCGAGCGGCTGGCCGGTCTGGTTGAGCGTCGACGGGGAGGTGTCGGTGACGACCTTGTCGATGCGGACGCCGGTGTTGATCGTGCCGATCTGCTGCCCGGTGGACGTGTTGGCCAGTAGGAGCGAGCCGAAGCTCTGCTGCTCGGCCATGTCCGGCTTGTAGCCCGGGGTCGAGGCGTTGGCGAGGTCGTTTGAGAGCTGGTTCTGCCGCACCTGCTCAGCGAGCATTCCGGACGCGGCGATATACAGGCCTGGATCCATCGTACGGAGATGATCGACAGGTGATGCACACTTCTTGAGCCCCATGCCTGCCCCTTTGGCCATCAACCCCCAGGCGTTGCGCGTACTGGTGGGCCCCGACATCAAGATCGTGCCGGGCCGCGCCGTGATGGCGCGAGTCGTCCAGGGTCAGCAGCCCGGAGGGCGCGGATCGCTGAGCATCGCGGGCTATCTGCTCGACGCTGAGCTGCCGGAGAGCGTCCAGACCGGCGACGACCTGCGGCTGGTGGTCAAGGACGTGAACGCCGAGCGGGTGCTGCTGTCGATCTCAGACCCCCACGAGCCCGACCAGACCCCGCCCAGCCACCAGGCCCCGCCCACCCAGCAGACCCAACAGTCCCAGCCCCTGCACACGCAGATTCTCGATCCGTCGCTGGCCGCGCAGGGTGGGTGGGGTCCGATTCCGTTGCCCGGGGGCGGCAGCGTGCAGGTCACCGAGCGCGACGCGGGCGGTGCCGGCGGACGCGCCGCCGACCGCCAGAACGTGCTGCTGCGCTACAACGCTCCGGCGCTGGGCGCGGTCGACCTGCGCTTTCAGATGGACGCGGGCGCGCTGAGCCTCTCGGTGACGCTGCCACCGGGTCAGCCGCTCGAGCTCGCGCAGGCCGGCGCCGAGAGCCTGCGCCAGGCGCTCATCCAGTCCGCCCCCGGCCGCGCCGTGTCGGTGACGGTCGCCCCCCGCCGTGAGCCCCTGGACCTGTATGCCTGACCAGCCGCCACGCCGGCGCGCCACCGCGCTGCACTACACGCACGGTGATGTCGCGCCCACGGTGACGGCGACGGGCGCGGGCCTGTTCGCCGAGCGCATCATCGCTGCCGCGCGCGAGGCGGGCGTGCCCGTACGCGAGGACCCCGCCCTGGTGGAGGCGCTTGCCGCGCTGAACCTTGGCGCGCACGTGCCCGAGGCGTTGTGGAAGGCCGTCGCCGAGACGCTGGCGTGGGCCTACCGGCTGGATGCCGGAGCGGCTCGCGGTCACGGCTGAGCCTTGAGCAACACCCGCTCAGCCTGGACTTAAGTCTGGGCGCCGGGACGCCGATGATGGGAGTGCTCCCTCGGTTAAGGATCTCTCTATGGCTCTTCGCCTTACTGGCAAAACCCTGCAGTCCTCGACGCCCGCGGCCGGCTCCGGCCAGCCTGCCGTCACCTCGGAACGCCTTGCCCTTCAGGCTCGCACGGCCCTGGGTACGGGCGACGTCGCCGCCTTCAGCGCGCTGTTTGCGACCGCCGATGAGCTCACCGACCCGCAGCGCCGCTTCCACGCCAAGCTGACCCTGATCGACGCCGGCATGGGCGCGACCACCCAGGCCTCCGAGGGCATCGCCACGCGCGTGTACGTCGCCGTCGCCGGCGCCGCGCTGAACATGCTCGAGGACACCCCCAGTGAGCCGACCATCCTCAACCTGGCCGGAGTGGCCCTGTACGAGCTGTGGAGCCTGGACGCCGCGCAGGCGCTGTTCCGCGCCGCTCGCCGCCTGGACTCGAGCCTGCCCAACGTCGAGGCCAACCTCGACGAGGTGGGCCGCCGCAAGCGCGCCGGGCGCCGCACCCGCCCGCTGCATGCTGCCGTGCCCGGCCTGGCCCGCCGTGCCACCAGCGTCGCCACCCGCGCCAAGCCGGCCAGCGGCCTGACGCTCAGCCTCTGCATGATCGTGCGCGACGAGGAGCAGATGCTCCCGCGCTGCCTGGCCGCCGTGGCCCCCGCGGTGGACGAGATCGTGATCGTCGACACCGGCTCCACCGACGCCACCGTCGAGATCGCCAAGTCCTTCGGCGCCAAGGTCATCGAGTTCCCCTGGACCGGGTCCTTCTCCGAGGCGCGCAACGTCTCCTTCGAGGCCGCCACCGGCGACTGGGTCATGTACCTGGACGCCGACGAGGTGCTCGTGGCGCAGGACGTCGAGCAGCTCCGCGCGCTCACCGGCCGCACGTGGCGCGAGGCCTTCTACCTGGTGGAGACCAGCTACACCGGCGAGCTGGGCGACGGCGGCGCGATGGTCAACAACGCGCTGCGCGTTTTCCGCAACCGGCCCGAGTACCGCTTCAAGGACCGTCTGCACGAGCAGATCGCCCACACCCTGCCCACCGACATCCCGGGCCGCGTCGAGCAGACGCCCGTCCGCGTCACCCACTACGGCTACCTCGGCTCCGTGCGCGACGCCAAGGAGAAGTCGGGACGCAACGTCGAGCTCCTGCGCAAGCAGGCCGCCGAGTCGCCCAAGACCCCGTTCCTTCACTTCAACCTCGGTTCCGAGTACATCGTCGTCGGAAAGCTCGACGACGCGATCGACGAGCTCAAGACCGCCCGCTCGCTGGTGACGGCCGAGGGCAACCTCCTGCGCGCCGAGTACGTGCCGGCGCTGTTCACGCGTCTGGTCATGGTGTTGCGCACGTCCGGCAAGCTGATCGAGGCCAACACCGTCGCCGCGGAGGGCCTGGAGCTGTTTCCGCAGTTCACCGACCTCGTCCTGGCGCAGGCCCGCATCGCCCAGATGCAGGGCGACACCGACAAAGCGGTGGCGTTGTTCCACCGCGCCATCGAGATGGGCGACGCCCCGGCGCGCTACGGACCGATGGTGGGCAGCGGCACCTTCCTGGCCCGCCTCGCGCTGGCCGAGCTGCACCTGGAGCTCGGCGAGGCCGCCGCAGCGCGTGCCGCGCTTCAGTGGTGCGTCGAAAACCACCCCGACTTCCCCGCGGTCGCCGGCCCGTACGCGTCGGCTCTGCTGCGCGACGGCGTCGCCCCCGCCGAGGTCGCCGCCGAGCTTGAGAAGCTCGACACGCTGCCCGCGGGCATCCGCCTGACGGTGGCCACCATCCTGCGGCAGGCGGGCGCGGCCGGCGAGGCCGAGGCGCAGTACCGCCTGGCCCTCGACGCCGCCCCGGCCGACGCGCGGGCCCGCACGGGCCTGGCCGAGCTGCTGCTCGGCCGCGGTGCCTGGGACGAGGCCGCCGAGCTTGCCTCCGGGGTGCCGGCCGCCGACCCCTACGCGGGTCTCGCGGTGAGGATCGAGCTGTGCGGCCTCATCGGCCGCGCGGACGCCGACACGGTGCAGGCAGCGCTGCGGCGCGCCTCGAGCGCCGGGCTCTCGGTCGCCGAGAGCGCCGTGTTCGAGACCTGGGCGGCGATCGCGCAGGGCGCCACGGACGCCGAGCCGGTGCCCGTCGCCGGCGCGCCACTCCTGGCCGTGATCCTGGAGACGCTGCTGGCCGGCGCCGACGGCGAGCGCTTCGTCGCGCTGCTGCCGGCACTCGCGCAGTCGCAACTGGCCCGTCGCGAGCAGCGCGAGCTGCTGGCCCAGATGTACCTCAAGCACGGCCTCATCGACCGCGCCGCGCAGGAGTGGATCGCGGTGGCGTCGGAGGCTCCGGACGTCCGGTCGATGGTGGGGCTGGCCCAGGTCGCCGTGGCCCAGGGCATGATCGAGGACGCGGGCAACTTCGCCACCGCCGCGCTCGAGCTCGACCCCGCCTCAGCCCAGGCCAAGGCGCTGCTCAGCTCGCTGCCCGCCCCGATCGCGGCATAGCCATGGCCCGCCGCTCCCGGCACAGCGGATTGTTGGACATCTGGCCGATGGCGCTCAAGTTGCCTGGGCCTGCGCTCGATTACTCCGAGCAGCATGTCTTCTCGGTTCACCCGCTTCTCACGCACTCGCGCCCGCCCGGACGACATCCCCGCCTCCCCGCCACCGGAGGTGCTGGATGCGATCGCCCGTGCGCACGCGGCCTACGAGCGGCTGGCCGCGTCCGGCCGGCACGTGCACTTCGACCTCAACGACGCCTCCGGGCGGCTCGCACTCGAGCTGACCGACGCCTCGGGCACTCCGCTGCGCAGCCTGTCTGCGCGCGCGGTGCTGGAACTTGCCGCAGGCGCGACGCTCGACTGACGCACTGAAAAAAGGATCACCCATGTCCACCAGCTCTGTCTCATCATCGTCCTCCTCCAGCTCCACGGGCCTGCAGCTGTCGTCGCTGTCAGGCTCGAATTCGCTGCAGATCACCGGCCTCGCCTCCGGCCTGGACACCAACAAGATCATCTCCGAGGAGATGTCGATCTATCAGCAGCCGGTGACCAACCTGCAGAACCAGCAGACCGGTCTGACGACGATGAACAAGCAGCTCACGAGCATCCAGTCAGAGCTGCAGACGCTGTCCGCCGACGCCCTGGGGGTGGGCGACCCGACGCTGTTCATGACCCAGCAGTCGGTGACCTCGTCGGACCCGACGCGCGTCACCGCGACGAGCGCCACCGGCGCAGGCGTGGGCGGGTACCAGGTGTCGGTCAGCCAGCTGGCCAACTCGGCCCAGGCCACCTACGGCTTCACCAGCCCCACGAGCGACGACAACATCTCGATCAACGGGAGCGCGTACACGATCAAAGCCGGCGAGTCGGTCCAGGACTTCGTCGACTCGGTCAACGGCGACCAGAACGGCAGCGTCTACGCCGCCGCCACCAACTCGGGCACCGTGGTGTTCTCCTCCCGTCAGACGGGCGCCAGCTCGAGCGTGTCGGTCACCGACAGCGGCGGCTCGCTGGCCCTGCAGTCCTCCAAGGCGGGCCAGGACGCGCTGTTCAGCGTCGACGGCACCAGCGGCAGCTCGTCCTCCAACTCGGTCACCAACGCGATCGGGGGCGTGACGCTGACGCTGACGGGCGTCACCACCACGAGCGGCCCGATCACGGTCAACGTCGGCGCCCCCGCCCCCAACTCGACCAACATCTCCAACGCGCTCAGCACGTTCGTGACGCAGTACAACAAGGTGATCTCCGATATCCAGACGCAGCTGTCGCAAGCGCCGTCGAGCACCGACCCGACGCAGGGCACCCTGTACGGCGACCCGGAGCTACAGGACCTGCTCACCTCGATGCGCTCGATGATGTACTCGTCGGGCTCGGGCCTGCCGGCGGGCGCGGCCACGATGGACGACATCGGCGTCAGCACGGGCGCCACCACCGGCAGCGGCGCGGAGTCCGCGTCGGCGCTCTCCGGCAACCTCACGCTGGACCCGACGGTGCTGAGCAACATGCTGAAGTCCAACGCCAGCGGTGTCCAGGCGATCATGAAGAGCTGGTCCTCCAGCTTCGTCAACCTGGCCGACAACGCTTCTGACCCGGGCGGGACGATCGCGTCGCGCATCACCGGCGACACCTCCCAGATCGACACCCTGGGCAATCAGATCACGTCGATGCAGTCGGCCCTGGCCGACAAGCAGAACTTCCTGGTTCAGGAGTTCGCGCAGCTCGAAGCCGCGCTGTCCTCAAACCAGTCGCAGAGCAGCTGGCTGACCAGCCAGATCGCCTCCCTGCCGGGCGCGTGATCCCGCGCACGGAGACGGCTCCCACCCGTCCCTCGCGGCGGATGGGATCCCCCGGTTTTTCCTCAATTTTCGGCCGGCACGGCCGATCACATGGGTAGCGAATGGATCGCTTCTGGACCGATGTCACGTGCGGCATCGGACCCTCACGGAGTAAGCACTCAATTCGACCTGGTGTGAAAGAACACAAATGAGCACATACGCCGCGACCTATTCCCCCAATGCCTACCGTGCCAGCGCCGTCCTGACGGCGTCGCCCGGACAGCTCGTCGTGATGCTGTACGACGGCGCCCGCCGCTTTCTGCACCAGGCCGCGGTGGCGATGGGCGAGCGTGACATCCCCAGCGCTCACAACAAGCTCACGCGCGCCGAGGACATCATCCGCCACCTGCGCAACACGCTCGACATGGACCAGGGCGAGCTGCCGGCCCGCCTGCAGTCGATCTACACCTTCTCACTCTCGCACCTGCGCCAGGCGCGCCTGGACCAGGACCCCGCGAAGATCCTCGAGATCGACGACATCCTGGGCAAGCTGCGCGAGTCCTGGGCGGCGATCGCCGACCAGCCGGTCGATGAGCGCTGATTCCGCTCAGCCCTACGAGGCCCTCGCCGCGCTCATCGAGCGCGAGCTGCAGCTCGTCTCCGAGCGCAGCTTCGACGAGCTCCAGGCGCTGAAGGAGGTGCGAGCCGAGCTGCAGAGCTCGCTCCCGTCCACGCCGCCGGAGGCCGCCCGGGCCACGCTCGAGCGTTGCCGCCAGCTCCAGAAGCGCGTCGAGATCGAGCTGCTGCGCGTGCGCGAGGTGCTCCTGCTGGAGCTGGGCCGCGTCCGCCAGGCCCAGCGCACCGCCGACGGCTACGCCCCGGCGCGGCGGCGCATCCCCGTGGTCACCGCCACCGCCTGAGGTCCTTCGTCCCGCGGGGACGATCACACGCGCAGTTCCCGCCGGTCGGCCGGCCTCAGCACTACTCGCTGAGGCCGGCCGGTCCGCGCCCTCAGCCGACGCAAAGTTTTTTGGGGCGTCCTAACACACTTGGCCCTAAAGACTTTTCGCCAGACGCCGACATTAGAGGAGACCGCACGGAGTGGTCTTGGTGAGCCCAAGGAGGGCCAGTGCAAAGCGACCTGAACCTATGTCCCTCCTTGACTCCACTCAGCTTGCCCTCGAGGCAGCCATGCGCGGCTCAATGCTGCGCCAGACGCTCCTGACCAACAACCTGGCCAACGCCGATACCCCCGGCTACCAGCGCGAGGACGTCAACTTCCAGAGCACCCTGGCCAACGCCATGCAGAGCGGCCAGTCACCCAGCTCGGTGAACTTCAGCCCGGTCACGCAGTCCGGCACCGTCGGCGCCGACGGAAACGGCGTCGGCGGCGAGCAGGACTCGGCCGACCTGGCCGAGAACGGCCTCCTCTACGAGGACCTGACGGCCGTCGCCGCGCAGCGTGAGTCGATCCTCAAGACCGCGATGGGCGCGCCGGGCTCATGAGCTTCTTCGACGCAATCGACCTGGCCGCCTCCGGCCTCACCGCGGAGCGCACGCGGATGGACGTCACGTCCGAGAACCTTGCCAACGCCCAGACCACCCAGGGCGCCAACGGCCAGCCGTATCAGCGCCAGGAGGTCGTGCTCCAGCAGGTGGGCGGCGGCTTCGGCGCGCAGCTCGCCGGCGCCATGGGCCAGTCCGGCGCGACCCCGGGTGGCGTGGAGGTGGCGGGCATCGTCAACGACCCGACGCCCGACCAGCTCGTCTACGACCCCGGTCACCCGGGCGCCAACGCCCAGGGCTACGTGAAGATGCCGAACGTCAACCCCGTGACCGAGATGACCGACCTCATCTCCGAGTCCAACTCGTACCAGGCCGACGTCACCGCGATGAGCACGGCCAAGACCATGTACTCCAAGACGCTGGACCTCCTCAAGTGATTCCGGCGATCTCAGGAGCACTCGGCCAGCTGAACCCGAGCGAGTGGGGCGTCGGCTCCATCGGCGGCGTCGGCTCGGCTCAGAGCAACCCCGCCGGCCAGGCCGGCGCCGGGAGCTTCAGCGGCGCGCTGAGCAACGCGCTCAGCTCGCTGGAGACGACGCAGGCCAACGCCACTCAGGCGTCGCAGGGACTGGCCACCGGCCAGCTGTCGGACCCGACCCAAGCGGTGACCGCGGTCGAGAACGCATCACTGTCGATGGATCTGGCTGCCCAGATCCGCGACAAGCTCGTCTCGGCTGAAACCACGATCTTCCAGACCCAGGTTTAACGCATGCCCAACTTCGGAGAGATGGCCAAGAAGATGTCGCCCAAGGGCTGGGTGATGCTCGGCGGCTCCCTCGTGCTCGGCGTCGCCTTCCTGATGATCGTCATGTCGATGGCGTCCAAGCCCAGCTACTCGACCCTCGAGGCCGGGATCGATCCCGCCCAGACGGGCAAGATCACCAGCACCCTCGCCGCCCAGGGCATCAGCTATCAGCTGCAGAACAGCGGCACGGCCATCGCGGTCAACTCCAGCCAGACCGCCCAGGCGCGCGTCGCGCTGGCCACCGCGGGCCTGCTCACGACCCAGCAGCCGGGCTTCTCCCTGCTCAACTCGCAGCAGCTCGGCCAGAGCAACTTCCAGCAGCAGGTGACCTACCAGCGCGCCCTGGAGGGCCAGCTCGCCCAGACGATCGAGACGATCAACGGCGTCACCTCGGCCACCGTCAACCTGGTCATCCCCAACAGCCAGGATCAGCTCTTCTCCGACCAGACCCAGCCGGCCACCGCTTCGGTGCTGCTGGGCGGCAGCCAGCTGGCCGCCAGCTCGGTGCGCGGCATCGCGCAGCTCGTCGCCTCCAGCGTCCCGAGCCTGTCGATCAACAAGGTCACGGTCACCGGCTCCGACGGCTCGCTGCTGTGGCCGTCGTCCGACGGCAGCACCGGCGGGACGACCCAGCAGCAGGCCGACCAGAAGTACGACGCCTCGATGACCAGCCAGGTCAACGCGATGCTGGCCCAGACGCTGGGCGCGGGCAAGGCGCAGGTCGTCGTCAACGCCAACGTCAACGCCAACCAGGCCACCCAGGACGCCCTCGTCTACGCCAAGAAGGGCACCCCGCTGACCCAGACGACGTCCAACGAGACGCTCAAGGGCGGCAACGCCTCGGCGGCGGGCGTCTCGGGTACCGCCGGCAACATCCCCGCCTACGCGGCGGGCGCAAGCGGCAGCGGCACCGGCTCCAACTACTCCAACAAGACCACCAACACCAACTTCGGCGTCGACAAGACGATCACCCACACGGTGGTCGCCCCGGGCAACGTGCTGAACCAGACCGTCTCGGTGCTCGTCGACAAGTCGGTCCCGGCAGCGTCGCTGCCCGCGATCAAGCAGGCCGTGGCCAACGCGGTGGGCCTGAACTCCAAGCGCGGCGACACGCTGTCGGTCGGCCAGCTGGCGTTCGCCAAGGCGCCGGTCGTCACGCCTCCCGCGGCAGGAGCCGCCTCGATGATGAAGTACGCCAAGTACGGGGCTGCCGGGCTGGGCTCCCTCATCTTCCTGGTCTTCGCCGGGCGCATGATGCGCCGCCGCGAGCGTGAGGCCTTCGCCGGCCAGCCCACGTGGCTGCGCGAGCTCGAGACCCCCCGGAGCCTGGCCTCGCTGGAGGCCGGCCAGCAGGGAGGCGCCGTCATGACCGGCGGCGGCCCCACCGAGGTGATGGCCCTGCAGTCGCCGGTCAACGTCGCCCGCCGACAGGTCGAGGACCTGGTGGAGCGTGACCCCGAGCGTGTCGCCCAGCAAGTCCGCGCCTGGATGGGCGAGGAGGACTAAGTCGTGGGTGCGGTCGAAGTCTTCCAGCCGGCGGCGGTGCCGGCGGCGCAGAGCCCCGCGACGTCGGCGGCCCTGGCCAAGATCAAGGGGCGCCAGAAGGCGGCGGTGCTGCTCGTCTCGATCGGCACCGAGCGCGCGGCGCAGGTGTTCGCGCGGCTCAAGGACGAGGAGATCGAGGCCCTGTCGCTCGAGATGGCCAAGCTCCAGTTCCTGGAGCCCGGCCTCGCCGACGGCGTCCTCTCCGAGATGGCCGCGATCGTGCAGGCCTACGACTCGCTGAATGCCGGCGGCGTTGACTACGCCCACGAGGTGCTCGAGAAGGCACTGGGCCCCGAGCGCGCCAACGAGATCATCGGGCGGCTGTCGAGCGTCATCGAGAAGCGCCCGTTCGAGTTCCTGCGCAAGACCCCGCCCGAGCAGGTGGTGACGTTCCTGCGCAACGAGTCGCCCCAGACCACGGCGCTGGTCATCGCCAACCTGCACACCACGCTGGCCGCCCAGGTCCTCTCCAACCTTCCCGAGAGCGAGCAGCCGGAGATCGCATTGCGAATCGCCCGGATGTCCGAGACCAGTCCCGACGTGGTCAAGCAGGTCGAAGCGGTGATGAAGGCCAAGCTGGCCAACGTCGTCCAGCAGGAATACTCGGCCGCCGGCGGCATCAAGTCGCTGGCCGACATCCTCAACAACGCCGACCGCTCCACCGAGCGCAACGTGCTGGACAAGATCACCGAGACCGACGAGAGCCTCGGCGCCGAGGTCCGGCGACTGCTGTTCATCTTCGAGGACATCACCAAGCTCGACGACCGCTCGATCCAGCTCATCCTGCGCGAGGCCGACCAGAAGGACCTGGCCCTGGCTCTGCGCGGCGTCGCGGACGACGTCAAGGAGCGCATCCTGGCCAACATGTCCGAGCGCGGCGCGCAGATGCTCGTCGAAGAGATGCAGTTCCAGCCGCCGCAGCGCAAGCGGGACATCGAGGAGGCTCAGGGACGCATCGTCGCCATCGTGCGCAAGCTCGAGGAGGCCGGCGCCGTCGTCCTGTCGCGATCGGAGGAAGACGTTGTCTTCTGAGACCGCGGCCGCCACGATCGCGGCCTACACCTTCCGCCAGCTGGAGGCTCCGGCCGGCTCCGTGCGCGATGTCGCCGACGTCCTGTCCGCGGCTCACGCCGACGCCGAGCAGATCCGCGCGCACGCGCGGGCCCAGGGCGAGGCCGAGGGGCGCGCCGCCGGCCTGGCCGCGGCCCGCGCCGAGATCGAGCCCTCACTGCACGCGGTGGGCGGTGCGGCCCAGGCGCTGGACGCCGTGCGCGACCAGGTCATCGCCGAGCTCGAGCACGACGCTGTCGCGCTGGCACTGCGCTTGGCCGAGCAGATCGTCGCCGGCGCCATCGAGGTGCAGCCGGAGCGCATCGTCGACCTCGCCGCGGTGGCGCTGCGCCGCATCCGCGACCGCCAGCACGTGACGCTCGTGGTCAACCCGGCGGACCTCGAGCTGGTGTCCGACTCCGTCACCCGGCTCCGGTACGAGCTGGGCGGGATCGAGCACCTCGGCGTCCAGTCCGACCGCCGCGTGGGTCGCGGCGGCGTGCTGGCACGCACCGACGAAGGTGAGATCGACGCCTCCATCGAGACACAGCTGGCCCGTGCGCGCGAAGTCGTCGCCGCCGAGCTGGGGCCCCGGGACGGAGTTCCCGAGGATGAGGTCTGAGAACTTCGCGCGTCCGGCCCTGGGTCGGGTGGCGCGAGTCATGCAGGACGAGGATCTGGCACGCCGCCGCGGCCGCGTGCGCGATCTGATCGGTCTGATCATCGAGGCGACCGGCCTCCAGGTGGAAATGGGTGAGATCTGCCTGGTCGGTGACGGTCGTGACCGCCCGCGGGTGCCGACCGAGGTGGTCGGCTTCCGCGGCGGGCGGACTCTGCTGATGCCGCTCGGCGAGCTCGCCGGCATCGGCCCGGGCACCTCCGTGCACCCCACCGGCAACCCCTTCAAGGTGGCGGTGGGCGACGGCCTGCTCGGGCGCGTCATCGACGGGCTGGGCAAGCCGCTGGACGAGTTCGGCGACCTGGATGGCGGGAAGGCCCGCTCGGCCAACGCCACGCCCCCGGATGCGCTGACCCGGCCGCGCATCTCCGAGCGCGTCGACCTGGGGGTCCGCGCGCTGGACACCCTCGTCCCCTGCGGCCTGGGCCAGCGCCTCGGCATCTTTGCGGGCTCCGGCGTCGGTAAGTCCTCGCTGCTCGGCATGATCGCCCGGTCCACGACCGCCGACGTCAATGTGATCGCCCTCGTCGGCGAGCGAGGCCGAGAGGTCCGCGAGTTCATCGAGCGCGACCTGGGCGACGCCCTGGCCCACTCCGTGGTCGTCGTGGCCACCTCCGATCAGCCGGCCCTGGTCCGTATCCAGGCGGCGTTCACGGCCACCGCGATCGCCGAGCACTTCCGTGACCAGGGCAAGAACGTGATGCTGATGATGGACTCGGTCACCCGCTTTGCCATGGCGCAGCGCGAGGTCGGCCTGGCCATCGGCGAGCCCCCGGCCACCCGCGGCTACACGCCCAGCGTGTTCGCCCTGCTGCCGCGGCTGCTCGAGCGTGCGGGCACCAGCCCCGAGGGCTCGATCACCGGCCTGTACACCGTGCTCGTCGACGGTGACGACATGAACGAGCCGATCGCCGACGCCGTCCGGTCGATCCTCGACGGCCACATCGTGCTCACCCGCTCGCTCGCGCACTCGGGCCACTACCCGGCCATCGACGTGCTGCAGAGCGTCAGCCGCCTGGTCGGCGAGATCGTCGCCCCCGAGGTCCGCGAGGCCGGCACCCGGCTGCGCTCGGCGCTGGCGTCCTACCGCGAGAAGGAGGACCTGATCTCGATCGGCGCCTACCAGCCCGGCACGGATCCGCTGCTGGACGCGGCGATCGCGCTGCGCCCGGCGATGGACGAGTTCCTGCGCCAGAGCATCGAGGATCACACCACGGCCCAGGACGCCGATCATGCGCTCCTGGCGCTGGCGGCGCAGCTGCCGGGCACCGGTGAGCTCACGCCCGCGGTCGACGTGGCAGTGGGGGCCGTGTCTCCCATTCCCACGCCTCAGGTTCCGGTGGGCGTGCCCGGTGGCGCCCCCACCGCCATCCCGTCGCTCGCCCTCGCGTCCTGACCACAGGGAGATGTTGCGCCGTGGCTCGGATAACCGTCCAAACGGGATTGAAGTCTCGCCGGAATCGGCCGAATAACTGACTATGGCCGGTCCCTCGTTCCGATTCCGCCTCGAGCGTGTGCGCGCATTGCGCGAGCGCGCCGAAGATGAGGCCAAAGAAGCCTTCGCCGGCGCCATGATGGAGCGTGTCCGCTCCGAGCAGGAGATGGAGGATGCCGCCCAGCGCGTCGCCCAGGCCCGCGAGGCCCAGCTCGACGCCGCCGCGGCTCCGATCAGCGCCACCGAGCTGATGGCTCGCCAGGCCTATCTGGAGCGCTCCGAGCGCGCCCACCAGGCCAGCCGGGACGACCTCAACCGTCGCGACCTGGCTCTGGAGGAGCGCCGCGAGGAGCTGACCGAGGCCGCACGCGACCGTCAGGCCCTGGAGCGCCTGAAGGAGAACCGCCGCATCGAGTTTGTGCGTGAGCAGGCGCGCATCGAGGCCGCCGACCTCGACGAGATCGCGCTCAACGGCTTCCGCCGGAGGGCAGCATGAGCTCCGGCATCGGATCGGCGTCGCTGATGCCGGTCGTCACCAGCGAGGCGCCCTCCACCGGCGCGGCCTCGAGCGCGCCGGGTACGGGCAACGCCGCCGGGAGCGCCACCGGCGCGGCCGGCACACCGCTCGCCGGGGTCTCTCCGCCCCCCGCCGACGGCCAGGGGGCGAGTCCGCCGACAGGCGGCGCCCCGCCGACAGACGCGTTCGCCAGCGTCCTCTCAAACCAGGTGGCCCGGACCGCACTTGCGGAAGGCCAGAGCAAGCAGACCTCCACGAAGGGAGGGAAGCAGAGCGGGACGGACGCCGACGCGTCCAGCTTCGGTTCCAGCTCCAGCGACTCCGACAGCAGCTCGGCCGACGGCTCCGCTGCGGGGGTGGGCGGGTCCGTCTCGGACCCCATCTCCCTGATCGCCGCCGCGCTCGGTCTTGCCGTGCCCCCGGCGCACCCCGCCGCTGCTCCGGCGTCCGCCGGCGCGAGCCCCCAGGCGACGGACGCCCGCGCCTCGACGCCGCCCGGCGGAGCGTCGCTCCCGACGTCGCCGGCAGCCGGCGCGTCCGGTCCGGCCTCGCCCTCGAGCGCCGCTGACGTGCGCGCCGCGCTGACCCAGTACGCCGCCGGCACCGGCGGGTCCGGTGCCGCCGGCACCGCGGATGCCCCAGCCACTCCGGCCACCGCGTCTGCCACGAGCGCTCCCGGCGCTCCCGCCCCGACAACGACGGGCACGCTGCCGACCACACCGGCCCGCGTGGCTCCGGCCGCCCCGGCCCGCGTGGCTCCGGCCGCCACGGCGCCCCCCGCGCCCGCCGCGCCCGCCGCGCCCACGACAGTGGCCCCGCTGGGCAGCGCTGCCGGGCCGGTCACCGGCCTGGGTACGCCCTCCGCGCCGGCCACGGCGGCGAGCGCGCCCGCCACGGCGACGCCCACAGCGGCCCCCGCTTCAACGCCGGCCCGGACGACCCTCGCCGACGCGACGGCTACCGCCGCCGCCACCGCACTGGGCGCCTCCGCCCCGCCGGCCAGCACCACGACTGCGAACACGACCGCCCCGGCTTCCCAGGTGGGCGGCGTCCCTGCGGCCAGCGGCGCCGGCGCGACCGCGAGCTCCGGCGGCCACACCTCGACTGCCAAGGACAGCTCCGACGGCGACAGTGCCGCGAGCAACCGGGCCCCGGCGACCGCCCTGGCTCCCGCCGGCAGCTCCACCGCTCCGGCCAGCGCCGCCACGGCTCCCGTGGCCACGCCGGCCCCGGCGACGGCGCCCGCCACGAGCGCGGCGACCATGCCTACGGCCTACGGCGTGCGCCTGGCCGAGGCGGCCGAGAAGGTCTCCAACACCATCGCCATGGGCGCCCGCGACGGGATGTCGGTGGCGCGCATCGAGCTCTCGCCAGAGAACCTCGGCGCCATCCAGATCCATCTTCAGCACACCCCGGACGGCATCGTGGCCCGCGTGGTCACCGAGCATCCGGAGGCGGCGCAGACCCTGTCGCAGGGCGGGGATGACCTCAAGCGCCAGCTCCAGCAGAACGGCACCGCGCTGCTGCGCCTGGACATCGAGTCCTCCGGCCAGCAGCGCTCCGGCCGCGACGGGCAGGCCGACTCGGCCTCAGCTTCGAACGACTCGAGCTCGGGCTCGAACACCGGCTCGGCCGACGAGGACGACGCCGTGGCCCAGGCCGCCGCTGACACCCCCCTTCAGAACCTTTCGGGCTCCGCGCTCGTGAACGTGCTCGCCTGAGGCGTGCCCCACAGAAACCAAGGACCACTGACATGACCAACGTCACCAGCACCACCGGCACCACCGGGACCCAGCTCACGCCGACGGGCACGTCCGGCACAACGATGACCAACCCAAGCGACAACCTGGGCGAGAACGACTTCCTGAAGCTGATGATGGACCAGCTCCAGAACCAGGATCCGCTGAACCCGAGCGATCCCACGCAGTACATGTCCGAGCTGGCCAACTTCAGCAGCCTCGAGCAGGAGACGCAGATCGCCGGCTCCACGTCGTCGGCGGCAACACAGCAGGCGTCGACGTCCGCGCTGTCGCTGCTCGGCCACACGGTCAACTACCAGGATTCCAACGGCGTCACGCAGACCGGCGTCGTGTCGAAGGTCGACTTCAGCTCGTCCGGCCCCTTGCTCACGATCGGAACGACGCCGGGGATCTCGCTCGGTTCGGTCACGGAGGCGACGTGACCTCTGTGGTCCCCAACGCTGCGCTCGTCCAGCCCGGTGCGGCCGCGGCGCCCGCGGCGCCCGCGGCGCCCGCGGTCGCGACTCCGGCGCAGATCGCTGCGCTCAACCTTCCGGTGGGCACGCCGACGTTCGCGTCGGTGCTGGCCCACAGCACGACAGCGGCGGAAGCGCCCACCTTTTCTCGCCACGCGCTTGAGCGCGTGAACCGGCGAGGGATCCAGCTCGACCAGTCGACCTTGCAGCGACTGGCGGGCGGTGTGTCACGAGCCGCGACCAAGGGGTCGAAGGCTGCAGTGGTCTTTGTGGACAACACCGCGTTCGTGGTGTCGGTCCCCAACAACACCGTCGTCACGGCGGTGGGTTCCGAGCACATGCGCGAGCACGTGTTCACAAACATCGACAGTGCCGTCATCGCCTAGGCGACAACGGATCCAACCCCCCGGCTGGTCCTCCAAGTAGGAAGCCGAGAAAGGAAGTACCTCAAATGATGCGAGGAATGGACTCCGCGATCAGCGGACTCGAAGCTCACCAGACGATGCTCGACGTGACGGCCAACAACCTGGCCAACGTCGACACCATCGGCTACAAGGCGCAGCGCACCACGTTCGTGGACCAGCTGTCCGAGAACCTCAGCGCCGCCACCGGCCCCAACGGGTTCAACGGCGGCTCCAACGCCAAGCAGGTCGGCCTCGGCGTGAGCGTCGGGTCCATCGACAACCTCATGGGCACCGGCTCGCAGCAGACCACCGGCAACGCGCTGGACGTTTACATCCAGGGCGATGGCTTCCTCCAGGTCGGCAACGGCGATCCCGGTGCCACCGCTCCGTACACCAGCAACCTCCCCAGCACGGTCGACTACACCCGCGCCGGGAACCTGAAGCTCAACTCGTCGGGCTTCCTCACCACCCAGGGCGGTCAGTATGTCGTCGGCTCGACGGCGCCCTCGAGCTCCAGCTCAGCCGCCCCGACCTACATCAACGTCCCGCCGGGATCGACCAACCTGGCCATCGGCCAGGACGGCTCGGTGACCTACACCGACGAGAACTCCACAAGCCCGACGTTCGGTCAGACGGTGACCGGCGGCTACATCTCGCTGGCCACCTTCCCCAACGAGGCCGGCCTCCAGCGTGACGGGGGCTCCAACTGGAGCGCGACCGCGAGCTCCGGTACGCCCACCACCGGTACCCCGAGCGTCGGCGGCTTCGGCCAGACGATCTCCGGCTCGCTGGAGATGTCCAACGTCGACCTCGCCACCGAGTTCACCAACATGATCACCGCCGAGCGTGGCTATCAGGCCAACTCGAAGGTCATCACCACGGCGGACACGATGCTGCAGACCGTCGTGAACATGCCTCAGGGCTAGTCCTGAGCTGAGTTGAGGGGGCGGCGCTTCGAGGGAACGCCGCCCCCTTTTTCTCTCTTTCCCTCACCGACCCCCTCTTTCAGGAGCACACCTCCATGATCACCCTGCACCGCCTGGGACACGCGGTGGACACGTTCCAGATCAACCCCGACGCGATCACGACCATCGAGGCGACGCCCGACACCGTGATCACGATCCTCAACGGCCAGAAGATCGTCGTCGCCGAGCCGCCCGCGCGGGTCGCCGAGATGATCTCCACCTACCGCGCCACCGTGCTCGCCGAGGCCCTCATCCTGCGCCACGAGCTGCGCGCCGAGCGCAATGAGATGCGCCGCGTGACTCCCCTTCGCAAGTCCTCCACGCTCACCGCGGTGCACGACGCCGCCCTCGAGGCGCGCCACCACCACGGCTGACCCGACCGATCCCGCCCCGCCCCGCCCTGCACGAACCGCGCCTGACCCCGCAGACCGACTCAGGATTTACCGCCTCAGACCCTTGATTTTTTTGCTCCGCTGTCGATCTAAGAGAATGAAATGAAGCCCGCAACCGCAATCGGAATCGTCGTCGCCACCATCGGCATCCTGATGGCCGGGATCATGGGCGGCACGAGCCCCGCTGCCTTCATGGACATCCCGGCGCTGCTGATCATCATCGGCGGCACCGGCGGCGTCACGATGGCCAGTTGCGGCATGGACGCGATGAAGAAGATCCCGGCGCTGTACAAGATCGTGTTCGGGCCCCCGGAGATCGACCTCAACGCCCGGGTGCAGCAGCTCGTCGGGTTCGCCGAGCAGGCGCGACGCGAGGGCCTCCTCGCGCTCGACGGCCAGACCGCCGAGATCGAGGACGAGTTCACCCGCAAGGGCCTGCAGCTCGTCGTCGACGGTTCCGATCCCGAGCTCGTCCGCGAGGTCCTCGAGGCGGAGATCGACGGCATGATGGCCCGCCACCACGAGGGCGCGGCGCCGTTCGAGAAGGCCGGCGGTTTCGCCCCGACGATGGGCATCATCGGCACGGTCATGGGCCTGGTGCACGTGCTCCAGAACCTGTCGGCGCCGGCGACGCTGGGGCCCGCCATCTCCTCGGCCTTTATCGCGACGCTCATGGGCGTCGGCTCCGCCAACGTCATCTACCTCCCGATCGCCAACCGCCTCAAGGCTCTCTCCAAGCAGGAGGTCGAGCTCCGGACCCTGACCCTCGAGGGCATCCTGGCCGTCCAGGCCGGCGACAACCCGCGGGTCGTCGCCGAGAAGCTCGGCTCGTTCGTGCCCCCGGCCGAGCGCAAGTCCGAGGACGAGGGCGGTTCGGTGTCGCAGATGCCGCAGGCCGAGGCGGCTTAGTGCCATGGCGGGTCGTCGCGGCAGGCGCGGTCACGCGGCCGAGTTCGAGAACGAGGAGCGCTGGCTCCTGACCTACGCGGACATGCTCACGCTCATGTTCGCGCTGTTCATGGTCCTGTACTCGATCTCGTCGGTGAACATCTCCAAGTACGAGAGCCTGCAGCAGTCGCTGAAGGCGGCCTTCTCGGGCTCGATCCTCTCGGGCGGCAAGTCGATCATGCAGTCGGGATCGGAGTCGACCAAGGCGCACACGCCGGCGACCGCCGAGGTGCCGTCGATCGTCCCGCTGACGCCCAACATCCCCAAGCCGACCGACACGTCGGCGCAGCAGATCACCAAGGCGATGCTCGCCGCCAGCGCCTCCCAGCAGGAGCAGGAGAGCTTCAAGAAGCTCCAGCGGGAGCTGAACTCCTACTCCAAGGCGCACGGCTTCGGCAACGACGTGCAGACGGTGATCACCCGCCAGGGGCTCGTCGTGCACGTGCTCACCGACAAGCTGCTGTTCGACTCGGGGTCAGACACGCTGCAGTCCGATGGATTGCCATTGCTTGAAGAGATCTCGCACTTGCTCAATGTTGACCACAAGCATCCGATAACGGTGGAAGGAAACACCGACAACCAGCCGATTCAGAGCTCACAGTTCCCCAGTAACTGGGAGTTGTCGACTGACCGGGCCACCACCGTCGTTCGCTACCTGATCGCCCGCGGGGTCCAGGACCAACGACTCTCGGCGGCGGGTTATGCCGACTTGCATCCGCTGGCTTCCAACGCCACAGCGACCGGTCGCGCTCGCAACCGCCGCGTGGACATCGTGCTTGACCGCATTTACCCCGACCTGAACCCCTAGGACCACCCGACAATGAAAAAGAAGCTGATCATCATCCTCCTGGTCGTCGTGGCCGGTGGGGGCTTTGCCGCCAAGACCTTCCTGCTGCCCAAGCCTGCCGTCGCCAAGCCCAAGATCGACGGCGAGATCTACGTGCTGCCCAAGGGCTTCACGCTCAACCTCACCGACGGGCGCTACGCGACGATGACCATCGGTCTGATCCTGGCCCCGGGCCAGAGCGACGGCGCGACGGCCGCGGGCGCCACGACGACGCCCGCCGGCATCGGCACCCTGCCCGAGGAGCCCGCGATCCGGGCGATCATCACCAACACGATCACCAACGTGCCCTCGTCGGCGCTCCTCACCGACACCGGCCGAGCCAAGCTCAAGTCCCAGATCCTCAGCCAGATCAAGAGCACCACGGACGTGAAGGTGACTGACATCCTCTTCACCGACGTCGCGGTGCAGTAAGGAGACACGATGAGCCACGACGTGGACTTCGAACCCCTCAACGGCGACGGCGGCACCGTCCGCGCCGGCGGCGAGTCGATGGCGGACCTTCGACGCCTCTCCGCCGTCCCGGTCGACCTCAGCGTCGAGATCGGCCGCGCCCGCATGTCCGTGGGCGAGACCCTGGAGCTGCGCGAGGGATCAGTCGTGACGCTGGACCGGATGGCGGGCGAGCCCGTCGACCTGCTCGTCAATGGGACGCCCATCGCCCGCGGCGAAGTCGTGGTGATCGACGAGCAGTTCGGTCTGCGCCTGACGCAGGTGCTGTCGGCCCCGGTCGGCTCCGAGCCGAGCGAAGTCGCCGAGTCAGACCACGCGGCGACTGAATCCGTGACCGGTTAGCCGGCGATGGCCCTCGGGGCCTTGGCCGGATAACGGACACAAAGCTCAAGCTGGCGCCTCAAACGCCGAATATCTCGATAGAAGGCCGAGCGCAGGATGCGCGAGACGGCTCGTTACGGAAACAAGGAGTAGGACACGATGTCAGAGCAAGCCAATCATCAGCAGCTGGTGGTCTTCACCCTGGGCGCGGAGCACTATGCCCTGCCGATCCAGGCGGTCAACGAGATCATTCGGTACGCCGAGCCGCGCTCGGTGGCCTCACGGACCGCCTGGGTCCGCGGCGTCATCAGCCTCCGCGGCCGGATCGTCCCCGTCTATGACGTGGCGGCGCGTCTGGGGATCACCTCCGAGCTCACCGAGCAGTCCAAGATCGTGATCGTCGAGGCCGGCGCCGAGACGGCCGGTGTGATCGTAGACACCGTCGAGGAGGTTCTCACCGTCTCCGACGACCAGATCGAGGCGGCGCCCGGCGCTGACTCGACGATGATCGAGTCGATCGTCCGGATCGACGAGCGCCTCATTGTGCTGCTCACGCTGAGCACGATCTTCGAGGCCACGACCGAGCTGTCGGTCGCCGCCTGAGCCGTCTGATCTGACCGATGTAAAGCAGATCGCATGACCACCACCACCCCCAAGCCCCGCGTCGTCGTCGCGGACGACAGCGCGCTGATGCGCCGGATCGTCACCAACGTGCTGACCAAGGGCGGGATCGATGTCATCGGCGCCGCCAAGGACGGTGACGAAGCGCTCGCCCTGTGCGAGCGTGAGAAGCCCGACGCGATGACGCTGGACCTGGCGATGCCGGGTCTGGGCGGGATCGACGTGCTCAAGGCGCTCAAGCAGCGCGGCGGCCCGTCGATCCCTGTGGTGGTGGTCTCCGCTTTCTCACCGGCCCACGGCGCCTACGCCGTCGACGCGCTCGCCGAGGGCGCGTTCGAGCTCGTGCCGAAGCCGTCCGGCCAGGCCGAGGTCAACACGTTCGAGCAGAACCTGCTCACCAAGATCCTCGTCGCCACCAAGACGCGTCGCCTCGGCGGTCACCTTCGGTCCGGGCGTCCGTCCCGAAACGGCAACGGAACCTACGCCGCCGCGGCCGGGGTGGTGGGGCCCGCTTCCAACGGCCACGCTTCGGCCCCGGGGCGGGTGGGTGGGATCCGTATCCGCAGCGGCCTCTCCCGCGCCCTGCTGATCGCCACCTCCACCGGCGGCCCGCGCGCGCTGGCCGAGGTCATCCCCGGCCTGCCCTCCCCGCTGGGGCTGGGCACGATGATCGTGCAGCACATGCCCGCCGGCTTCACCGCGTCCCTGGCCGCGCGCCTGGATCGCTCGAGCCCGCTCAGCGTCCGTGAGGCCCAGGGCGGCGAGTCGCTGGAGCCGGGTGTGGCGCTGATCGCCCCCGGCGGTCGTCACCTGCGTCTGGGCCCGACTGGCCAGATGACCCTCAGCGATGACGCCCCGCTCGGCGGCCTGCGGCCGCGCGCCGACCTGCTGATCGAGGATGCCGCCGCCAAATGGGGCGACCGGCTCACGCTCGTCGTGCTCACCGGGATGGGCAACGACGGCCTGCGCGGCGCGAAGGAAGTTCGGCGCCATGGCGGACGAATCCTCGTCGAAGCTGAGCAGACCTGCACCGTCTACGGGATGCCGCGTGCCATCGTCGAGGCCGGCCTGGCCGACGAGGTGCTACCCCTTGATCAGATGCCTGCCGCAATCGCGGCGGAGGTGAACTGATGAGTGCCATTGGCGCCCCGGGCGACGACTACGTGGCGTTCTGCGAGGGCCTGCGCCAGATCTGCGGCGTGGACCTCAGCCAGTACAAGCGCCCGCAGATGGAGCGCCGGCTGCGCTCGTTCTTCGCCCGCAAGGGCATCACCCTCCTCACGGACTGCCTGGATGCACTGCGCAAGGACAAGACCGAGCTCGACGCCCTTCTGGACCGCGTGACGATCAACGTCTCCCAGCTGTGGCGCCATCCCGAGCAGTGGGTCCGCCTCGAGCGCGACGTACTGCCCGAGCTGGCCGCAGCGGGCCAGGTGCGCGCCTGGAGCGCCGGCTGCTCCTACGGCGCCGAGGCCGCGACCCTGGCCGCGGTCTGCCAGAAGGCGATCCCGACCGCCCGCGTCAAGATCACCGGCACCGACATCGACAAGCGCATGATCGAGCGCGCCCGCGCCGGCGTGTTCAGCGCCGATGACGCTCGCGGCGTCGACATCAAGGACATGGAGCGCGCCTTCGACCGTGTGCCGGAGGGCTGGCGCGCCAAGGACGCGTTGCGCCGGATGATGAGCTTCGAGATCGGGGACCTGCTGCGCCTGCGCCCGCCGGCGGCCGGCAAGGACCTGGTCATGTGCCGCAACACCGTCATCTACTTCGCGGAGCCGATCCGCGACGACCTGCACGCGCGCCTGGCCCACGCGCTGCGCCCCGGGGGCTTCCTGGTCGTCGGCGCCACCGAACGAGTCTCCAAGCCGGCCGATCTGGGTCTCCAGATGGCCCACCCCTTCATCTACCGGAAAGCGTAATGGACACCTCCGAATACATGCCCATGTTCCTGGCCGAGGCGCAGGAGCACCTGCAGGAACTGAACCTGGCGATTGTCCGCCTGGAGGAGGACCCCCGGGACCGCGAGACGGTGGATGAGATCTTCCGTGCCGCCCACTCGCTCAAGGGCATGAGCGCGACCATGGGCTTCGCCCAGATCGCCAAGCTCACGCATGAGATGGAGGACGTCTTCGAGCTGCTGCGCCAGCGCGGCGAGGGACTGACCCGCGAGGCCATCGACACCGTCCTGGCCTGCCTCGACGCGCTCACCGCGTCCTTTGAATCAATCGAGGCCGACGGCGAGGAGGCCCTGGACCCCACTCCGCTGGTCGAGCGGCTGCACGGCCTGGTGCGCGCCCGCACCGCCGAGCAGGAGCTCGAGCGCGTCGCCACCAAGCCGGTTCCCGACGTGGTGCTCGACATCGCCGCCCGTCAGCGCGTGCTCCACATCGTCGCCGTCCTGGACGATCAGGTCCTGATGCCCGCCGTTCGCGCGCACATGGCGTTCGCCGCCATGGGCGAGCACGGCGAGCTGATCGCCAGCGCACCCCCGGTGGACGACATCGAGCAGTTCTCCGGCCAGCGCGTCGAGGCGTGGATCGCCTCCGAGCACGAGGAGGAGGCCGTGACCAAGACGATCTCCGCCGTGTCGGACGTGGTCGCGGTCGAGATCGACGAGGTCGGCGCTGCGCCCGCCGTCCCAGATGCGGTTGCGGTTCCGGCCGCCGAGCCGGAGGTCGTGTCGGCGCCCGAGGCCGCTCCGGCCGTAGACGCCGAGGCCCCGGCCGAGGTCGCTGCGCCCGCCAAGGCCGCCGCGCCCAAGGCCTCCGGGGCCACCCGCACCGTCCGCGTTGACGCCGAGCGCCTCGATGCCCTCATGCACTCCATGGGCGAGCTGGTCATCCACCGCACCGCCGTCGAGGCCCTCACCGGCTCGCTGGACGTGCCCGGGCTGCAGCAGGCCATGCAGGAGCTCACGCGCAGCTCCCAGGCGCTGCAGTCGATGGTCATGCAGGTCCGCATGATCCCGGTGGACGTCGTCTTCCTGCGCTTCCCGCGCCTGGTCCGCGACCTGTCGGGCAAGCTGGGCAAAGAGGTCAAGCTCAACCTGGTCGGCTCCGAGACGGAGCTGGACCGCACCGTCGTCGACGCGCTCGGCGACCCGCTGGTCCACCTGGTCCGCAACTCGCTCGACCACGGCCTCGAGGGCGTGGCGGAGCGCGTCGCCGCCGGCAAGCCGGAGGTCGGCACGCTGGAGATCTCCGCCCGCCACTCCGGCGGCAGCGTCGTCATCGAGGTCCGCGACGACGGTCGCGGCATCAATCCCGAGGCGGTCGCCCGAAAGGCCGTCGAACGTGGGCTGATCGACCCTGCGGCCGCCGCCGAGATCAACATGAAGACCGCCGTGGAGCTGCTGTTCGCTGCGGGCTTCTCCACCGCCGAGACCACCAGCGACATCTCCGGCCGCGGGGTCGGCATGGACGTGGTGCGCTCGAAGATCCGCGAGCTGGGCGGCGAGGTCATCCTCGACTCGGTCCAGGGAGAGGGCACGACCGCGCAGATCCGCCTGCCGCTGACGCTGGCGATCGTCTCCGCCCTGCACGTCGATGTGGCCGGCGGCCCCTACGCGATTCCGCTGGACCGCGTCGAGCGCACGCTGCGCCTGGCCGAGCAGACGGTCCGCTCGGTGGCCGGACGCCGCATGCTGGTGCTCGATGATGGGGTACTACAGCTCCTGGACGGCGCGGACGTGTTTGGACGTCAAAACCAGGGCCCACCCACCCCACATGAGTTTGTGGTCATCGTGCGCGCGCAGGAGCAGCGCCTGGCGCTGTCGGTCGACGACCTGATCGGCCAGCGGGAGCTCGTCACGCGCCCCCTGCCGTCCGCCGTCAGTGGGGAGCCCGTCTCGGGCGGCGCCGCGCTGGCCGACGGCCGGATCGCCCTCATCGTCGACTGCGACGCCCTGGATACCCGCACTCCCAAAGCTGAGAACCGCGACCGCGCGGCCCGCTCCGCTGAAGCCTCGACCGTCACCGGAAATGGACGGGTGGCGGCATGACCGAACAACAATCCCAGGAGAAGACCCCAGTGAACCCGTCCTTGTCCGAGATGCAGCTCGACGCGCTGCGTGAGCTGGCCAACATCGCATCCGGCACCGCCGCCACGGCGCTGTCGCAGATGCTCGCCCGCGAGGTGGAGATCAACGTGCCTCGCGCGCTGGCGCTGCCGCCGGCCGACGCCGTGGACGAGTGCGGCGACCCGGAGCAGCACGTCGCGGGCGTGGTCGTCCCCATCCAGGGCGACATCGACGGCATGGTCCTCCTGCTGATCCCCTACGAGCAGGCCGAGATCCTGTGCAGCCTGCTGGGCGTCGAGGCCCACACCGAGGTCGGCGACTCCGCCCTGCGTGAGATCGGCAACATCCTCGCCACCTCCTACCTCAACGGGCTGGGGTCGATGACCGGCCTCGAGCTGGAGCCCTCGCCGCCGCAGCTGCACTCAGACATGCTGGCCGCAATCGTCTCCTCGCTGCTCATCGGGACCGCCGGTTCCGACGACCTGGCGCTGGTGTTGGACTCCGAGCTCGACGTGTCCGGGGACCCGTGCTCGATCTCGTTCCTTCTACTGCCGACCTCCGGGCAGATCTCGGATCTGCTGGCGCCGCTCGGTCTTGCTGACCCGGCGTAGCCATGGCGTCGGCTCGCATGGGTGAGATGGTGGTCTCCAGCGACCCGAACGAAGAGCTCGTCGCCCTCGGCCTGGGCTCTTGCATCGGACTGGCGATTGTCGACCGCGCGGCCGGCGTCGCCGGCCTGGCACATATCGTCCTGCCCGAATCCAATGACACGGTCGATCAGGTGGGCAAGTTCGCCGACACCGCCGTACCCGAGCTGGTCAACCAGATGCGCAGGGCCGGCGCCGTCGAGCGACGGTTCGAGACCGCGATCGCGGGAGGCGCGCGGATGTTTGAGATGAGTGGCGGGCTGGACATCGGCTCGCGCAATGAGGCGGCCGTCCGGGCTGCCCTGGCCAAGCAGCGGATCACGATCAAGGCGGCACAGACGGGCGGGAACGCCGGCCGGACGGTGAAGATCTCCGTCGGCGAGTTGCTGGTCACCGTTCGCTCCGCCGGCCAGCAGCCTGAAACGCTGCTGGAGGGTCGCCAGCCGCGGACCGCCGCGCGAGCGGGGGCAGCGCGATGAGCGAGCTCCTCACCCCGGACAAGATCGCCGCGCTGGTCGACGCCGCCAAGCAGGGCCAGCTGCCGGACGCAGGCGGCGGACAGAAGCCCGCGCGCCGCGGCCACCGGCTGCGCACGGTCGACTTCTCCCGTCCGACCAAATTCTCCGCCGATCAGGCGCGCCGGATCATGCGCGCCACCGAGACCTTCTGCCAGACGGCCAACACCCGTCTGTCCACCGAGCTGCGCGTGCCGGTGGAGCTCGAGCTGCTCAACACGGTGCAGCTCACCTGGGCCGCAGCGCAGGCGCAGCTTCCGCCGAACTCGCTGTCGCTGATCCTCGACGTCGCGCCGATCGGCACCCGCATGCTGCTGACGGCCGAGCAGTCGTTCGTCCTGGCCGGCCTCGAGTCGCTGCTGGGTGGCTCGCCCGAGCGCACGCCCAAGGACCGGCGCCTCTCGGAGATCGACTGGAGCCTGACCCGCCGTCTGTTCGAGTCGCTCGTCCATCAGCTCTCGATGGTCTGGCAGGAGCTCGGCGGCGTCACGCTGAGCGCCGGCGAGATCGACCCGCACGACGCCGGCCAGGTGGCCTCGGTGTCAGAGCCGACCTTCACGATTCTGCTCGAGTGCCGCATGGCCAAGCAGTCGTTCGCGCTGGCGATGCTCATCCCGTGGGCCGCGATCGAGCCCGTCGAGGACGCGATCTCCGGACGCGACGGCAGTCACGACGACCAGGTGCTCACCACGTCACCGATGCAGAAGGCGATGTCCGACGTGCCGGTGACCCTGCGTGCCGAGGTGGCCTCGATCGAGCTCGAGGTGTCCGAGATCCTGTCGCTGGTTCCGGGAAGCATTGTCAAGTTCGGCGTTCCTGCCGATGACGGGGTCATGCTCTACGCGGAGAACGTCAAGCTGGCCCGCGCCCAGCCCGGCTCACACGGGCCCCGTCGCGCGGTGCAGATCTGCGGGCCCGAGGGCTCGGCCTGATGAGCGCATCCGACATGACCCCGCGCGAGGCGCTGATGCGTCTCGGCGCGTCGACTGCTGAGGCAATCGCCCAGGTGCTGGAGATGTTCGCGCCCGGCACCATCGAGCGCGGCGACGTGAGCGTCATGGGCGAGGGCCAGTCCCCGTTCAACGGCATCGTGGCCGGGTCGGTGGCCGCCAGCGTGTCCTACGTGGACGGCGTCACCGGCGCCAACATCTTCGTCCTCACCGCCGCCGGCGTGCGCAACATGGCCCAGGCGATGGGCATGCCCTTCGAGGAAGGCGATTCCGACGAGCTTTCAGAGCTGGAGCTCTCGGCCGTCGGTGAGGCCTCCAACCAGATGATGGCGGCGGCCGCGTCAGCGATCGGCGTCGTCCTGGGCCAGGAGATCGAGATCTCGGTCCCGGACATCCGCGTGCTTGAAGACCCCCAGGCCGTGGCCGAGATCTACGGGTCATCCCCGCACGCCACGTCCACCACCTTTCTCATCGGCGGCGAGTCCTGCCGGCTGATCCAGCTTGTGCCCCGGGCGTTCGTCGTCCGCATGGCCCGTGCCCTGGACGAGCTGGACGAGACGGTCGACGAGGACTCCCCCTCGTCCGGCGAGACCGCCGGTGCGGGTGGCGCCGCCCGGAGCATGGCCCTGGTGGAGGCGCTGACGGGCATCAAGGTGCGCGTCTGGGCCGAGCTGGGCCGAGCCGAGCTTGGGCTGTCCCGGGCGCTCGGACTGCCCCTGGGCTCGGTCGTCGAGCTCGATCGCCCCGCCGACGCGCCCGTCGATCTGTACGTCAACGGACTGCGCTTCGCTCAAGGTCATCTCATCGTCACCGATGACGGAGAGTGGGCGTTCCAGTGCGACACCGTGGGGGGCCGTGCGGTCCCCGACGCGTCGTCGCGCGAGGCGCCCACCGCCGAGGTCGTCGACGCCGAGGCCGCCGAGGTCGTCGACGAGGCCCCCGAGGTCGTCGACGAGGCCCCCGAGGTCGTCGACGCCGAGGCCGAGGCCGACGAGGCCCCTCAGGCGGAGTCCGCCGATGAACCCGAAGACGTCGTTGCCGCGGAGACCCCCGCGGGTACCCCCGAAGCACCCCCAACCCCGAACGAAGAAGGAGCTGTTGACTAATGGCCCGTGTACTCGTAGTCGACGACGCCGCTTTCATGCGTAAGGTCGTGAGCGACGCGCTCGCCTCCGGAGGCCATGAAGTGATCGGCGAAGCAGGAAATGGCAACGAGGCTGTCGCCCGCTTCCAGGAGCTCAAGCCGGAGCTGACGATGCTCGACATCACCATGCCCGAGAAGACCGGCCTGGAGGCGCTGGCGGAGATCATGACCATCGATCCCGGCGCCCGCGTGCTGATGTGCTCGGCGCTCGGCCAGGAGTCCAAGGTGATCGAGTCGATCAAGCTCGGCGCGAAGGACTTCGTCGTGAAGCCGTTCCAGCCCGATCGGCTGCTCGAGGCCGTCGGCAAGGCTCTGGCCTAAGCCTCTTCAGCCCCCCGCCGCCGCCCTCTGCGCGGCGGGGAGGCAAGCCGGGCAGGCCGGATCAAAAATCCGGCCCGTTGGGCCTAAAGCCCCCGGCGAAATGAGCCGACAAAGAGGGTGACTCTTCCCTCGGAGTCCTTCCCTCGATGCGGTTCTCCACGTTGACACGTGGCGCCGGCCTGCTCGGCGCCCTCACGCTCTCGTACGCCCAGATGGCGCAAGCCGCCACTGGTGCGACCGGCGAGCAGACGCCCCTGCACCTGTCCACCAGCGGCACGGCGCACGTCGCGTCGGCCGGTGGCAGCGGATCGGGCATCCTGCGCACGGTCATCGCCCTGATCGTGGTGATCGCGATCATCTTCGCGATCTCGAAGATCCTCAAGGCCGTCAAGGGCCGCGACGCGGTCCGCGCCAGCGGCAACGGCCTGGAGCAGATCGCCACGCTGCCGGTCGGCCCCGGCAAGTCCGTCTCGCTGCTGCGCTCGGGCACGGACATCATCCTGCTGGGCGTCGGTGATCACGGCGTCACGCCGATCAAGACCTACACCGAGGACGAGGCCATCGCCGCCGGGATCGATCTCCCGGAGGACATGGACGAATTCGATCCCGCCGACAAGCCCCTCGACCGGGTGATCAACGGCCTGCGCCGGCTGACGGTCCGGGACTGACGCGCTGATGAAGATCGACTCCTCGAACGCGCTTCAGATCCTGCTGCTGATGGGCGGGCTCTCTCTCATTCCGGCGATCCTGTTCACCGTCACCGGGTTCACCCGGATCCTCATCGTCCTGGGCTTCATCCGCTCGGCGATCGGCACTACGACCACGCCGCCCAACCAGGTGCTGGTTGGAATCGCGCTGTTCCTCACGCTGTTCGTGATGTCGCCGACGATCAGCGCGATCAAGAAGGACGCCTGGGAGCCGCTCCAGCATCACCAGATCTCGACGGCGACGGCGATCAAGCGCGGTGAGGAGCCGCTGCGGGAGTTCATGTTCCGCCAGACGCGCAACCAGGACATCTCGCTGTTCGTGAGCCTCGCGCGCATCAAGACGCCGCAGACGCGGGCCCAGCTCCCCACCTACGTCCTGATCCCCGCGTTCATCATGAGCGAGCTCAAGACGTCATTCGAGATCGGGTTCTTGATCTTCCTCCCGTTCCTGATCATCGACCTGATCATCTCCTCGACCTTGATGAGCGTCGGCATGGTGATGCTGCCGCCGAGCTTCATCTCGTTGCCTTTCAAGATCCTGCTGTTCGTCTTGGTAGACGGCTGGGACCTCATCACGCACTCGCTCATCGCGAGCTTCCACTAAGCCCCGACCAGGACCCGCCGCCATGAATCAGGACACCGTCGTAAGCCTTGCCACTCAGGCCATGAAGCTGGCGATCGAGATCGGCGGCCCGATGATGCTCGTCGGGCTCGTCATCGGACTGGCCGTCTCCATCTTCCAGGCCGTCACCTCCATCCAGGAGCAGAGCCTGAGCTTCATCCCCAAGATCGTGGGGCTCGCGGCCCTCATCGTGATCCTGGGCCCGTGGATGCTCGACCAGCTGGTCACCTACGCCCAGAACCTCTACACGTCGATCCCCTCGCTGATCTCGTAGCTAGTGGTCGCTCCCGTGAATACGCCCGCATTCGAGGCGCGCCTGGCGGCGCCAGGCTTTGTCCTCGGACCCTCGTGTAGCGCTGCTACACGTCGGGTCCTGCGTCCTCGCCTGGCATCCACCAGTCGCACCTCTCGGTGCGACCGTACCCACGTGAGCGACCACTGATGAGCCAGCTGACGCTCAGCACGCTGCTGCAACAGATCGGCAGCGACAAGGTCACGGGGTTCTTCCTCGTCCTGGCTCGGGTCAGCCCGCTCTTCGTCCTGGCGCCCCTGTTCTCGTCCAAGATGATGCCGGCGCGAGTCAAGGGCATCGTGGCCGTCGGCCTGTCCATCGGCCTCACGCCGCTCGCCGTCCACGGCCAGAACATCCCCACTGACCCCATGGCGGTCGCCGGCATGCTCGTCATCCAGGTGCTGGTCGGCCTGGCCTTCGCCTTCGCCGTCGGCATGGTCCTCACCGCCGTCGAGGCCGCCGGCGCTCTCACCGACATGGTGGCCGGGTTCTCGTTCGGGTCGGTGGTCGATCCGATCAACGGCAACCAGGGCGGCACCATGACCAACCTCTACAGCCTCGTCGGCCTGGCGATGTTCATCGCCATCGGCGGCGACGCCTGGACCCTGCGCGGCCTGCAGAGGACCTTCGACCTGGTGCCGCTGACCAAGGCCCCGCAGATCGCCACCCTCACCACCGGCGTCGAGCAGGCCTTCGCCACGATCTTCGTCTCCGCCGTCGAGGTGGCCGCCCCGGTGATCCTGGCGCTGATGATCACCGACATTGCCTTCGGGATGATCGCCAAGGTCGTCCCCCAGGTGAACATCTTCGGCGTCGGCTTCCCCATGAAGGTGGGCGTGGCCATGCTCGTCGTCGCCGCCTCCCTCCCCTTCCTCGGCTCGTTCATGAGCGACCAGGTCGCCAACGCCGTCACCGGCATCCTGCACTTCATCTAGAGCCATGGCCAACGACGACAAGACAGAAAAGCCAACCGGCAAACGCAAGGGCGAGGCGCGCAAGAAGGGCCAGGTCGCCAAGAGCACCGAGGTCAACGGCGCGCTCGTCCTGGTGGCCGGCCTGGTCGCGATCTCGATGCAGGGCCCGGCGGTCGTCAACGCGATGGCCGGTGCCATGCGCACCCTCTTCGGCATGGTCGCTCGCCCCAACGAGGTGTCCTCGGCGGCGGGCCTGCACGGAATCGTCGGGCTGATCGTCCACACCATGGAGACGACCGCGCTGCCGATCGGCATCATCTGCATGGCGGGCGGCGTGCTGGCCAACGTCGCCCAGGTGGGCCTGCGTCCGACGCCCTACCTGCTGCGCCCGAATTTCAAGAAGCTCAACCCGATGCAGGGCGCCAAGCAGATCTTCGGCAAGCGCGTCGGCTTCGAGCTCGGCAAGGTCCTGGCCAAGGTGGCGATCGTCGGCGGGGCCGCCGCCATGAGCCTCGTCCCGCTGATCACCAACCTGGGCGCCAGCATGGGCACGACGCCGATGGCGCTGGGGAGCCTGCTCAACGACGGCGCCCATTCGATCATCGAGCGGATCGTGATCGTGTACCTCCTGATCGCCGTCGTCGACCTCATCCATCAGCGCCGCACGCACTCCAAGGGGCTGAAGATGACCAAGCAGGAGGTCAAGGACGAGGGCCGGCAGACCGATCTTCCCCCCGAGATCAAAGGGGCCATCCGCCGCCGCCAGATGATGGCGGCGCGGGCCCGGATGATGGCCGCGATCCCCACCGCGGACGTGGTCGTCACCAACCCCACCCATTACGCCGTCGCACTCAAGTACGACGGCAACCTGCCCGCCCCCGTCGTGGTGGCCAAGGGCAAGAACCTGGTGGCCGCGCAGATTCGGCGGATCGCCACTGAAAACAACATCCCCATCGTGCCCGATCCGCCGTTGGCGAGGTCACTGCACGCGATGGTCCAGATCGACCGGATGATCCCGGCCGAGCTGTTCGCCGCCGTCGCGCAGGTGCTGGCATTCGTCTACAAGATGGCTGGTCGAAGGAGGCTCGCCGCATGAATGAGCAATCGGTACGCAAGCTGCTCAAGCACACCGATCTGATCGCGGCGATCGGCGTCGTGCTCCTGGTCTCGATGCTCGTGATCCCGCTGCCGGCAGCGGTGCTGGATCTCATGATCACCTGCAACATCTCGGGCGCCCTGGCGATCGTGGTGGCGACGATGTACATCAACAAGGCGCTGGAGTTCTCCGCCTTCCCGACGCTGCTGCTGCTCACCACGATGTTCCGGCTGGCGATCAACGTGTCGGTGACGCGCCTGGTGCTCACCACCGGCAACGCCGGCTCCGTGGTCGCCTCCTTCGGTCAGTTCGTGGTCGGCGGCAACGTCGTGGTCGGTCTCGTCATCTTCATGATCCTCATCGTCATCCAGTTCGTGGTGGTCACCAACGGTGCCGGCCGCGTCGCCGAGGTGTCGGCCCGCTTCACCCTGGACGCCATGCCCGGTAAGCAGATGGCGATCGACGCCGACCTCAACGCCGGCCTCATCACCGACCAGGAGGCCCGCGCCCGCCGCTCCGAGATCGCCCGCGAGGCGGACTTCTACGGGGCGATGGACGGTGCCTCGAAGTTCGTCAAGGGCGACGCCATGGCCGCGGTGGTCATCACCGCCATCAACCTGATCGGCGGGATCGTGGTCGGCATGCTCCAGCACCACCTCGCTTTCGGGGCCGCGACCAAGCACTACTCGTTGCTCACCGTCGGTGACGGTCTGGCCGCTCAGATCCCGGCGCTGCTGATCTCCGTCGCCACCGGCATCATCGTCACCCGCTCGGGCTCTGAGCGCGACCTCGGCTCCGAGATCGCCACCCAGATCCTGGGCCAGAAGAAGGCCCCGCTGGTGGCCGGCGGTGCGATCCTCGCCTTCGCCCTGGTCCCGGGCCTGCCCAAGATCCCGTTCCTGCTCATCGGCGGGCTGCTCTTCTCCGTCGGCTGGGCCCTGCGCAAGAACGAGGGCGGCATCGCGGCTCTCATGGCTGCTCCCGTCGCCGCCGGCGCTGCCGCAGGCGAGCTCCCCGCCGCCAAGGAGGACACGAAGGCCGCGCCGCGCGACGAGGTGATGAAGGAGCTGCCGATCGATCCGCTCGAGCTGGGCATCGGCTTCGGCCTGGTGCCGATGGTGGACCGCGGCTCCGGCGGCACGCTCGTGCGCCGCATCTCGCTGATCCGCCGCCAGATCGCGGGCGAGCTCGGAATGGTCATCCCGCCGGTGCGCATCCACGACGAGGTCGACCTGGACTCCCACGAGTACGTCTGCAAGGTTCGTGGCACCGAGGTGGCGCGCGGCCGGGTGATGGCCGGGCACAAGCTGGCCATGGATCCGGGCGACGCCGTCGGCAACCTGTCCGGCATCCCCACCACGGAGCCCGCGTTCGGCCTGCCGGCGGTGTGGATCGCCGACTCCCAGCACTCCGAGGCCGAGGCCCTGGGCTACACGGTCGTCGACGCCGAGTCGGTGATCGTCACGCACCTGACCGAGACGATCCGCGCGCACGCCGCGCAGCTCCTCACGCGTCAGGACGTCCGCCAGCTGCTCGACCAGCTCAAGGAGTCCAACGAGGCCGTCGTCAACGAGGTCGTGCCTGACATCCTGTCGCTCGGCGAGATCCAGCGCGTCCTGCAAACGTTGTTGTCAGAGGCAGTCTCGATCAGGGATCTCGGCGCTATTGTCGAAGCAGTGGGTGACAAGGCGCGGATCACGCGCGACACCGGACTCCTTGCGGAGTACGCGCGTCAAGCGCTCGGCCGAGCCATTACCGCCCCCCACCTCGGTGCAGACCAGACATTGCGCGCGATTACCCTCGATCCGTCGATTGAGCAGGAAGTGGCGACGTCGATCACGGCCACGACCGATGGCGAGTTCCTCGCCCTCGAGCCGTCCCGCGCCCAGGCCCTGCTCGGGGCCGTCCGCGCGCAGTCCGATCACGCCGCCGCCCGCGGCGGGATGCGCCCGGTGCTGCTCTGCTCGGCGCGGGTCCGTCGCCACATCCGGCGCCTCGTGGAGTCGGCCGTGCCGCATCTGGCCGTCTGCTCCTACAACGAGATCGCGTCGGGCATCAGCGTCGAGACGATCGGAGTGATTAGCGCGTGACCGATCCCTCCTCGCCGTCATCGGCACCGTCCGGCGATCCGGACGGGGTGCGCACCTACCGCGGGCGCACGATCGAGGAGCTGATCCCGCGGATCCGTGCCGAACTGGGCCCGGACGCCATCATCCTCCGTGAGCGCGAGGGCCTCATGGGCGGGATCGGCGGCTTCTTCGCCCAGAAGTGCGTGGAGATCGACGCGCAGGCGGCTCCGAGGGTCAACGTCTACGCCGACGATTTCGAGGACGAGTACGACGAGGATCTTCAGGGCGCGACCCAGGACTTCGGGGAGTTCTCGGCCGAACCGCCCCCAGGCTATGTGCCCGTGCCGTTGCCCGACGCTCCGCCGCCGGACTACGACGCCACACCGACGCCCGCGACTACGCCCCCGCCCGCCCCGCCGGCGCCCGCAACTACGCCCCCGCCCGCCCCGCCGACGCTCGCAACTACGCCCCCGCCCGCCCCGCCGACGCTCGCAACTACGCCCCCGCCCGCCCCGCCGGCGCCCGCGCCCGAGCCCGTAGCGGCTGAGCCGCCGATCCCCGTCCCGCCGGTCTCCGCGGCGGGCTGGACCGGGATCGTGCCCCCGGCACCCGCGCCGCCGGTGTCCGAGGTGCCCGCCGCGGTCCCGCCCGCCCCCGAGCCGCCCACGGCCGCCCCGCCCGCCCCGCTGGCGCCGTTCCTCGACGAGGCCTCGTTTGCCGCGCGCCTAGAGGAGGCGAGCTTCGAGACCGAGGCCCGGCTGGAGGAGCTCGAGCCGGAGCCCGAGCCGGCTACCCCCGCCCCCGCTGCGCCGTCGTTCATCGCCTTTGACGAGCTGGACGACGAGCCGGAGGTCCCCGCGGACGTCGAGGCGGAGCCGTGGTTCGCGGAGCCCGAGGTCGTGGAGCCCGAGCCGGTGCCCGAGGAGCCCGAGCCCGAGCCGGTCGTGGAGCCCGAGCCCGAGCCGGTCGTGGTCGAGCCCACGCCGCGTCCCGCACGGCACGAGCTCGACCCCGCGCCGTGGCTCGCGTTTGCCGCCGAGTCCCCCGTGAGCGAGGCCGAGGCACAGCCTCAACCTGAGCCTGAGCCTGAGGTTGAGGCTTCTCCGGAACCCGTCGTGGAAGACGCCGAGCCCGAGCCGGTCATCGAGCCCGAGCCCGAGCCGGTCATCGAGCCCGAGCCGGAACCCGTCGCCGTCGAGCCCGAGCCAGAACCGGAGCCGGAGCCAGAACCGGAGCCGGAGCCGGAGCCAGAACCGGAACCCGACCCCGAGCCGCTCCCCGAGCCCATCACCCCAGCGGCCGCCGCCCAGGCGCCCCCGCCCCCGCCCGTGCCCGCGCCGGCACCCCCCGCTCCCGACTACGGCTACTCGACCCGCCGCCGCGGCGGCCTGCTGCCCGCGGCCGAGCGGATGCTGCGCGCCGCCCTCGACGCCACCTCGGCGGCCAACGAGCGACGCGAGCGCGAGTACCAGGCCCGTGTCGCGCGGCCCGCTCCGTCGGCGCCCCCGTTCCCCGGTGCCGCGGCGCCCGCCCCCGCGGCGTCAACGCCTGCGCCCGCCCCGGCGGCGCCCACGCCCGCGCCCGCCGCAGCGCGCGAGGAGGAGGAGCGCGCCCGCGAGCGCGAGGAGCGCCACCGCCGCGAGGCCGACCTCGAGCGCAAGCTCGTCGTCGCCGGGCTCACCCCCGGCCGGGCCGCAGCCCTCGTCGGGGCCGCCATCTCACGCCGCGGCCCGTTCAGCGCCGGCGGCAGCCTCAGCGAGGACGTGCGGGCGATGATCGCGGCGTCGCTGCCCACGCCGGTCTCACTGCCGCAGGCGCACGGCGCGGTCGCCCTGGTCGGCGCCGGCGGGTCGGGTAAGACCCGTAGCGTGGCCGCCCTGGCGGCGGCGCAGGCCCGGGCCGGCACGCTGGTGAGCGTCGCCAGCCTGGGGACGCCCGGCCGCGAGGACGAACTGGGCGCGCTGTTGCACGGCGAGGCGGTCAACATCATCCCAGCGATGCGCACGCGGGCCACGGCGCGGGCGGTGAGCTCGGCGCGTGAGCGCGGCCTGGTCATCATCGACACCGCCGCCGCGGCTCCGCGCGACGACTCGACGATCGACGTGATGGCCGAGGCGCTGCACAGCTTCGGGCTTGACGGCATCTACCTCACGGTTCCGGCCACGCTCAGCGCGGGGGCGGCGGTCCGGCTGGTGGACAGCTTCTCGGCCTTCGACCTCACGGGAATGGTCGCCACGCACGTCGACGAGACCGACGAGCTGGGCCAGATCGCCGAGCTGGCGATGCAGACCGGGATCCCGCTGGCATACACATTGACCGGATCCGCCCTTCAGGAGGCGGTCGCATCTGCCGATCCTGGTCTCATCGCAGCTGAGTTGCTGAGATGACCAAGCACACCGAGATCGCATCCGACAACGTCACGCTCTTCCCCGGAAGCGGGCAGGGCACGCTCACCACGCCCGCCGGCGAGGAGGTGCCCGTGCGCACGTTCGAGCGCGGCGAGGAGGTTGTCCTGGTGGTGCTCGTCAACATCGACGACGAGCGTGAGAGCGACTTGGTCGAGTCCGCGCAGCTCGAGTACACCTCGCGCCGCGGGCTGATCAAGCTGCGCGGGGAGGCCGTGTTCGAGGATCCGAGCCTCATCCGGTTCCATCCCGACGGCGACGCCGAGGTTCTGCAGCGCCGCGACTTCGTGCGCGTCCACACCCCCCACCCCGTGACGGTCGAGTCCGTCGAGGAGGGCAGGCGCCACGTGCACACCGTCGATCTGAGCGGTGGCGGCATGTTGCTGGCCGACGAGACGCTGGCTGTGGATCAGACGATCAGGTTCACCATCTCGGTCGTCACCACCGAGCTTCCGATCGAGGGCATCGCCCGCGTCGTCCGCATCCGCGAGGACGGCAAGCGTGCCCTCATGTTCGAGCAGATTGCCGAGCACGACCGCCAGCGTCTCATCCGGTTCGTGTTCGAGTGCATGCGTACGGCCCGGGCGCGGACCCGGGGCGACTGGATCTAGCTGTGGCCACCGACGACCGAGGACACCACGATGGCTAAGAACAAGAGTGACGCCAAGGGCAAGACCAAGGGCGACAAGAAGGCCAAGAAGCGCAAGGGCGCGGCCGACGGCATCAGCGTCGCCGGCCATCCCCGCGCCGCCGCTCAGGTCCGGCGCGCCAAGGGGTTCGGTGGCGTGGCCTTCTTCCTCATCACTGCCTATTTCTCCTACAAGGCCCAGGTTCCGCCGGATCAGGTGGCCGTGCGCGCCCTCATCGCCGGCGTCGGCGGCTACATGCTGGCGTGGATGTGCTCGGTGACCGTATGGCGCCACCTCGTGCTGGCCGAGCTGCGGGCCGCCATCGAGAGCGGCCGGGCCCGGATGGAGCCCGCCACGCCCGGTATCGAGGGCGCTCCTGCGCCTGACGGCGGGGCCAAGTAGCGCGTAGCCCATCGCGCAAGCGACCGGCTAGGACCAGGCCATGGACCCGATTCATCCGATCGTCCCGACGGCCCCCAACATTCCTTCAATCGCGCCGGCGACGGGGGTGAGGCCGACCGATCGGCAGATCGAGCGCAGGCGCCAGGAGGAGGAGCGCGAGCGCCGGCGGCGCCGCCAGCAGCCCCAGGACTCCTACAACGACCAGGAGTCCCCTTCCGACGACGACGCAGGCGAGGACGATGGCCGCCTGCACATCGACGTCATCGTCTGACGCACCGCGGCGATCGCGGAGCCGGGCGGCTGAGGCGCGCGTCGTGCGATGGCGGCACGGTTTGTCTGAGAGCCCCGTAAGCCGGGTTCCTCACAAAAAGTGTCCAGAGGTTTCTGGACAGTCCTAAAGTCGCCCCGCCTGGCGTCGATAACTCCGGATGTAACCGGCTGCAAGGAGCGGCCGGGGGACTAAAAACCCAATCACACCACGGAGGTGTACTCACTATGTCCCTGTCTATTCTGACGAACATCTCGGCGATGAACACTCAGCAGAACCTGCTGAAGTCGTCCAACGCCGTGTCGCAGTCGATGGCTCGCCTTTCTTCGGGCCTGCGCATCAACAGCGCCGCCGATGACGCCGCTGGCTACGCGATCTCGCAGGGCCTGACCTCTCAGGTCAACGGCCTGAACCAGGCGAGCAGCAACACCAACGACGCCGTTTCGATGGTGCAGACCGCGTCAAGTTCACTGAATGACGTGCAGAACATGCTTCAGCGGGTGTACGAGCTGGGCGTCCAGTACAACAACGGCTCGAACTCGAGCACGGACAAGTCGGACATCCAGGCCGAAGTCAACCAGCTGACGCAGGAAATCGACCGCCAGCAGAGCTCCTCGAACTTCAACGGGCTCAACCTGCTGAACGGCACCGCCGGCAGCAGCGGCACGGTCACCTTCCAGGTCGGCGCGAACAGCGGCGACACCCTCACCGCCACGTTCTCGAACATCGAGGGCAACAGCGGGCTGGGCGGCCTGGGCTTCAGCTGGAGCAGCGCGTCCACGGGCGGGACGGTCATCGACCTTTCCAGCGCGTCCGCTCTGACCAGCCTGACCAGCGCCATCAACAACATCTCCAGCATGGCGGCGACGCTGGGCGCGGTGCAGAACCGTCTCCAGTACACCTCCGACTCGATCGCTTCGACCGAGCAGAACCTGTCGGCGTCCAACAGCCAGATCAAGGACGTCAACATGGCTCAGGAGATGACGAACATGACCCAGGAGCAGATCCTGGAGCAGGCTGGTACTTCGATGCTGGCTCAGGCCAACTCGCAGCCCCAGCTGATCCTGAAGCTCCTCGGCTAGTTCGAGCTGACGTTTGTTTGACCGGGCGGCGCCTTCGGGCGTCGCCCGGCCAGACACCTCACCTATAGATCTTCATCAGGCAGGCAGGCGACAGCTAGGCGCCGCCGGCCCGATGTCCCAAGCTCGATCTGCGGCAGCTCGGCTGACCGCCTCGAGAACAACAACGCCTCGCGCTCACCCAGGTCGCTAACCACGCGAGGCCTATATCAGATCCGATCCATCGAGGGAACGGTTGGAGAGAGGCGGACTTCGGTCCGCCTCTCTCTGTTTAAGTTCCCGCCCGCAGGCGTCGATGATCTGTGGAGAAGATGAGCATCTCTGACGTCACGGCTCGGGTCGCCATGATCAACTCCGAGCTCTCAAGCCTGGCGACCGCGTTCACGCCGCCGGCCAGAACCACTGCGAGCACCACCAGCTCCGCTGGGTCGAGCGGTGCCTCGATGTCGTTCTCCTCGCAGCTCTCCAACGCCATCACCGGCACCACCGCCACCACCGGCGCGGGCCTGCCCTCGAAGGCCTCCACCATGCTGACCTCCGCTCAGCAGACGTTCGCCACCCGGCTGGCCGCCGACACCGGGCTTGACAGCGGCGTCGTCTCCGCGTGGCTACTGGCCGAGGAGTCAGGCGGTGCCGCCGTCTCGCGCCAGGCCGCCAACAACAACGACTGGCTGAACATCGGCTACACCGACAGCGGCACCTACGGCTCTGCGGACAACATCTGGGCCGACCCCACCGCCGCCGCGGACGCCACCGCCGGCTGGCTCAAGGGCCAGAACACGATTCCCGGCTACGGCACGGCCAGCTCCGGGATCCAATCGATCGCGTCCACCGCGGGCCAGCCCCCGGAGGCGCAGATCTCGGCGCTGCAGAACTCCGGCTGGGCCTCCAGCGGGTATCCGAGCCTCCCCTCGCTGTACCAGCAGGTCGCGGGCTGAGCCCGTCTTAAGCACCGGTTGGCGGCTGCCGATAACGAGGGTATGCCCCTCGATGGAGCGTCTCCGCGTGTCACGCTGGGGATCGCGACGTACAACCGCCACGACTACCTCGCCGCGGCGATTCGCAGTGCCCTGGACCAGGACTTCTCCGACCTGGAGGTCCTCGTGGTGCTCGACGGCACCACGAACCCGCAGACCGACGAGGTGCTCCGATCCTTCGCCGGCGAGCCGCGCCTGCGCACCGTCCGCCACGAGACCAACCGCGGCATCGCCGCCGCCTACAACACGTTCGTCTCGGAGGGCCACGGCGAGCTGATCGCCATGATCGGCGACGACGATCTGTGCCTGCCGGGCCGGATCCGCCGCCAGGTCGAGATCTTTGACCGCCACCCCGAGACCGGCGTGGTCCACGGCGACGCGATCGTGATCGACTCCGACGGGCGCCAGACCGGCGTGTGGCCGAGCGCGGAGTTCACGCCGTCGGCCCTCGTCCAGTCGTTCTTCCGCAGCCACAACCACCTCGTCGATCCGTCACGCATGGTGCACCGCCGCGTGTACGAGGCGGTGGGCGGCTACGACGACCGGTACCCGCTGGCCAACGACTTCGACTTCTTCCTGCGCGCGGGGCGCGAGTTCCGCTTCCGTCACGTCCCCGGCGGCCCGCTCGTGGCGATCCGCCGCCACGGCGCCAACACCTCTGACGAGTCCGCGCGGGCGTGCGAGCTCGCCGACGTCGAGGGGGCGCTCGAGGCGGCGGTCGACCTCTATCCGTTGCGCGAGCTGGTGCCCGAGCTGGACTGGGCTGTGCTCGACCCCGCCGACGCCGAACGCCAGGCGCTTGTGCGTCTGGCCGATGCCCTGGAGCAGCGGCTGTTGCCGGTGCCGGGGCTGGCGGCGAAGCTGCGTGAGCGCGCGGCGGCGATCCCGGCTGCGGCGCGTCCTCGCCCTGCCACCGGCAGCGCCGCCGACGCCGGCGGGCGGCCGCGGCGGCTGCTGATGACCGCGTTCGGCTGGAACGACAGCGGCGGAGGCACGACGGTCCCGCGCCTGGCGGCCAAGGAGCTGGCCCGGCGCGGCTGGGAGGTCACCGTCTTCCACGCCGCGGTCAAGCCCACCGCGTCCAAGCAGCCGTACGAGGTCGTCGAATGGGTCGAGGACGGGGTCCGCCTGATCGGCGTGCACAACCGTCCCCACGGGCTCTTTGACCTCGGCAACCCCGACCGCGAGATCAACGACCCGGCCATCTCCGCGGCGTTCGAGCACGCGCTGGAGCAGGTGCGCCCCGATGTCGTGCACTTCCACAACCTCCACAACCTCGGCGCGTCGCTGATCGACCAGGTCGCCGCCCGCGGCGTGCCGGCGTACTTCACGACGCACAACTACTGGCTCGTCTGCCCCCGTGTCTACCTGCTCAACGACAGGGGCGCCATCTGCGCCGGGCCGGGGGACGGCAGCGCCTGCGCCGCGTGCGTGGGCAGCGCCGACGTGACCGGCTACCAGCGCCGCCTGGCCGAGATCCGCTCCCGCGCCGAGCGCGGGCTCACCTCGATCCTGTCGGTGTCAGACGCCGTCCGGCGCACTCTCGTCAACGCCGGCTACCCGGCCGACCTCATCGACACGGTCCGCCAGGCCATGCCCCACGACGCCGAGATCTGGGAGCAGGTCGGCCGCGACCGCCGACCCGGTCGCGTCGCCAAGGACCTGACCGTCGCCTTCCTGGGCTCGGCGTATCCGCACAAGGGGCCGCAGCTGCTCATCGAGGCGGCGCAGCGGACCCAGGCGCGGCTGAACATCAAGATCCTGGGCGAGGTCCCCGACCGCTTCGCCGAGCAGCTCAAGTCCCTCGATCGCCGCGGCAACGTGGAGCTGTGCGGCTCCTTCTCGCCGTCTGAGATCGGCGGTCTGTTGCGCGGCGTCGACGCGGTCGCGCTGCCCTCCATGTGGTGGGACTGCGCGCCGCTGGCCGCCGCCGAGTGCCTGGCCGCGCGGACCCCGGTGATCGTCCCGCGCCTCGGCGGGCTGCCCGAGGCCATCCGCGACGGGGTCGACGGCCTCACCTTCGACGGCCTTAACGTCGACGACCTCGCGCGCACGCTCGATCGCCTGGCCTCCGAGCCGGGCCTGCTCGAGCAGCTGCAGGCCGGGATCTCCGAGCCGCGCGCCTTCTCCGCCTACGTCGACGAACTCGAGGCCTACTACGGCGGCGCCCGCCCGTCCCGCGTGGACGGCGAGCCCTCCGCCGAGGACATCGCCGTGCGCTGGCAGGGCGACCACGGCCTGCCGACCAGCCTGTCCATCATCAACGACCAGGTCTCTGACCGCCTGGACAGCTCGGTGCAGCGGATCAACCGCGACGCCACCGAGATCCCCGGGGGCGGGGGGGGCGGGCCTCTTCTCCACACCGCGGACGTCGAGGTGCGTCACCAGTGGCCGCCGGACCTCACCCCCGCCCGCGCGGGCCGGCTGGCGATCATCCAGCCGTGGGAGTTCGGAGCGATCCCGCAGGACTGGCTGGCGCCGCTGCATGCCCACGTGGACGAGCTGTGGGTGCCCAGCGAGTTCGTGCGCCGGATGTACGTCGAAGCCGGCGTCGACGCCGACCGCGTCGTGAGCATCCCCAACGGCGTCGACCTGGAGGTCTTCGGTCCTGACGGCCCCGAGCGTGACCTGCCCGAGGCGGGCGGGGGCACGCGCTTTCTCTTCGTGGGCGGCCTGATCGGGCGCAAGGGCGCCGACGTCCTCTTCGATGCCTGGCGTGAGGCGTTCGCCGGCCGCGACGACGTCACCCTCGTGCTCAAGGACTTCGGCGCCAACGACATCTACCGCGACTCGGGGCGCGAGCCGATCCGCGAGCACATCGCCTCCGGCGCGCTCCCCCGCATCGTGCTCATCGACGAGGACCTCTCCACCGCCGAGGTGGCCGCGCTGTATCGCGCCTGCGACGTGCTCGTCCATCCCTACCGCGGTGAGGGCTTCGCCATGCCCGTGCTCGAGGCGATGGCCTGCGGCCTGCCCGCGATCGTCACCGCCGGCGGCCCCACCGACGAGTTCCTGCCCGGCGACGCCGGTTGGCGGATCGACGCGCGCCAGGTCCAGTTCGCCGAGGACCGCATCGACACGCTGGAGACCCACGGGCGACCGTGGGTCCTGGAGCCCGACCGGGCGCATCTGGTGGCGCTGCTGCGCCAGGCCGATGCCGCCGAGGACGAGGAGCTGCAGGCCCGGGGACGCGCCGGTCGCGCCGCCGCCGAGAGCCTCTCCTGGGACGCGGTGGCCGCGCGCTACCAGGAGCGGATCACCGCCCTGGCCGCGCGCCGTCCTCGGCCGGCGAGCGCCGCCGTGCACGCACCCTTCCCGCTCGAGGAGGAGGTCGCGCTGGGCGTGCTCGCCACGCCCGCCTGGCGCCGTTCGGATCGTCTCGGCGAGCTGCTGTCCGAATGGGTGGCGGCGACCACCCGCGAGACGCCCGCGTGCCTGTACCTGCTGGCCGATCCCGGCGTCGACGGTGAGCCCGAGGATCTCGAGGCCCACATCCTGTCGGCGGCCGAGGCCGCGGGGGTCGACATCGAGGGCGGTGCGGACATCAACGTGCTGATGGAGCCGGCCGTGGCCGAGCGCGATGTCCGCCTCCATGCCGCCGTGCATGCCTACGTTGCGCTGCACGACGCCTGCGCGGGCCACGAGCGCCTGGCTCGCGAGGCCGGCAACGCCGTCCTGCGTCTGGGCACGGGCGAGCTGGCCGACCGGCTCGCCGGGATCGCGACCGCCGTGGAGGCGGTCGGGACGCCGTCCTGAATCCATTGTCCGTTCAAGCGATGCCCCACCTCGCCGACTACTCAGACATGTCCGCGCGCCCACGCGTGTCGGTGATCGTCACCGCCTTCAACCTCGCCCACTACCTGCCGGCCGCGCTGGACTCGGCGCTGGCGCAGGAGTCGCCCGGCGGTCCGATCCAGATCATCGTCGTCGACGACGGCTCCACCGATAACACGCAGGAGGTGCTGGCCGCCTACGCCGACCGCGTCGAGGTGATCCGCCAGGAGAACGGCGGACTGGTCAAGGCGGTCGACACCGGCCTGAGCGCCGTCCGCGGCGAGTACGTCGCCCTGCTCGACGCCGACGACGAGTGGCCGCGTGACCGGCTGCGCCACCACGCCGAGATCCTGGACGCCAACCCGCAGGTCGGCCTCGTCCACGGCGACATGGAGGTCATCGACGCCGACGGCAACACCATCCACCCCTCATTCTTCACCTGGAAGCAGGACAAGCCCAGCAATGGCCGCGTCCTGGCGCGCCTGGTCAAGGACAATTTCGTGTCGGGCGGCGCCAGCACCTTCCGGGCCTCGCTGATGCCCGCCATCTGGCCGATACCGTCTGATGCGGCCTACCCCGACTGGTGGATCGCCTCGAACATCGCGGCGGTCGCCGAGATCCTCTACGACCCGGCCAACGCCAACCGCTATCGCTACCACGGCGGCAACATGGGCCTCGGCGCGGACCGCACCGCGGTGCTGGCGATCGAGCGCCGGGAGCTTCCCTATCGCCGCTGGGCGATGCGCAACCTCACGTCTGACGAAACGATCGACCTGCGCTCCCTGAGCGAGATCGTGATGCGCTGGCGCGCCACGGTCGGCCATGCCGCCATCTCCGCCGGAGGGAGTATCCGCAACGTCATGCCGCGCGACGAGGTTGCCGCGGCCGCCGAGCAGCAGACCGCGGCGGGGCACCCCGTCGGGCTCGAGCGTTGCCGGGCCCTGGCGCGCGCTCTGTCACATGATCCCCTGGACGGTGCCACCACGGTCGACGTCGATGTCGCCTTCCTGCAGGCGTCCGAGCTCAACGCGCCGCCGGCGCCGCTCGGACAGCCGCTGATCTCACTGCAGACGCGCCCCATGCTCGTGCTCGCCTGGCTGCACGATCTGGTCAGCCGCCCCGCGCTCCTGCGTGACTTTGCCGCCGAGTCCCTCGCCCGGGACGACCTGACGCTGGCGATCCTCGCCCCCGACGGCGCCGACCTGAGCGGCCTCATCGCACTCGTCGAGTCAGATCCGACGCTCAGCGACGAGCGCTGTGACCTGCGCGTCATCTCCGAGCCGGCCACGTGGCCGGCCCGGCGCCTGCTCGCCGCGCGCGCCGGCGCCACGCTGACCGCGGCCGGAGCGCCCGGCGACTACGCCGAGCTGCCCGCCTTCGCGGCGGCGGCTGCGGCCCTCGCCGCCTGAGCCCCAGAGCCGCACCACCCGGGTGCTGCGGTGCCCCGGCCCCAAGACGGCCCATGCGCGCAAAATAAGCCCGCATAGGGTGCACCAGACGACTCACGTCACGCGACCGTGGGCGGTGCCACGCCGGGCGGTGCCACGCCGGGCGCGCGGGCGCCTAGGAGGCGGCGCGGGCAGCCTGGGCGAGTGTGGCCACCGTGGCGCCGTCCACGCGTGCCAGGGCGGCGAAGGGAGGCCGCGGGGCGTGGGCGGTGAGCACCGCGCTCGCGCCGCGCGCCAGGGAGGCCTCGAGGGCGACGGTGGCGGGAGTGGCGAGCGCGAGCAGGTCGGCGGCGTCGTCGCCGTCCAGCCCGGCCTGCGCGACCACGGGCCCCAGACTCTCACCGGCACGCTCCGAACTCCAGCCGGGGGCGTAGATGACGAGCGTGATGTCGTCCGAGCCGTCGAAAGCGGCAGACCAGGCGGCGAGCAGCGACGGATCGGCCACGAGCTCATCGGCGAAGGCGAGCACGGCCCGGGCGCGTGCGCCCTCGATGCTGTGCGACGGCAGCTCGGCGACGATCTCGGCGAGCCCGCTGGCGGTCTGCGCGACCTCCTCGGGGCTTGCCGTGATCTCCGCGTGGCTTGCCGTGATCTCCGCGTGGCTTGCCGCGATCTCGTCGGCCGGCGCCGGCGCCGGCGGAAGGTCCACGCCGCGCTGGGCCATCAGACGGCCATAGGCGTCCAGCAACCGCCGGGTGACCACCTCGGGAGCGAAGCGCTCCCGGATCGTCGCCGCGGCCCGCTCGCCGGTGGCCATCCACTCGGGATCGGCGATCGCGGCGGCGGCCCGCGCGCCGAACTGAGCGGGGTCGTCGATCGGCAGAGCCAGCAGCCCGTTCTCGGGCTCGATCCAGGAGGAGGTGCCGACCTGATCGGAGGTGATGACCGGCACGCCCGAGGACAGGGCCTCAAAGATCGTCATCGGCGAGTTGTCAAACCGGGACGGGAGGATCACGACATCTGACTGCGCGAGGATCGCGCGGAGGCCGTCGAGGTCGGTGTGCGGGATGTAGCTGACGTCGGTGAGGCCGAGCTGCGCCTCCAGCGGAGCCATGACGCGCTCACGGTGGTTGGCGTTGTTGCGCCCGACCATCGTCACCTGCACGTCCAGGCCCTGCGCCCGCGCCGCGGCGATCGCGTGGAGCACGAGCTCCGGGTTCTTGCGGGCCTCGAGTCTGCCGAAGAAGAGCACGCGGATCGGCCCGCCGGTCCGCGGGCGCCGCTGGGCCGGGAACTGCCCGGCGTCGAACAGGAGCGGCATCAGCTGCGCGGGCCGCATCCGGTCGCCCAGGAATTTCGCGGTCGTGTCGAGGAGGAGCTGGCTGGGCGCGAGTAGGAGGTCGGCGCGCTGCAGCGCGGCCATCTCCAGGGCGTGCCAGGCGTCGTCGGTCGGGTTGCGGACGTAGCCCGGCTCAACGTCCCACACGACCTTCATCGTGGAGTGCAACCACACGACGAGTGCCGTCTCGGGACGCGGGGCGAGGTGCAGCGCCTCGCCGCGGTAGTCCGGCGTCTCGACGATGTCGAAGCGCACGGTGGCATCCAGCTCCGCGAACTTGCCCGCCGCGACGAAGCTCCAGATCGGGATCTCGAGGTAGTGCAACCCGCCGGGAACCGCGATGGCAGGATCGGGGATCTCGTGGACGACGACGCCGGCGTCCTCGCGCACCCCCGCGGCTCCGGTGGGAGACTTGGTGATGATGTGAACCTCGACGCCGGCCGCCGCGAGGCGGTGGGCCTGCATCTGCACCGCGCGAGGGATGCCGCCGGGAACGGCCGGCGGGTAGTCCTTGGTGATCAGGCAGACGCTGCGCACGGGAAGGCCGGCGGTCCGGGCCGTGGCCGCCACCGCGCGTCGCACCTCGCGGAAGGGCGGGATCGCGCCCTGTTGAGTGCCTTCGGCCAGCGCCCGCGGGTCGTTCGCGAGGATGCCGCTCGCCCACTCACGCTGACGGTCGTTGTAGAGGCCGGGATGCTTGAGCACGATGCGGGCCTTGATCTCCTGGTCGCGCAGGGTGTGCTGGGCGAACACGCCGCTGCCGTGCTTGCGGTAGTACCAGAGCGCGCCGGGCGCCTTGACGCCGGTGAAGCCGTGCTCGATGACGGCGATCCAGAAGTCCCAGTCCTCGTAGCCGACCGCGGTGTCGTAGCCGCCCACCTCGGCCCACACGCTGCGCCGGAACATCGAGACGACGTCGAGGAAGTTGCAGTCCAGCTCCACGCGCGTGTCCCACTCGGGCGGCACGTGCAGGGTGTCGTCGTCGCCGAACATCTGGAGGTCGCCGTAGGCGATGGCGGCGTCGGCATGGGTATCGAGCGCCGTGGCGCATCGGGCGAGGTACTCCGGGTGCAGCCGGTCATCGGCGTCGAGGCAGACGATGTACTGGCCGCGGGCGGCGCTGATCCCGACGTTGCGCGTCTGGCCGGGCGAGCCGCAGTTGGGCTGGGCGATGAGGCGAACGGCGGCCTCGGGGTGCGCGTCGATCAGCGCCTGGGCCACCGTGCGCGAATCGTCGGTGCTGCCGTCATCGACGACGATCACCTCGACGTCGCGCAACGACTGGGCGAGCACGCTCTCCGCGGCCTCGGCGAGGTACCGTCCGTAGTTGAAGCAGGGGATGACGACCGAGACCCGCACGTCCTCGCTCGAGGGAACGCTCACGTAATGAGTCATCGGCCGCGGCGCCCCAGTCTTGAGCGGCGCGGTCAGCTCAGGAGGACGCCCCGCTCGCGGGAGCTGACCGTCAGCAGTTCTCGGGCCGGCGTGCCGAGCACGTCGGTCGCGAGATCGGCGAGGACGTCGGCCGGATCGCGCTGTTCGCCGCCGATGCTCGACCGCTCCTTGAAGTGGACTGCGACCGGCTCGGGGAGATGCCGGACCGAAGCGCCGGTCGCCTGCATCCGCCGCCACATGTTCCAGTCCCCCGGCTCGTCGAGCAGCCAGGCATACGGGTCATACCGCATGTGGCCCAACCGCGAGGAGTACATGACCGTGGCGTGCACGATCTCGCCGTAGCGCAGCGGGGCAGAGCCCAGCAGCCGCCAGTCTCCCAGCGGATACTCAGTCATCGCCTGGCCGTAGACGAAATCGCCGCCCTGTACCAGTCCCTGCATCAGGCGCGGGATGTGCTCGTAGGTGAACCCGTCATCGTGGTCGAGGGGGGCGATGATCTCTCCGCGGGCCTCGTCGAGGAGCCGGTTGACGGGATAGGTGCCGGCCACCTGCCAGAACGATTCCTTACGCGACGGGTAGAGCGGGCGCTCGTCGAGCTCCAGGTAGCGCACGCGCGAATCCTCGATCGCCTCCACCGCCGCCCGGGCGTGCGGCTGGGGCCCGTCGCTGCACACGAGCAGCTCGAGGTTCTGGTGGGCACCGGCGAGCACGGACGGGATCGCCCGCTCAACGAGCGGCTGGACCGGGCCGAACGTGGGGATGCGCACCGTCACAAGCGAGTCGTAATTGACCGCCGGGCGCGGCGCAGCCTCAAAGGCGGCGCGATCGATGTTGCTCTGCAGACCATCGAGGATCTGCTTGGCCCAGCGCGCGTGCTTGACGATCTCGTCCGGGTCCTCGGTGAGGATCGGGATCTTCAGGCCGAGCCGCTGGACGAGTTCGAGCGCCCGGGTCACCGGCGCGGCCCCGGGCGGGGACTCGACGCCGTCCTCCATCAGCGCGATCGACGCGTACTCCTGGCCGTTGGCGAAAAGGGTGCACACGGACTCGACCATCGAGCGCAACAGCTGGGCGTCGACGTCGGGGCCGCGCGCGTCGAGATAGAGGGTGACCTCACGACCCGGGGGCACCCAGACGACATACGCGCTCAGCGCGGGCAGCCAGTCCATGGGCCGGCTCCACCGCGCGGGGCGCAGGATCAGCTCGTCACCGGAGTGGGGCATAGCGGGGCGGCCAGTTGAGCATGCTCGGGCGCCCGAGCTTAGTTCAGCACGAGTCAGCCGCGAACACAGCGTCCATCAGCCTGCCCAGCCGCACCATCTGCCGCGGTCCCATCGTGTTGGCCATCGGCAGCGAAAGCGTGCGTGCGGCGAGCTCGTCGGTGACGGCGAGATCGCCCCCGATCGCGGCCCCGTCGAACGCAGGATGGAGGTGCAGAGGCGGGTCGAAGCAGGTGCGCACCTCGATGTTGTGATCAGAGGCGAGGGTGAGCGCGCGCTGCCGGCTGTGAGGAGTGGGCATCACGAGCTGGAAGACCTGCCAGGTCGAGGACTCCGATCCCGCCTGATAGGTGAGCGGGAAGGCGGAGAACAGCTCCTGCAACTGCCGGGCGGTCGCGCGGCGTCGGTCCAGGGCGTCAGGGAAGCGATCGAGCATGGCAAGGCCGGTGGCCGCGTGGAGCTCCGACATCTTCGCGTTCAGCCCGACCGTGACGCTCGTCCGCGTGGCTGGATCGATCCCGAAGTTGATGAGCCGAGTCATGCGCCCGGCCAGATCGGGATCGGAGGTGACCACCGCCCCGCCCTCTCCGATCGCGAACGGCTTGGTCGCGTGAAATGAGAAGACCTCGGTGTCGCCCTGGGCACCCAGCGGAAGGCCGTCATCGTCGAGCCCCCCGAACCCCGCGGCGGAGTCGATCATCAACGGGATGTCGGCGTCGGCGCACAGGCGGCGCCACCGATCACGCACCGCGGTCGGCGCGGCGGTGCCGAACGTCGAACACCCCATCACCCCGGCCACGCAGCCGTCATAGCGGGCCAGTGCCTCCGCGAGGGCATCGGGAGCCAGTTGCCAGGAGTCGAGCTCGATGTCAACGAACAGCGGCTCGAAGCCGGCCCACTGGATCGCACACGCCGTGGCGGTGAAGGTGAACGATGGAACCGCGATGAGCGTACGGCGACCATCGGGAGTCCCGCACAGGCCTCGGATCGCGGCGATGAGTCCGAGCGTGCAATTGCCCACCGGAATGCAGCTGACATTGCCGATGTAGTCCGCCAAGCGGCTCGCCAGCCGCTGATGGCAAGGACCGCCATTGGAGTAGAACCTCGCCTCCTCGGCCAGTGCGTAGTAGCGCGCCACATCGGTCAGTGACGGCAGCTCCGGCCGCTGATAGCGGATTGTCTCGTTATCGGCGAAGTCCAGATCCGGCGACTGCCCGGAGGGCTGCTCGGCGAGAGCCCGATCCGAGGAACGGTGATCTGCAACACGTCTCATGACGCACGGCTGCTCATCGAGGGCATGCCTGGGTTATCGGCCCGTTCTGGCGCAGCTTTAGCCATCGCGGGGCCGGCGTTTCGATCAGCTGTCGCCCTCGTCACACCACGCGAACAGCACGGTCTCACCGTAGTGAATGGTGAAATGGCCGAGCGAGAAGCGATAGCCGAGCCCGAGTCCGTGCAGGTATGCCGGGATGTCAACCCAGTCTCTGGGGTCGTGGTAGAACGCGATCGCCAGCCGCGGACGATGTCGGCGCAGCGTCCGCTCCGCGCCCTTCAGCGCCTGTAGCTCGGCGCCCTCAATGTCGAGCTTGATGAAATCGATGCGATCCAATCCGAGTGCATCGGCCGTATCGTCCAACGCACGAGTCAGCACGCCACCACTGCCCTGGGCGTCGCCCAGGTGCGTGGCCGGGCCGCTTCCCTCGATCGCCAACCGTTCGTCCGAGGAGTCCCATAGGGCGCGGTACTCGACTTCGATGCGGGACTCAAGATCGGGATTTCGTGCCAGGTTCGCATGCAACAGCTCGAGGTTCGACGGCGAGAACTCATAGGTGACCACCCGCCCAGTGGCGCCAACCTGGGCTGCGAGGTACAGCGCCGTGTCGCCCCAACAGCCTCCGCCGTCGATGACCACGTCCCCCGGCCGGGCGCGGGCCGCCGGGTGCTCAGGGCAGGCGTACTGCTGCAGCAGGAACGTCTCAACGATGTTCAAGGTGTGTGCATCGATAACGACCGGGTAACCGAGCGCAGCCACGTCGTAGCGGTCGGCGTGCCACCCCAGGAATCCGAGTGGAGTGCTCGCCTCCTCAACGCGCAGCGCCTTCGCCTGCTCGATCAGCTCGCGGTTGCGCCGGGCGCCGATCGGCAGCGCGACCTTTGCCCCGCCGAGCACCCGGAAGGCGAACAGATCGACCATCAACCCCCGCGAGGCGTCATCGGCCAGTGTGCGGTACAGCCACTCCAGATCGGGGGCTTCGCGCATGATCTCAGCGACGTTGATGTCAACCGACTGCAGCGGGCCCGGCGGTCCGGCGGGGTTATGGAGCGGATCGTAATTGTCCCGAAGGTCTGGACCGAGCGCCGCGACGACCAGCCGCTGGATCAGCCGACTGCAGAAGCCATCCCCGCGGAGCGCGTCAAGGGCGTCAATATTCGCCTGCACGCCGGCATCCGGTGCCAGCAGGGCCGCCGTGCGCAGGACCGACTCGGCGGCCTGGGGCCTCCCCGCCTCGAAGGCCAGAACGCCGAGATCGTTGAGCAGGTCGGCGTCACGGAGGCGATCGCCGGCCTCGGCAACGAGCATCTGCAATCCCTCAGCCGCGCGACCCTCGCCATGGAGCGCGAGCGCGAGGGCGTAGCGATCGTCCGACGCGATGTCCCCCAAAGGAGCGGGCATGACCCCTTGATCGACCCCGCCGCTCGTACCTTGAGGCCCCGAGTGGCCACTCATCCCGAGTGAGACGCCTGTGCGGCGGCCACTTCGAACCCCATCACCTCGAGCTTGAGCCGAGCAGTCTCGTGAACGTCCATCATCTCGCGGACGCGAGACGCTCCCCGCTCGGCCAGCCGATCACGCAGCTCGCGATCGCGCTCGAGCCGATCAAGCGCCCCGGCGAGCGCGACATGGTCCCGGACCGGGATATCCAGATAGTGCTCTCCGGCGGTCAGGACCCACTGGTCGCCACGGGGATTGGAGGAGATGAGGGCGCACCCGGAGGCGAGCGCCTCGGATGCCGTCGTCGTCGGAAACCCGTCGATCAGCCCCAGTTCCTCCACCGGCCCATCCGGGCCCTCCGGCCGGACCGGAGAGACAAAGGCATCGGCGGACCAGTACAGCTCTCGCAACTGTGCCGGCTCGAGGAACCCATGGAGGGTGATGCGATCCCGAGGAATCCCGTGCAGGTAACGCTCGTTGGGACCGGCGATGTCGAGAACGAAGCGCGCGTCGAGCAACTGGAATGCGGCAAGGGCGGTGTCGAGACCTTTTCGCGGCCGGTCGTCGGCGGCAAAAACGACCCGGAACGGCCGGCCCTCTCGGCGTGGGCGGCGCCGGAACGCATAGAACTCGGTGGCAATCGACCCGGCGATCCGGACCGCATCCGGCACGGCTGAAACGACCTCGGTCGCGTTCGTGAAAACAGTCGCGGACCGGGTGGCGACGGCGCGCAGCAGTTCCGGGTCGATGTCGGCGACCAAGCCGCCGCCGGGATAGAGCGTGGTGTGGAAGCGGATGCCGAGGTTCCACAGCTCCGGCGTGATCGCGATGCCGGAGGCGATCCCGGCGCACTTATCCGTCCCGGGATGGCGCTCCAGTCCGAGCAGGCCGACGGCGAAGTTCAGGAACACCGAGTAGACGTCAGTGATCCCGAGCTCAGCAGCGACAGTCGGGAACGCCTCGAGCGGGCGCACGGTGACCGGCCAGCTCTGGCCGGTCTGGTGAAGCGAGAAGAACACCGTGTCCGGAACGAGCTCGAGCATCGCCTTCGCCTCGTGCCAGCGGAAGCCAGACAACGAAAGTGGAAAGTGAGTGTCCAGCAACGCCAGCCGGCGCGGAGGAACCGTCGGGGCCACCGCGCGCCGCGGCCCGGATCGGACCGGCAGCCCCCACGCGCCTCGCCGCCGTGAGCTGACGCGTAGCAACTCTCGTGCCGATGTGGCGAGTATGTCGGACGCCGTCTGCTCGTCGAGCACGGCCTGGTCCCGTCCCCGGGGCTCGGTCTGACTCGCAGGCGTGAACTGGACGGCGACAGCCGCCGGCACTTGATGAATCCGCGCGCCGGCGTCGCGCATCCGCCGCCACCGGTTCCAGCTGGCCGGCTCCTCGAGCATCCACGAGTGAGGGTCACAGCGCAGGTGGCACAAACGACTCGAGTACATGACCGCACCGTTGACGACCTGATCGCTGGCCCACGGCCCGATTCCAAGCACGCGCCACCCGCCGCCCGGGGACTCGCTCACGGCCGTGCCGTAGACCAGGTCGCCTCCGCCGCGGCGAAGCGCGTCCAGCAGGACGAGGACGTGGTCGATCGTGAAGGCGGCGTCGTGGTCGAGCGGCGCGATGTACGCCCCCCGGGTCTCGTCCAGCAAGCGGTTGACGGCGACGGCACGCGCCATCTGCTCACGGGCCAGCGGTCGTGAGGGGTACACCTGGGCCTCACCGACGTCGACGTACCGAACGCGGACGTCGTCGATCGCCTCGACTGCCGTGCGGGCGTCGCGGGGAAGGCCCGCACCGCACACCAGGATCTCCAGGTTGGGATAGGCCCCCGCCAGGACCGACGGAAGCGTCCGGCCACAGAGCGAGTCGCTGCGCCCGTCCACCGGAATGTGAACAGTCACCAGAGGCGCGTCAGCGAGGGCCACGGGCGGCGCGGCGTCAAGCCGGGCTCGGTCGATCTGGGCCTGGAGAACGTCAACGAGCATCTTGACCCACTGAGCGTGTTGGGTGATCGCCAGAGCGCTGTCCTGCAGAGGCGCAACCTCAACATCGAGAAGGTCGAGCAATTCGGTCGGGTCGCTCACCGGTTCGCACCCCGGCGGAATCTCGACTGCGCCCTCGAGCAGAACCACCGCGGCGAAGTCCAGGCCATTCGAAAGGAACGTGCAGGCCTGCTCGACGAGCGCGCGTACGGTCATCGGATGGACATCCGGCGCCCGCGCATCCAAATGGAGTGTCACATCTCGCTTCGGGGGCACGGCCGCGATGTACGCGCTCAGGGTCGGGAGCCAGTCGAGTGGTCGCCCCCAACTGCCGGGAGTCAGCACCAGTGCGGCCCCCGTTCTGGGATCTCCCGCAGTCACACGCCGATTCTAATGTCCCGATTCACGCCGGCTGACCCCGGGGCAGCGCCCAACCCGTCGTCAGCGCCCAGGGGCTTCGTGTACGGTTTCGCAGATGGGCGAGCCGATCTCCGAGCAGTGGATCGCCGCGTCCGTTCGGGGCAAGAGCTTCGCCGAGGTCGGCGGGCTGTGGGGGACTGTCAACGAGCGAGTCACCGTGGCTGCCCGGAGTGGCGCCGCCGAGACGGCGATGATCGACGTGATCCCCCCGGATGATGAGCTCTGGACGTTGTTCCGCGAGCGTGCTGCCACGTTCGGGGTGACGGGTACGAGTTGCGTGCACGCCAACCTCGATGATCCGGAGACCCCATATCGCGTCGGCAGCTTCGACGTCGTGTTCTGCGCCGGCATTCTCTATCACTGCCCTGCTCCGCTGCACACGCTTCAGCAGCTCCGCGCCATCACCACCGAGACTCTCATCCTCGGCACGGCGTCGATTCCGGAAACCGTGACCAACTCCGCGGGGACGGTGTCCGTCGAGCCGGGCGCCGCTCTGCTCATCCCGGCCCTGCCCCAAAGCCACCTCGCCGTCCTGGGGCAATGGCTACGCGAAGTCGGCGCTCAGGCGGTGGGCGTCAACCATCCTCTCCAGGACGGCTGGGATCTGACGGACTATGCACCCTGGTGGTGGTTCTTCACTCGTGACCATGTGGCCGCACTTCTGCGACTGGCCGGCTTCTCGGTCGAGACCATCGCCAGTACGTGGGAGGGTCGGGCAACCCTCTACCTCGCCCGAGCAGTGGATTGACCTGCGCGTCGCGCGCTTTCAACGCGCGCGCGCGGGCACCCCGACGACCGTGGTGGCTGCGGGGACGTCGCGGGTGACCACCGCGCCCGCTCCAACGACGGCCCGCTCCCCGATCACGAGCGGCTGGTCATAGCCGCCATCGACGGTCACCGCTCCGGTGCCGAAGTAGGCTCCGTGTCCGATCGCAACCTTGCCGGAGACGTGGACTCCCGGCGCCAGGGTCACGTAGTCGTGAAGGGACACGTCGTGACCCACCGTGCAGTCCAGATTGATCTGCACGTGGTTGCCGACGGCGATGTCCGTGGTCAGGATGCTGCCGGCGCAGATCACCGTGCCGTGGCCGAGAGTGACGTGGTCTTCGTCGTACTCGACCGACGGGTGCACCAGCGGTGGAGCGACCGAGAGGCCCGCGGACTCCGCGGCCTGGGCGAGATCCTCGCGCAAGGCTGGGTCACCGACCGCTACGACGAAGGCCGGCCGTTGCGCTCGCGCCATATCCGCAAGCGTCACCACGGGACGTCCGCGCAGCTCGCCGCCTGGGTTCACGTCGTCGATGAACCCGATGAGACGGAATCCGGAGCCGCTCCAGGTCGCGCGTTCGGCCCAGGCCGCCACTTCCCGGGCGAAGCCGCTGGCCCCGAAGATTGCGAGATCGATGATCGGCCGCGCCATCAGATCCTGGCGCAGACTAGTCGAAACTCCGGCCTACAGACCCTCTGGGTGGAGCACCGTCGGGAACGTGGCCAGGTAGGAGGCTGAGGGCGTGCCGATCTTCTGCACGCCCCCGCCGCCGCCCCAGGCGCCGTGCATGCCGCCGGATTCGTAGAACTGGCCGTTGATCTGGATGATCACGTGGCCGTTCTGGCCGGGGAGAGCGCGGTCATAGACGGTGACGTACTGGCCGGGTCCCGACACCATGCCGGGCTGGCTGGGCAGCGCGGTGGTGTCCACCGGCGAGGTGAGGAAGCCGCCGGCGTGGAGCACGGCGGAGACGAAGCCCGAGCAGTCATACCCCGTCTGCGGGCCCCAGCCGGAGTGGCCGCCGCCGTAGACGTAGGGCTTGCCGACGAGCGAGTCGGCCTCGTTGACCATCGCCGACACGCGCGGGTCTCCGGCCCCGACCCCGCCACTGGTGCCCACGACACCCGAGGCGGTCGTGCCCACGACGCCCGAGGCGCTGGCGGCGAGCGGTGACGTGGCCGCCTGTGCGCTGGCCAGCTGACTGGCGAAGTCGCTTGAGGTCCCACTGCCGGTGGCAGCGGAGCCGGTGGAGAACGAGGCGCCCGTCGATGCGGACGCGGCAGAGCTGCCGGCGAGCGACGCCGGGTCGAGAATCTGCTGCTGCAGTTGGATGATCTGGTCGATGCGGCCGACCACTGCACTGATACTCACTCCCCCTGACATCGGCTGCACGCGCGCCGATCTTGAGCGCGATGGCGTCCGGGCCGCGGCCTTCGCGCTGGTCTAGAGTCGCGCCCGTGCCGCTGACCCGAGCCGATATCGCCCGCGAGGCCCACCAGTTGCTGGCCGAGGGCTACGGCCTGTATCTCGCCTCCAACGGCGCCGTGCTGGCGCAGCTCGACACCACGCCGCTCGGGGTGCTGGTGACGCCTGTCGATTTCCTGGCGCCGGATCCCGAGGGATGGAGCGTCGCCGACCTCATGCGGGTCTACAACGTGCTCAACGCCACCGCGTTCGGGGACAAGGGCATCCCGCTGCAGAATTGGGTGATGATCGACCTCGGGCTGCTGCCCTCGGCGTTCCTGCTCGTGACCCTGGCGTCCGAGCGCGCCCGCGCGGCGGCGGCCGAGGAGCGCGGCTACGCCTCCGAGCGGGCTCGCACGGGCCAGGTCCTGGGCGCGGTGCTCGCCGAGGCCGAGCGGCTGGGCTACGACGGGCCCATCCCCGTCGCCGGTTACTGCGCGGCGCCGACCCCGGTGCCCGGCGGCTGGGTCGGCTGGTCGCTGTGCTCCTCCATCCCCGGGCTGGGCACCACCACCAAGGGACTGGGCCTGGAGGTCTACCGCGCCAAGACCCTCACGGGCGTGGCCCAGTTCACCGACCAGGCGATCCGCGTGCACCGCAAGTTCGGGCGCATGGAGGTCGTCTCCGCCGTGCTGGACCTGCATCCGGTGCCGCACACGCTCGTCTATCGCACCGATGTGCACGAGGACGACGCCGAGAGCGCGCCCACCACGTGGATGGACTCCCGGGACCTGGACTTCCAGCGCGAGATGCAGGCCAAGATCGACGCCGGCACCAGCCGCTACTACGTTGTCCCCCCCGGGTTCGTCGATCACCGGGTTCCGATACTGGAGGTCGCTGAGAACTGATGCCCGGTCGCCACTACGTACTCGCCTTCTCCGGCGGGCTGGACACTTCCTTTGCGCTGGCGGTGCTCGTGGACCGCGGCGAGCGGGTCACCACCGTCACCGTCAACACCGGCGGCTTCCCGCCCGAGGAGCTGCGCGAGATCGAGCAGCGCTCCCAGGAGCTCGGAGGCGACGAGCACGTCGTCATCGACGGGCGCGCCCGTCTCTATGACCAGTTCGTCACCTACATCCTCAAGGCCAACTACCTGCGCAACGGCGTCTATCCGTCCTGCGTCGGGGTCGAGCGCATGCTCCAGGCCGAGGAGGTCACGCGGGTCGCGCTCGACCGCGGCGCCGACGTCATCGCCCACGGCTCGACGGGCGCGGGCAATGACCACGTCCGCTTCGACGCCGTGACCAAGGCCCTGGCGCCCAAGCTCGAGATCGCTGGGCTCATCCGCGACGAGCAGCACACCCGCGAGGAGGAACGCGACTTCCTCCGTGAGCGCGGCCACGCGGTGTCCGACATCACCGCCAAGTACTCGTTCAACTTCGGGATCCTCGGCACCACCATCGGCGGCGAGGAGACCTACGGGTCCTGGGAGTACCTGCCCGAGGAGGCGTGGCCGACGACGCGCTCGATCGCCGACGCGCCCGATGAGCCGGCCGAGCTGCTGCTGCGCTTCGAGGGAGGGCTGCCGGTGGCATGCGAGACCGTTAGCGGCGTCGCCGACGCCGACGCGGCGATCGGAGAGCTGGGCATCGGCGTCCCCGGCTACGACACGCTGGCGCTGCTCAACCGCATCGGCGCCGCCCACGGCGTGGGCCGCGGGATCCACACCGGGCAGACGATCATGGGCATCGTCGGCCGCCTCGGGTTCGAGGCGCCGGGGATGCTCATCCTCATCGCCGCCCACCGCGAGCTCGAGCGCCTCGTCCTCACCAACGCGCAGCAGACGATGAAGGCGTCGCTGGGCACGACGTTCGGCGACATGCTCCACGAGGGCCGCTACTACGACCCGCTCCTCACCGACATCCGCGCCTTCCTCGACAGCTCCCAGGAGCGCGTCACCGGCGACGTGCGCGTGCACCTGCACAAGGGCAACATCGTGCCGCTGGGGACGCGCAGCGCCTACAGCCTGCTTGACGCCGGGCGGCGCCTGGGATCCACCTACGGCCACGGCTCGTCGCTGTGGACGGGAGACGAGGCACGGGCATTCGCGCACATCTACGCGACCGCGGGCGTGCTGGCCCAGGCCGTGACGCCGGAGGGCGAGAGCTAGCGTCTACACCGGGGTGACGTCCGCGGTGAGAATCGCGGTCAGCAGCGCCTCGAGGCGCTCGAGCTCGGCCACCGGGATGGACTCCGAGACCTGGTGGGGATCGCGCCCGCCACTGGCCAGGGCCACGACGTCGGTGCTGGCCGCCAGGTAGTTGGCCTCGAGCGTGGCCTGGCGCTCCTCCAGGACCAGCTCCAACCCGGGGACCTGCGCGGCGGCGGCCTGGACGAGCGCGCGCGCCCGGGAGTCCTCGGCGGGCGGGAACGGGGGCACCATCCGCTCGCGGTCGCGGATCCAGTCAGAGCGTGCGCCGTGGGCCTCGCAGACACGCGTGACCGTCTGGGTGATGGCGTCGATCGTCGTCTCGATCTCGTCGACCGTGTAGCCGCGGACCTCGCCGCGGACGAGCGCCAGGTCGGGGATCGAGTTCGTCAGGGCGCTTGCGAGCGCGGCCTCGACGCTCGCGTCGCCAAGGACCTCGGGGGTGAGACGGTCGATGACCGAGCCGCCGATGATCGCGGCGACGTTGACGCTGCCCCCGCCCGGCCGGCGGCCAAGCGGGAGCGCGTTGACGATCTCCGAGGCCACCGCGATCGCGTTGATCCCCGCCTCGGGGTTGGCGGCGGCGTGGGCCGCGCGTCCGTGGATCACGAATACGAACGACGTCTGTCCCAGTGCGCGCGTGATGACGGTGCCGACCGGCTTGGCGCCGTCGACCGAGAAGGCGCAGTCGACGCCCTGCACCAGGTCGGCTGCGAGCAGGCCGGCGCCCATCTTGCCGCTCTCCTCACAGCAGGTGAAGGCGGCGTGCACCGTCGGCCGCCGCGCCTCGGGGAGGCCCGCGGCCGCCGCGCACACGCGCATGACGGCGGCGACGGCAGCCTTGTTGTCGGCGCCGAGGATCGTCTCGCCATCTGAGCGGACCACCCCGTCGTCGTCGATGTGTGGCGTGACCGGTGGCGTGCCGGACTCGACCGTGTCGATGTGGGAGATAAACAGGTACCTGGGCGCCCCTCGCGCGCCCACGACGCTGGCGATGAGGTTTCCGCAGTCTGACCCGTTGACCTGGCCGGCCTCGTCGTAGGCCGATGGGATCCCGTGGCCGGCAAGCCACTCGCGGATGAGCTCGCCGACCACGCGCTCGCGCCGGCTGGGGGACGGGATCGCGACCAGCTCGAGGAACAGCTGCGTGACGGACGCGTCCCGGGTCAGAGGCACGCGGGGCAGGTTACTTGCGGGCGGGCGCCTCCAGCAGTGTCTTGAGCTCGGCCAGTCGCTCGCGCCACCACCGCTTCATCTCCTCGGCTGTGTCGGCGTCGGGCAGGCGCTCGTGGCTCAGCGCGATCGTGCTGCTCGTGTCCGACTTGGCGGTGAAGCCGACGTTGACCCGGGTGGCGCCGTCCTCCCAGTCGTAGCGTGCGCTGCGTGACGCGGTGGCCGTGCGCACCGTCAGCGTCGCGCCCGGGAGCCATTGCACGCGGTGGGCGTCGTCGACGAACGCCGTGAAGAGCTCGTTCACGGGCACCGCGACCGTCTTGGACGCGGTGATGGTGAACCCGTCGGGTCGCTGGTGACGCACCCGGCGGCCGCGCGCCTGCTCGTACGCGACAGTGAGCATCTGCGACCACCAGCTCGAGACGCCCGGCTGTTTGGCCAGCCAGCGCGCGATCTCGGCGTGGGTGCGCTGGGCGGCGCCCCACTCGTCGAGCAGGGCGAACCATTCGGCGTTGGTGCGCCCAGTGGCCGTCTCGGTGGCCTGGGACTCCGCGGGCTCGGCGGAGGTGAGCACGCGGCGGGCGGCCGTGTAACGCTCGCCGGTCTTCTCCATGCGCGAGCGGACCCGGCGCTTGAACGTCTTCTGCTTCGTCATCACATCTCCTGACACCGGCGGGTGGCGCCGCAACTCACGCTCACGGTGCCCCGCCGAGGAGGGGCGACGAAATGGTCTCCCGATGACTCGAGGTCACCTTTACCTTCTCGAGACCGACGGCGTGAGCGCCAGGCGAAGGTCACGCGTGGGAACGCGCAGCCGCAAGCCTACGCCCGGCGCCGCCGGTGATCAAGCGCGCGGCTACGTGGTGACCGGCGCGGCACCCAGCTCGCCGGCCAGCGAGTCGCTGGTCATCACGTCGGAGAACATCGGGTAGTCGAATTTGATCGCGTTCTCGTGCTCCTCGGTGGAGGTGGCCGCGACGCAGTCAGACAGGGTGATGACCTTGTAGCCCTTCTCATAGCCGGTGCGCATCGTCGACTCGACGCAGCAGTTGGTGAGAAAGCCCCCGAGCGCGATCGTGGTGATCTCGCGGGCGCGCAGGATGAAGTCGAGGTTGGTGGTGGCGAAGGTGTCAAGCCCGCGCTTGCCCTCGACGACCACGTCACCGGCCTGCGGGGCGAGCGCGTCGATGATCTCAGACCCCCACTCCCCCTTGACGAACGCGGTGGAGTCGACCACGCCCTTGAGGATCCCGTACGGGTGCTCGGCGATCTCGTTGTAGCCGGGCGCGAAGGTGATCGGGGCGTGCACGATGGTGGCTCCGGCCTGGCGCGCCGCGTCGACGAGCCTGCGGGTGTTCTCGAGCATCCCGGTGTCCTCCATGACGCCGGACACGGCGCCATGCAGTGCCCCGCCTTCGGAGGTGAAGTCGTTCTGGTACTCGATCAGGACGATCGCTGTGTGCTTGGGGTCCAGAGCCATGCGGTTCTCCCTTCCAGTGTGGACGGCGGCTGAGGCAATCGTAGACCCGCTCGATCAGCCGACGGTGCGGATCGGCTCGCCCTCCAGAAAAGCGGCGATGTCCTCCACCACCTGCACGTACATGTGGCGCATCCCGGGCTCCGACACGTAGCCGAGGTGGGGCAGCAGGACGACATTGGGCAGCATCGTCAGTGGGTGATCGGACGGGAGCGGCTCACGGTCATAGACGTCGAGACCGGCCGCCGCGATGACGCCGACGCGCAGCGCCGCCACGAGCGCCGCCTCGTCGACGATCGGCCCGCGCGAGGTGTTGATGAGCGCGGCGGTCGGCTTCATCTGCAGCAGCTCAGGGCCGCCGATGAGGCCGCGGCTGCGGTCTGAGAGGACGAGATGGATGGAGAGGAAGTCGGCGCCGGCCAGCAGCTCCTCCTTGGAGACGCGGCGCACCCCCACCTCGGCGGCGCGCTCGTCGCTGAGGTTCTGGCTCCATGCCACCACCTCCATGCCAAACGCCCGCGCCGGGCCGACCATGGCTGCGCCGAGGTTGCCCAGGCCGACCAGGCCCAGCGTGGCCCCCGCGAGGTTCACCGGGAGGTCGAGCTGCCAGCGCCCGGAGCGCAGCGCCCGGTCCTCCTGGGTGACGCGCTTGGCCACCGCGAGGATGAGCGCCCAGGCCACCTCGGCGGTGCTGGGGACGCCCGCGGCCGGCGCGGCTCCGGTGCCCTGGGTGCCGCACACCGTGACGCCGCGCTCGCGCAGGTACTCGATATCGAGCGAGGCGTTTCGCATGCCGGTGGTGATGACGAGGCGGAGGTTGGGGAGCTGTGAGAGCACGTCGCGGTGCAAGCGCGTGCGTTCGCGCATCAGTACGAGCACGTCGAAGGAGGTGAGCCGCTGCGGCAGCTCGTCCTGGGCGATGGGCTCGGAGAAGAACTCGACGTCGACGCCATCGCCCAGCGACTCCCACTCGGCGTAGCTGTGAGCGCGGCGCTGGTAGTCGTCGAGCACCGCGACGCGAGTGTTAGGGAATCGTGATGAAGGCGGCATTTGTCCTCAGGGCCATGGCGATCGCACCGGTACAGGAGCAACCTATCGCTCCCGGGTCACTGAGTGGCCTGGTTGACAACGTCCACACGAGCGCAAGGAGGAAGCTTTGCCTCGAGAGCTGAACATCCTCGTCGTCGCGAATCGCACCGCGATGTCCGACACCCTGGAGGAGACGATGCGTGCGCGCGTCGAGGAGTGCCCCGCGCGGTTCACGCTCGTCATCCCGGCGGGCCGCGGCCTTGAGGGCCGTCGGGCGGTCGAGCAGATGGACGCGCACATGCGAGAGATCGGGCTGGAAGTGCGCGCGATCGCCGGCGACTCCGATCCCCTGCGCGCCGTCCTGGAGGTCTACAGCCCGGCCGAGTTCGACGAGATCATCGTCTCCACGCTGCCCTCGTGGGGCTCGCGGTGGATGAGGTCCGGGCTGCCCCAGCGGATCGAGCGCCACACCGGAGCGCTCGTGCGCCACGTGGAGGCGCGCGAGATGCCGAGGGGCCGTGACCGAAAGCCGGTGGCCGCCGCGGGGCGGCTGCGCTAGGCGCCGGCCTTTAGGCGGGCGAGGGCCGCTTGTAGGCGGGCCAGCCCCGAGCGGGTAGGCGGGCGAGCCCCGAGCGGGTCCTTAGAATCCCCGGGGCTGCCGGCCGAGTACGCCACCTACTTCCGTCCCCCGGGCCTGACCGGGATCGAGGCCCTGCACGCACGCTTCGTGCACCACGCCTACCGGCCCCACTCGCACCGGACATGGACGATCGCCGTCGTCCAGCGCGGGGCGGCCCGCTTCACCGTCGAGAGCAGCCGCCAGCGCGCCAACGCCGGCGAGCTGTTCGTGCTCGAGCCCGAGGCGGTCCACACGGGGATGGCCGCAGTCCCCGAGGGGTGGGCCTACAAGGTCCTCTACGTCGAGCCCTCCGTGCTGCACGATTGGGCGCAGCACGATGGCCCGGGCCCGGGCGCGGCACGCTGGGTGGTGTTCCGCGACCACGCGCTGCAAGCCGCCCTGCTGCGCGCGCACGCCGCGCTGGCGCTCGAGACGCCGGGACTGGCCGTGGACGAGACGGTCCTGGAGGCGATCGCCGGCCTGACGCCGCACCTGCGCGGCGCGTCGGTGACCGGGCCTGCCCGCCGACGGCGCGAGCGCGGCGAACACGCCGCCGTGCGCAGGGCCCGCGTGCATCTCCAGGAGCGCTGGGCCGAGCCGGTGTCGCTGGCCGAACTGGCCGGCGTGGCCGGACTGTCGCGCTTCGAGCTCATCCGGCGCTTTCGCGAGCAGAACGGCCTCACCCCGCATGCGTTCCAGCGCGACCTGCGCATCGACCGGGCGCGGTCGATGCTCGGCGAAGGCGTGCCGGCAGCGGCGGTGGCGGCCGAGTGCGGGTTTGCCGACCAGCCGCATCTGTCCCGGGTGTTCAAGCAACTGGTCGGGGTCACGCCCGGGGCGTACGCGCGGGCCATGCGTCGCTGAGCCGGCGCTGGCCGCGAAAGACCGCAACATCGTTCAAGACGGCGGCGCGCGGCCGCGGCGATGATCCGGGGCCGATGACCGTCGCCGAGTTCGACACCAAGGTCGCGATCGTGGTCCGCGACGACCTCGCCACCTGGCAACGCCTCAACGTCACGGCGTTTCTCATGAGCGGGCTGGTGGCGCGCGCGGGGGCGGCGGCGATCGGCGAGGACTACGTCGACGGGGACGGAGTCCGCTACCTGCCGCTGCTGGTGCAGCCGGTGCTGGTGTTCGAGACCGGGGGCGAGAAGCTGCGCACGCTGCGCGAGCGCGCGGCGCGGCGCGAGGTCCCGGTGGCGATCTACACCGCCGACATGTTCAGCACCGGCAACGACACCGACAATCGGGCCGCAGTGCGCGCCGTCGGTAGCGATCAGTTGGACCTGGTGGGGCTCGCGGTGCGGGCCGGGCACCGGGATGTCGACGCGATCGTGCGTGGCGTCCAGCGCCACCCGTGACGCGCCGGGCGTGACCGGCCTCTCACGCGGAGCATCGGCAGTCCTTCGGTGGTTAAGACGCTCGGCTTACGGGGCTCGCCGAATCTGCCGGCATGAACATGAGCACTGGCCTTCTCCGACGTCCCGCGCCCGCGCGGGAGGGCGGGCGGGACCGTTTCCTGCGTGGGCCCGCGCCCGCCGCCTCCACGTGGCTGGCCGCCAACTGGCAGCGCCTGGCGCTGCCGACCCTGCTGCTGGTCACCGCCGTGGCGTACCTGTGGGACCTCAGCGCCTCCGGCTATGCCAACAGCTTCTACGCCGCCGCCGTCCAGGCCGGCACCAAGAGCTGGAAGGCGTTCTTCTTCGGCTCGATCGACTCATCGAACTTCATCACCGTCGACAAGCCACCCGCGTCGTTGTGGGTGATGGCGCTCAGCGGGCGCATCTTCGGCTTCAGCAGCTGGAGCATGCTGGCTCCGCAGGCGCTCGAGGGCGTCGCCGCGGTGGCCCTGCTCTACGCGGCGATCAAGCGCTGGTTCGGGACGGGCGCGGGCCTGGCGGCGGGCGCGCTGCTGGCGGCGACACCGGTGGCGGCGCTCATGTTCCGCTTCAACAACCCCGACGCGCTGCTCGTGCTCCTACTCGTCGCCGCCGCCTATTGCCTCACCCGGGCACTGGAGCGCGCCGGGACGCGCTGGGTGGTGGCGGCCGGGACGATGATCGGTTTCGCCTTCCTGGCCAAGATGATGCAGGCCTTCCTGGTCCTGCCGGCGTTCGCGCTCGTCTACATGGTGGCCGCGCCGACGAGCCTGCGCCGGCGCATCGCGCAGATGCTGGCCGGCGGTCTGGCGATCGTGGTCAGCGCCGGCTGGTGGGTGGCGATCGTCGCGCTGTGGCCCGCGGGCTCGCGGCCGATGATCGACGGCTCGTCTGACAACAGCATCCTCAACCTCATCACCGGTTACAACGGACTGGGGCGCATCTTCGGCAGCGGCGGTCCGGGCGGCGGCGCTGGCGGCGGTGCTGGCGCAGGCGGTGGCGCGGGTGGGAACTTCAGCGGCGCCACCGGTGTCCTGCGGCTGTTCAACTCGGTCATGGGCGGCCAGGCCTCGTGGCTGTTGCCCGCCGCGCTGCTGGCCCTCGTGGCCGGTCTGATCGCCACGCGCCGGGCCCCGCGCACCGACCGCACTCGCGCTGCGCTGCTGCTGTGGGGCGGCTGGCTGATCGTCAGCGGCCTCGTCTTCAGCCTCTCCAGCGGGATCATCCACACCTACTACACGGTGGCGCTCGTCCCGGCGATCGCCGCGCTGGTGGCCATCGGGAGCCGCATGCTCTGGGCTCGGCGCGACACGGTACGGGCACGGGTGGCCGCCGCCGTCGCGGTGGCCGTGAGCGCGGCTTGGTCCTGGGAGCTCCTGGACCGCACGCCGAGCTGGGAGCCGTGGCTGCGCGCGCTCATCCTCGTGGCGGGCCTGGCCGCGGTGGCCGGCTTGGTCGCCTCCGCGCTGTGGCGCCCATTGCGAGCAAGGCTGGGTGTGGTGGCGGTGGTGCTCGGCGTGATGGCCTCCGTGGCGGGGCCCGTGGCCTACGCCGCGCAGACGATCTCCACGCCGCACACGGGCTCGATCCCGTCGGCGGGGCCGGCGAGTGCCGGTGGGATGGGAGGCGGCTTTGGTGGCGGCGCGGGCGGCGGCTTGGGCGGCGGCTTTGGTGGCGGCGGGATGCGCTTCAGTGGCGCGCCCACCGGCGCGCGGGGCGCAGCGCCGACCGGGGCGCCGCCGAGCGGCAGCGCGCCCAGTGGCACCCGGCCTGGCGGGTTCGGCGACGGGACGGCCGGCGGCACGACGGCCGGCGGCACGACGGGCGGCCGCGGCGGCATGCCGGGCGGGCAGACCACGGTGAGCGCGGCGCTCACGCAGGCGCTGAAGGCCAACGCCGGGCGCTACCGGTGGGTGGCCGCGACGTCGGGCTCACAGTCGGCGGCATCGCTGGAGCTGGCGACGGGCGGCGAGCCGGTGATGGCGATCGGCGGCTTCAGCGGGGAGGGCGGCCAGCTCACCCTCGCCCAGTTCGAGACCTACGTGAAGGCCGGCGACATCCACTACTACATCGCCTCCGGCGGTGGAGGACCGGGCGGCGGCGCGGGCTCGTCCAACGCCATCACCACCTGGGTCAAGGCCCACTACAAGGCGGTGACGATCGGCGGCCAGACGCTGTATGACCTGACCTCGCCGGTCGGGTAGCCGCAGCTGCCCGGGCCCGCACGCCGGCGGGCCCGGGAGGAGGGGGGTGGAAATGCCGCCGCTCGAGGCTCTTAATAGGTATGGGCGATATTCCCCGTGGCATGGGCAAAATCTCCCGAGGTCCCCGCGACGCGGCGATCCGGGAGATCGCTCGAAGGCACGCTGGGAACGTCTCGCGGACCGAGCTGTTGGCGGTAGGTCTCAGCAGCTCGGCCATCGAGGCCAGGCTCAGGAGCGGGTCGCTGGTCACCCGCTACAACGGCGTTTACTGCCAGGCCCCAGCACGCCAGGACCCACAGGCCCTGATCGCCGCCGCCGTCCTCGCCGGCGGACCCGCCGCCGTCGCCAGCCACGCCTCCGCCGCCTGGCTGTGGGGATTCCTCACGCGCTACGAGCCACCCCCGGAGATCACCCTCACCCAAGGCGATCGCCGACCACGCCACATCCTCACCCATCGTTGCCCGTCGCTAGAGCCACGCGACATCACCCACCAACGCGCCATCCCCACCACGAGCCCCGCCCGCACCGCGCTGGACCTCGCGCCTCGGCTCACCGCCACACAACGCAGCCGCCTGGTCAACGACGGACGCCTCAACGGCTACCTACGCCTCACCGCCCTCACCGAGGTCCTGCAACGCAACCCTCGCCACCCCGGGACCAAACTGCTCACGCCGTTCGCAGAGACCCCCCGCAACCCCACCCGCTCACCCTTTGAGGACGACTTCCTCGCCTTCATCCACAAATACGACCTGCCCATCCCGCAGATCAACGTCAAAGTCAACGGCCGGGAGGTCGACGCGTTCTTTCCGGAGGCCAACCTGATCGTCGAACTGGACGGCTGGGACACCCACCAACACCGCGACGCGTTCGAGGACGACCGCGACCGTGACGCCGAACACCTCGACCACGGCTTCACCACCATCCGCATCACCAAACAGCGGCTCATGACAAAACCCGACTACGAGGCCGCCCGCCTCCTCCGCATCCTCAACCGCCAGGCAGCGTGATGAGGGCGTCATGGCCTGCGCCAAGCCGCCAAGCGGTCCGGCCAATACGCTGCTCGCCATGGACGACGTGGAAGGATGCCTCGCGTGCGACCTCACCACCGGGCGACGGCCCCTGCCGGGCGGGGTCATCCACGAGACCGCGCACTGGCGAGTCGAGCACTGCGTGGGGCCGCTCGGCGTCGGGACCCTCGTGGTCAAGCCCCTGCGCCACGTCACGCGCGTTTCCGAGCTCACCTCGTCAGAGGCGGCCGAGCAGGGGGCGCTGCTGCACGTGTGCACGGCCATCGTCGACGAGGTGCTGTCGCCGGAGCAGACCTACGTGTGTCTGTGGTCGCACGCCGGCGGTGAGCCCGGTCATCTCCACTACGTCGTCCAGCCGGTCTCCCGCGCGCTGATGGACGAGCACGGTACACACGGCCCGCGCCTCCAGGCCCGCATGTTCGACGCCGGCGACCCGCCACCCGCCGAGGAGGTGGAGGCGTTCGCCCACCGGGCACGCCACGCCCTGTCACGGGCGCGGGCCTCCTAATGTGTGCGTGAGCGATGGCCCATCGAGAGATCCACTCGTGGCTGATGGACATGGATGGCGTGCTGGTGCACGAGGAGCTCGCGATCCCAGGCGCCGACGAGTTCGTGGCGCGCCTGCGCGCGAACGGGACCCGCTTCCTGGTCCTCACCAACAACTCGATCTACACGCCGCGTGATCTCGCCGCGCGGCTGCGCAGCAGCGGGATCGACGTCCCCGAGGAGAGGATCTGGACCTCGGCGCTGGCCACCGCGCGCTTCCTGCAGGACCAGCGTCCTGGAGGCTCGGCGTTCGTGATCGGCGAGGCCGGTCTGACGACGGCGCTGCACAGCGCGGGCTACACGCTGACCGAGCGCAGCCCCGATTACGTCGTCCTGGGCGAGACGCGTACGTACAGCTTCGAGCGCATCACGCAGGCCATCCGCCTCATCGAAACCGGCTCGCGCTTCATCGCCACCAACCCGGATGCGACGGGGCCGTCCGTGGACGGACCGCTGCCGGCGACCGGCTCGGTGGCGGCGCTCATCACCCGGGCGACCGGGATCGATCCGTACTACGTCGGCAAGCCGAACCCGCTGATGATGCGCTCGGCGCTGAACGCCATCGATGCCCACTCCGAGACGGCCGCGATGATCGGCGACCGGATGGACACGGATGTCGTGTCCGGGCTGGAGGCGGGCATGGAGACGATCCTGGTCCTCAGCGGGCTGACAACGCGCGAGGACGCCGAGCGTCACCCCTACCGGGCCGGTCGGATCGTCAACTCGATCGCGGACCTCCTGCCGGAACTCGACGGTTAGAGCTACCCTGCGCCAAGCGCCGCGTGCGTCCGGGCCGAGCTGCGGCATACCGACCGTCGAATTTGCGACATCCCCGGCATCTTCTGCAAGCTTTGGGGTCCGGCACGCGTGACACTGTGTCACCTGTCCGCACCGGTCCGCCTGCCTTACGGCTACTCTGCCCACCGCAAATCAACGTTTCACGCTAGGAGACAGGATGAACAAGACGGAACTCATCGACGCGATCGCCAAGGACAGCGGGCTGTCCAAGGCTGACTCGTCGCGTGCGCTGGACTCGCTGCTCACTACGGTGACCAAGACCCTCAAGAAGGGTGACGACGTTGCGATCACCGGTTTTGGAAAGTTTTCCGTGGCCAAGCGCGGGGCGCGCACGGGCCGCAATCCTCAGACGGGCGCGCCGGTGAAGATCAAGGCGTCCAAGAACGCCAAGTTCACCGCCGGAGCCACGCTCAAGAACGCGGTCGCGGGACGGCGCGCAGCCAGCAAGTAGCTGACGCACCGGCTCCGGCGCCACGCGCCGGGATGAGAACACGGTTTCGGCGGCACGGGCGTCTCGGCCCGGCCGCCGACTACTCCTCGGGCCGCCGACTACTCGCCGGCTGCCGGCCACCTCGCGGCCGCTGGCTACTCCTCGGCGAGCTCGTCGTCAGCGGCGAGGCCGGGCTCGTCTTCGGCAGCGTGAACCGCGCAGAGCGTCGGACCACCGGACTCGAGCACCGCCTCGAGCTCTGACGGGGTCAGCCGGGCTCCGCACTCCTCGCATCGCTCGCCTGCCGTCTCGATGCTGTGCTCCTCCAAGCTCATGGGGCGAGTCTACCCTGATGCCGCGCCGTCAACGGCCCCGGGCCCTCCCGCTCCGAGGTAGGCCAACACCGCCAGGACGCGGCGATGATCGTCGTCGGTGGCAGGAAGGTCGAGCTTTCCGAAGATATTGGTGACGTGCTTCTCGACGGCGCCGAGCGTGATCACCAGCTCGCGGGCGATGGCGGCGTTCGTCCGGCCCTGCGCGATGAGCGACAGCGTCTCGCGCTCGCGGGGTGTCAGCTGGGCGAGCGCATCCTCGCCGCTGCCCGTCTGGGCCCGTACGAGCGCAGCGATGACCTCGCGGTCCAGCGCCGTGCCGCCACCGGCGACGCGGTGCACCGCGTCCAGGAAGCTGCGCACCTCGCCGACGCGCTCCTTGAGCAGGTAGCCGACCCCGCTCTCCCCCGACGCGAGGAGCTCGCCGGTGTAGACCGGTTCCACGTATTGGGAGAGGACGAGCACCGACAGATCGGGATAGCGGCGCCGCGCCTCGAGCGCAGCGCGGATCCCCTCGTCGGTGAACGTCGGCGGCAAGCGCACGTCGACGATCGCCAGGTCTGGCTTGTGCCCAGCGACGATCCGCAGCAGACCGTCGCCGTCGTCGGCCTGAGCCACCACCTCGATGTCGTACTCCTGCAGCAGCGCGACCATGCCCTCGCGCAGCAGCACCGAGTCCTCGGCGATCACGACTCGCATGGCAACACCGCCCGGATGGTCGTGCCGATGCCTTCCGGCGAGTCGACGTCGAGCGTGCCGTCGAGCGCCTCGACCCGCTGGCGCAGGCCGCCCAGCCCGTTGCCCCGGGGATCGGCGCCGCCGGGGCCGTTGTCGGCGACCTCCACCACGAGGCGCGGGCCGGCGCGGCGGATCGCGATCCGGACCGATGCGCCCGGAGCGTGCTTGACGGCGTTGGTCAACGCCTCCGCGGTGACGAAATAGGCCGCGGACTCCACGACGGGCGCCAGGCGCTGGGTCAGCTTGCTCTCCACCGTGGTGTCGATTCCCGAGCGCTGCGCCAGGCCCTCGACGGCGGCCACCAGGCCGCGGTCGGCCAACACCGGAGGGGCGATGCCGCGCGCAAGGTCGCGCAGCTCGGCCACCGCCGCGGTGGCCTCCTCGCGCGCCTGGCGGATGAGCGCGGCCGTCTCGGGCCGGTCCTCAAGGCGAGCCTCGGCCCGCCCGAGCTGCATCGTCAGCGCCACCAGCCGCGCCTGGGCGCCGTCGTGGAGGTCGCGCTCGATGCGGCGCAGCTCCGCCGACTGTACGTCCAACACGCCGCGCCGGGTCCGGGTCAGCTCGTCGACACGCGCGCTGAGGTCGGTCTGGCGCGGTGAGTAGAACACCGCGTGGAGGGCGAAGGCCATGGCCAGACCCACCGCCGGGAACACCGGCCAGAAGTAGCCGAACCCCGACATCGCCCACACCAGCACGTCGAAGGCGGCGAGCACGACCGAGATCGAGCCCTGGATGGCCAGCCGGCGGCGCGGTCCTCGGGGCTGCGCCCAGGCCCGCTGCCACGCCACCTGCAGCGCGATCGGCAGGCCCAGACCCGCCCACACCCACATGGGCCAGAACGGGCCCCCGGTGGCCGCCCAGATGATGGTGACGGCGAGGCAGCACACCACTGACAGGGTGAGTTCCCCTGCCAGCAGCGCGCTGCCACTGCGTTGTCCGACGTGAGCCTCGTGCCGTGCCATTGCCTGTAACTCACGGAACATCATCGCAGCGCCGAGGGCTCCATCGCCGGGGCGAAGGACTCCCGGCGCCGTGCCGTCCGCCGCCCCAGGAGGGTGATGGCGGCCGGCAGGGCGACGGCCCGGACGATGGTGGCGTCGAGCAGGATGGCGACGGCGAGGCCGAAGCCGAGCTGCTTGAACTCCAGGAGGTGCAGGGTGGCGAAGATCGAGAACACCCCGATCATCACCGCGGCGGCGCTCGTCACCGTCCCAGCGGTCGCCCCCAGGGCCCGCACCGATGCGGTCCTGGCGTCGGCACCGCGGTTGCGCTCCTCGCGCACCCGCTCGAGGATGAGCACCGTGTAGTCCATCGACAGCCCGAACAGCAGGACGAAGGCGAACAGCGGCAGCCACTCGACGATCGCCCCGTCGGAGGTGAAGCCCAGCAGCTTCTCTCCGACGCCGTGCTGGAAGACCTCCACCAGGATCCCGAACGAGGCTCCCACCGAGAGGAGGTTCAGGCCGATCACCGAGGCCGCCAGCGCCGGAGAGCCGAACGCGGCGATCAGGAGCAGGAACGCGAGCCCCAGCACCCCGGCGATCACCAGCGGCGTGACCGTAGTCAGCCGCCCGGAGAAGTCGGCGTTGCCCGCGGCGTCGCCGGTGAGCATGACCTTGGTTCCAGGGAGCGCAAGGGTGCCGTCCACGGTCTGGCGGAGCTTGTCGACCGCGTCCTGCTGTGCGGGCAGTGGGACGTTGGGGAACGGCACCGAGACGACGGCGGCCGAGGTGTCACGGGCCACGTCGACGGTGACCGACCCGTGACCACCGGTGACCTGCTCGGCCCGCCGGCCCAGCTCCTGCATGGCGCGACGAGCCGCCGGCCGCCCCAGATCGTGTCCGGTGACGACGAGCTGAGCGTCGGTGGGGGTACCCGGGAAGGCCCGATCGATGGCTTCATCGGCGACCCGGACCGGATTGCTGACGGGCAGGTCGCGCACACCGGGATCGCCGGTCCGCATGCCCAGCACGGGAACCGACAGCGCGCCCAACACGACCACGGTCGTCAGCAGTGATGCCGCCGGGCGGGCGGTGATGACCGTCACCACACGCTGCCACACGCCGGGCGCGCCAGGGTGGCGACGGCGGCGGCGCGGCCACAGCCGCCCGCGGTCGATCCGGTCACCGAGCAGGGCCAGCACGGCCGGCAGCACCGTCACCGAGCCGACGGCGGCGATGGCCACGACGAGGATCGCGCCGAGCGCCATCGACGTGAACACGCCCAGGCCAGTGAGCGTCAGGCCGGCCAGCCCGACCATGACCGTCAGCGCGGCCACGATGATGGCACGGCCGACACTGGCCGTCGCCGCTGTGAGAGCGGCCTCGCCGTCACGGCCCGCCCGGCGCTCCTCGCGCTCGCGGCGGATGTAGAACAGCGAGTAGTCGACGCCGACGGCCAGTCCGATGAGGACGACGACCGAGGCGGTGGATTGCCCCTCTGGGGCGATCTGCGAGATGACGCCGAGGGCTCCGAGCGCGCCGGCGACCGAGGTCAGGCCGAGCAGGAGCGGCACCACCGCCGCCACCAGCGCACCGAAGGCGACGATGAGGATGATCAGCGTGATCGGCAGTGAGACGAGCTCGGCGTGACTGAGATCGTTGTTGACGACCTGGTTGACGGCATGGCCGCCCGACGCCTCACCGGCCTCCCGGAGCGTGGTGTCCGGATGCGAGGCCGCGACCGAGGCCACGACCCGCTCAAGGGGCCCTACGTGCTTGTCGGAATTGTCGGGGTCGCCGCGCAACTGCACCTGCACGAGCTGCTGCCGCCCGCCGGCGCGCGACAGGGCCGGCATGTCGCGCGGCCCTTGGACGGAGGCCACGCTGGGCAGACGGCGGGCCCGGATCTCGAGCGCCGTGACCGCCCCGCCGCTGCTTCGGGCACTGCGGGAGCTGACCAGCACGCTCTCGGTCGCCGGCGACTTGAGGTGGGCGGCCGACAATGCGGCGTCGGCCCGAGCCGATTCGCCGGTGCCCGAACCCGCGTTGGAGAGGGTCTTGGTACCGGCGGAGGCACCGGCGAAGATACAGCCGGCGATCAGGACCAGCCAGAGGGCGACGACGGCCCGCGGATGGCGAGCTGAAGCGCCGGAGATCGAGCTGACCGCCCGGGCCAGACGCCCCGATGGCTCAGTCGAAGAGTGGGATACGACGTGTGGATTTCTCATGCTCGCCAGCCTGCCGACGGGCCGGTCCGCTGTCGCTGGGGGGCGGAGGCGGATGCGCCGCCGGGCACCCCCGAGTCGCCGGTGGGGTTAACCCCACCCCAGTAGGTGCGCCCCTGCGCTCATGACCGAGCTGGCATCGTGGTCGCAGTGCCCGACCTGCCCGCCACCCGCGAGCTGACACTGCGCCCGCTGGGGGCCGCCGACTGCGACCGCCTCCTCACCTGGATCGACAGCGCCGACGCGCTGTGGCAATGGTCCGGAGCGCGAGCGTTCACGTGGCCGCTGGACCGCGGGCAACTGGTGCGCGACCTCGCCGCGCGCGCCGGCTCCGGAGGGCTGCTCGCCGGCGTCGACGAGACCGGCGAGATGGTGGGCCACGTGCTGATCGAGGCCCAGCACCATCACGGCCTCGGCCACATCGGCCGCGTGGCCGTCGCGCCCGGTCGGCGCGGCCAGGGGCTGGGCGCGGCGCTGATGAGCGCAACCGTCCGCCACGCCTTCGACGAGCTCGGCCTCCATCGCCTCCAGCTCATGGTCTACACGTTCAACGCGCCGGCGATCGCGACCTACCGCGCGGTCGGCTTCGTCGTCGAGGGGGTGGCACTCGATTCGACCCGCGGCTCGGACGGCCGCTGGGACGGGGTGATGATGAGCCTGCTGGAGCCCGATTACCGCCGGCCCGCCGTCTACGGCGACGGCATCCGCATCGCCTCCCCGCGCGACGCCGACCGGATCGCTGCGCTGCTGACGCAGCTCGGCTACCCGCACGACCGCGAGCAGGGCCCAGCGCAGCTGCTGGCGTGGGCGGCCGAGCCCCAGGGGGAGGTGCTGGTGGCCGAGGCCGACGGCGCGGCGGTGGGTTTCGCCGCTGTCCACCGCATCCCCTACTTCGAGCGGCGCGGAGCCTTCGCCCGCGTCGTCGCCCTCAGCGTCGACGCCGGGTCTCGCCGGGCCGGCGTCGGGCGGCGCCTCATGGACGCCGTCGAGCGATGGGCCGCAGCGCACGGCTGCGTGGACGTCGAGGTCACGAGCCTGCGCTCCCGCGACGACGCCCACCGGTTCTACGCCGCGCTGGGCTACGAGGACCGGTGCGCGGAGTCCGGACGGTTCAGGCGGGCGCTGGCGCCCGGGCCTGGAGCCTGACCCACAGCGCGGTCACCAGCGCCAGCCCCGCGGTGATGAGCAGCTGGGAGGAGAAGTTCGATGACCGAACTCCAACCGTACCAAAGAAGTTCAATGAACAGACCCCTGCGCTAGAATGGAGTGCATGCTAGGAAAGGACTACGCAGGACAAGACTGCTCGATCGCCGGGGCGTTGGAGGCGATCGGCGAGCGGTGGACGCTGCTCATCGTGCGCGACGCCTTCTACGGCGTGCGGCGCTTCAACGACTTCCAGGCCCACCTGGACATTCCCAAGGCGGTCCTCTCAGACCGGCTCAACGGGTTGGTCGAGGACGGGATTCTCGCCCGCGTGCCAGACCCCGCGCACGCGGGCCGCCACCTCTACGAGCTGACGCAGAGCGGCCGCGAGCTGTGGCCGGTCATCCACGCTCTGCTCGTCTGGGGCGGCAACCACCGCCGCCAGAACAGCCGGGTGTTCCGCCACGCAAGCTGCGGGACACGGCTGTCCGAGAGCGGCCTGTGCGAGGTCTGCGGCGTGACGCCGGGCCCGGAGGACCTCATCACCGAGCGCAGGCGCGGCTACCAACCGACGCGCGACGATCCGGTGACGCAGGTGCTGCGCAAGCCGCATCGGCTCCTGCAGCCGCTTGAGACCTAGGCTGGGTCGTCACCGGTCGGCGTGACGCCGGCCGCCTCGACCATGAGGATCACGGTGCGGCCTGGGGCGCTCGTGCGGTGCAGGACCGTGCGCGGCACGGTGTAGCTCTGATGACGCGACAGGCGGACCGAGTCACGATCCTCGAGGTCGATCACCAGCTCGCCCTCGAGCACCATGAAGAACTCGTCGGTGTCGTCGTGCTTGTGCCAGTGGAACTCGCCCTCCACGACCCCGAGGCGGATGACGGAGTCGTTGACCGAGGTCAGCGTCTGGTTGAACCACGGGTCGTGCGCCGCGGCCTCGGCGTCGATGTCGATCATCGCCAGGTGCCCGAACTTGTCGTCGAGACGGATGTCGTAGTCCCCCTCGGAAAACCCCGCTGTCACCGTGCGCCTCCGGATCCAAGAACTAAACTCATAAGTTTACTTTTGCGGGGTTGGGGCGGGGGCGCGGCCGGCGGCGCGGGTGGAGGTGGCGGGTTGGCGAGCGGGCGGCGGCGGTGCCGCGACAGTGCTGAGCAGCTCGATGTAGCGCGCGGCGGAGCGCTGCACGACGGCCATGCCGTCGCGGCGGACGGCCGGGCTCCACCAGCCGCCGTAGATGCGGTCGAAGTCATAGGCCGCGAGCGCCTGCACGATGCCGCTCACCGCCGGCTCGGCCAGCGGCAGGCGGACCGGGGCGCTGTAGACAAACGAGACGCGGTCCTCGCCCGGTGTGACCATGATCGTGTCACCGGCCAGGATGGCGCCGCGGCCCTCCGCGCCCGCGGCCCAGTGCGCCACCGAGCTACCGGGAAAGTGGCCGCCGCACTGCACGAGCGTGAGGCCGGGCAGCACCTCCAGCTCGCCCGACCACGTCCGCACCGCGGGATCGGGGCGCATCAGCCACGCGGCGTCGACGTCGACCAGCAGCAGCTCGGCGTCGAACGCGTGGCTCCACTCCACCGCGGCTCCGTACATGTGGGGATGGCTGGCGCTCACGGCGCGCAGGCCCCCGGCGGCGCGAACTGCCTCGATCGCGGCGTCGTCGACGAACGGGGCCGGATCCCACAGCAGGTTGCCCTCGGCCGTCTGCACCACGAGCCCGCGCTGGCCGACCCCGACGCCGGGCTCGCAACCGACGCCCATCAGGCCCGGCTCGACCTCGCGGATCACCGAGTGGCAACCGTCGGCAGCCAACTGCGCCATCGTCGTCCAGCGCTGCCCGGTGGGCGGGACCCACTGGCGTTCGTCGGCACACAGCGGGCATCTTTCCGGAGCGGAATCGGCCGGCGGGTAGTTGGCGCCACAGGCAGGACAGATCCAGATGTCGGCTGAGCTCACGGGCTCAGCCGGACACTACTGATCCGGCGGTGCCGGCGGAGCGGGGCCGAGCTCGCCCCAGGCGGCCGCGACCCCGCCGTAGCGTCGTCGCAACGTGGCCGCGTGCGGGCCGCGCCAGTGCCCGCCGATGAGGTCGTCGCCGATCGGCGGCCGCCCGTGCGCCACCCAGAAGTCGGCGAGCGCCGAACGCACCGAGTCATCGCTCCAGCGGCGCAGGTGCACGTCCGCACCGGCATCGCGCAGCGCGGCGTTCCACGGATCGGGCCGCTCGGGGTACAGGTCACACACGACGGCGGCGCTGGGCCAGCGCGGGTGCTCGTCCTCCCAGCGTCCCGGGCTGCGGCGCGAGGGCGGCCACTCGCGGTGCGTCGGCGGGCGCCCGTGCTCGTCCTGCCAGTCACGGATGGCGGCCCGGACCTCCGCCCGGGTCCACGTCCGCGCCACGGCGGGACGCGAGGCGGTGCAGGCGGCGCACCGCTCCGCGCTGGGATTGGTGACCGGGCCGCCACAGTCGGGGCAGTGGCGTGCCTGAAGGTAGTTGTGGACGCTTGACCGTGACACGCCGAGCTCCCGGGCGATGGCGCGGATGGTCATGCCCCCGGCGGCGAGGCGACGGGCAGCGGGCCCTTCTCCTTCCCGCGCGAGCAGCGCCCGCGCGCCTTGTGTGATGGGTCCACGCTAGTCCATTTTTGAATACCTGGCAAGGCGCAGGCGGAGGTAGCGTGTCGAGGCCATGCCGCGACCGCGTAACCACCTCACCGCCGGCGAGTGGGCGATCCTCGCCCTACTCGACGAGGAGCCCACCCACGGCTTCGCGCTGGCGCGCGCGATGGCGCCGGGCGGCGAGGTCGGCCGGGTCTGGGACATGACGCCGCCCCCTCGTCTACCGGGCCCTCGACACGCTTCAGCGCCTCGCTCTCATCCGGCCGGTGGCGACGCTGCCCAGCGACTCCGGGCCACAGCGCACGATCTTCGAGCCCACTGCGGAGGGCCGCCGGCGGCTGGGCGAATGGCTGCACCAACCGGTCGAGCACGTGCGCGACGCCCGCTCCCTGCTCATGCTCAAGCTGCTGTTCCTCAGCCGGCGCGCCGCCGACTCGGCGCCGCTGCTGCGCGTTCAGCGCGAGCACTTCGGCGCGCTGGCCGAGGGTCTCACCGCCGCCGCCGACGCCGCCGAGGGGTTCGAGCGCGGGCTGCTGCTGTGGCGCCTGCACAGCACGACCGCGGCGGTCCAGTTCACCGAGGCGATGCTCAGCGAGCCGACGCTGACCGAGCCGTGAACTCGCCCAGCCAGCGTCCGTGACTGACTGCACAGCCATGCCGCTGTGTTCGGCAGATCGGCCCCGGGCCAAAACACCAAGAACGCGGTAATCAGCGTTAGGCCGTTACCTGCAGCTGGGGTCGGGGTCGAAGGTCGCGGTGGACTGCGCCAGCGACAGCGGGCCGCTCGAGGGGATGAGCTGGATGTGGTTGACCTCGGTGTTGGCCGGGCTGTCGGAGGGGTCAAACGGCCGGTAGAGCCCGTACCGGCCCAGCTGGCCCTCTGAGATCCGGGCCGCGCTCGAGCGCAGCAGGCTGTTGACGCCGATGTCCTCCGCCTCGCCCTTGGTGTGAGGGTCGTCGGCGAACCCGCCGACCGCGACGCTGTGGGCCGGGGTGCGGTAGCCGCTGATCCCGTAGATGACGACGCCCAGCGATCTGGCCAGCTGGTCGAGGCGGGCGGTGAGCACGGGGAGCTGGCCCACAGTCTGGATGGTGCCGGGGTCGGCGACGAAGCCGGGGCCCGACGCCGTGACGACCGGCGCGGCGTCGGCACTGGAGAGCGCGCCGCCGCACAGGTTGAGCTGCTTGAGCTCCTTCTTGACCTCCGCGAGCGACGGGGCGTGGGCGTTGGGATCGCCCACGATCTCATCGCCGCCGGCGGAGGCCGCCGCGTGGGCGCCGGCCGCGGGCTCGATCGCCTGTGGGTGGCCCTGGGGCAGGGCACTGACCGCCCCGCCGTCGGGCGTGGCGGGGTCGGCGCCGGGCTGCGCGCCGCCGCACGCGGCGACGACCGCGGACACGGCGAGCACCGCGACCAGCGTACGGAGCGGCGCGACCAGCGATCGGAGCGGCGCGGTGCCGCCTAATTGCATACAGCGCAGCGGCCGGTCACGCACGAGCAGACCGGGAGCTCGGCGTCGGCCTCTTGCGGACGCCAGTGGCGAAGCCATGCCCGGGCGGCGGGGTTGGAGCGGTCCTGGTGCCCGCCTGGCCAGCAGACGGCGATGATGCGTGACGTCAGCCCACGCAGCGCGGCCGGCTCGGAGGCCGTCACCGAAGCCAGGATGTGGATGCGCAGCTCGTCGTGGGTCATCGTGCAGCCGGCGCGCGGTGGGGTCGCGCCTGCGGTGCAGATACCCAGATCCATGCCGGCCCTCACCACCCTGATCGTAGGGAGGTGCCTTTTGTCGGTGCCGAGCGCCCCGAGACGCTCACTCCTCGGGGCGCCCGGCCACAGTTCTCAGCGCTGCGGCACGCCGGCCACGGCCTCCTGGAAGATGCCCATCGCTTCGGCGACGCCCTCGTTGCAGTAGCCATCGGCCATCCGTAGGTCGTCGACGATCATGGTGGCGTCGACGAGGATCCGGCGGAACACCACGTCCTCGCGCACCGCGGCGAGCTGGGCGGCGGTGCCGCGCAGCTCCACGTATCCGTTCAGGCGGCCATTGGGCGCGAGGAGGACCACCTCGAACGCCTCGATCCGGCCGTCCTGCTGCAGCCGGCCGTAGTACCCGAGCGCCTCGTTGAACACCTCGACGCTGCGCTCCTCCATGCCACGCACCGGACTGCCCCAACTGAGGAACAGCAGGCGATCGGCCATTGTCGGGCCCCTTCCTTGTCGTGACCCGGCCCAGAGCCGGGCCTTCGAGGGCTCACTATCTCAGCGTGCTGGGTGCAGTGCAACGGCGAACCCGGAGCGCGGCGCGCCATACTGTGCGGCGATGACGGCGTTCGAGGAACGCGCTTCGGAGACCGGCGTCCCCTACTGGCGCCGGGCGCTGGTGCGCTCCCGGCCCGACGACCGGACCTCGAACACCCCGCAGACTCCCGGGATGCGGCGCTACGCGGCGATCTCCGGCACCCTCACCGGGTCCCAGCACCTGTGGATGGGCGGCAACACCGTGCACCCCGGCCAGAAGTCCTCCGACCACCACCACGGTGAGGCCGACAGCGGGATCTACGTGGTCTCCGGCCACCCGCGCTTCGTGTTCCTGGTGGACGGCTCCGAGCAGCACATCGACGCGGCCCCCGGCGACTTCGTGTACGTGCCCGCCTGGGTGCCCCACCGCGAGGAGAACCCGTCTGACTACGAGGACGCGGTGGTGGTGCTGGCCCGGAGCACCCCGGAGGAGATCGTCGTCAACCTTCCCAGCCTGTGGTCGGTCGACGGCATACCGGGCGCCTCTGAGTCCTAGCCGGTCCACGCCCCGAGCGGTGAGGTAGGCGAGTCGGAAATCTGAGGTAGGCGGGCGATGAAGACCGGGCGCGCGCCCGATGCGCGACCTGGGGGCTTAGACGCATGCTTGACCGCATGCTCATCACCACCACACCCAGCCACCGCCGCCGTCTCCCGGGCGGCCGCCCCTTCCACCTCCTGCTCCTGGCCCTGGCCACCTCCGCAATGGGCGACTGGCTCTACAACGTCGCCCTGCTGGCACTGGTCTTCGGCCGGACCGGCTCGGCCACGTGGGTGGCACTCACCACGGCCGCCCGCGTCCTGCCGATCGTCGTGCTCGGCCCGCTGGGTGGCGTCCTCGCCGACCGGCATGACCGCCGGGCGCTGATGATCGGCGCCGACGCCGTCCGCATGGCACTGATGGTCGCACTGGCCGTCGTCGCCGCCGCCGGGCTGCCGATCCTGCTCGCACCGGTGCTGGCCGCGCTCGCGACCGCCGCCAGCACGGTCACGTCGCCATCGGTGGCCGCCAGCACGGCACGGCTGGTGGAGGATGACGAACTGCAGCGCGCCAACGCGCTGCGCGCGGCGATCGGCCAGGGCGCGATCGTCGCCGGCCCCGCCGTCGGAGCCGTCGTACTCGCACTGGCCGATCCCGCCGTGGCAATCCTGCTCAACGCCATCACCTTCGCCGTCTCGGCCGCGGCCGTCCTGGCGATCGGTGGCAACGCTGCGTTCCAGCCGCGTGCCCGGGCCGAGGGGGACGTGCCGAGCTTCCTGACGGACCTCCGCGACGGCGCGTGTGCCCTGCGCGGCGCCCCCGTCGCCATCCGGCTCGTGGCCGCCGACGTGTTGTGCAGCGGCGTGTACGGGCTGCTCACCGTGCTGCTGGTGCTGGTCGGCCGCCAGGTGGGGGCCGGCGACGGCGGCTACGGGATCCTGCTGGGCGGCTTCGGTGCCGGCGGCCTCGTGGGGGCGGCGCTCCTCAGCCGCGCCGACGCCCCGGCGACCTGGCGGCGCACCCTGACGGTGGCGCTCCTGCTGGTGGCGGCCTCGATGGCGGCGCTGGGCCAGAGCACCAGCCTCGTGCAGGCACTGGTGCTGGCGATCCTCGGAGGCGCCGGCATGATCGCCGGCGAGGTCCTGTCCGAGACGGCGTTGCCGCGCATGCTCGACGATGAGGTCCTCGGGCGCGCCTACGGCCTGGCGGTGCCGGTCTCGCTGGGCGGGATCGTGGTCGGCTCGCTGGCGGCCGGTCCGCTGGTCTCGCTCCTCGGCCTCCACGGCGCCTTCGCCGCCGCCGGCGCCTTCGTGGCGCTCGCTGCGGGTCTGCTCCTGCGCCGTCCCCTGGTGGTCGCCCCCGCCCCCGCCGCCGCTCCGGTCGCGCCGGCGCATTGACGCCGCCGCCGCCGCCGCGAGCGATGAATTACGCACGCGGCGGCGTTAAGACCCGTGTCACGCAATCGAGCACGAGGAGGACACGAGATGGGAACCGTGGTGGCGGACATGACGATGTCGGTGGACGGCTTCATCGCCGACCCGGATGATGGAGTGGGGCCGCTGTTTGACTGGTACAGCGAGGGCCCGTCTGAGTTCACGTTCCCCGGCGATGGCATGCAGGCCCACGTCTCAGAGGCGAGCGCCGGTCACCTGGAACGCATGGTGAGCGAGCTGGGGGCGCTGGTGACGGGTCGGCGGCTGTATGAGGTCGCGCACGCCTGGGGCGGCAGCCATCCCGCGGGCGTGCCGGTGTTCGTCGTCACGCACGAAGCGCCCCGCACGGCGCCGGCCGGGACGACTCCGCTCACCTTCGTCACCGACGGCGTGGCCAGCGCGATCGCCCGGGCACAGGCGGTGGCGGGCGAGCGCACGGTCGTGATCGCCAGCGCGAACATCGCCCGGCAGTGCCTGGATGAGGGGCTGCTCGACGTCATCAACGTGAACCTGGCTCCCGTCATGATGGGGCGCGGGATCCCGTTCTTCAGCGGGCTGCAGCGCTACCCGGTGATGCTCGAGGACCCGGTCATAGTGCCGGGGTCGCGGGTGACGCATATGTACTTCCGGGTGCGCCGGTAGCCGCCGCCTCGGCCGCCCACTCGCGCAGCCGGAAGCGCTGGACCTTGCCGGTAAGGGTGCGCGGCAGGTCATCGACGAAGAGCACGAGGTGGGGGTACTCGTAGCGCCGCATCCGCTCTTTACACCAGGCGCGCAGCTCATCAGCGAGAGCGTCGTCGCCGACGTCGTCGCCGGCGCACTGGACGTAGGCGGCGATGCGGCTGGCGTCCTCGATGTGCACCCCCACCACGCCGACGCTCGCCACGCGCGGGTGCTCCATCAGGACATGCTCCATGTCCACCGGCGAGACCCACAGGCCGCCGACCTTGAGCATGTCGTCGACGCGGCCCACGTAGGCGTAGGTGCCGTCCTCGGCGCGCTCGTAGCGGTCCCCGGTGGCAAACCAGTCGCCCAGCATCGAGGCCTTGGTCTTCTCGTGCTGATGCCAGTAGAAGGCGGCGCACGAGTCGCCGCGCACGAACAGCGCGCCGATGCCCGGGCCCTCCACGGTCATGCCCGCATCGTCGACGAGCTTGAGCTCGTAGCCGGGGACGGGCAAGCCGGTGGTTCCCGGGCGCACGTCGCCGGGGCGGTTGGAGCAGTAGATGTGCAGCATCTCGGTCGAGCCGATGCCGTCGACGATGTCGATTCCGAAGCGCTCGCGCCAGCGGGTGCTCGTCGTCGCGGGCAATGGCTCGGCAGCGGACACGCAGAAGCGCACGGAGTCCATCGCGCCGTCGGCGTCGGGATCACGCACGAGCAACCCGAACAGCGCCGGCACGCTGAAGAACACCGACGGCCGGTGGCGGCGCAGCGTGTCCAGGATGGCCGGGGGCTTGGGCGGCCCCGACATCAGCACCGATGTGCCACCGAACCACAGCGGGAAGGTGAGTCCGTTGCCGAGCCCGTAGGCATGAAACAGCTTGGTGGTGGAGAAGTGGACGTCGTCAGGACCCAGGCCCAGCACCCCGCCGGCGTACTGCTCGCAGGTCATGCCGATGTCGTGCTGGAGGTGCACGACGCCCTTGGGCTTGCCGGTGGATCCCGAGCTGTAGAGCCAGAACGCCATGTCGTCACGATGAGTGGCGGCGGCGTCGAGCTCGTCGGGCTGCGCCGCGATGGCCGCGTCGAGCTCGGTCACGCCGGCATCGTCGCGGCCGCGCACCAGCCAGCGCACCGTCCGATCGCCCAGGGCCCCGCGCAGCCGGTCGAGCACGCCCGCGTCGGTGACGACCACCTCGGCGTAGGAGTCGTCGACGAAGTGGCGGAAGTTGTCGTCCTTGTCGAGGTGGCTGACCGGGACGGGGACGGCGCCGATCCGGATGGCGCCGAGGAACGCGATCGGGAACACCGTCGTGTCGTCGAGCACGAGCAGCACGCGCTGCTCGCGGCGCACGCCGAGCTCTCGCAGGAGGTGGCCGGCGCGGTTGACCTGCCGGCGCAGCTCGTCGTAGGTGAGGGTCGCGTCCCGTGCGATGAACGCGGTCGCGTCGCCCCGGCCGGCGCTCACCTGTCGCGTCACGATGTCACTGACGTTGGTCCGCTCCTCAGCGTGCCCCATCTCTCCTCCTCTCCTGGCCGGCGATCTATGCCGCCCGTTCCGCCAACGGCTGCAGGTCTCCCTCCAACTGCGCGAAGTACTCCACTGCCCGCTCCTCCCAGCGCTCGTGGCGGCCGTCGAACAGCTCGTGCGCGCGCCGGCGGGGCCAGCCCTCCGAAAGCAGCTCGGCGGGCAGGTCCGGATCGAGGAACGGGAACTTGCGCCACGCGTGCACGAGCAGCGTCTGCTGGCGAAAGCACGCCTCGGGCGTGAGCGCCCGCACGCGGGCGAAGTCGTCGATAAAGGCCTCGTACTGACTGCGCACCGCGTCGAGGTCCCACGCATCGGCGACCAGCGACTGCGGGTCCCCCATGCTCCCCAGCTCGGCCACGAACGATCGTGCCTCGGCCGCCGGCTCGTCGTTGATGGCGGCGGCCAGCTCGTCCTCGCGCTCGACGTGCGGCGTCAGCCACACTCCGCCCCCCAGCGACCCCAGCCCGGTCCACGCCAGTCGCGAGCGCAGCTGATGGCGCACAGCGCGGCGCTCCTCGGGCACCCGGAGCACGACCACCAGCCAGCGGCCGTCCCACTGCCAGGGCTGCCCGAACGAGTAGATGCGCGCGGCGCCCGTGCGCAGCAGCTCCGCGGTCCGCGCGCCCAGCGTCATCCGCGCCCGCCGCCCCCGGCGCTCCGCGGTGAGCCAGCCGTCGCGGGTGCTGCGCGCCAGCGCCTGGCGCGCCGCCTGCTGGGTATAGCCCACCGAGACGAGGGCGGCGACGAGCGTCTCCTGCCAGACGCCCTCGGGGCGCGGCAGCACGTACTCGCCCAGCACGGTCAGCAGCAGCGACCGCGCCGCCGGAGCTCCGACCGACCGCCGTCTCAGCTGCTCGTCGATGACTCGTCCTCCGGAGCGTCGAACTCGGAGCGCAGCGCCTCGAAGTGCGTGTTGCAGCTGCGGCAGCGCAGCTGGCGCGTGATGAGCTGACCGCCCCAGGGCGCCACGACCTCGATCTCAGGCGAGTCACAGAACGGGCAGGTGATCGGAGCGACCGTCATCGCCGGGTCCGCTCGTCCCAGTCAGACCAGTCCTCGGGGTCGGCGAGCGCGACCTGCGCGCCGGCGGCGCCCAGCCGGCCGGTCAGCCAGTCGCGCACGCGCGCACGGATCTCCTCCGGGCCCTCGCTCACCATGTCGTGCGAGATGGCGGCCCGGTAGCCGGGGTGGTCGGCGGGCCCGGGCCAGCGGGCCGCCTGCACCCACATCTCCGCGATGCGCACGAGGAGCAGCTCGCGGTCGGCGCCACCGGTGGCGCAGATGCGCTTGAGCCACGCCTCGGCGTGAACGCGGTGCGCGCCCTCCTCCTGGAGGATCTTGCGTGCGCGCTGGGCCAGGGGCTCGAGCGAGCTGTCGCGTGCGCTGGCCACCCAGGTGGTGAGGATTCCGTCGACGACGAGGTTGGCGGCGATGACCGAGGCCCAATCGGGCAGCTCGGCGGCGATGACGCCGAGCGGATGACCGGTATCCAGGCCCTCGTCGGTGCGCTCGACCCCGAGCTTGGCCAGCACGGGATAGGTGGAGCGGGCGTGGCCGAGCTCGTCCTGGGCCATCGCCGCGGCGGCGACCGCGGATTCGATCGTCGGCGCGCTCACCGCCCATTCGCCGTAACGGCGGCCCAGCGCGCTCTTGTTGTCGGCCAGGGAGCCGATCAGCGACACCATCGTCGCGGTGGCGGCATCGGCCGGAGACCCCGTGCCCACGCTCACCCCATTGCTCATGCTCATGCTCACGCGCGGATCGCCTCCCGGATCTCGGAGCGCGGGACCAGGATCATGTGAACCCACGGCTGCTCGTCATAGATGGCTCGTGCGCACACCAGGGCCAGGTCCTCGTCTGACTCGGTGACCGTGCCCACGTGGTGCAACGGCTCCTGGTACTCCTTGCGCGCGAACACCTCCCAGATCGTCTCGCCCGCCCGACTCATACGACGATCCCCAGCTGGCGCATCGTCTGGCGCGCGTCGGCACGGATGCGGTCCTTGGTCCACACCGGGTCCCACACCACCTCGATCTCGACGGCGTCGATCTCGGGATCGGCCAGGAGCGCGTCGCGGATGTCCGATTCGATGAACTCGGTCGCCGGGCACCCCATGGAGGTGAAGGTGATCTGAAGGTCGGCGCGCCGCGCGTGCGGTACGTAGGCGACCGACACGATCAGCCCCATCCCCAGCACCGACACCGGGATCTCCGGATCGTCGACGTGGCGCAGCGCCTCCCAGATGCGGGCCTCCGCCGCCTCGGCGGCGCTCAGCGACACGACGCTCATGCAGCCGCCCGCCTGAGCGAGGTCGTCTGATAGCCGCGCTGCAGGGTGGTGACGTAGTCGCGGTTCATGGGGCCGCGGGCCCGCCAGCGCACCACGACGTCGTCCCAGTCGATCGGGCCATCGTCGAGCAGCCACTCGCGCTTCTCCTCATCGAACCGGGCCGGGAAGGGGCAGTCGATGACGTAGCGCTCGAGCTCTGGGTCCAAGTGGGCGGGGACGTCGATCCCGATCTCCTCCATGAAGGGGACGACCTCGCTCATCCACCACTGGCGCAACTGGTCGTTGGACTTGCCCTTGAAGCCGTAGTCGAGCTGCTCGGAGTGCTTCTTGCGATCATCGGGGAGCCCGAACCACTCGAGCGTGAGGATGAACATCCAGTCGACGGCCGCCTGGACCTCCGCGCGCCCGTCGGGGTCCTTGCACAGCTTCTTCAGCCAGGTGCGCCCGTGGCGGAGGTGGAAGGTCTCCTCCTTGTCGACCTTGGCCAGCGCCCGCTTCCACGGGCCGAACGTGCTGGACTGGAAGACATCGGAGAGCAGGACGAACCCGGCCTGGTCGTACATGGCGTTGGCGCACACCAGCTCAACCCAGGAGTTGAGCGGCACGTCGAAGGCGTAGGGGTACTTGAACTGCTCAGCCGGGCGCTCATAGATGAGCCAGTCCATCTCGACCCCGAGGTCGCCGAGCAGCCGATAGCCGATGTGGGCATGCGCCAGCTCATCCTGGATGATGCTCATCGCCGAGCCGAAGTTGTTGAGCGCCGGCGCGTGGCTCGCCGCGCGCAGGTACGCGGGCGCGGAGACGAACTCGGTGTCGGCCGACACCGTGAGGATCCGGCGCATCCCCTCCAGGTACTTGGGCGACATGTGCGCCAGCCCCTCCACCAGCTTGCCGGCGGCGAGATGCTCCTGAACCTGCTCCTCGGTGAGCGGCGCGAGCTCTTCGATCGGTGTGGCGGACACGGGACCCTTCCTTGCAGATATGACACTTGACTTACGGTCGCCAGCGTATAGTCTCTTGCCACCTAGGTCAAGCGAAGAGGGAGAAACCGTGCCCGAGATGTTGATCGGAGGAGAGTGGCGCCAGGCGGCGGCACATGAGGAGATCGACGTGGTCAACCCGGCCACCGAGGATGTCGTCGACACCGTGCCGTCGGGCGCGCCCGAGGACGTCGAGCTGGCGGTGGCCACCGCCAAGCGAGCCTTCGGCGAGTGGTCGCGGACCGACGTGGAGAAGCGCGCCGCGATCCTGTCCAAGGCCGCCGACCTCATCCACGACCACGCCAAGGAGCTGGCGGCGACCCTGACCTCAGAGCAGGGCAAGCCGGTGGCCGAGGCGATGGGTGAGGTCACCCACCTCGCGCATGGCGTGCGCTACTACGCCGAGGCCGCGACCAAGGTGCGCGGCTCCTACCAGGACCTCCCTTCCACACTGGGCCCGGCCTACGGGATGGTCATCCGCCGCCCGATGGGCGTATGCGCGGCGATCACGCCCTACAACTTCCCGCTCACGCTGCTGGGCACCAAGGTCGCCCCTGCGCTGGCGATGGGCAACACCGTGGTGGCCAAGCCGGCCGCCACCACCCCGCTGGCCACGCTCGAGGTCGCGCGCCTCTTCTCCGAGGCCGGCGTCCCCGACGGGGTGCTCAACGTCATCACCGGGCGCGGCTCGGTCATCGGCGACGCGCTCGTCGGCCACCCCGACGTGCGCCGGGTGGCATTCACGGGCTCGACCGAGGTTGGGCGCCACGTCGCCGAGCTGGCGGCCCCGGATCTCAAGCGCCTGTCACTCGAACTCGGCGGCTCGGACCCCGTGATCGTGTGCGCCGACGCCGACGTCGACGCGGCGGTCAAGGCGGTCATCATCGGGCGCTACTGGAACGCGGGCCAGGCGTGCCTGGGCTGCAAGCGGGTGTTCGTGCACGACAGCGTGTATGACGCCTTCGTCTCCCAGCTGGTGGAGCGTGTCGGCCGCTACGAGCCCGGCGACGGGACGGTGAAGGCCGAGAAGCCCAAGCTGCGCATGGGGCCGATCCACACTCGCGCGGGTCGCGACGAGCTGGTCGAGCAGATCGAGAGTGGTGTGTCCTCCGGCGGAGAGCTGCTCATCGGGGGCGGCGCCGGCGGGGCGGGCAAGGGGTGGTTCCTGGAGCCCGCGGTGATCGCGGAGCCCGGGGCCGACTCGCGCGTGATGACCGAAGAGGTGTTCGGGCCGGTCCTGCCGGTCCTGCGCTTCACCGAGTTCGACGACGCGATCGCGCGCGCCAACGACACGCCCTACGGGCTGGGCTCCTCGATCTGGACCCACGACGCGCGGCTCATCCACCGAGCGGCGCAGGAAATCGACTCGGGCATGACGTGGGTCAACCAGATCCACTACGGCTATGACGAGCTGCCCTTCGGCGGCGTCAAGGCGTCGGGCTTCGGCAAGGAGCATGGCCTGGAATCGCTGGACTCCTATGTCGAGCTCAAGTCGGTCGTGGTGGGAGGGCTGGTCTGATGGCGGTCACCTACGAGAGCGCCACGATCACGCTCGACAAGCCGCCGGCCAACTCCTACGACATCGACTACATGCGCGAGCTGGGCGCGGCCATCGAGGCCGCGAGCGCGGATGCCGCGGTGCGTGTGGTGGTCGTCCGCTCGGCGAGCGAGAAGTTCTTCTGCGCGGGCGCGGACATCAAGGCCTTTGCGGCCAACGGAGTTGACGCCAACATGGACATGATCCGCCTGGCCCATGAGGCGCTGTCGTCGATCGCGCGCTCGCCGAAGCTGTTCGTGGCCTGCGTGGCCGGCCACGCGCTGGGTGGCGGGCTGGAGATTGCGCTGGCCTGCGACGTGCGCTACGCGATCGAGGGCCGCTACCGCCTCGGCACCCCCGAGGTCACCCTGGGGCTGCTGCCCGGCAACGGCGGCACCCAGCGGCTGCCGCGCCTGATCGGCGCCGGTCCCGCGCTGGAGCTGCTGGCCACCGGACGCACGATCTCCCCGGAGGAGGCGCAGTCGATCGGTCTCGTGTCGAAGGTGTTCGCCGACCAGGCCGGGTTCGATGCCCACGTGGAGGGACTGCGCGCCCTGCCTCCGCTGTCCTTCGCCAACATCAAGCGCGCGGTGTTCGAGGGCATGGAGAAGCCGCTGGACGACGCACTGGCCCTCGAGCGCGACCTCATGGAGGAGCTGTTCAACACCAACGACGCCCGCGAGGGGGTCACCGCGTTCAGCGAGAAGCGCAGCCCGGAGTTCACCGGCTCATGAGCACCGAGACCATCACGGCGTTCGCAGGCGCGTTCATCGACGGACGCGAGCACGCCAACAGCGGGGATCCGCTCCCGGTCACCAACCCGGGCACCGGCGAGGTGTTCGCCGAGGTGCCCGGCGGAACGGCGGATGACGTCGACGCCGCCGTACGCGCGGCGGCCCGCGCCCAGAGTGACTGGTCGGCGCTGGCGGTCTCCAAGCGCGGTGAGATCCTGGGAGCGGCGGCTCACCACGTCGAGTCCCGCCTGGACGAGCTCGTTCCCATCCTCACGCGCGAGCAGGGCAAGACGCTGCGCGACTCGCGGATCGAGCTGGCCAAGGCCGTCGACACGCTCATGCACTACGTCGGCCTGGCCAAGACGCTGCGCGGCGTGCACACACCGGGCTTGGATCCCGGGGTGGACGGAATCGTGCTGCGCCGGCCGCTGGGCGTCGTGGGCGCGATCGTGCCCTGGAACTTCCCGACGACGCTTCTGTGCAACAAGCTCGCCCCCGCCCTGGTGGCGGGCAACACGGTGGTGGCCAAGCCCGCCGGGACGACGCCGCTGACGACGCTGCGCTTCGCCGAGCTGCTGGCCGAGGGCGGCCTGCCCGCCGGCGTGTTCAACGTGGTGACCGGCAGCGGCTCGGTCACCGGGACCGCGCTCGTGCGCCACCCGCTGGTGCGCAAGATCGCCTTCACCGGCTCCACCCCGGTCGGCGAGCAGATCATGGCGCTGGCCGCGCCAGGCATGAAGCGGGTGACGCTGGAGCTGGGCGGCTCGGATCCGATGATCATCTGCGACGACGCCGATCTGGACGCGGCGGCGAGCGCCGCCTCGATGGGCCGCTTCTACAACTGCGGCCAGGCCTGTCTGGCGATCAAGCGCGTGTACGTGTTCGAGTCGGTCGCCGACGAGGTCATCGAGCAGGTCACCGCCAAGGCCAAGCGGCTGAAGGTGGGCCGCGGCGACGTCAAGGGGTCCCAGATGGGACCGCTGCACACCGCCGCCCAGCGCGACGAGGTGGCCGGGCAGGTCACGCGAACGTTGGAGCGCGGCGGGACGCTGCTCGCCGGCGGCGGACCCCCTGACGACGCGGAGCTCGAGGGCGGCTTCTTCTACGCCCCCACCGTCGTCGCCGACCCGCCCCACGACGCGCCGATGGCCACCGAGGAGGTGTTCGGCCCCGCCCTGCCGATCTGGCGCGTCGCCGATCTCGACGAGGCCATCGCCCGCGCCAACGCGTCGCCGTTCGGGCTGGGTTCCTCGGTGTGGACCCGCGACCTGGGCCGCGCCCGCCGTGCCGCCGAGCGGATCGAGGCCGGCTACACGTGGATCAACTCCCGCACCAAGGTCTACGACGAGCTCCCGTTCGGCGGCTGGAAGTCCAGCGGCTACGGGAAGGAGCACGGCTCAGAGGCCTTCGACTACTACACGGAGACCAAGTCCGTTGTCTTCGGCAGCCAGTCCTGAGGACGGGCCCGCGGGCTGGTCGCTGCGCGACTCGCCCTGGGACCTCAGCGACTTCCCGGTCCCGCTCATCGACCTGTCGCGGACGTTCGAGGGGTTCCTGGACCTCGAATGGCTCGAGCTCACCCCCGAGGACGGCCCGCGTGCGCTTCGACGTACGTGAGAACCTCAAGCAGCCGCTCGGCCTGCTGCACGGCGGGATCTACTCGGCGGTGGCCGAGACGGTGGCGTCCGTGGCGACGGTCCGCGTCGTGTGGGAGGAGGGCAAGATCGGCTCGGGGCTGAGCAACTCCGCCAGCTTCCTGCGGCCGGTCACCGCGGGCACCGTCCACGTCTCCGCGCGCTGCCGCGGCCACGACGACCGCGAATGGGTGTGGAGCCACGAGTTCCGCGACGACGAGGACCGGCTCTGCGCGCTGGTCGACGTGACGATCGCCGTGCGCCCGCTGCCTGGAACGTGAGCGCGACGGCGGTGGAGATCGGCGGGCTGCCGATCGAGATCCTCGACCTGCCGGGGACCTCGAAGGGCGCGCCGCTCGTCCTGCTGCACGAGGGGCTGGGCTCGGTGGGGCTCTGGCGCGAGTTCCCGGCCCAGCTCCAGGCCGCCACCGGGCGCCGGCTGATCGCGTTCTCGCGCTACGGGCACGGGCATTCGGCGCCGCCGCCGCGGCAGCGCACGCCGGCGTTCTTCCACGAGGAGGCGCTCGAGGTCCTGCCCGCGCTGCTCTCCGCGCTCGAGGTCCCCGAGCCCGTGCTCGTCGGCCACAGCGACGGGGCGTCGATCGGCCTCATCCACGCCGCCCACCATCCGGTCACCGCGCTCGTGCTTCTCGCGCCCCACGTGTTCGTCGAGGACATCTGCGTGACCGCGATCCGGGGCACGCGTGACTCGTTCGTCGCAGGTGAGCTGCGCGAACGGATGGCGCGCCACCACGACGACCCGGACGCCGCCTTCTGGGGCTGGTGCGACGTGTGGCTCGATCCCGCGTTCGCCCAGTGGAGCCTGGAGGAGGAGGCGAGCATGCTCCGCGCGCCGACGCTCCTCATCCAGGGCGCGCAGGACCCGTACGGGACGCTGGCCCAGATCGACCGGATCGAGGCCCGTGCCCGCGGGCCGGTGCAGCGGTTCGTGCTGGCCGGCGGTCACAGCCCGCACCTGGAACGCGGGCCCGAGGTCGCAGAGGCGATCGCCGGGTTCCTGGCCTGACGCGTCGCGCCGCTTGCGCGCGGGCGTGAACTTTGCAACGATCCGCACGTGGACCGGAGGGCCGTGGTGTGCGGGGGTGCGGTGCGTGCACTGCTTGGGGGCCTTGCGCTGTGTGCGATCGCGCCAGGGGTGGCCGCAGCCGGCACCGGTCGTGTTTGATGCCGCCCGGCCAACGCGACCAACCAGACGTCGGCGACATTCGCTTTCCACGACACCCAGGGCGGCACCCAGTTCATGTGCGCCCTTGACTCGGCGGCACCGACGTCGTGCACATCCCCCAAGACAGTCAGCGGGCTGTCCGAGGGCCCGCACACGTTCTCGGTGAACGTCCCCGGTGTCGGCGTCGACACTGTCACCACACTGGACTGTCGACCTCACCCCGCCGACCACCCAGATCACCGGCACACCAGCAGCGCTGAGCAGTTCGAAGACCTCGACCTTCACCTTCACCTCGCCCGACACGACGGCAACGTTCCGCTGCTCGCTCAACGGCGCCGCCGCCGCTCCGTGCACCTCGCCGCTCACGTACACCGGGCTCTCCGACGGCAGCCGCTCGCTGCTCATCCAGGCCGTGGACCCGGCGGGCAACGTCGATCTCCAGGCGCAGCCGATCGGCTGGACTGTCGACACGACAGCCCCCGACACGACCCTGGCCAGCCCGGGCAACCTCACCGGCAAGGACGTGGCGGTGTTCTCGTTCACCGCCAACGAGGCCGGCTCGACCTTCCAGTGCTCGTTCCGCAACCACGCGTTCACCCCATGCACCTCGCCGGACGCCGTCGACGTGCCCGGGTCGGGCGCGCAGGTGTTCAAGGTCCGCGCAATTGACGGCGCCGGCAACGTCGACCCGACCCCGGCGACGCATCAGTGGACCAGCGACCTCACGCCGCCCAAGCGGCCGACGGTGACGATCTTCGCCGCCCCCGCGGCTCAGGCCCACGCGGTCATTCGCCCGGCAATCGCCGCCGCAGTCGCCCCGCGGCCGGTGGCCAAGGTCCGGCCACCGCTCGGCCTGACGTTCGCGAGTCCCCTCAAGAACCTGCTCTCGACCCCGCCGTGGCAGGAGTCGACCCGCTTGCACGCCCAATGGTCGAGCGACTCGAGCGCCCACTCCTACGACGTGACCGTCGACGAGTTCCCGATGGACTCAACCGGCATGGGCTTCCACGGCGAGGACCTCGACGCCCACACCGAGTACCACCACACGTCCCGCACGGCCCTCACCCTGCGGCTGTTCGCGGGGACGACAGTCTGCGTCAAGGTCACCGCAACCGACAAGGTCGGGAACGTCTCCAGGCCTCGGACCTCCTGCACCACGATCCCGGTGTCGTTCACGCCGCGCGACGTCGGGCCGCCACCGGTCAAGGACGCCAAGGCCTATCGCGGCTACTACATCCGGCTGGGCGACAAGGGCTACGAGTTCGTCCAGGACATCGGCGACGAGTTCTTCTTCTCTCCCACTCGCGTCGCCCTCATCGCCGAGCGATGCCCGAACTGCGGGGTTGTCGAGATCGACTTCAATCGCTTCGTCGGCAATTCGCACAACGCCAACCACGAGCTCGCCACCGTCAACCTCAACGCGCAGGACCACAGCGGGGACTTCCATCTCATCGACGTACCGCTGCCGGCGCACCGCGTGGCGCGCGACGGGATGGGCGATCTCGTCATCCGCGCAGTGTCGGGTCAGCCGCGGATCAGCGGCATCGGCGTCGCGAACTGACCGCTACTGGAACAGGATGAGCCGGTAGGCCGTGAAGGCGAAGCCGACGGCCAAGAGGCTCCAGGTGATCGGCCACGTGAGCGTCGCGACGAACGCCTTCTCCCACTGTCCGAGCAGGAGCACATAGCCGAAGATGGCGGCCAGCATCACCGCGTAGATGATCACCGCGACCAGGGCGGACGGGGCGAGGCCGACGATCGGCGCGACGATCAGCCCGAGCACGATCCACGCGCCGATGGCGAGGATGTCCACCGAGAGGCTGGTGCGCTCGCGGCCGACGATGGTCATGAAGCCACCGGCGCCGACGAGGGCGGCGAGCAGGAAGACGCCCAGCGGCCAGTGCGTGCCGAAGCCGAAGATCGCGCCCATGATCTTTCCGCCGGCCCACAGCAGGAGCGGGTCGAAGAAGGCGACCGCGAAGTAGCACGCGAACATGTCCTCGGTCGAGTCCCACGGATTGGCGAAGACGGGCCGGTGCGGGACCAGCGCGGCGCGGAGAGCCGCGGGATCAAGCGCGGCGCTGATGGAGCGGGGGTGTTCTGGTTCGCTCATCGACTCGGGGCCTCCTCGGCACACATGTTAAGCGCCGGACCGCCGGGGCGCGTTGCGCGGGGGTCTTCTTGCGCGGGAGCCTGCTGAAGGCCGGGCTGTCGACCGCGGGCAGCGGTTAGTCTGCCCGGCATGTCGCAGGCCCCGGGACGCGTCTTCGTGGTGGGGTCCACCAACGTGGACCGGACGGTTCAGGTGCCGCGACTGCCGCGGCCGGGCGAGACCGCCCTGGGCGACGCGCTCGCGATCAGCCCCGGGGGCAAGGGCGCCAACGCGGCCGCCGCCGCCGCGAGAGCCGGCGCCACGGTCGTGTTCGTCTCGGCGGTCGGCGACGACGCGGACGGCGAGCGCGCGATCGCCACGCTGCGCGCCGAGGGCGTCGGCGTCGACGCCGTGGCGGTGCGCGACGACGCGCCCACGGGAGCCGCGCTGATCGTCACCGACGCCGAGGGCGCCAACCTCATCGCCGTCGCGGCCGGCGCCAACGGCCGGGTCGATCCCGAGCACGTCGCTCGCTCACTCGCGGAACTGGCGACGACCGACGTGGTCCTGGTGAGCGCCGAGATCCCGGACGCGGCCATCGCGGCCGCCGTGGGTGCGGGGGCCCAGACTGGCGCGGCGACCGTGCTCGACCCAGCTCCCGCCCGTCCATCGCTGCTCGAGGCGGCCCGGATCGGGGCCATCCTCACCCCCAACGAGTCCGAGGCGCTCGAGCTCACCGGATGCACGGATGTGGAGGAGGCGGCACGGCACCTAGCCGCGCTGACCGGACGAGCCGCAGTGGTCACGCTCGGCGCGGCCGGCTGCCTGGTGGCCGACTCCGGCGCGGTGACCCGGCTGGCGGCAACCCCCGCGGACCCGATCGTGGACACGGTGGGGGCGGGCGACGCGTTCGCCGGGGGACTGGCGGCGGCGCTGGCGCGCGGCGAGCCGCTGGAGAAGGCGGTGAAGGCGGCGCTGGGGGCCGCCGCGGCGTCGTTGGGATATGCGGGCGCGCGGCCGGGCACAACCTGACAGCTTCGAGGTGGCCGGCGACCGCGTCGCCCGCATGACGATCCGCGCTTAGACGGCCGGCGGCCAGCGGGCGGTCACGACCGAGAGCACGTACTCGGCGGCCGCCTCCACGTCTCCGCGCGGCGCGCGGATGCGCATGTGGGCCTTGCGGTAGGTGGCCTGGCGGCGCAGGAACAGCTCGTGGATCTCGCCCTCGGTGCGGTCCTGCAGGAGCGGGCGGGTCCGCATGAGCGTGGGCAGCTCGGCCTGGACGTCGCGCCACGACACGGCCAGGTTGACCACGAACGCGCGCTCGAACAGGGCGGTCCGCGTGTCGGCGTCCTCGAGCGCGCCCCCGCCGAGGGACAGCACCGCCGGCTCGCCGACGAGCAGCTCGGCGATGACCTGCTTCTCGAGGGCTCGGAAGTGGTCCTGCTCGCCGGCGGCGAACAGCTCCGGAATGGAGCGCCCACAGCGCTCGACGATGACCTGATCGGTGTCGAACCACGTGCGACCGAGGCGCCGGGCGGTGAGGTCCGCCATCGTCGACTTGCCTGCGCCCATGAAGCCGACGAACGCGATGTGGCGGCTCAGCCGGTCGGCGCGCAGGTCCGCGTGGGCGCCCCGCAGAAGGGCTTCGGCGGGGTCGCCGCCGGGCGAGCCGGTCATCCCTCCAGCGGGAAGGTCGCCGCGTGGACGTTGGTGTAGTCGCACGCCGTGCTCAGCACCACCAGCGTCTCCGCGCGCACGAACCCCGGTAGCAGCGCCAGCTTTGTGGTGAGGAGATGCTGGAGCTCCTCGACGCTCTCGGCCCGGACCTTGACCAGCCAGTCGTAGCGGCCGCTGATGGCGTAGGCCTCCTCCACCTGATCCATGTCACGCAGCAGTCGCTCGATCGCTTCGTAGGTGTCGGCGTTCTGGGCGACCTGGAGCACGTAGAAGCCGGTGATCGGCAGGCCGATGGCGCTGGGGTTGATCCGGGCGGTGATCTCCGTGACCACGCCGCGCTCGCGTAGGCGCTCGGCGTGGGCGCTCACCTCCTCGACGGTCCGGCCGAGCTCGCGCGCGACCCTCGGCAGGTCGGCCGCGTCCTCGGCGAGCAGATGAATGACCCGCCAGTCGTCCGGGGTGAGGTCCTGAGGCACCCCGCGAGCCTACTGAAAGACATTCCCTGCACGGAGGGGCGTTTCGCGGCAGAGATACGATGGGCCGGTGACGGACCCAACCGCCTTTGTCGACGAGGTCGCCAACGAGCTCGACAGCTGGCCGGGCGTGCGCATCGAACCGCGCCCGGACGGAGTCACCGTTGTGCGCTACCACCACGCCGAGCTGGGGCTCCTGTACTCCGACCGCGGCATCGCCGAGCTCCCGTTCCTGAGCGTCGAGCACGACGAGTTGATCGAGCACGGCGAGGCTGAGCCGGCGGCGGCCACGCCGGACTCCGTGGGCGTCAGCCACGCTCTGCACGGTCCGTCGGACGTGACCGAGGTCCTCGCGCTGTTCGACCGCCGCTACCGCGAGGTGCGCGGCGAGGACCCGCCGTACAGCTCCCAGGACCCAGCCTGAGCAACACCCCCGCGATCGCCACCCACGGGCTGTCGAAGGACTTCGGCGGCGGGCGCGGGCTGTTCGAGTTGGACCTCGAGGTCCAGCGCGGTGAGGTGTTCGGCTTCCTCGGCCCCAACGGCGCCGGGAAGTCGACGACGATGCGGCTGCTGCTGGACCTCATCCGCCCCACCTCGGGCTCGGCGTCGCTGCTCGGCCTCGACGCTCACGCCGACAGCCTGGCGATCCGCCGGCGCGTCGGGTTCCTCGCCGGCGACTTCGGCCTGTACCCCAAGCTCACCGGTGCCGCCGTCCTCGACTACCTGGCCGAGTTGCGCGGCGGGGTCGACCCCCGGCGCCGCGACGCCCTCGCCGAGCGCTTCGACGCCGACCTGCACCGGCCCATCCGCGAGCTCTCCACCGGCAACCGCCAGAAGCTCGGCCTCATCCAGGCGTTCATGCACGACCCGGAGCTGCTCATCCTCGACGAGCCGATCGCCGGGCTGGACCCCTTGGTACAGCAGAGCTTCCACGCGCTGCTGGCCGAGTGCAGCGCACAGGGCGGTACGGTCTTCCTCTCCTCGCACACGCTGTCCGAGGTGGAGCGGGTCACCCACCGGCTGGCCATCCTGCGCCAGGGACGCCTCGTCGTCGTCGACTCACTGGAGAACCTGCGCCGTGTCGCCGTGCAGCGGCTGGAGATCGAGTTCGCCGACCCGCCTCCGGCGGCCGCCGCGTTCGAGACGCTGCCCGGCGTGCGCGAGGTGACGGCGACCGGCGCGACCCTGACCGTGGCCTTCGAGGGGTCCGCCGACGCGGTCGTCAAGGCCGCCGCGGCCCACGAGGTGCGCGCGATCCGGTCACGCGACGACGACCTGGAGGAGATCTTCCTGCGCTACTACCGAGCGGAGCCCCCCGCGTGACGCGCGCGCCGCTGACGATGGCAGTGCGCCTGCGGCTCGCCTCCACCGCCTCGGCCGCGTTCGGGCTGGTGGCTGTGCTCGTGATCGTGGGCGCGCTGTTTCCGGCGGTCGGGCACACCTTCGGGAAGCTCAACCTGCCGCGCGGCGTGTCCGAGCTGTTGGGCGGCGCTGACTACGCCACGATCACCGGCTGGTTTCGCAGCGAGATCGGCTCCGTCTACGGCCCGCTGCTGATGGGGGGCGTGGCCGTCACCGCGGCTGCCGCCCTCACCGCCGGCGAGGAGGAGGACCGGATCCTCGCGCTCGTGCTCGCCCACCCCATCACGCGCGCACGGCTCGTGGTCTCAAAGGCCGGGGGGATCGTGATCCTGGTGGTGATCATCGCGGTGGCGACGTGGGCGGGGCTGCTGGCCGGCGTGGCGCTCGGCGGCGGCGGCATCGGCATCGGCCACATCACCGCCTTCGCGGTGCACCTGGCCTTCTTCGGGCTGGCCATCGGCGCCGTGGCCCTGGCCGTCGGGGCCGGCACCGGGCGGCGCACTCTCACCACCGGCGTCGCCGCCGGCGTCGGGATCGTCGGCTGGCTGATCAACGGCTTCGCCCCGCTCGTCGGTGGGATCGCGTGGCTGAAGTACCTCTCCCCCTTCTACTACTACGCCGGCCACGACCCGCTCACGCGCGGAATCGACGCGATTGACCTCGTCGTGCTGGGCGCGGTCGCCGTGGTACTGACCGCGCTCGCGACGGCGGCCTTCGACCGCCGCGACCTGCGCGGCTAGCTTGCCGTTGCGCGCGAGCCACGCCGGTCAGAGGCGCTCGCCCGCCTGCACCGCGTAGCCGATGGTGTTGCCGGCGGGGGCGAGCGGACACTGCCAGTCCGCGTTGTAGCGGCACGATGGGTGGTAGAGGAAGTTGAGGTCGGCGATCACACGGCCGTCGCGGCCGCCGAGGTCGGCACCCTTGGCCGTGTCGAGGAGGTAGCGGCCGCCGCCGTAGCTGGTGTCCCCTGCGGTGCCGTCGCGCACGGGGACGAACACCCCGCCCGCATACTGCTCCATCCACCAGACATCGAGCGTGGCGTCCACCGGCGCGGGGAGCGCGAGGACGCCGAGCCGGCGCAGCGACGTCACCGCGGTGCCGCCCGTCTGCAGGGTCAGCGTCGCCGGTTCGGGCTCGGTCGAGTACTCCAGTTCGAGCGCGAAGCGCAACTCCGGGTCATAGGGCCAGTACGGCACCCCGCTACGGCGCAGCTCGTCATCGGGGAGCAGCGGGCTCTCCGGGTGGGCGCGCATGAGCTCGTCGCGGCCGCGCCGCCACAGGGCATGGGCCTCCTTCGGGTCGGCGTGGGCGCGCACCGCCGCATAGAGCTCCGCGACCCGGCGCCGCCAATCGGCCAGCTCGAGCTCGCCTGCGATGGATGTTGCGATCTTCGGTTCCATCGGCGCCCGCGTGGCCTGATTATCGCGGTGGGTACTGAGATACTGCGCCGGATGGGACCGAGCGCGGGGCACGAGCACTCCGAGGACCCGGCGAGCGCGGAGCGGGGCGTCCCGCCGCAGACCGCACCCGCGGCCGCGCCCGGCCTGTCCTCCCCGGAACGCGTGCTCGCGCTGCAACGGACCGCGGGCAATCGCGCGGTGGCGCGGCTGGTGACGCAATCCACTGCGCGCGAGGCTCCCGCTACCCAGCTCACGCAGCGGCCGCTGCAGCGCAGCTTCTTCGGCAGGCTCTGGGGCGGCATCAAGAAGGCTGCGTCCACCGTCTGGTCGGGCGTCAGCGGCGCGGCGGACTGGGTGTGGGAGGGTGCCAAGAAGCTCGGTGGCGACGTCGTGGACTGGCTCAAGAGCGCCGGGTCCGCGGTGGTGGACGCGATCAGATGGATGGGCGACAAGGCCTGGGAGGGCATCAAGGCGGTCGGGCGCTTCACCTTCGAGAAGCTGGCGCTCCTCGGCTCGCTGGCGTGGGACTTCATCCGCTTCCTGCCGGTGCGCGTGTGGCGGGTGGTCATCGACGGGTGGGACGGGATCTCGGGACTGCTCTCCTGGCTGTGGAAGGGCGTCACCGGCCAGGCGACGTGGGCGGAGGCGTGGGAGGCCTTCAAGCAGTGGGGCATCCAGACGCTTGTCCAGTCGCTGGAGCTGTTCGGCGTCGGGGAGGCGCTCCAGTTCGCCTGGGGCCTGGTCTTTCACACCCGGCCGCTCACCAAGGACGAGCGCGACGCCTCGCTCTCGGTCCACCCGGCGGGTCTGATCCCCTACGACGAGGTCCGGGTCGACATGAACTCCTGGATGGTCTCGCTCGGGCAGTGGATCAACAAGCGCTCTGACCCGACGGCCACCAAACGCCCGATGACGACGATGCACATCATCCAGGCAGCCGAGAGCCTCGACCTGCCGACCGCCGTGCACGAGCTCACGCACGTCGCCCAGTACGAGAAGATCGGCGCCGCCTACATGCCCCAGGCGCTGCACGCCCAGTTCACCGCCATGGGCTACAACTACGGCGATCTCACCCAGGCGCGGACCGACGGCAAGCACTTCTCGGACTTCAACCGCGAGCAGCAGGCCCAGATCTGCGAGGACTACTACGCCATCAAGACCGGTGGCAAGCCCGACTACGCGGGCACCGAGGCCAACCTGACGCCGTTCATCGAGGACATGCGCACAGGGGCATTCTGACCCGGCGCTGCACAACCCTCGTCAACGCTCTGTCGCGCTCAAGTTTCCTGCCTGTTTTGCCGATGGTGGGGGCATGGAGTCCTCGATGCTCGGATGTGATCCGATGCGCTCTGCCCACCCCACGCTGCTCATCGCCGACGACGATGCCGTCGTGCGGTCGATGCTGAGCCTCACGCTCGAGCGCCACTTCGACATCGTCGGCGCGGCCCGTGACAGCGATCAGGCGATCGCGCTGGCCCAGGCGGCCCAGCCCGACGTGGCCCTGATCGACGTCCAGATGCCGGGCGGCGGCGGACTGCGCGCCATCAAGGGCATCTCCGAGGTCTCCCCCGAGACCGCGGCCGTGGTCCTCTCGGGCGACGAGTTCGAGCCGCTGGTCCGCGAACTCATGATCGCCGGGGCCATGACGTACGTGCGCAAGGGCATCGCCCCGGCCGCGCTGGCCGAGATGCTGCACCGGGCGATCCGGGCGCGCCCGGTCTGCGCCGTCTGACCGCGCCGCGCCTGCCCGCTGTCCAGCAACCGCTGAGCAAATGGCGCATGACGCGCCGGGATGCGGGCAAAACATCGCGCGCCCCTGGGGCGCGCCGGTGAGCGAGCGACGTTCGTCCCGCTATCCGGGGAATGGGTGACCACCGCTCGGAAGACGGGGTGTGCGGGCGACATTTGCCCCGCCGCCGGCCTGCGCTGCGCCGGCCGCGCCGGCCGCGCCGGGCGCGACGTCTCACGCGAGCTGCTAGGTCTGGCGCCCTGAGCGTCACACGGCGAGCAGCAACCGCGCAGCCGTCACCGTCATGACCACGGCGACGAAGCAGTCCAGTGCCCGCCACGACCGCGGGCGGGTGAGCACCCCGTGCGCCAGCCGGGCCGCACCGGCCAGCGCGCAGAACCACAGCACGCTCCCGATGGCCGCGCCGCCGCCGAACCACCACTGATGCGGTGACTGGGTGTGGGCGACCGACCCGAGCAGCACGATCGTGTCGAGGTACACGGCCGGGTTGAGCCAGGTGAAGGCAAGGCAGGCCGCAATGGCGGCCATGCGGCCGGCACGCGCGGGCCCCGCGGCTCGCTCGATGGCCGAGGCGTTCAAGGCCCGCCGCGCCGCCAGCGCCGCGTAGGCGAGAAGCACCGCCGCACCTCCCGCCCGCGTGACCTGAAGCAGCCATGGACGGCCGGCGAGCGCGGCGCGCGCGCCCGCCACTCCGGCGGCGATGAGCAGGACGTCCGAAATGGCGCAGATCGCCACCACGATCGTGACGTGCCGGCGCAGTGCGCCCTGGCGTACGACGAACGCGTTCTGTGGCCCGATGGCCACGATCAACGACAGGCCGAACAGCAGTCCCGAGATGAGCGCGCTGAATGCCGGAGCGTTGATCACACGCCCACGGTAGGGCGGACTCTGCCCCAACACCACTTATGTTTCTTGCATACCATTAGCAGCACTAATGGCCGAGACAATCGACCAGGGCCAGCTCGAAGCGCTCCTGGCGGCGGTGACCGAGGGGACCTTCGACGCCGCCGCCCGCGCGCTGCACGTCACGCCGTCGGCGGTGAGCCAGCGGATCAAGGCGCTCGAGACCCGGGTGGGCCGGGTGCTGGTGACGCGCTCCAAGCCGGTGGTACCGACGCCGTCGGGCGAGGTGCTGCTGCGCGCGGCGCGCCAGATGCAGGCCATCGCCACCGACGCACTGGACGAGCTGGGCGACGCGGTGTCGGGCACGCCGGTGAGCGTCCCGCTGGCGGTCAACGCCGACAGCCTGGCCACCTGGTTCGTGGCGGCGCTGGCCGCCGCCGGCCCGGGCGTCACCTTCGACGTCCGGCGAGCCGATCAGACACGCACCGCCGAGTTGCTGCGCGACGGCACCGTGATGGCCGCGGTCACCGCGTCGGCACAGCCGGTGTCCGGCTGCACGGTGCGCCGGCTGGGACGGATGCGCTACCGCCCGCGAGCGTCGGCGACGTTCGCGGCACGCTGGTTTCCCGACGGGGTGAGCGCCCCGGCGCTGGCTGCGGCGCCGGTCGTGCTCTTTGATCGTGAGGACCCTCTCCAGGATCAGTATCTGCGCCGGCGCTCACGCCGCCGGCTTTCGCCGCCCCGTTGCTACGTCCCCGGCTCGGGGGCGTTCGTGGAGGCCGTCCGTCGTGGGCTGGGCTGGGGCATGGTCCCCGACCTGCAGGCAGACCCGGTGCCGGGCAAGGAGCCGCTGGTGGAGTTCGATCCCCGCGGCGCGATCGACGTGCCGCTGTACTGGCAGCAGTGGCTCCGCAGCTCGGCGGCGCTGGAGCGGGTGAGCGCGGCGGTGTGTGCTCACGCTGCTGCCGAGCTGCGCTAGTCGGTGTGCGCTGGGGGTTGTGGCGGTGATCTCTTGGGAGGTCAGCCCTGGGTACCTGCGAACGTCAACGACGGGCTGGGGAAGGGTGGTCCGCAGCGTAAGTGGCCGCTTTGCAGGGGGTCTTGGTAGATAACCCCCATGGCATGGGGTCTATCTTCCACGACCTCGAGCTGCTCGCCGCGGCGTTACATCGCCCAGCAAAATCGCCCGGCAACCGTTCGCGCTACCGTTCTCGGAAACATGTTTCCGAATCCGGGCCGCGTTGTGTCCCGGTGCACCCCGTCGCGGCGGTGTGAGAAGAGGAAGAGCGATGCCACGTACAGCCAGCGCCCCGAAGTTCGTCGGCGACGGGAAGATCGTCTTTGCCGATCGCGAGTATCCGGATCCCGGCCCGGGCCAGCTGCTGCTCTCCGTGGAGGCCAACGCGATCTGCGGGACCGATCGCGAGCAGTACTACGAGGGCTCGGAATGCATCCCCGGTCATGAGGCGGCGGGCACGGTGCTCGCCGCGGGCGAGGGGACCGGCACCGCGGCGGGCACGAGGGGCGCGGTCTTCCTCATGGACTACTGCGGCGCCTGCCGCAGCTGCCTGGCCGGCTACACCAACCAGTGCCTGGCCAAGCGCAACGACATGGGCTTCACCGCCGACGGCGGCTACGGGCCCTTCGAGGTCGTCCACGAGACCAATTTCTTCCCCGTCCCCGAGGAGCTGACCAGCGCCGAGGCGACGCTGCTGCTGGACGTGATGGGGACCGGCGGCCACGCACTGGGGCGGATCACGCGCATGCGCGAGGACGTGGAGAGCCTCTTCTGCGCCGGCGCAGGGCCGATCGGCCTCGGTGTGCTGGCGATGGCCAAGGCGCGCTACGGCTCGGACTTCCCGGTCTACATCTCAGACGTGTCGCCGTGGCGCCTGCGCTTCGCCGAGTCGCTGGGCGGGATACCCGTCGACGTGCGGGAGCGCAACGCGATGTCGGAGCTGGGGGACATCGACGCCGGCATCGACTCCACGGGCAAGACCGCGGTGCGCGAGTCCATCATCGAGGTCCTGACCAAGCGCGGCGTGCTGGCCTGCGTCGGCCACGGCGAGGGCCTGAGCCTCACCGTCTCACCGGACCTCATCGCCACCGAGCGAACGGTGATGGGCTCCGAGTATTTCCGCTACGCCGAGATGCGGGACAACCTGGATCTCCTCCTGGCCAACCGCGAGTACTTCGGGAAGATCATCACCCACCAGATGCCCCGCAGCCAGATCAGCGAGGGCTTCGAGCTGTTCCTGGCCGGCGAGACCGGCAAGGTCGTGATCGTGGGTGAGCCGTCATGAGCGCCGACCGTCTGCGCGTCGCCGTGGTGGGCGCCGGCACGTGGGGGGCCCAGCACGCGCGCATCTTCGCCCGGCGCCCTGACACCGAGCTGGTGGCGATCGTGGGCCGGACCCCTGAGCGTGCGGCGGCGCGCGCCGCGGCCTACGACACGACGGCCTACACGAACATCGAGGAGATGCTGGTGAAAGCCCGGCCCGATCTCGTCACCACCAGCCTGCCCAACGAGGAGCACTTCGCCCCGACGCTCGAGCTCATCCGCCACGGCGTCCCGCTGTTGGCCGAGAAGCCGCTCGTGTTCAGCGTCGCGGAGGCCGACCAACTCCTCGCCGAGGCGCAGGAGCGGGGGCTGTTCTTTGCCATCAACTTCAACCATCGCTATGCCGAGGCGGTCCAGCGGGCCCACGCGGCGATCGAGGCCGGCGAGCTGGGCGAGATCGTCCACGTCACCTGGCGCTTCGGGGGCGAGGCCAACCCGGGCCAGAGTCCGCACCGCAATCTCATCGAGACCCAGTGCCACGGGTTCGACATGCTCGAGCACCTCGCCGGACCCATCTCATCGGTGATGGCCCAGATGACCAACAAGACCGATGAGACCGTCTACAACACGATGGCGATCGCCGTCTCGTTCGCCAATCGCGCGGTCGGCAGCCTGCTGGGCACCTACGACTCGTCCTACGCCTATCCCGACACGCAGTACATCGAGATCAATGGCACCCGCGGGCACGCGCTCATCCGCGACACCGTCCAGGAGCTGGTCCTCTCCACCGCCGGCGACGAGACGCATCGGGTGTGGCGGCCCGGGTACTTCAACGACGAGGCGCGCACATTCACCCACACCTTCGACAGGCACGTCGAAGATGTGCTGGCCGCGCTGCGCGCGGGCGCCGATCCGCCAATTCACGCCCGCGCCGGCCGGCGCGCGCTGGAGCTGGCCGAGGCGTCGGTCCGTTCGTTTGAGGATGGCGTCCGCGTCCAGACATGACGTGAGCGCCCCGGCGCGAGATCGGCAGCGTCCGGCGAGCATCCGTGACGTGGCGGAGCTCGCCGGCGTCTCCCCGGGCACGGCCTCCAAGGCGCTCAACCGGCGGGGCACGCTGCGCCCCGAGACCGTCCAGCGGGTGATGGCGGCCAGCGAGCAGCTCGCCTACCGGCCCAACGAGCTCGTGCGCGGGATCTTCGGTCCCCGCAGCTTCACCGTCGGGCTGGTCACCTCCGACAGCTTCGGCCGGTTCAGCGGCCCGGTGATGGCCGGCGCCGAGGACGCGCTGGGCTCGGGCGAGCTCTCGGTGATCATGTGCGACAGCCGCGGCGACGCCGACCGCGAGCAGAGCCATCTGGCCACGTTGCTGGGGCGGCGGATCGACGGGTTGATCGTGACGGGCCGGTGCTCCAACCCGCGACCGCCGATCTCGACGTCCCTCCCCTTCCCGGTGGTGTACGCGCACACGCCCTCCACGGATCCTCGCGACTGCTCGGTGATGGTCGACGACCACGGCGCGGGCCGGCTGGCCGCCGAGCACCTCGTGGCGGTCGGCCGCCGGCGCGTCGCCCATGTCACCGGGCCGCCCGACTTCGACGCGGTGACCCGCCGTGCCGCCGGCCTGGCCGAGGGACTGGCGGCGCACGGCGTGGCGATCGTGGGCGGGACCCGTATGGGTGACTGGAGCGAGGGGTGGGGCCGCCAGGGCGCGGCGCAGGCGCTGGCCGAGCACCCCAACCTCGACGCGATCTACTGCGGCAGCGACCTCATCGCGCGCGGCGTCATCGATGGCCTCACCGAGGCCGGCGTCTCGGTCCCCGACGACGTCGCGGTGGTCGGCACCGACAACTGGGCGCTGATCGCCCGCGCCGCGCGCCCGCCGCTCACCACCGTGGACATGCGCCTGGGCGAGGTCGGTCGCCGGGCGGCCCATTTCCTCATCGCTGCCATCGACGGACAGCGCATCTCGGGCCGCCACGTGGCGCCGGCTGAACTCGTCATTCGCGCGTCAAGCGGACTGCCGTACCTTGACCCGGACGCCGACGCGCCCCGCCGCTACCACGACTTCTGCATCCACGAGCCACCGGTCACCACTCGGGGAAGTCGGCCTCCGACACGGTGACGGGCTCGAGCGTACGGCGGGGGGCATCAGCGGAGTCCAGCGTGGCGGTCGCCACCTCCAGCGCGTTGCGGAACTCGACGTCCCCGCGCTCCAGCCCGGCCTCGATGAGGATGCGCAGCGCCTCGACTCGCCCCGCGCGCCCGGAGAGGAACGGGTGGCAGGTGAGCATGAACATGGCGCCGTGGCGCCGCATCGCGTCCAGCTCGTGGACCCACGCCTCGGCCACCACGAGCGGGGAGCGGACCTGATCCCCGATCACCGGACGCGGCAGGAACGCGTACTGCTCCCAGTCGTCCAGTCCCCAGAACGGCGGCAGCTCCGCGATGGCCCCGGCGGCGGTCTCCAGCACATAGGGGGCGTCGGAGTCCATCAGGCTCGAGTCGTAGGCCAGGCCGTACTCGGCGACGAGGTCGGCCGTCCGCCAGCTCGCCTCCCACATCGCCGCGCGGTGGCCCTTGACCTCCACGCCCAGCGCCTGCAGCGTCTTCAGCGCCCGTTCGAAGTCGGCCCGCTCGCCGGCGGCGTCGAGGTCGACCGCCGAGCGGTGTGACCACGAGTGGTGAGCGACCTCATGGCCGGCCTCGAGCACGTCGGCGACCGTCTGCGGATAGCGCTCGGCGGTGAGGCCCGGGATGAAGAACGTCGCCGGGAGCTTGTACTCCGCGAGCAGCGCCAAGATGCGGGGGACGCCGACCCGCGGGCCGAACGCCTGGTGGGTCATGGCCATGGCGTGGTCGGCATAGCGCCGGCCGACGGCCAGAATCGCCGACTCCGCGTCGACGTCGAATGAGAGCACGGCGGTTGTCGTCATCGATGTCTCAGTTCTCACGCGGGGATGGTTGAGCCCGCGGCGTCGCGGCGGGCGATCGCCGTCAGGGCCAGCATGTCGAAGGCGACGGTCGCGGCCTGGAGCGCGGTCACCTGCCCGGGCCCGTCGTAGGCGGGCGCCACCTCGACGATGTCGTAGCCGACGAACGCCCGGCCGGCCAGCGCGCGCAGGAAGGCCAGCGCCTCGTGGGGCAGGAGCCCGGCGGTCTCGGGCGTGCCCGTCCCGGGGGCGAAGGCGGGGTCGAGCACGTCGACGTCGAACGACAGGTAGGCGGGACCGTCGCCGAGCCGGCGGGTCACCTCGCCGGCGTAGCGCTCGGGCGTCCAGGTCCGAAGCTCCTCGCACGGCACGATGGCAAAGCCCCACTCGCGCGGCTCCTCGTAGTCCGCGGCGGCGTAGAGGGACCCGCGCATCCCCGCCAGCAGCGACCGGTGGGGATCGATGAGGCCCTCGTCCAGCGCGCGGCGAAACGGCGTGCCGTGGGTGTAGCGCTCCCCCCAGTAGGAGTCCCACGTGTCGGCGTGGGCGTCGAGCAGCACCACCCCGAGCGGGCCGTGCTGGGCGGCGTGGGCGCGCAGCTCGCCCAGGACGATCGAGTGATCCCCGCCGATGACCAGCGGCACGGCGCCCGCCTCGAGCACCGGGGCCAGCGCCTGGGCGATCTGGCCGGCGGTCCGTTCGGCGTTGCCCGGCGTGGTCGTGATGTCGCCGCCGTCGATGACCGACAGGGCGTCGAACACATCCACCTCGAGCGCCGGGTGCCAGCGGCGCATCATCAGGCTCATCTCGCGCACGGCGGCCGGGCCGTAGCGCGCGCCGGGGCGAAAGCTCACCGCCGAGTCGAAGGGGACGCCCAGGATGGCGACGTCGGCGCCGGCCCAGTCGTCAGAGAGAGGACACCGCGCGTAGGTCCGCACACCCGTGAAGCGCGGGCTCTCCGACGAGTCGGTCGGCTGGTAGCGCGGAGGCACGGCGCGATCCTAGACCGCCAGGCCCGCGGATCTGACTTGGTCACTTGCCCAGGCGCTCACCCCGGCATTTGGTGCTTGGCCCAATGGCAGCGCCTCAGGGTTCTTTTTACGGTCGCCCCGCAGGCGTACGCACCGCACTGAGGAGAGAGAGGGTCGATGTCATCGGGTACTGATCCGGGCCAGAGCGCCGACCCCAGCGGGGCCGCTGCCGCGCTCAAGGAGGACCTCGAGCACGAACGCGTCGAGGAGCTGCACGGAGGGGCACCGACGCGGGACTTCAAGTTCTCGTCGGCGTTCGCCCTCGCCTTCTCTGACATCTCGCCGATCGTCGGCATCTATTCGGTGTTCGCGATCAGCTTCGCGCTGGCCGGCCCAGGCTGGTTCTGGGCGCTCCCGATCGTGCTCATCGGACAGCTGCTCGTCACCGGTGTATTCGGCGACCTCGTCTCCAAGTGGCCCTTCCAAGGCAGCGTCTATGCGTGGTCCAAGGAGCTGGTCGGCCCACGCTTTGGCTGGATGACCGCGTGGGCGTACATGTGGGGCCTGACACTGACCCTGTCGGTCCTGAGCCTGGCCGCGGCGCAATATCTGCTCGCCGCGCTCAACGTGACCAGCTTCAGCAAGGAGGCCGTGGCGGCCGTGTCGCTGGGCGTGATCCTGCTCTGCACCACGGCGAACATGCTCGGCGGCAACCTGCTCAAGCGCCTGCTCTACATCACGCTCACGTGCGAGCTGGTGGCGTCGCTGGGGATCGGCATCGTGCTGTTCTTCTTCCATCGCACCAACTCGTTCTCCACCCTGTTCCATGGCGCGGGCACTGGACACTCGCCGCCGCTGCTGCTCGGCCCGTTCCTGGGCGCGGTCGCCTTCGTCGGCTACTCGTTCGTCGGCTTCGAGGCCGCCGGCTCGATCGCCGAGGAGGTCGCTGAGTCACGCAAGGTGCTGCCCAAGGCGATGGTGCTCTCGCTGGCCGTCGCCGGATGCCTGGTCATCTTCGCCTGCCTCGGCATCAGCCTCTCGATCCCGAACATCGGCGCGGTGCTGTCGGGCCAGGTGGCCGACCCGATCACGTCGACCCTGGAGACGCGGCTGGGCTCCGCTGCGGGCCGGATCGTGCTCATCGTGCTCACCATCGGCTTCAGCGCCAGCCTCATCGCCGTCCAGGCGGCGGTGAGTCGCGCCATCTGGGCCGCCGCCCGCGACCGCGTGCTGCCCGCCGCCGACGCCCTCGGCTCGCTGTCAGGCCGGCACCGGATGCCCCGGCACGCGATCGCCCTCACCGTCTGCATTGCGGCGCCGCTGCCCTTCATCAGCTTCTCGAAGATCTACACGCTGCTGCTCTCGTTCTCCACTGCGGGCTTCTACATCTCGTACGCGATGCCCATCCTGGCCCTGGCGTACGTCCGGCTCAGGAAACGATGGGTGCCGGGCCCGGTGTCCATGGGCCGGTGGGGCGGCCCGGTGACCTTCATCGCCGCGGTGTGGATCGTGTTTGAGACGGTCAACGTGGCCTGGCCGCGTGACTTCAACCCCCAGTGGTGGCTGAACTGGGGGCTGATCATCATGAGCGTCGTGCTCGGGGTGATCGGTCTCGTGTTGTGCAATCGCATCTTCCGTCGCCGTGGCGCCATCGAAGCCGGAGCGGCGGGTGGCGGTGACGGCGCCGCGGCGGTCGAATACCAAGGAGAGGCGTGATGTACGAGCCCTGGAACGCTCTCGACGCCCCCCGCTTCACCGGTCCGCGGACGTACGCGCGCCTGCCCTACATCAAGGACCTCGCCGGGGTGGACGCGGCGGTGTTCGGGATGCCGTGGGACGGCGGGGCCTCGTTTCGCTCAGGCGCGCGCTTCGGCCCCGAGGCGGTCCGCTCGGCCTCCGGGATGATCCGCACCTACAACGCGGTCCAGAAGGTGCAGGTGTTCGGCGCGCTGTCGACGATCGACTACGGCGACACCCCCACCGTGCCCGGCTACATCGAGGACACGCTCGCGCGGATCAGCGCCTTCGTCACCCCTCTGGCGCAGGCCGGGGTGGTGAGCATCGGCATCGGGGGCGACCACTCGGTCACGCTCGGCGAGCTGCGCGCGCTGGCGGGCGTCCACGGCCCACTGGGCCTCGTCCATCTCGATTCTCACACCGACCTGTGGGACGAGTACAACGGCCACCCCTACTCACACGGCACGATGTTCCGCCGCGCCCTGGAGGAGGGCATCGTCGAGCCCTCGCGCATGCTCCAGGCGGGCATCCGCGGATCGCTCTACGGTGAGGCCGACGAGGAGATCCCGGCGACGCTCGGTGTGGACACGATCCCGTGGATCGAACTGGCCGAGATGACGCCCGCGGACCTGGCCGCCCGGGCCCGCAGCCGGCTCGGGGACGGCCCCGCGTTCCTCTCGCTCGACGTCGACTTCGTCGACGCGGCCTTCTGCCCGGGCACGGGGACCCCGGAGGTGGGCGGGCCGACGAGCTTCCAGGCGCTCTCGTTCCTGCGCGCCCTCGCCGGGCTGCCGTTCGTCGGCTATGACGTCGTCGAGGTGGCGCCCGCCTACGACGGGCCCGGCCAGGTGACCGCGCTGTTCGCGGCCAACGTGGTGTTCGAGATGCTGAGCATGGTGACGCTGCAGCGGCGGGCCACGGCGGGAGCGGACGAGGTCGGATTCACGCCGCGCTGACCGGCGACGGCGCGGGGGGGATCGCGAGTGCCAGGGCCAGATCGATCCGGCTCGTCACCGACTCGATCGGCCGCCCGGTGAGACGCGAGACCCGCTCCAGCCGGTAGTGCAGGGTGTTGTGATGGATGTGGAGCTGCGCCGCCGTCTGGCGCCAGTGGCCGTCGTTGGCCAGGAACGCCGCCAGCGTCTCCAGCAGCTCTGAGTTGTGCTCCTCGTCCCAGCGCTCGACGGGGCCGAGCACCGTGTCGCGAAACGCGCGCAGGACGTGGGGCTCCAGGAAGTCCAGCAGCTGCCGGTGGGCCCCGACCTCAAGGCGGCGGACGACCCGCTCCCCCTCGGGGCGAGCCAGCGCGAGCTGGTGCGCGCTCATCGCCTCGGCCAAGGCGCGGCGCAGGCCGCCGGCGCCGGTGGGAGACCGCCCGATGCCGAGCACCGGGTCGGCGCCGCCGTCGCGGATGAGCTCGGCGATCTCGTCGACGACGTCCTCGCCGCCCGACTGGACGAGGAGCACGCGCGCCCCGCGGTGCGCCGCCCGGAGGCAGTGGTCCCGGCAGGCCATCGAGGCGTAGGTGACGTCCCGTGTGGAGTTGGAGGAGATGACGGTGGTGATCGGCTGGTCGGGCACGATGTCCAGCGCCTCCAGACGGGCGCTCAACGATCGCATCCCCAGCTCTCCGTCCCACAGCCGGGTGAGCAGCTCCTCCACCAGCTCGCAGCGAACGTTCTCGTGCTCGCGTCGGCGGGCGTCCTCGAGCACCAGGTACGCGCTCGCCTGCTCGATCACGAGCCGCGCATCGTCTGAGACCTCGGCCAGCGGACTCCCCACGATCACCGCCGTCGAGGACAGCGCGTCGGCCACGCCGAAGGCGCTCAGCGCCGGCGCCACCGCGCACGGGAGGTCCCCGCGACGTGCGGCGCGAGCGGCGATGCGTGCTGCGTCCCCCTCGGGCGGGGGGTCGTCGGTGAGGCTGTGGCCGCCGGGGCCGACCAGCCAGACCTGCAGCCGGGTCTCCCGGCGCAGCAGCTCAACGACGGCGCCGTAGCCCTCGCCGCGGGCCAGCTCCTCCAGCAGGCGGCGCAGCCGCATGAGCTGGAGGCGGACCGTCGGGTCCGATGCGCGGTTGCGTTCCATGACGCACTCGCCGATCGCGCTGAAGGGCAGGTCGGCGGGCACCTCGACCAGCGGCAGGGCGGCCTCACGGCAGGCATCGACCACGGCCGGAGGGGTGACGGTGCCCATCTCGCCCACGCCGTAGCCGATGGCCACGACCCCGGCTGCCCGGGCCTCCTGGACCCAGTCGCGCGGATCGGTGGTGGTCAGCCACAGCCCGTTGGTGAGCAGCAGCTCCCCCGGGAAGGCGTACTGGGCGGGATGATCGAGGTCGGAGACGTGGACACCGCGCAGCAGACGATCGTCGTTGCCGGCGTCAACGAGCACGCGCAGTCGTAGCGACGAATCGGCGGCAAGGGCGGCAACCGTGCAGGAGCTCATGTGCCTCGCTGTACGCTATCCCAACCAAACGGCCGCAGTCTCGGTCGTTGTCCCAATGGTTGCATGGAGCGGCGCTGCCTAGGCTCGCGCCACCGTGTGCGCCGCGCTCATCACCGGAGGCAGTTCGGGGATCGGCGCCGCCTGCGCCGCGCGCCTGGCCGCGCACGGACACCAGGTGGCCGTCGTCGATCTCGCGCCCGCCAACGCGGAAGCCGTGTCGCTGAGCCTGGCGCTCGATGTCTGCGACGGACCGGCGATGGCCGGCGCCGTGGACCGGGTGGAGACCGAGCTCGGCCCGATCGACTACCTGGTGACCGCGGCCGGCCACTACCGGGCAGCCGCCATCGCCGAGCCCGATGAGGCCGAATGGCGGCGGATGCTCGAGGTCCACGTCGGGGGCACCGCCAACGCCTGGCGCGCCGTGGTGCCGCGGATGCGCTCGCGGGGACGCGGCGCGATCTGCGCCATCGGCTCAGAGCTCGGGATCATCGGCGACCCGTCCGCGCCGCATTACGCCGCCGCCAAGGGCGCCATCCACGCGATGACCAAGAGCCTGGCGGTCGAGCTCGCGCCGGAGGGCATCCGCGTTAACTGCGTCGCCCCCGGCCCCACCGATACGCCCCTGCTGGGCGACGACCCCAACATCGCCGGCTACGCCGACGCCCTCCCGCTGGGACGTGTCCTGACACCCGACGAGATCGCGGCCGCCGTCGCGTTCCTGCTGCTGGAGGACACGAACTTCGCCGGCCAGGTGGTCTCGCCCAACGCGGGAGCGGTGCTGTGACGGCGGCGCCCGGCCTGGAGGGGCTGGAGGGTCGCGTCGCGCTGGTGACCGGAGCCGGCCAGGGCATCGGCCGGGCGACGGCGCTGCGCCTCGCGCGCGAGGGCGCGCAGGTGTGCGTCAACGACATCGACCCGGAGACCGCCGGCGCCGTGGCCGAGGAGGTGGGCGGGCTCAGCGCGCCGTGCGATGTGAGCGACCTCGGCGCCCTTCGGCAGCAGATCGCCCGGTGTGAGCACGAGCGCGGCCCTATCGACCTGCTCGTCGCCAACCACGCGTTCATGGTGATGGCGCCGTTCGTCGATCACGGCGAGGCCGAGTTCGCGCGCACGCTCGAGGTCAACCTGCTGGGGACGGCATGGCTGCTGTCGCTATGCGCGCCCGCGATGGCCGCCCGGGGCTACGGCCGGATCGTCGCCGTCGCCTCCGAATGGGGGCAGATCGGCTGGCCCAACGCCACCGCCTATGCCGCCACCAAGGGCGGGATCATCGCCCTGGTCAAGAGCGTGGCCCGCCACTACGCGCGTGAGGGCGTCGCCGTGAACGCCGTCGCTCCCGGCGTCACCGATACCCCGCAGCTCGATGTCGATGCCGCCGACGCCGGCCTCACCCACGAGGAGATGGTGCAGACCTACGGCCGTGACGTGCCGCTCGGCCGGATCGGGCGGCCCGAGGACATCGCCGCGACGGTGGCGTTTCTCCTCTCGGGTCCGGCGGCCGCGTTCGTCGGCCACGTGCTGGGGCCCAACGGAGGGTCGACGCGCATCTGAGTGCGCGGCGAGGCGAGGTCCCTGAGTGCACGATGTGATCGTGATCGGCGGCGGGCTGTCCGGGGGACTGCCAGCCGCCGCCTACCTCCAAAAGGCGGGCCTCGACGTTCTGATCATCGAGGCCAACTCGGAGCTTGGATGCTTCTGCTGCACCCATGAGACGTGGCCGCAGACACTCGACAGTCCGCACGTGGGGGTCTCGTTCGCCGGCAACTCGCCGGTGATCGCCGACCTGGACCTCGAGTCCTACGGGTTCCGCTTTCGCGCCAGTCCGGTGATCCTGGGCACGACCTATCTGGACGGCACGAACTGCCTCATCTGCCAGGACCCCGTGCGCACCGCCGAGAACTTCGCCAAGCACTCTGCCCACGACGGTGAGCGCATGCTCGGCATCCAGGAGCGCGTTCACGAGACCATGGTGGAGTTCAACGAGCTCAGTTCGTTCTCACCTCACCCTGACCCGTCCAAGCTCGACCGGGTGTTTGCGATCTGCGCGTACGCACTCGGCTACTCGGTCGACGAGATGTCGGAGATGAGCGGGCCGGAGCTGTGTGAGCGCACCTTCGAATCAGACGCCTGCCGCCAGATCCTCATGACGCCGGTGGCGTTCTGGGAGCACGGCGCGCCGTTCGCGCGCGGCCAGGGGGCCTATGGGGTGGCATTCGCCCTCTACTACACCACCGGAATCGGCCTGGGCGGCAACGAAGCGCTGGTGGATGCGCTCACCCAGTGCTTCCTGGAGCACGGCGGTTCGATCCTCACCAACTGCGTTGTCGACCGGGTCGTGCTGCAGGACGGCCGGGCCACCGGCGTCGTCCTCTCCGAGCGGTCGCTGCGCCCCGGGGCCCAGATCGACGCGCGGGTCGGCGTCATCTCCAACGCCGGCGTGCCGGAGACCCTGCGCCTGGTGGGCGAGCAGGCGGTCTCGGCGGCCGACGCCCGGCTGGGCGCCAAGATGCGTCACTGGAAGATGGGGCTGCGAGGCTCCCACGTCACCTCGTGGCTGTTGGACGGGCGGGTCCACTGGGGCTCGGAGGACTTCGATCCCCTCGTGCACGAGGCGATCCTGCTCTACCGCGCCTTCGACTCGTGGGAGGGCACCAAGCGGTACATGGTGGACATGCTCGGCAACGACACCTGGAAGGCGTCGGGGCAGCTCATGGAGTTCACCTACTACGCACCGGCCGACCCGACCAGTGTGTCGCCGGAGGGTCACACGATCCTGCGGGCCGAGGAGTGCTTCCCGTACGCCCTGCACGGCCTCGGCGGCCCGGAGGCGTGGGACGGCCCGATCCGCCACGAGCTGCTGGCGGCGCGCAACGCCATGATGGCCCGTCTGGCCCCCGGCTGGGACGACCTCGTACTCGACCAGTACGAGTGGACGCCGCTGGACAACTGGCGGCTCAACCGAGCCGCCAAGTTCGGCCAGGTCGTCGGGGGCGACTTCTCCGAGGATCAGTGGATCCTGGACCGGATGCCCTACCGAATGCCGTTCCGCGGGCTCTACATGAGCAACGGCGTCTGGCCGGTGGGCCTGAGCTGGATGGCGGCCGGCTACAACGCGGCGCAGGTCGTGGCCGAAGACGCCGGCGTGCGCCACCAACGCTGGTGGAAGTCGCGGCCCGTGGAGTGGTACCTGGAAAACCTTGATCGCCTCATTGCACCGCTGGAGCTCGACCTCGATCGCCACAGCGGCGCCGGACGGTGACGGCCATGGGCGACAGCTACGACGTCGCCATCGTGGGCGCAGGCCCGAACGGGCTCACCGCCGCCGCCTACCTCGCCCGGGCGGGCGCGCGCGTAATCGTGCTGGAGGCCCGGTTCGAACGCGGTGGCACCCTGGCGTCCGATGACTACTCCACGCCGTTCACCTACAACCTGGCCCAGTTCCTCCTGCCGGCGGGCACGGACACGCCGCCCTACCGGGACCTTGGTCTGGCCGACCACGCAGTGGCCTTCGTGACCCCCGAGGTGGCGTTCTCGACCACGATCGACGGCGAGACGCTCACCGTCGGGCGCGGAGGCGAGGGTCTCGGCACTGAGCTTCAGGGCCTGGTCGCCGAGGCCAAGAACATCGTCGGCCCGCTGCTGTACCGGCCCGTCGCCGACGCCGAGAGCATGCTCGGCGACGGCCCGCGCCTGGCCGGCCTGACGCCGGAGTCGCTTGCCCGGATGGGGGGCGATGAGAGGGGCGCGGTGATCCTTCGCTACGCCTGTGCGCTGGCCGGTTTCGCCGCCGGCGATGTGCCGCTCGGCCCGATCGGCGCCTTCTGCGTGTCGCGCCTGTTCGAGCCCACCATGGCCGCCGGGGGAAGCAAGTCCCTGGCCAACGGCCTGTTCCGCGTCGCGGCGCGTGCCGGCGCACGCTGCCTGGTCTCGACCCGCGTGGTCGCGCTGGAACCCGCCGGAGAGACCTGGACCCTGCGGCTCGCCGACCGCCGGAAGGTGCGCGCCGGGGCCGTTGTGTCCACGCTGGACCCCCTCAGCACGTTCGGCGAGCTGCTGGGCGCCGACGCTGCAGGACCGGCTCTCACCGAGGTCGCCGAACACTGGGAGCTCGATGCCAGCGGGCCGTTCACCGCGCATTTCGGCATCCGCGGCGCGGCGCCGGGTCCCGCGGGTGGCGAGGAGCAAGATGCCGCCGTCCGGATCGTCGGGTTTGACTCGGCGCGGGACGTCGCCGCCGCGTTGTCGGCCGCCGCGCTGGGCGAGCTGCCTCCGCGCCCCGCTGGTCACCTGACGGTGACCAGCCGTCACGACCCTCTTCAGGCGTCGCCCGGGCCGGTGGGACCGCTGCACACGCTGCGCTACGAGACCCCGGCCCCCTATGACCACCCGGGCCTCCCGTGGGATCGCGCCAGGGTCGGATACCGCGAATCGTGCTGGGAGCTGATCGCGTCCACCGTTGACGGCGTGGCCGATGCGCGGCGGTTGTTTGCCTTCTGTGACGCGCCGCGCGATCTCGAGCGCCGCTTCGGCACGGCGCGGCGCGGATCGGTGCGCCAGGGATCGCTGCGGCTCGAGCAGACCTTCACCGGTCGCCCGCACCCCGGCTGCGCCGACGGCCGGACGCCGCTGAGCGGGCTCTACCTGGGCGGCGGGGCGATTCATCCGGGGGTCCCGGGCTCGCTGGCCGGCGGCTACAACGTGGCCGCCACCGTGTGCGACGACCTCGGCCTGGAGCGGTGGTGGCCGGCGGCCGATGCGCCCCGGCCCGAGAGCCACGCCGTGGCCTCATGACCGCGGGCGGTGGGGATCGTCACCCGGCGCTGGCCCGCACCGGAACCGGCATCTGCGCTTCGAGCACGTTCTGGATGCCGACGCGAGTGGAGTTCGCGCGCGGGGTGGCACGTGATCGCCTCGGGCCCGAGGCCCGCGGGCTCGGGGTGGGCGGGGGATCAGCGATCGGGCGGGCGCTGCTCGTCACCGACCCGGGTCTGCGCGCAGCCGGAATGTGCGAGCCGCTGCTGGAGTCCCTGGGGGCCGCCGGCCTCACCACGGAGGTGTTCGACCACGTCCAGGGCAACCCGCGCGACGAGCACTGCCTGGAGGGCACCGACGTGGGGCGGGCGACGGGCGCGGAGATCGTGCTCGGCGTGGGCGGCGGATCGGCGATCGACACGGCCAAGTGCATCGCGCTGCTCATCACCAACGGCGGCCACCCGCGTGACTGGGAGGACTTCGGGACGCTGCAGGCCACGCCCCTTCCCGTGCTGGCCGTGCCGACGACCGCCGGGACCGGCAGCGAGGTCTCCCCCTCGGCCATCATCACCGACACCGAGCGCCGCAAGAAGATGAACCTGTTCGATCCGCGGATCTGCCCGCGGGTGGCCCTGGTCGACCCCGACCTCACGCTGTCGATGCCCCCGGCGCTGACCGCCGCCACGGGCATGGACGCGCTGTCGCACGCGGTCGACTCACTGCACTGCGCGCTGGCCAATCCCGCGTCGGACGCGATGGCGCTGGAGGGCGCGCGCCTCGTCGCCCTCTACTTGCGCCGCGCGGTCGCCGACGGCGCCGACGTCGAGGCCCGCTGCGGGATGATGCAGGCCAGCCTCACCGCGGGGCTGGCCGTGGGGGTCACCGACGTGTCGGGGTGCCACTGCCTGGCCGAGTCGATCGGCGCCGTCTATGACCACCCCCACGGCGTCTGCTGCGCGGCGACGATGCCGGCCATCATGGAGTTCAACCTGCCCGACCCGGCCACGGCCGAGCGCTACGCGCGGCTGGCGGGGGCGTTCGGCATCGCGACGGAGGGCCTGCTCACCGAGACCGCCGCTCGTCTCGCCATCGACTACGTGGCGGCGTTGAACGCCGACCTCGGCATCCCGCCGCTGGCCAAGCTCATCCGCGCCGAGGACCTCGACCTGCTCGCTGCGAAGGCCGCCGCCAACACCTCGGCGCCCTCGAACCCGCGCCGGGCGAGCGTCTCGGACTTCCGGGACATGTTCGCGCGCGGGCTCAGCGCCGCCCGCTGATCAGACTCTGGAATCGGGCCAGGTTGTTAGGCGGAGATTAACCGGCGAGGTTGCGGGGTTCGGTCCAAGCATTTAAGGACGGCTTGCTATACCTTCGCGCTTTCCGGACTGAGAGGAGTCTGTCGTGAGGTGGAACACCGGTCATCTGGGGATGTGGACCGTGGGGATCGTGGCAGCCTTGTCGCTGGCCGCGTGTGGGAGCAGTAACTCATCGAGCTCGAGCGCGGCGGCCGGGGGCGGAGGTTCGAGCTCGTCCAGCGCCGCGGCGACCTCATCGAGCGCTGCTGCGACGTCGGGCAGCGCGACGGCAAACCCCAAGAACTTCAAGGTCGGCGTGGTGACCGACATCGGTGGTCTGAACGACCACGGGTTCAACCACCTGGCCTACGAGGGCCTGCTCCGCGCTGAGCAGCAGCTCCACATCACGGGGCGCGTGCTGACGTCAAGCTCGGGCGCCGACTACACGCCGAACCTGACCACGTTGGCCCAGCAGGGCTACAACCTGGTCGTCCCGGTCGGCTTCCTGATGGCTGACGCGACCGACGCCGTGGCCAAGCAGTTCCCGAAGGTGAAGTTCGCGATGGTCGACTCCGACGCCACCGCGGAGAAGGGCGACCCCAAGAACATCGAAGGGCTGCTCTTCAAGGAGCAGGAGGCCGGCTACCTGGCAGGCACCCTGGCCGGCCTGTACTCCAAGGAGCATGGCTACAAGACCATCTCCAGCGTCGGCGGGCAGAAGATCCCACCCGTCGACCACTACATCGCCGGCTACCAGGCCGGCGCCAAGAAGGCCGACCCGGGAATCCAGACCCTCAACGGGTACTCCCAGGACTTCGTCGACCAGTCCAAGTGCAAGCAGCTCGCGCTCAACCAGATCCAGCAGGGATCCAAGGTCGTCTTCCAGGTGGCCGGCGCCTGCGGACTGGGCGCGCTCTCCGCCGCCCAGCAGCAGGGCGTGCAGGGCATCGGGGTCGACGCCGACCAGGCCTACCTGGGCTCCTACATCCTCACCTCCGCCGAGAAGAAGGTGGACGTGGCGGTGTTCAACGCGATCAAGGCCCTGATGGCCGGCACGTTCGCGGCCGGCTCAAACGTCACCAACGACATCGCCAACGGCGGCATCGGCTATGGCAAGATCGGTCCCGCCGGGCTGAAGTTCGCGCCTCAGATCGCCAAGATCTACAACGAGATCAAGGGTGGACAGATCTCCAACATCCCGAACACGGTTCCGTAGACGCGGTTTGAATGACGCATAGCCCAGTGCCGGCGAGCTCGAGTGCTCCGGTGCTCGAGCTGAAGGGCATCACGAAGAGGTTCGGCTCGGTCGTGGCCAACGACCGAGTCGACTTCGACGTGCGTGCCGGCGAGGTCCATGCGCTGCTCGGTGAGAACGGCGCAGGCAAGTCGACGCTGATGTCGGTCCTCTATGGCCTGTACAAGCCGACCGAAGGCGAGATCCTCGTCGACGGCAAGGTCGTGGAGGTCGAGTCGCCCTCCGCGGCGATCAAGCTCGGCATCGGGATGGTCCACCAGCACTTCATGCTCGTGCCGGTGATGACCGTGGCCGAGAACATCGTGCTCGGCCAGGAGCCCCGCCGTGCCGGCGGGAGGCTGGACTTCGCGGTCGCGCGGGCCCGCGTGCGCGAGCTGTCGGATCGCTACGGCCTGGCCGTCGATCCCGATGCGACGATCGAGGACGTGTCGGTCGGGGCGCAGCAGCGCGTCGAGATCCTGCGCGCGCTGTACCGGGGCGCCCGCATCCTCGTCCTGGACGAGCCCACGGCCGTCCTCACCGCGCAGGAGGTCACCGAACTGATGGCGGTGATCCAGCGTCTCAAGGCGGACGGTACGGCGATCGTCTTCATCAGCCACAAGCTCCACGAGGTGCTCGAGGTGGCCGATCGGATCACCGTGCTGCGCCGCGGCAAGCGGGTGGACACGGTCCCGCGGGAGGGCGCCACCGAGCGCAGCCTCGCCCAGCTCGTCGTCGGCCGCGACGTCCTGCTGGCCGTCGAGAAGAAGGCGTCGAAGTCCGGGCAGCCCCTGCTGCACGTCGAGGATCTCCACGTCCGCGACGACCGGGAGCTGCCCGCGGTCGACGGGTTGTCGCTGTCCGTGCACGCGGGTGAGATCGTCGCTCTGGCCGGCGTCGAGGGCAACGGTCAGCAGGAGCTGGTCGAGGCGATCACGGGGCTGCGGATCCCGGAGTCCGGCACTGTCGTCGTCGACGGGCAGGACATCGGCGGCCGAGGCGTGCGCGCGGCCACCGAGGCCGGGATCGCCCATATCGCGGAGGATCGCCACCGCCGCGGTCTCGTCCTCCCCTTCACCTTGACCGAGAACATGGCCCTGCGCGAGTACCGGCGCCCGCTGTTCAGTGCCCGCGGCTGGCTGCGCCTGCGCCGCATGCGCGATCGCGCGCGGCGGCTCCTGCGCGAGTTCGACGTCCGCGGCGGGGGCCCCGAGGCCTTCGCCGTCGCGCTGTCGGGAGGCAATCAGCAGAAGGTGTGCGTCGCCCGTGAGATCGCGTCGGATCCGAAGGTGCTCATCGCTCACCAGCCCACCCGCGGCCTGGACGTGGGCGCGATCGAGTTCGTCCATCGCCGGCTGATCGCCGAGCGCGACAAGGGCCGGGCCGTGCTGCTGGTCTCGCTCGAGTACGAGGAGGTGCGGGCGCTGGCCGACCGGATCCTCGTCATCTACGAGGGCAAGATCGCCGGCGAGTTCCCGCCTGACGTCACCGAGGAGACGCTGGGCATCGCCATGACCGGTGGCCAGGCGTCCGCGGAGGCCGCGTGAGCACGGGCGGCCCGGATCCCGAGACGATCGCAGAGGGCGGCGCTGAGCCGTTCGAGGAGGAAGCGCTCGAGGCCTCGCTCACCTCGCCCGCGCGTCTGACCGCCTACCTGCGCCGTGGCGGGGTGATCGTGCCGATCCTGACCACGCTGATCGCGTTCCTGGTCGCTGGGATCGTGGTGCTGCTCACCGGCCATGACCCCCTCAGCACCTACAAGGCGATCTTCAACGGCACGGGCCTCAACTGGCTGTTCCCCTGGGTGGGTGGGCAGGAGCGCCAGACGGCCGCGCTGGCCCTCCAGCAAACCCTCATCCAGACGACGACGCTCATCCTCGTCGGGCTGGCGGTGGCGTTCGCCTTCCGCGCAGGCCTGTTCAACATCGGCGGCCAGGGCCAGTACACGCTGGGAGCGATCGTGGCCGTCTGGGTCGGCTCGTCGTTCTCGGGGATGCCGGCCGTCCTGCACATCGTGCTGGCCATCGTGCTGGCCTCGCTGGCCGGGGCCGCGTGGGCCGGAATCGCGGGCGTCCTCAAGGCCACCGTCGGCGTCCACGAGGTGATCTCCACGATCATGCTCAACTGGATCGCGATCTGGCTCGGGGTCTACCTGTTCCAGCTCGGCGGCCCGCTCCAGGACCCGACCCAGTCCTCGGTCCCCGTGTCCAAGACCATCGCGGCCTCGGCCAAGCTGCCCGTGTTCTGGGGCTCGGCGCAGCTCCAGGGCCTGGACATCGGGATCTTCATCGCGCTGGCGCTCGTCGTGGTGTTCGCGATCATCATCAAACGGACGCGACTGGGTTACGAGGTGCGCGCCGTCGGCTTCAACCCCGACGCGGCGAGCTACGCCGGTATGAACGTCGGGCGCAACTACGTCAAGGTGATGCTCATCTGCGGCGCGTTCGCCGGGGTGGCGGCGTCCATGGACATCCTCGGCTGGAAGTTCTCGCTGTTCACCAACGACATCCAGACCTCGCAGATCGGCTTCCTGGGGATCGCCGTCGCTCTGCTGGGCCGCAACACGGCGGGAGGAGTCGTGGCGGCCGCGTTGCTGTTCGGCGCGCTGCTCACGGGGACGTCGCAACGCAACCTCGACCCGACCGTGTTTGACCCCCAGCTGGCCCAGTACCTCACGTTCATGATCCAGGGGCTGATCGTGTTGCTGGTGTCCACCGACGTGATCGCCCTGCGCGTGCTGCGCGGGGGGCGCGGCATCGCCGTCGGCTTAAGAGGCAAACCGCGCGGGCCCGAGACGGCGGAGTCTGAAGAAGGTACAGCGTGAGCGCGGGCACGATCGCCGCGGCGCCATCCCGGCTGGCGTCGGCCAGGCACGTCGGCATCGCCGGCCTCGTCCTGGCCGTGCTCACCTGGGTCATCACGCTCCCGCCCATCCTCGTCCGGACTCCGGTCCCGTCGATCATCCTCGGGCTTGCGGCGATGCTGGCCGGCGCGATCGCCCTTCAAGCCGGAGAACGCCGGCTCGGCTACATCGATCTCGGCCTGGCCGTCCTGGCCATCGCCGGCGCGATCGCGTCGACCGAGTCCGGGCTTGGCCACCTCAACACGGTGTTCGTCTGGTCCGCGCTCGTCGCGGCGATGCTGCGCTACGCCACCCCGCTGCTCTTCGCCGCACTCGGCGGCATCGTGTGCGAGCGCAGCGGCGTCATCAACATCGGCCTGGAGGGCATGATGCTGATGGGCTGCTACTTCGGGATCTACGGGGCCGACGTGCTCGGCTCCTGGGTGCTGGGGCTCGTCGTCGCGGCCGCCGCCGGGGGGCTGCTGGCGCTGGTCCACGCGTTCTTCTCGATCCACCTGCGCGCCAACCAGGTGGTGAGCGGAACCGGCATCAACTTCCTGGCCCTTGGGATCACGGGCTATTTCTTCACCGCCCACTACGGAGCCAACGGCACCCCCAACAACATCTCCACGGTTCCCAACATCAAGATCCCGCTGATCCAGAACGTCGGCTTCTTCGGCCAGGCGATTGGCGACGCCAACCTCATGACCTGGCTCGGGCTCCTGCTCGTGCCCGCGCTGGCCTTCTTCCTGTTCCGCACCCGCTGGGGCCTGCGGCTGCGCGCCGTCGGGGAGAAGCCGCGCGCGGCCGATACCGTCGGCCTGCCGGTCCTGCGCATCCGCTACGTGGCAGTCGTGGTCTCGGGCATGTTCGCGGCGCTCGGCGGCGCCTACCTCTCGGTCGCTTTCGTCGGCTCCTTCAGCCAGGACATGACCGAGGGGCGCGGGTTCATCGCGCTGGCGGCGGTCATCTTCGGGCGCTGGCGCCCGGGTCTGGCGCTGGTGGCCACGCTGCTGTTCGGCTTCTCCGAGGCGCTGGCCGACCGGCTCCCGACGTTCTCCGCCACTCTTGCGACACTGTTTCAGGCGTTGCCCTACGCGCTCACCCTCATCGCCGTAGCCGGTCTCATCGGGCGGTCACGTCCCCCGGCGGCGAGCGGGATCCCCTACGTCAAGGAGTAGCTGATACGTCATGGCCGTCGCTCGCCTCTCCATCGACAGCCGATCTGAGGGGGCCGTCGGTCTCAGCGACGAGATCGAGCTCTACCAGCGGACATACAACACGCTGCTGCGCTCCAGCGGCGAGACGCACCTGCGCGTGCTCGAGCCCTCGCACCGGGCGATCGGCTCCAGCCTGCATCCGCTGGCGGCCAGCGACGAGATCGACCTCGGCGCCTTCATCTACGCGATCCGCCGTCTCCCCGACGGGATCGTCGGCGCCCGGCTCGTCGCCATGGCCCAGCAGTTCGAGGCGCTGGTCACCGCCGGTCTCCCGGTGGACACCTGGGACGAGGCCGAGGCGCCGGCGCGGCGGCGGCGCTGGTATGACGACGGGGCGGGCACGCTCGCCGTGCTCCTGGCCAGCGCGTCGGACCTGGACGACCTGCTGCCGACGCTCGTCGCCTTCCAGATCGAGTGGAACAAGATCCGCGTCCGCCAGCGCGCCGCCGGCTGGCAGGAGATCGTCGGCGACCGCGAGCCCGCGCCCGAGGAATGCGCGCGGTTGCTGGGCGGCAGCGCCGAGGACTGGGGCCGCCTGGAGGAGTCCTGGGGCGAGCGGTTCGCCGAGCATCTGAGGCTGATCGCCTCAGAGCGGATGGCGCTGCGCATCCGGATGTTCGGCGGCTCGAACACCGGCTACGCACGCATGACCCGCCGCTGGTGGGCGCCGGTCAGCGCTGAGCTCAACCGCGAGGGCCTCACCACCGAGCGACCCCTGTACTTCGTCAGCTCCAACACCCACAGCCTGGTGAACATCGCCACCTCGGTGGCGCGTGACCGCGAGCAGGAGCTGGTGGCGTTCGTCGAGACCATGCCCGAGGACGACATCCTGCGCCACGAGCTGGCGGCCTTCCGCGAGGGTCGCTCCGAGGGGTCGTGGGAGAACTTCCTGTACTTCGTCGCCCGCATCTACTTCGCCACCAAGGGCCAGGCGGGTAAGGCCGAGCGCCGCGACGCCGAGAAGGCCGGTGGCGTCACCCACATGCGCAGCGCCACCGGGCTACGGGTGCCGGCGCAGATCCTGCCCCTCGGGGCGCTGCGCTGCGACGCGCTGGACCCGCGCATCGGCGAGGTCGACGCCGATGCCCTCGCGGCCTCGGAGGCGGTGATCGTCAACATCGACTATCCGCTGGGTCTGGGCGCCTACAACATCCTGCGCGAAGTGGCGGTCGACCGCGCGGCGCTCCGGGGCGTGTACGTGCTGGGCAAGGCGGCCACGCTCAACGCCGACGTCGGGGACGTGATGATCTCGAGCGTGGTCCACGACGAGCACTCCAACTCGACCTACTGGCTGGACAACGCCTTCGGGGTCGACGACCTGGCCGGCGACCTGCGCTTCGGAACCGGGCTGGACAACCAGCGCGCCGTGACGGTCAAGAGCACCTTCCTCCAGAACCGTTCCTACCTCGACTTCTATTACCGCGAGGCCTACACGGTGGTCGAGATGGAGGCGGGCCCGTTCTGCAACGCGGTCTACGAGATCGCCGATGCCGACCGATACCCCGTGGGCGAGGCCGTCAACTTCTCCAAGCTGCCGATCGACCTGGGGATCATCCATTACGCCTCTGACACGCCCTACACGCAGGCGCGCACGCTGGGCGCGCGCGGTCTGAGCTATTACGGCATGGACTCGACCTACGCCGGGTCGCTGGCGATCCTGCGGCGCGTGCTGATGCTGGAGGGCGTGCTCAGCGGCCGGGGCCGGCGCGTCTCGGACCGAGCGGCGGCTACGCACCCACAGGATGCCATGCCGTCTTCAGCTCAGTGAGCGCGTCGATGCGCTCCAGCGCATCGACGACGGCGGTCTCATAGCTGGCCACGGCGTCGCCGTGGCGCGCGCGCTTGATCGTCTCAGCGGCCAGCCGGTCGAGCTCGGCTCCGAGTTCGGGGTCACCGCCGATGTCGACGATCGCGTTGAGATCGCGGTGGGCGCCCAGCGCAGTGGCGAGCTCGTTGCGCCGGCCCGAGAGGAGGTTGACCACCCCGCCCGGGATATCGGAGACACCCAGCACCTCGGCCAGGTCCAGCCCCGCGAGCGGCTGTGCCTCTGAGAGGATCGCCACCACGGTGTTGCCGGCGGCGAGCGCGGGCGCGATCTCGGCCACCAGCCCGAGCAGCTCCGGCTCGTCGGGCGCGACCACGCCGACCACGCCGGTCGGCTCAGGCATCGAGAAGGACAGGAATGGGGCAGCGACGGGATTGATCCCGCCGAGGACCGCCTGGAACTTGTCGGTCCAGCCGGCGTAGTGGACGAGCACGTCGACGGCAGCGTCGACCTGTGCGGCATCGGCGACGGCGGCGAGCTGGTCGCGCCGGGACTCGAGCGCCTCGGCCGCGCGGTAGAGGATCTGGCCGCGGTTGTAGGCGGTGCGCGCCGACCATGGCCCAAACGCCTTGCGGGCCGCGGCGACGGCGTCGCGCACGTCCTTGCGCGACGCGCGGGGGATGTTGACCTGCCCGGTATCGCCGGGAGAGGCATGGTCGTAGCGGCCGGACTCCGAGCGCACGAAGGCCCCGCCGATCCACAGCTTGTAGGTCTTGCGCACCGCGATGCGTTCGGCGCTCATCGGACGACCTTCAGGTACGGACGCAGGCCGGCCGGGCCGCCCTCGCGGCCGAACCCGGATTCCTTGTAGCCGCCGAACGCTGCCGTGGGGTCGAAGTGGTTGTACGTGTTCTGCCAGACGACGCCCGCGCGCAGGGCGGCGGCCACCTCGAACGCCTTGGCGCCCTTGTCGGTCCAGATCCCGGCGGCCAGTCCGTAGCGGGAGTTGTTGGCCTTCTCGATCGCCTCGGCCTGGGTGCGGAAGCTCAGCACCGACACGACCGGGCCGAAGATCTCCTCCACGGCGATCCGATGCGCGGGCGAGACGTCGGTGAACAGCGTCGGCGCGAACCAGTAGCCGCGCTCGGGCAGGTCGCACGCGATCGTGCGCCGCTGGGGGGCGGGCGGGCCCTCATTTTCCCCCGCCGCGACGAGGGTCTCGATCCGCTTGAGCTGCTCGGCGGAGTTGATGGCACCGACGTCGGTGTTCTTGTCCAGCGGGTCGCCGACGCGCAGGCGACCCATCCGCCGCCACAGCTTCGCGATGACCTCGTCCAGCACGCTCTCCTGGATGAGCAGCCGCGAGCCCGCGCAACACACGTGGCCCTGGTTGAAGAAGATCCCGTTGACGATCCCCTCGACGGCCTGGTCCACGGCGGCGTCCTCGAAGACGATGTTCGCCGACTTGCCGCCGAGCTCGAGCGTGAGGCCGGTGGAGCGGCCCGCGAGGGCGGCCTGGATGTCGCGGCCGACGGCGGTGGACCCGGTGAAGGCGATCTTGTCGACGCCCGGGGCGCGCACGAGCGCTGCGCCCGCCTCGCCGTCGCCGGGCAGGATCGACACCACGCCGTCGGGCAGCTCGGCCTCCTGGCAGATCTCGGCGAGCAGCAGCGCAGTGAGCGGCGTCGTCTCCGCGGGCTTGAGGATCGCCGTGTTGCCGCAGGCGAGCGCGGGTGCCAGCTTCCACGCCGCCATCAGCAGCGGGAAGTTCCAGGGGACGATCTGGCCGACGACGCCGAGGGGCGCCACCTCGCGGGCGCTGACGCCGTAGCGCAGCTTGTCGGCCCAGCCGGCGTAGTGGAAGAAGTGCGCGGCGGCGAGCGGGATGTCGACATCGCGCGACTCGCGCAGCGGCTTGCCCCCGTCGAGGGTCTCGACCACCGCCAGCTCTCGGGCGCGCTCCTGGATGAGCCGCGCGATCCGGAACAGGTACTTGGCCCGCTCGCGGTCGGGCAGCGCGGCCCACCGCGGCTGGGCGGCGCGCGCCGACTCGACTGCCGCGGTGATGTCGGCGGGGCCGGCCCACCCGATCTCGGCGATCGGCTGCTCGGTCGCCGGGTTGAGCGTCGGCTCATAGCGCGGCTGTGCGGGCTCGCGGAAGGCGCCGTCGATGAACAGGCCGTAGCGGTCGGCCAGCCGGACGTGATCAGTCGCCTCCGGAGCGGGGGCGTAATCCCAGACGATCGAGGTGCGTTGCTCGGTGGTCATTCCTTGGAGAAGTCCTCGGCGCGCCCGTAGCGTCCGGTCTCGGTCTTGGCGTACTGGAGCAGCAGGTCGTTGAGCAGGCTCGACGCCCCGATCCTGATCCGTTCCGGGGTCAGCCACTCGTCGCCCAGCGTCTCCTTGACCAGGACCAGTCGCTTGAGGGCCTCCTTGCTCGTGGACACGCCGCCGGCGGCCTTGAAGCCCACGATGCGCCCGGTGCGCTCGGTGTAGTCGCGGATCGCCTCGAGCATGACCAGGCAGACACCGGGGGTGGCGCCGGTCGCGGCCTTGCCGGTGGAGGTCTTGATGAAGTCGGCGCCCGCCTCCATGGCCAGCATCGACGCGTGGCGCACGTGGTCATAGGAGCCGAGCTCGGCGGTCTCGAGGATCACCTTCAGATGAGCGTCGCCGCAGGCATCCTTGATCCGCGCGATCTCCCGCTGCACGCGGGCGTCGTCGCCGGCGAGGAAGGCCTCGCGCGAGATGACCATGTCGATCTCGTCGGCCCCGGCCGCCACCGCGTCCTCGGTGTCGCGGAGCTTGGCCTCCAGCGACACCTGTCCGGCGGGGAACCCGGTGGCCACCGAGGCAGTGTGGACGCCGGTGCCCTCGAGCGCGGCGTGAGCGACACCGGCCAGGGACGGATAGACGCAGATCGCGGCGACCGATGGGATCTCGGGCAGCGAGGGTGCCGGGCAGACGCCCTTGGCGCACAAAGTGCGCACCTTGCCGGGCGTATCGGCGCCCTCGAGCGTGGTGAGGTCGACCATCGACACGGCCAGGCGGATGCCCTGCTGCTTGGCGCTCGTTTTGATCGAACGAGTGCCGAGCTGGGCCACCCGCTCCTCCACGCCCACCCGGTCGACGTGCGCGAGGCGACGACTCATGCGCCTGAGGCTATCGCGGCACTGATATCCATTCCACATGCGACGCGCCGCTGTCATCGTGATGGACGCCTGCGGAGTGGGGGCCCTGCCCGACGCCGCCTCGTATGGCGACGAGGGAACCAACACGCTGGGCCATCTCGCCGAGCTGGCCGGGGGTCTGGACCTGCCCGTCCTGGGATCGCTCGGGCTCGGATCGATCGTGGCGCTCGAGGGCGTGCCGCCGTCCGCGTCGCCGGCGCTGCATGGCCGGCTCGGCGCGGTGGGGCCGGGCAAGGAGTCGACCACCGGCCATTGGGAGCTGATGGGAGTGAAGGTGGAGCACGCGCTCCCGACCTACCCGGAGGGGTTCGGAGACGAGGTGGTAGCCGCCTTGGAGCATGCGACCGGGCAGAGCTTCTGCTGCAACCGTCCCTTCAGCGGGACGGCGGTACTCGATGCGTTCGGTGAGCACCACCTTGCGACGGGCGAGCTGATCCTCTACACCTCGGCCGACTCGGTCCTGCAGATCGCCGCGCACGTCGAGGTGCTCTCCGAGCCCGAGCTGTATCGCGTGTGCGAGGCGGCGCGCGAGGTGATGGACGGCGAGCACGCGGTGGGGCGGGTGATCGCCCGGCCCTTCGACGGCGGGGTGGGCGCCTGGCACCGGCGGGACGGGCGCCGCGACTTCGCGCTGCCGCCGCCGTCGCGCTCGTACCTGGAGGAGCTGCAGGCGGCCGGCGTGCCCGTGCACGGCGTCGGCAAGATCCGCGACCTGTTCGCCGGTGTCGGGGTGGACGTCAAGCATCCGGGGGCGACGAACGCCGAGGGGATCGCCGCGACCACGGAACTGCTGCGCGACCTCGACGAGGGGTTCGTGTTCGTCAACCTCGTCGAGACCGACCAGGTGTACGGCCACCGCCACGACGTGCCCGGCTTTGCCGCCGCGCTGCGCACCATCGATGACGCCGTGGCGGAATGGCTCGGGCTGTTGCGCGAGGGGGATCTGCTCATCCTGACCGCGGACCATGGCGTGGACCCCACCACCAACCACACCGACCACACGCGCGAGTACGCGCCGCTGCTCGCGCGGTTTACGGGGGACGGCGGGCGCCGCCACGACGGCGCGCTGGCCGACGTCGGGGCGAGCGTGATGCGCTGGCTCACCGGCCGCGACGTCCCGGAGCTCCCGGGCAGCCCGTTCGTCTGAGCCGGGCCATAGCCTGGCCGCTGTGATCGCGCGCGTCCTCGTCTTCTGCGGGTCCAGCCCAGGCGCGCGACCTGAGTACGCGGCCGCCGCCGATGAGCTCGGCCGGCTCATCGCCCAGCGTGGGGTGGGATTGGTCTACGGGGGCGCCCGGGTGGGTCTGATGGGCGCCGTGGCCGACGGCGCGCTCGCGGCCGGCGGCGAGGTGATCGGCGTCATCCCGCGCCAGCTCGTCGAGCACGAGATCGCCCACACCGGCCTCACCGAGCTGCGCGAGGTGACGACCATGCACGAGCGCAAGGCGCTGATGGCCGACCTCTCCGACGCCGTGATCGCGCTGCCCGGCGGCACGGGGACGCTGGACGAACTGTTCGAGCTGTTCACCTGGAGCCAACTCGGCTTGATTCGGATGCCGATCGGCCTGCTCGACGTCGCCGGGTACTGGCAGCCGCTGCTGGCGATGCTCGACCACATGGTGGCCGAGCGGCTGCTGCGGGCCGAGCACCGTGAGACGCTGCTCGTCTCCACCGATGCCTCCGCGCTGCTGGACCAGCTCTCCGGCTACGAGCATCGCGCCACCGACAAGTGGCTCGATCGGCGGAGCGCCGGGACGTAGCCGGCGCTCAGAGGGTGCCGAAGACCCGGTCGCCGGCGTCGCCCAGGCCGGGGCGGATGTAGGCGTTCTCGTCGAGCTCGCGATCGATCGCGGCCGTCCACACGGTGACGTCGGGGTGCTCGGCCTCGAGCGCGGCCAGCCCCTCCGGGGCGGCGACGAGGCAGACGAGCTCCAGGTGGCGCGCCCCCGCCCGCTTGAGGTGATGCAGGGCCCGGACCGCGCTGCCCCCGGTGGCGAGCATCGGGTCCAGGAGATAGACGGGGACGTCGGGCAGGCCCGGCGGCAGCCGCTCGTAGTAGTCGATGGGCGCGTGGTCCTCGTGGTCGCGCTGAATGCCCAGGTGCCCGACGCGCGCGTCGGGGAGCAGGCGCAGGAAGCCCTCCACCATCCCCAGGCCGGCGCGCAGGACCGGGACGACCGCGATCTCGTCGCGCAGGCGCAGGCCGCGGGTCGTCTCGAGCGGCGTCTCGATCTCGACCTCCCTGACCGGAAGCGCGCGGGCCACCTCGACGGCCATGATCGCCGCCGCCTCGTAGAGGGCCTGCCGGAACACGCTGTATGGAGTCGAGCGGTCACGCATCACCGAGAGGCGGTCGGCCAGGACGGCGTGCTGGACGCAGTGCACACGCTGGGGCACGAGGGCGATCCTACCCGGGTGCGCTCGATACGCTCACGGCCGCCCATGGTGTCCGTCAATGTCGAGATCAAAGCCCGCGATTCCGACCCCCAGGGGACGGAGGCGCGCTGCCGCGCGCTCGGCGCGGTCGATCAGGGCGTGCTGGAGCAGCGCGACACGTACTTCGCAGGCCGTCACGGCCGGCTGAAGCTCCGCGAGGACAGTGGATCCGGCGCCGAGCTCATCGCCTACCGGCGCCCCGACACCACCGAGGCGCAGCAGAGCGCGTTCATCCGGGCCGCGGCCGAGGATCCGGCGGCTCTGCGCGAGGCGCTCGACGCCGCGCTGGGCGAGACGGTGGTCGTCGTCAAGCGACGGCACCTGTTCGTGTGGGAGCACGTGCGCATCCACCTCGACGACGTCGAGGGGCTGGGCACGTTCATCGAGCTCGAGGCGATGGTCGGTCCCGGGCTCAATGCGGCCGACGAGGCCGCGGAGAAGGTGGCGCGGCTGCGCTACGAGCTGGCGATCGCCGACGACGCGCTGGTGGCGGTCGGCTACTCCGACCTGCTCCTCGACGGCGTGCAGACGCTCCTGCGCGCCGCCGACGCCGTGATGCGCACGGCCTACGCGCCGTACTCGGAGTTCAAGGTGGGCGCGGCGGTCCGGGCACGCACGGGCGCCATCTACGCCGGGGCGAACGTGGAGAACGTGGCCTATCCGCAGGGACAGTGCGCGGAGGCATCGGCGATCGGCGCGCTCGTGGCGGCCGGCGAGTCGGCGATCACCGCCGTGGCCGTCGTCGCCGAGAAGGTGGAGGTGTGCCCGCCGTGCGGCGGCTGCCGCCAGCGCCTGGCCGAGTTCGGGTCGGCGGACACGCCGGTGTACCTCGGGCGGCCGGGCTCCGATCCGCAGACGACGACCCTGGCGGAGCTGCTGCCGCTGTCCTTCGGTCGTAGCGAGCTGGGACGATGACCGACGCGGCCGAGGTGCTGGTGGAGCGGTTCGGCTCGCGCCCGCGAGTTGGGGTCGTGCTGGGCTCCGGTCTGGGAGCGGTGGCCGACGCCGTCTCTGACCCGGTGGTCATCGGCTACGAGGATCTGCCCGGCTTCCCGCGCCCGACGGTGGCGGGACACGCGGGGCGGGCGGTGCTGGGACACCTCTCGGGCGTCCCCGTTGCGGTGCTCCAGGGTCGCGCCCACCTCTACGAGGGCGGCCCGATGGAGGCCCTCCGCGTGCCGGTGCGGGCGCTGCGCGCCGCCGGCGCCGAGATCCTGGTGCTCACCAACGCCGCTGGGTCGCTGCGTCCCGAGGTCGGTCCGGGGAGGCTGATGGCGATCACCGACCACATCAACCTCACCGGGACCAATGTCCTCATCGGCCCCAACGACGACGCGGTGGGACCGCGGTTCCCGCCTTTGGGCGACGCCTACGACCCGGCGCTGCTCTCTCAGCTGCGCGATGTGGCTCGCGAGCTGGACGTGGATCTCGCCGAAGGGGTCTACCTGGCGGTGAGCGGACCGAGCTTTGAGACCCCGGCGGAGATCCGCGCCTTTGCCCGGTTGGGCGCCGACGCCGTCGGCATGTCGACCGTGCACGAGACGACCGTGGCCCGGCACTGCGGCCTGCGCGTCGTCGCCGTCTCGGCGATCACCAACCTCGCCGAGGGGATGTCCGACGTGCCGCTCAGCCACGAGCAGACCCTGCGTGACGGCGAGCGCGCCGCCGGCGATCTCAGCCGGCTGCTGCTGGGCTTCCTGGAGCGGATCGGGAATGGCGATGCTGACGGCTGAGCTCATCCGCCGCAAGCGCGACGGCGGGGAGCTGTCGCCCGACGAGGTGTCCGAGCTCGTGGCCGGCATCGCCGACGGCTCGGTCAGCGACGCACAGGTGGGCGCGCTGGCGATGGCGATCTTCCTGCGGGGGATGACCTCGGCTGAGCGCGTCGCGCTGACGGGGGCGATGACGCGCTCGGGCGATGTGCTGGAGTGGGGCGACGCCGGACTGGCGGGCCCCGTGCTCGACAAGCACTCGACGGGCGGGGTCGGGGACAAGGTGAGCCTGCTGCTCGCGCCGATCGTCGCCGCGTGCGGGGCGGCCGTGCCGATGATCTCCGGCCGCGGGCTCGGCCACACGGGCGGGACGCTGGACAAGCTCGAGGCGATCCCGGGCTATGACGTGGCCCCCTCGTCCGATCGCCTGCGTGACGCGGTCGCGCGGGTGGGGTGCGCGATCGTCGGCCAGACCGCCCGCCTGGCCCCGGCCGACCGGCGGCTGTACGCGATCCGCGATGCCACCGGGACCGTCGAGTCGATCCCGCTCATCGTCGGCTCGATCCTGTCCAAGAAGCTGGCCGCAGGCCTCGATGCGCTGGTGATGGACGTCAAGGTCGGGTCGGGCGCGTTCCTGCCCGACCTCGAGAGCGCCCGGGAGCTCGCCCGCGCGATCGTCGACGTGGCCCGCGGCAACGGGCTGCCCACGGCGGCGCTGCTCACCGACATGAACCAGGTCCTGGGACGGACGGCCGGCAACGCCGTCGAGGTGCGCGAGTCGATCGATCACCTCACCGGCGCAGCGCGCGACGAGCGCCTGACCGAGGTCACGCTCGCGTTGAGCGCGGAGCTGCTCGTGCTGGGGGGCGTGTTCGCCGGCATGGCGGATGCCCGCGCGGCGGCCGAGCGCGCGCTTGACGGCGGAGCGGCGGCGGAGCGGTTCGGCGCGATGGCGGCCGAGCTGGGCGGGCCGACCGATCTGATGGAGGCGCCCGACCGGCATCTGCGGGCGGCGCCCGTGGTTCGCGCCGTGGAGGCGGCTGACTCCGGGACGGTGGCCGCTGTCGACGTGCGCGCCGTCGGGATCGCCGTCGTCGGCCTCGGCGGGGGCCGGGCGCGGGAGAGCGACCCGGTGGACCACAGCGTCGGGTTCACCCAGGTGGCGGCACTGGGCGAGCGGGTCGGTCCCGGGGAGCGGCCCCTGGCGATGGTGCACGCGCGTGATGAGGCCAGCGCGGAGCAGGCCGCCGCTGCGCTGCGCGCCGCGTGTGAGCTTGGCGGCGACCCCGAGCAGTCCGTGCCGATCGTGATGGAGGTGCTCCGATGACCGTCGACTCCCTGCCCAAGGTCGAGCTCCACGTCCACCTCGAGGGGACGGCCACGCCCGAGCTCGTGCAGCGGCTGGCCGACCGCAACGCGATGCCGCTGCCGGAGCGCCTGCTCAACGAGCACGGCCGCTTTCATTACGGGGACTTCCTGGACTTCCTGCGCACCTATGACATGGCGGCGAGTGTCATCCGCACCGCAGAGGACTACCGCGACATCACCTACGAGTACCTGCGCGACTGCGCCGCGGAGGGGGCCATCTACGTCGAGCTCACCGCCTCGCCCGATCATGCCCGCCTGGTCGGGTTGACCGACGAGGAGCACCTCGACGGGATCGCCCGCGGCATCGACGACGCGCGCAGGCTGCACGGCATCGAGGGGCGGATCCTCATCTCCGCGGTCCGGAACTTCGGGCTGGACCGGGCGCTGGCGGTCGCCCGCTACGCCGCGGCGGAGACCCACCCCTACGTCGTCGGTTTCTCCATGGCCGGCGATGAGGCGAACTTCCCCATCACTGACTTCGCCCAGGCGTACGCGATCGCCGCCGAGGCGGGCCTCGGGTGCACGGTCCACGCCGGCGAGTGGGCGGGCCCGGAGAGCGTGCGCGCTGCGCTCACCCTGCCGGTCACCCGCATCGACCATGGGGTCCGGGCCATCGAGGATGCCGCGCTGGTGGCCGAGCTCGCGGTCCGCCGGATGGTGCTCAACACGTGCCCCACCAGCAACGTGGTGCTCGGGGTGTTCCCGGGCTTCGACGAGCATCCACTCCCCCAGCTGCGCGACGCGGGGGTGCGTCTCACCCTTGGCTCCGACGACCCCCCCTACTTCGGGGCGACGATCGGCGGCGAGTACGAGGTGTGCTTCGAGCGGCTCGGCTTCAGCGAGGAGGACCTGTCGGCCGTCACGCTCACCGCCATCGACGCCGCCTTCTGCGACGACGAGCTGCAGGCCGCGCTGCGCGCCCGCGTGTCCGGGGGTGCTGAGTGAGGATCCTCGTCACCGGGAGCGCCGGGCACCTGGGCGAGGCGCTCGTCCGGGTGTTGGGCGAGACGACCGGCCATGACGTGGTTGGCCTGGATGTGCTCGCCTCGGAGTTCACGCGCGTCGTCGGCTCGATCGCCGACCAGGAGTGTGTCCGCAGCGCCATGGCGGGGGTCGACGCCGTGATCCACAGCGCCACGTTGCACAAGCCGCACGTCGCATCGCACGGGCGGGGCGAGTTCGTGGACACCAACATCACCGGCACCCTCAATCTGCTCGAGGAGGCGGTGGCGGCGGGAGCGAGCCGCTTCCTGTTCACCAGCACGACGAGCACGTTCGGCCGGGCGCTGACCCCGGGGGCCGGGGCGCCCGCGGCCTGGATCACCGAGCAGGTCCAGCCCGTGCCGCGCAACATCTACGGCGTCACCAAGACCGCGGCCGAGAACCTGTGCGAGCTCGTGTGGCGCGACCATCGCCTGCCCTGCCTCATCCTGCGCACCTCTCGCTTCTTCCCCGAGGATGACGACCGCGACGATGCCCGCGCGGCGTACGACGACCTCAACCTGAAGGTCAACGAGCTGTTGTATCGCCGCGTGGATCTGCAGGATGCGGTGGACGCGCACCTGCTGGCGCTCGAGCGCGCGCCCGAGATCGGCTTTGGCCGCTACATCATCAGCGCCACCACGCCGTTTACCCCCGGCGACGTCGATGAGCTGCACCGTGACGCGCCCGCCGTGGTCCGTCGGCTGTTCGCCGAGTACGAGGAGATCTACGCGTCCCGCGGGTGGACCATGCTCCCGGTCATCGACCGCGTCTACGTCAACGCCCACGCCCGCGAGGAGCTGGGCTGGTCACCGGCCTACGACTTCCGCGCTGCCCTGGAACGGCTGGCCGCCGGCGAGGACCCGCGCAGCCCGCTGGCCCTGGCCGTCGGGGCCAAGGGCTACCACGCGCAGCCCACCGGGGTCTACACCACCCGGGCGCGCGACGCGGCGCGCTGAGCCTCAGCGCGGCGGGCGGCTGGCGTGGGTCGGGTGGGTCGGGTGGGTCGGGCCGGGGTTCCCGGCGGGTGGGTGGGACCCGGTATAGGTGCCGGCGGGGCTGGGGTACGGGACCCCGAGCTCGATCGCGCCGAGCTGGCGCCAGAACTCGTCGCGCAATTGGGTGTTGCGGTGCGCCGCGGAGGTGGCCAGGTCGCGGAACAACCGCTCGAAGCGCTGGCCGCTCTTGATGGCGCTGGCCCCGATCGTGCGGAACAGGTGCTGCTCGACGGCCTCCCAGCACTGGACCATGACCTCGCGGGCGATCGCTGCCAGCCGCGCGTCGACGGCCCAGGTGTAGGGCTCGGTCCCGTCGGCGTTGCGGCGGCAGGCCTCCATGTGCATCTCGGCGCAGCGCATCATCGCCGCCTCCGCGGTCTGGAGCTTGACGAAGGCGCCGCCGTACCAGCGCTGGAAATCGGCGTTCTCAAAGCGCGGGCCGAACGGGGGCAGCGGCGTGGGCTTGTCCAGCGCCCAGTTGCGGTACTCGTCCAGCGCGTTGTAGCCACCGCCGACCAGGGTGCACGCGAGTGACAGGGTGAAGATGACCAGCGCCCGGCCCCCGTACATCGGGTTGCCGTGCAGAGCCAGCCCGGGCGTGCCGTTCTCCACGGCGACGTCGACCATGTTGACGTCCTCGATGACGTAGTGGGCGGGCAGGTCGGCCCCGTCGAAGCGGATCGTGTGCGAGCCGGTGCCCTTGAGCCCCAGGGTGTCACCCCAGTCGTCGAGCTGGGTGAATGCCGAGCGTGGCGCCACGAACAGGGCCATCCGCGGTGTGCCGTTGGCGTCGGGCTCGGGCAGCATCGCCTGGCCCATGTAGTACGTGGAGTACGGAATCCCCGAGCAGTAGGCCACGGCGCCCTCCAGCCGGTACCCGCCCTCGTGCGGCGTCGCCCGGATCGTGGGGGCGGCGACCGAGGCGGCGCGGAAGTCGCCACCGCCGAACACCTCGTCCTGGGTGCGCTCCGGAAACCAGGATCCGACCTGGAGCGCGTGGTTGGCCGACAGGCACGCGCCCCACGCAGCGCCCATGTCCCCGCGCGCCAGCTCGACGCCGACGCGCATGAAGGTCGGCACATCGACCTCGAGCCCACCGTAGCGCCGCGGGACATACATGCGATAGAAGCCGGCCTCCAGCAGCGCCTCGTGTATCTCCTCGGAGTAGGTGGCCCGCTCCTCGGTGTCACCCTGCTCGGCGATCAGCTGCTCGCGCAGCGCCCGGGCCGCAGCCACGAGCTGATCGCCGACGCGCTCCATCTCCCGTCCCTCCTCGAGGGTGCTCATGGCTGCATCCTAGGGTCTGCGCGTCCGCCATCGCCGTGACGCCGGGAACTAACGGCTGGCGACCGCGGTTCGATCGATCCGCCGCCTGCTGGGCGCGAGCGCTCCCCGGCGCAGGAGCACGAGCGAGAGCAGCGCCGCCGCGCCGATGATCCCGGCCTCCACGTGGAAGGCCGCCTGGAACCCGTCGGTGAGCGCGGAGGCCGACTGCGCGCCGGAGTGCAGCGCGCTCGTGGTGCGGTCGGTGGCGATGGTGATGAGTGCGGCGATCCCGATGGCGCCCCCGATCTGCTGGGCGGTGGTCATCAGGCCGGAGGCCAGCCCGCCGTCACGCTCCTCGGCGTCGCCGGTGCCCAGCCCGATGATCGGCACGAAGGCCAGCCCGAGGCCCAGCCCGGTGAGGATGAGCGTCGGCAGGACGTCGGCGCCGTACGAGCTGGTGGGCGTGAGGCCGGCCATCAGCCAGAGGCCCACCACGGCCAGGCTGCACCCGACGGTGATCGGCAGGCGCGGGTCGACGCGCTGGGGCAGCTTGCCCATGGCGCCCGAGGCGATCGCCATCGCGCCGCTGAAGGGCAGGAAGGACAGCCCGGTGGTGAGCGGGCTGAAGCCGAGGACCCGCTGCAGGTAGAGAGTCTGGAAGAAGAACATCGCCAGCAGGCCCGCGGCGGCGAAGAAGATCACCAGATCCGCGCGCAGGGCCAGGGGGCGGCGCAGCAGCTCGGGCGGCAGCAGCGGCGACGCGGCGCGACGCTCGCTGACGGCAAAGGCGACGCCGAGCAACGCGACCACGGCCAGCCCGCCCAGGGTCCGCGCCGACGTCCACGCGTGGCTGTCGGTCTCGACCACGGTGTAGACGAGCAGGAGCAGCGCCATCGTGGCCAGCGCGGCCCCGCCGACGTTGGGGGAGCTGCGCCGCGCGCTCAGGTCATCGGGCGCGAGCACCCGCGGGACCGCGGCCAGGGCGACGGCGGCGACCGGCACGTTGATGAGGAAGATCCAGCGCCAGTCGGCGAGCTGGACGAGGGCGCCGCCGGCGAGCAGGCCGGTGGCGGCGCCGAGGCCGAGCAGCCCGGCCCAGATGGCGAGGGCGCGGCGGCGCTCCGCGGCGCCCGGAGAAGCGGCCAGGAGCAGGGCCAGCGCCGACGGTGAGAGCAGCGCGCCGAACATCCCCTGCAGCGCCCGCGCGCCGACGAGCACGCCAGAGCTGGGGGCGATGCCGCACAACGCCGACGCCGCGGCGAAGCCCACGAGGCTGGCGGCGAACACGCGCCGCGGGCCGAAGCGATCAGCCAGGCGCCCGCCGACGAGCAGCAGGCCGCCGAAGGTCAGCAGGTACGCGTTGACCACCCACGAGAGGTTGGCCACCGAGAAGTCCAGCTCTCGCCCGATGGTGGGCAGGGCCACATTGGTGATCGTGTCGTCGACCAGGAGCATGAACTGGGCGACGCAGGCGAGCAACAGGATGAGTGTCGGGCGAGATCGGCTCATAATTTTCTCCACTTGTAGAACACTTCTACACTTGTAGAAGAAATGCCCCGCGCTGTCAAGCCCAATGCGATACTCGTGCGCCCGATGCCCTCGTCTGAGCGCCGCACCCGATTGCTGGAGGAGGCCCTGCGCCTGGTCACCTCGTCCGGCCTGGGCGCTGTCACACATCGCAGCGTGGAGCAGGCGGCGGGCGCGCCCCACGGATCGGTGACCTACTGGTTCGGGAGCCGCGAGGGGCTCATCTCGGCGCTCGTCGACTGGCTCTGTCAGGAGTCAGAGCGCCAGGCCCGGGCGATCGCCACTCCCGTCCAGGAGCAGCTCGCCGCCGGCCAGACGCTGGACATCGACGCCATCTCGCGTGCGCTCTCGGCGTGGATGGACGGCGCCGCGCCCCACCACCTCGCGCGGATGGAGCTCGAGCTCGAGGGCGCCCGGGAGCCGGCGCACGCCGAGCGAATGACCAAGGCCGCGCAGGTCTTCTGGGACATGTGCGCGGCGATCGCCGAGGGCCTGGGCTCCGAGGACCCCGCCACTGACGGCCGCGCCATGGCGGTGATGCTCGACGGGGTCCTGCTGGACCGCCTCGCGCACCCGCCCCAGGATCAGCAGGTGGTCGTCGCCTCGCTGCGCTGGATGCTCGCCGGGCCGCCTGGGGCCGAACGGGACGCCGGCACGACCTAGCCGAAGAGCTTCAGCAGCGCCGCGAGCGTGATCCCGAGCAGGAACACACTGAGGATCAGAGCACCGACGCCGGCGTAATAGAACCGGCGCGACTCGTTCCACACCTCGCCCTCGAGATCCCAGATCTCCGGCACCCTTTCCGGGCGGCCGTTGCGAATCTCCCTGAGCATCCTGACGCGTCCACGGTGCAGGCGTCCGGAGTAGTAGAAGAGCAGCGCGCCGGATGCGACGGCCGCGGCGAGCCCCAGCGCGAGGACCCAACGTGCCCATTGATGCAACGCCAGGATGCGATCGAACGGCAATTGCGTGACGAACAGCGCCGCCAGTCCGATCGCCGCCGTCACACGGATGTAGACCTGGCGCGCGTCCTCGGCGATCAGGTCAACCAGACCATGGGCGAACTCGAGATTGCGCGTGTGTGTGTCGATGTCGTCCACGGGACCCCGCGGCCTTCGTTCGACCCCTCACGCGCCAATCCTCTGCACATCTGGTTCGCCCGAGCCGGCACGGGGAACCCGTAGCCGGCCGCCGCGACGAACGGCTACTGCAGTGAGGCGTCCAGGGTGATCTCCGGAACGCCGGCCAGCGCACGGCTCACCGGGCACTCGGCCTTGGCGCCCGCCGCCGCCTCCTTGAAGGCCGCCTCATCGATCCCGGGGACGTCGCCCACCGTGGTCAGCGCGACGGACGTGATCGTCGGCGCGCCGTCGACGAACCGCAGGGTGACCGTCGCATCGGTCTTGACCGAGTTGACCGGGGTTCCCGCCTCGGCCAGCGCGTTTGACAACGCCATCGAGAAGCACGACGCGTGCGCCGCGGCGATCAGCTGCTCGGGGTTCGCGCCGGGCCCGTCCTCGAACCGCGAACGAAACGAGTAGTCCCCCGAGATGCCGTCCCCCGCGGTGAAGGTGCCGGCGCCGCCCTTGAGGTCGCCCTTCCACTCTGCACTGCCCTTCGCTGGCATGGGTGCTCCTTTTGTCTGAGGGTTCTGCTCGCGATCCTAGTGTCCCGATGCGGTCATCTGGGCACTAGAACTCGGGGACATCGACCTGGCCGCCGGCGGCGAGTGAGCGCAGCGACTCGCGGAGCGCGTCGAGCGAGCTGTACCGCGGTCGATAGCCCAGGACCTCGCGGGCGCGGTCGATGCTGGCGGCGATGCTGCGGGCGACGTGCTCACGGGTGACGCCGGCGTGCTCGGCGCCGACGCGTCGCGTCAACTCCGCCCACTCGACGAGCTCGATCACCGGCTCGCGACCGAACCATCCCGCGACACCCGCCGCCAATCCCTGGAGCGTCATCGCCTGCTCGGACACGACGTGGAAGCTCGATCCGATGGCGGCCGGGCGCGCCAGCGCCCGCTCGAAGGCCTGCGCGACGTCATCGCCGTGGACGTGGTGCAGAACGCCCAGCCCGAGCTCGGGCAGCGCCAGCGGCTCACCGGTGGCCAGCCGCCGCCAGACGTCCAGGTCGAGGTTGCCCGCGGGGGTGATCGACGGCCATGGGCCGCTGATATGCCCCGGATGCAACACCACGCTCGGAACGCCCCCGGCGATCGTCTCGCGGTGCAGCAGCACCTCGATCGCCGCCTTGCCGGTCCCGTACTCCCCGTACGCGGTCCGCGGCTCGTCCTCGGTGATCGGCACGCGATGGGCCGTCCCGTGCACCCAGATGGTGCCGCAGTGGACGAGCAGCGGCCGTGTCGGTCGCAGTGCCTCCACGAGCTGCCGCGCGGACTCCGGGGTGAAGCAGAGCATGTCGACCACGGCATCGGCTGCCAGCGCGGCCACCCGCTCGCCGAACACTCCGTCCGCGTCCTCCGCCTCGCGGTCGACGGTGACCCGCTGGACCCTGCGCCACTCCGCCGCCGGCGCGTAGGGATCGCGCTCCCCCCGGCTCAGCGCCACGACCTCGTGGCCGGCTCGCACCAGGCGCGGGACCAGGTAGGTCCCGACATGCCCCGTGGCGCCGATGACGACGATGCGGCTCACGCCGCGCGACCCTAGCGCACGCGGGATGTGAGATCCTCGGGCACCTGGTGCCCACCGTGCCCGAGCAGACCGTTCTGACCGTGCTCGAGCTCGCGCAGGCCGGACGCTTCGCCGAGATCCCGGAACTGTTCGCGCCGCAGCTGCGAGCCCTCGTCGCCCCCGAGGCGGTCGAGACCGCCTGGAAGGCCGAGCTGGCCAAGCAGGGGCCGGTCACGGCGGTCGGCCCGGCACTGGGCGAGCCGGGTCCAGCGGGGGCGGTCGTGGTCAAGGTGCCCGTGACCTGCGAGCGCGGGGGTTTCGCGCTCATCGCACCGGTCAGTGCGCAGGGCCAGCTCGGCGGCCTGCAGATCGCACCGCTCAGCGCAGCCGCACCGATCGCGCCGTGGGAGCCGCCCGGTTACACCGATCGGGGCGGGTTCGAGGAGCACGAGGTCACCCTCGGGCCAGAGCCGGTCGCGGTACCCGGGACGCTGGCCGTCCCGCACGGGGCGGGCCCATGGCCCGGCGTCGTGCTGCTGGCCGGCTCGGGATCGCTTGACCGCGACGAGACGATCGGGCGCAACAAGCCGTTCAAGGACATCGCGTGGGGACTGGCGAGCCGGGGAGTGGCCGTGCTCCGGTTCGACAAGGTCACCTACACGCACGCGGCGGAGCTCACCGAGGCCCGCGAGTTCACGTTGAGCGACGAGTACCTGCCGCAGGCCACCGCGGCGATCACGACTCTGCGCGAGCACGCCGGAGTGGATCCCGCGCGGGTCTACGTCCTCGGCCACAGCCTCGGGGGCACCGTCGCGCCGCGGGTGGCCGAGGCCGACCCGTCGGTGGCCGGGATGATCCTCATGGCCGGGGGTGCCGAGCCGCTGCACTGGGTCATCGTCAGGCAGACCAGCTACCTCGCGTCGCTGAACCCCGACACCGCGGCGTCATCCCAGCCCGTGATCGACGCGCTCGCCGAGAAGGCCCGGATGGTCGACAGCCCCGACCTCTCCCCCGCGACGCCGAAAAGCGAGCTACCACTCGGGGCTCCGGCGACATATTGGCTGGACATCCGCGGCTATGACCCGGCCGCGCTCGCCGCGACCCTTGAGATGCCCATGCTCATCCTCCAGGGCGGCCGCGACTATCAGGTCACCGTCGACGACGACCTCGCTCGCTGGCGGGCGGCCCTCGACGGGCGCCCGGACGTAACCATCCGGATCTACCCGGACTTCAACCACCTGTTCGTCGCCGGCAGCGGCCGGTCCAACCCCGCGGAGTACGAGCCCGCCCAGCACGTCGACCCGGCGGTGATCACCGATATCGCCGCGTGGCTGGAGGCGATCGCGCCGCCGCAGTGACCCGGGCAGCGCCGGAGGCGCCACATCGGCGATGATGCAGGCATGGCCGACAACCCCTCCGCTCGCAGCGTCAAGATCGGTGCCGACGAACGGACAGGGTGGTCGTCGGAGCGCCCCCGCCGCGACGGTGGCCCGGCCCGCCCGGTGGACGTCTCGGTGCGCAGCCGCGTGCTCCCTCCGACGGATCGGATGCGCTACTCGCCCGGGAGCCTGGTCGTCGTTGTCGGCGCGCCGGCCTCCGAAGCCGCCAAGTTCGCCGACCGCGTCATCCAGGAGCGCGGCGCGGTGCTCTCGCTCGCGCGGGTCCGCGAGCTCCTGGCCGGTCGCGTGCCCGACGACCAGATCGAAGAGCGCGCCCACGAACTGCTCGTCGCCGCGGTGCGCAAGCGACTCCAGACCGGCCAGTCCGTGGTCGTGCCCGTCGAGACGCTCGACGCCGGGGAGCGTGAGACCTATGTCCGCCTCGCGCACAGCCTGCAGCGCCCGCGCCACCTCATCCTCGTCGAGGGGGCACGTGAGCGGGTCGACGAGGACGAGCGCACGCTCGACGAGCTCCGGCGCGCCTTGAACGCCGCAGAGCTCGGGCAGGAGGGCTTCCAGACCGCGCTGCGCCTCAGCGGACCGGCACTCGCCGAGCTCAAGCGCGTCGTCTTCGCCCGCCGGCCGCCCGAAGACTGAGCGGGCCCCGACGACGACGATGGAGCCAGCCGGGATCGAACCGGCGACCTCCTGCTTGCAAATTCGGACCACAGGGTCGCCAGCCGTTGCTGCAGACGATGAACCGGGCGATTCCGGGGATGACGACCCTGACTTAGCGCGGTCATTTGCCGTCGTTTGCGGCAAATGCTTGCCTCCTGCTTGCCCCCTTTCTCGGTCTTGGAGCGCAGGGAGCGAGCATCGAAGCGGGCGTGGCCGACGCCGTAGGTTGCCGGCGCCTGGTCGGTTCGGGTCGCCGAGGACGATTGGGATCGAACCCCAGGCGCCTCGAGAGGGGTGCGAACGATGAGCGATCGCGCGGCCTGGTTGGAGCAGTGGTGCCCCGAATGCCGGGCTGCCCCTGGTGCCCGGTGTGGCCGCTGGCGATGGGGCGCATGGGTGAACGGCCGTGCCGTCCCGTCGACAGAGCTGCACGTGGCCCGTGGGTGGTTTGAGCGTGGGTGTCCGACGTGCAAGGTCGCGGCCGGCGAGCGGTGCGTGACGCCGACGGGCCGGGAGGCTCGACAGGTTCACGTCGCACGACTGCGGCCGGCGCGGGGCGAGCTGGTGTGGCGCCCGATGGTCTGGGGGGAGTTGGACCGCCGTGGTGCGACGGTCGCGATCGTGCCGTTCTCGGGCCGAGCCGGCAGCAGCGGGCGCACCGACACGATCAAGCTTCTGCGGTCAGCCGGCGAGGAACTGGTCGACGTTGAGCGCTGGACCTTCCGCGACGAGCTCTGCTACGCGCTCGCGGCGCCGGTGTGGGATCGCTTCGGGACGTTCGTGGGGCACCCCAAATTCGGGGCGAGGTTGTCTGGACGGCGGAGAACAGGTGCGTGGCGATCCGCGGTCGTCGTGGCGAGCGTCCGTTTGAGGAGCTCGCCAGGTGAACGGCCCATGCAGCGTGCTCGCTCGTCTCATCGTCCGCCACCAGGCGGAGCGTGCCCGGGGCCCACCAGGACGCCCGGTCCGTCTCGGAAACGAGAAAGACCGGGTTGCCGCCCGGTCTCTCACCACATAGGCGCCGTCAGCGCCGAACAAGAATCTGTATCGCGCAGTGTACGCCGGCTCGGGACGGAATCGGAGCCGACCACGGGGATCTGCGCCCTTCCTCGTGGACTGAGCGCCACCGCGAGCGCCCGTGATTCGGGCGTTGGCGATGGCCTTCAGCCCCATCACATCGCTTGCGCCACGACGGGCCGATCGACTCCGCGGCGTCCTGGTCGCGCACGCGCGCATCTTCCACGCGTGGGATCGGGGCGCGCGGTGAGTCACGCTGCGATCGCCGCCGTCCTGCGGCTCGAGGGCGGTGAGCGCGGGCGAGCGTCTGGCGGCATTCTCGCTCGCGAGCTTCGCCGACCGCGAGCACCGCGCGTGGCCCGGGACTCCGGTGGCCGCGGCGCGGGCGGGGCTGAGTCGCGGCCAGTACCTCGCCGCGCGGAACGGGTTGGCTCAACGCGGCTTGGTCGAGATCGATGAGCCAGGCGGCGGACGGGGCCGATCGGCGGTCGTTTGGCTGCGGTTCGCCGAGTCGGGTCCGTGGTGTGATGTCGAGGTCAATCCGGCCTTGGTCGAGGCGGTCCTCAGCTACAGCCGCACCCGCGGGTCAGCGCGGGTGCTCCTGGCGACGCTGGCCGCCGTCGCCGATCAGAACGGCGGAGTCGCCGACCTTTCCACTGACGACGCTCCAAGTGGCGGCCGGGATGGCCGACAGCACCTATCGACGGGCGAGAGCGGCCCTCTTGGACTGCGGGGAGCTCCTGCTCGTGGCCGCTGGTGGCGGCCGGACGCGCACCAACCGCTGGGCCATTCCCGACCCAAGGTCGATCAATCCCGAGCCTGTCGTGGCCGCTCGGTCGCGGCACGGCGCCGGGCCCCGGAGCTCGACCGCTGCTCGCGGCCGCGCGGCCACCGCAGCCAGGCGTCCGGGCGATCGGAGGGCTCGGCCTGCTCACCGCGGTCGAGTGAGGCGACTCGGAGCCTGAGAGTCGCGGATCGAGCGAAAGGGTCCGGGATTGAGCGGGGTTTCCGCTCTAAACCCCGGTCAGAACCGGACGGTTTCCGCGGCAAAGGGTCCGGGATTGAGCGGGGTTTCTGCCCTAAACCCCGGTCAGAACCGGACGGTTTCGCAAGAAACCCCGCCACAAACCCCGCCAGAAACCCCGCCACCCAACGCGCGGGCGGGAAGGGAACCCCAGAACCCCGGAACCACAAACGACCCCCCCAACCCCCCTGAAGGGGGGAGCCGTGAAGCTGTCTCGACCGTCGAGAATTACGTCACCCCAAGCGGACGTCGACGACGCCGAGCGGTGCACGTGGACCTCGCCGAGGTTCGACGCGAGCTGCGGACACCCGGCGCCGATGATCGAAGCGGCTGGGAGCAGGTCCGCCAGCGGCTGCGTGACCGGGTCGGGCCCAGCGCTTTCGAGATCTGGCTCGAAGCGGTGGAGCTCATCGCTGTCGACAGGGGCGGCGGCCTGGTGGTCGCTGGTCCGGTCGAGACCAGCGCCTGGGTCAAGAGCCGGTTCGGCCCAGTTCTGTCGGCGTGCACGGCAGTGGTCGGCCGCGAGGTGCGGCTCGCTGACGAGCGCGAGCGAGCGGCGGTCGGGCGCGACGGAGACGGGTGGCGGCGATCACCGACGCGCAGCTTTCAACCAACAGGAGGTGTCGTGATGGTCACGGTCGTGGCAAACCAAAAGGGCGGGGTCGGCAAGACGACCACCGCGGCGAACATCGGCGTGCTGTGGGCCGCTCAGGGTCGGCGCGTGCTGATGGTGGACGTTGACCCTCAGTCCGCGTTGACGCGTCAGCTGGGGCTCGACGTGGGAGCGCTGTCGATGAGTCTGGTTGACGTGCTGGCCGGCCGAGCGAGTGCCACTGAGGCGATCGTCTCAGACGTGCACGGCGTCGACATCATCTGCGCAGCGGCTGGTCTGGCGGGCGTGGAAATGAGCCTGGTCGGCGAGCTCGGGCGCGAGCGGTTCCTGCACGACGCGCTCTCGTCGGTCGTCGCCGAGTACGACGAGGTGGTGATCGATACCCCTCCGAACCTGGGGTTGTTGACGGTCAACGCGCTGGTCTGCGCCGATCAGGTCATCGCGCCGGTCAGCGCCGAGGACGAGGGCGCGCTGCACGGGATCCTCGAGTTGCGAATCACCATCACGAAACTCGTGGCCCGGCTGGGGGGTGAGTCGCCCCGGCTCGTGCCGGTGGTGACGCGCTGGAGCCCCACCCGGCTGAGTAGCCGGAGCGTCGAAGGACGACTCGACGAAGCTGGGCTGCCCGCCGCCGGCAGGATTCGCCTGCGGTCGGCGCTCGTCGCCGAGGCCGCGGCCGCGCGGGTACCGGTCGCGCGGATGGCGCCCGACAGCTCGGTGGCGATCGCCTACGGCGAGGTCATCACCCTCCTTGGTCAGGAGGTCTTGCGATGAGCGCGCTGCGACGTGAGCTCCGGGTCGATGACCCTCTCGCCGCCGCCGAGCACCGTTCCGCAGCGGCGGGCGAAGACGGCGGGGATCCGGGGACGGGGCGGCTGCGCGTGATCCCGCTCGATGTCATCGACGCCAATCCCAATCAGCCGCGGCGGCGGTTCGACGAGCCGTCGCTCGCGGCGCTTAGCGGACTCGATCCGCAGCGCGGGGTACTGCAGCCGGTCATCGTCCGTCCGCTCGGCGAC
>CAWKLB010000008.1:0-342064 GCA_963850325.1 uncultured Actinomycetota bacterium
CTCTATACCGCTCCGCAGCCTCTATACGTCCGGACCGCGCAGCGCGCTGAGCTGACCTTGGTTGATGGTCAGGTGCTCGATGACTTTCTTCTCAACTACACGGCTGCCGCCGTTGGCCACGCCCATCCAAATGTGCTGGCAGCCGCGGTCAGCGCGATGGAGCGCGGCGGAGCCGTAGGCCTGGGGACCGCAGAGGAGATCAGTTTCGCCGAGGCGCTCTGTGCGCGGCTCCCTGGGCTAGAGCGCGTGCGCTTTACAAACTCCGGTTCGGAGGCGACGCTGCATGCGTTGCGCGCGGCGCGCGCGTACACAGGCAAGCCGACGATCGCCAAGGCAGAAGGCGCTTATCACGGGAGTCACGACATCACCGATTTCAACGTGGGCCGGCTTCCGGACGAGCCGTGCGTCGCGTGGCCGGCGACCCGGGGCATGCCGCCGGCATTGCGCGAAACGATCGTCATCGTGCCATTCAATGACCTGGATGGTGCGGTAAGTGCCCTCGAGCCGCGAAAGGACGATCTGGCCGCCGTCATCATGGAGCCCTCCTCAACGCAGGAGGAGTGATTCCCGCGTCTCGCGACTATCTGAGGGGGATAGCGGCCTGGTGCCAGAGCGCCGGTGTTTTGCTGGTGCTCGATGAGGTGGCAAGTTTCCGGACACGGTTTGGCGGTGCACAAGGCGACTACGGGATCTCCCCGGATCTCACCTGTCTCGGCAAGGCGATTGGCGAAGGGTTCGCCATCGGCGCATTCGGCGGACGAGAGGAAGTGATGGCTGTGTTCGACGCGCGCCGGTCCGACGGGATCAGGCACGCAGGCACGTTCAACGGGCATCCGGCCGCACTGGCGGCGGGTCACGCGGCGCTCGATGTCCTGGACGACGAGACGATCCTCCGAATGAACGGGCTGGGCGCACGACTTGCCGATGGGATCCGAATCGTCGGCGAGCAGACGAGCCTGGCGGTCACCGCCACCGCTTATGGATCGATCGGCAGCATACATGCCGGGATACGTGAGCCTGAGAGCGCCCGCGAGGCTGCGGAGTTGAGACGCCCGCTGCTGGCGCTCTACTGGGAACTCGTCGCATGGGGGTCCATGCTCGCCCCCAGAGGCCAGTTCTCGATCAGTGCGGCCACAACCGATGAGCAGGTTGAAGGCCTGCTGGCGGCGCTTCCCGGCGCCCGGAGCGTGCGGCGGAGCATGAGGGCGTGATGGCGACGTCGGGCCGAGAGACAGAAGCGCGGCAGCGGGATGCGGCCGACTGAGGCCCGCCATCGCGCACGATGGACATGGGCGACGCGGCAACGGTTCGGAACGTCGGTCCCCGAGCTTCTGATTGCAGGGTGAATAATGGGCGACTCTGAGAATTGACGCGCCCGCACCAGGGCGCGGCACTTACCGAGGCCGCCGTGACGGGTGCACTGCCCTCGCTCTATTGGGTGAGCGGCGACGAAGCACTCACCAGGATGCAAGCGGGCACGAGGTCACAGCGCGAGGTAAACGTGCCCGGCATGCCACGGCTCCGCACCGAGGAATGCGAGGCAACCTCACACGGTCGAGCTTAGGCAGACTGGCGACGAGCTCCAGTCTTCTTCCGCTCAGCGGTCCGTCGATTCTGAAAAAGCGGATGCGACGCGTGGTCACCGCCTCGTACCCAACTGCGGCATACCGCGGGCGAAACGGCAGAGCTTGACGGACCAAGCCCTGCGTCGACAGACGTGCATGGCGCACGCCCGTTCACCAGTAACTGCCCGGCGGCGGTCGCAAAAGGTCCCAGGCGACGGTGACGGATCAGTCCCTCCGCGAGTGATGACCGCCCCCCGGTTCAGCGTGGGCCGACGGGTTCGTACGGGCCCTACGGCGCACTCCAGGCTGACGTGGGCTTCCACGGGGCAGAAACCCGTTTTCGTTTCACTTGACAGTAGGGAGTACCCGCCGACTATTGTTCGAGCCCTCGAACCGGGCAACGCACGCGTCCTGGGTGACCTGGGCCGCACCTTTACCTCGCGTCGATAGGACTACGACTGTGACTGAGCGCCGTGGTACCAGCCGCCCTGAGGAGACGGGTCGGTTTCCGTGTCTGTGGATGACGTGAAGCGTCCACCCAGGATGGTGCAACTGTTCAAGGCCAAGTTGGCGCGGCCACCCTCGAATCCGATGCGTGCAGTGGTGCGAACGCTGGCGCCCGGACGCGGCGGCGCGGCATAGAGCTGCTGTATTCGTACTCCGTGCTGTGGGCATTGATCGCGGAGATCGCGGTCTTCTCAATCTTGCGCCCGGACAGCTTCTTTACCACAGCGAATGCCGATTCCATTCTCGGTAGCCAAGCGATTCTGCTGCTGGTGGCGTTGGGACTGACAATCCCACTGGCAGTTAACGAGTTCGATCTGTCGATTGGCGCAATGGTCGGCTTCGGCGAGGTGATTCTCGGAACGCTCACGGTGAACCACAATTGGGCGCTTCTACCCGCGGTGATCGTGACTTTGGCGTTGGCGGCCATAGTCGGGCTGATCAACGCGTTCCTTATCGTGCGCGTTGGCGTCGGGGCGTTCATCACTACGTTGGGGACCGGGACCATCCTGATCGGCATCGGCGTCAAGTTGACAAACGGGTCACCGATCACGGGCGTACCACACACCCTGGTGTCGATCGCGTCCGGCACCTTTCTCGGCATCGAGATGGTCTTCTGGTACGGGGTGGCCGCCACCATAATTCTCTGGTACGTCCTGTCCCACACCCCGCTTGGACGGTGGCTCTATTTCACGGGTGCTAATCGCGAGGCGGCGCGCCTGAACGGCATCGCTGTCGGTCGCGTGCGAGGCGGAGCGTTCGTCGCCTCAGCGCTGATTTCGGGTATCGCGGGGATCCTGTACGCCGGCGTGTTTGCCACGGCGGATCCGTCGACGGCGCAAGACCAGTTCTTGCTCCCTGCCTTCGCCGCATGCTTCTTGGGCGCGACCGCGGTCACTCCGGGGCGCTTCAACGCATGGGGAACGTTCATAGCCGTCTATCTGGTCATCACCGGCATCCAAGGGCTCAGCCTGGTGACCAACCAGGTTGGGTGGATCTCGTTCGTATTCAATGGCGGGATTCTGGTGCTTGCGGTGGTCGTGCAGCGGTCCGTCGCGACAAGGCGGGAACGCCAAGCCGCGGCGATGCGGGAGAAGTCATAGAGGGACTACATACGAGGGAGGTCGGAGGACGTGAGACGGGAACGCAGGTACAGCACGCGGAGGCGTGTGACAACAGTCGTCGGCGTAGTCGCTGCCACGGTTGGCATTGCCGCATGCGGCTCGAGTTCGTCAAACAGCTCAGGGAGTGCTGGAGGCACCGCGAGCTCCTCTAGCGCTGCGACCACGGCCAGCGCGAAGCCGGCAAACCCAACCTACCCCCGACGCCGCCGGCCGATGGCGCGAATGTCGCCGGAGCGCAGCAGTACGTGCTGGCGAATCTGCAGCCCCTCAAGTTTGTACCCCAGGGACCCGCCTACAACATAAAGGCGGTGAAGAAGCCCGTCTGGTTTATTTCGCCTCCCTACAGCGCGCCACCGGCGCAGAACATCTACCTCGGCTTCCAAGCAGCCGGCAAGGCCGCCGGTGTCCCGACCCATCTTTGCCTCGGACAGGGTACGCCAGAAGGAGTGTCTCTCTGCCTCCAGGAGGCGGCCGCACAGGGAGCAGGAAGCGCAGTGTGGCAGTCGATCAGCGTGCCTCAGCTTGTCGGACCGATCAACAAGGCGAAAGCGGCAGGGGTAAAGACAGTCGCAGGAATGGACGCCTTGCGGATCGGAGAACCGACCCCAGCGCCGGCCGAGTTCCAGGTGTCCCACGATTATCCGGGGACCGGGAAGCTCGCGGGCGGCTACGCCGTCGCGGCAAGGGGGAGCTCTTGACGCGATGTGCATCAACGTGCCCGATTTCACGACAGGGACGGCAGTGTGCGCGGGCTTCACGCAAGAAGTGCATAAGTTCTGCCCCAACTGCAAGGTCGTCACTAAGGACATTCCGTCGCAAGCGGTGGCGACGGCACTGGGGCCTGACATCAGCCAAGCCGTTCTATCGGACCCGAAGCTGAACTTCATCATGGACGCGTACGATTACCTCGGGGCCTACGTGGCTACCGAGCTGAAGCAGCTGGGGAAGACCCCGAGTCAGATCATGGTCGGCGGTGAGAACGGCACCCTTCAGGCGTTGGCCGCTGTTCGCAGTGGCTCTTACCAGGCGATATCGATCGGGCAGGATCCATACTGGTGGGGGTGGGGCATGTTCGACGCCGCGGCTCGCGCGCAGGTCCCGGGGGCCATCACCAACGCGGCCGTGCAAGATAGCCCCAATAAGATGTTCACGCGCGAGACGTTCCATCACCCCGGGGCGATCACGTATGCAGCGGCGGACGGCCTCTATGGAGCAGGCGACGGGTCGGTCTACAAGAACGGATTCATGGCCGGCTGGAAGGCAGGCGGCTGAACCGGCTACGACTCCCACGAGTGGCGGCGACTGAGAAACACATGGGTAGCAGGGAAAAGGTGAATGACGCCGACCCGCAGCCCCGATCGGCGGCGGCAACGCCGCCGACGGGGCGAGCGAGCTTGCTCGCGGCGGAGGGCGTAGGGAAGACATTCGGCGTGACAAAGGTCCTCAGAGATGTGAAGATCGACGTGCGCGCCGGGAAATCCGTGGACTTGTGGGCCAGAATGGATCGGGGAAGTCGACCCTGGTCAAGATTCTGGCAGGAGTGCACGCTCCCGACCCCGGCGCGCGAATGTGGCTTGGGGACCGGGAAGTCACATTCCCTGTGGCGACGCGCTGGCTGACGAGCGCAGGCGTGGCCGTGATGCATCAAGAGCCAGGCCTCGTCGCCGACATGTCTGTGCTGGACAACTTCCTGATGAACGGCTCAGTAGGGCCACTGCACCGGATCCGGTGGCGAAAGGAGGCGCATCGGGCTGCAGAGGTGCTTGAGCAGTATGGCCTCAGTGTCGACGTCCGCATGCCGCTAGCAGACTGCACCGGCGGCCAGCGCGCCGTTGTCGCGATGGCGCGGGCATTCGAGCGCTTAGGAGGCGGCGGCCAGGTGCAGCTATTGGTTTTGGATGAACCGACCGCGGCGCTCGAAGATGAGGACGTCCACGTGTTGTTCGCTGCAGTGAAGCGGGCGACACAAGCCGGAGCGGGGGTGATCTTTGTCAGTCACGATCTCGCCGAAATACGGGAGGTGTGCACGACGGTCTCCGTCCTGCGGGATGGTGATCTGGTCGCGGAGGGCCCCATCGCGGGCTTCAGTGAGCGTGATTTGATCCAAGCAATTCTTGGCAAGGACATCGGTGAGATCTACCCTGCCACGCCACGGCCGAGCGCGGGCCGTGCGGCATTAGAAGCTCGGAATCTGGTGGGGAACGTACTGAGAGATGTCTCGCTGACGGTGCAGGAAGGAGAAGTCGTAGGTGTGACGGGGCTGGCGGGCATGGGGCAAGATGAGCTGCCAGAGGCTATTTATGCGGGGGCGGGACTGCGCACGGGAGAAGTCCGTGTATTCGGGGAGCGCCACAGACCGAGGCCCGACCGGTCCCTCGCACGCGGGATGATCCTCGTGCCTGCGGACCGACCCCGTCTCGGCGCAGATCTGACGGGGACCGTCTCGGAGAATCTCACCGCGCCCGTTGTGAGCCGCTATTTCCAACGAGGCTGGATTCGGAAGCGCGCGGCGAGGAGAGAGGTCGGCGACACACTGCGGGAGTATGACGTGCGCCCAGCCGAGCCCTCCGGTCTGTTTGGAGAACTGAGTGGTGGTAATCAGCAGAAGGCATTGCTGGGAAAGTGGCTCGGCCTATTTGGTAATGCGCAGATTCTCGTGCTGCACGAGCCGACACAAGGGGTGGACGTGGGGGCGCGCCAGGCGATCTTCACCATGATCCGGGATTGCGCCGCCCGTGGGGTCGCAATTCTGTATGTCTCATGTGAGCATGACGATTTGGCTCACCTGTGCAACCGCGTAATGGTGATGCGACACGGCCGCGTCGTCGCCGAGGTCGGAAAGGCAGAGCTCAGCGCCGACCGCTTGGCGCACCTATCGCTAGCGGCGAGGTAAGGCGGCGAACCGGATGAGCGAGACAGGAGCGCCCCCGCGTCGCCTGCGGCACCGGCGGCATCAGGCTGGAGCGAGACGCGAGGGAGAGAATGCGCAATAACCTGCCGCGCCTCTGGCTGGGAGGGAATGTGTTTGGGTGGACGGCCGATCGCCAGGAGTCGTTCGCGATCCTCGATCAAGCCTATGGCGCCGGAATCGTCGCCGTCGATACGGCTGACGTCTACTCGGCGTGGGCTCACGAGGGTGAAGGCGGCCAGTCCGAGAGGATCATCGGTGATTGGCTTGCCGCACGCTCGGTGCGTAGCGACATCGTCATCGCTAGCAAGGTCGGGATGCTGGAAGGCTCTGCCAACCTGCGACCGACGACGATCAGGCGGGCGCTCGACGCGTCATTGGAGCGACTCCGCGTTGACCACGTCGACCTCTACTACGCCCACGAGGACGACGGTGGGGACCTCACCGAGACGCTCGAGACATTCGACGGTCTGGTCCGAGACGGGAAAGCGCTGATGATCGGCATCTCAAACTTCTCCGGGCCGCGCCTGTCCGAGGCGCTTGCGGTTTGCGACCGATTGGACTTAGTCCGGCCCGTCGCGCTTCAGCCACATTACTCGCTGATGGAACGCGACTTTGAGCTCACGAAGCAAGAGATCGCTCTCGAGGGGGGGCTTGCTGTGATGCCCTATCGCGCGCTTGCCGGGGGCTTCCTGACAGGTAAGTATCGCCCGGGCGGGGCCGCGGTGAACTCGCCACGAGCAGCGTCGTCACGCACCTACCTCGACTCACCCCGAGGGCCAGCTGTGCTGCTGGCGCTCGATCACGTGGCAGAGAGGCATGAGGCGCCGCTCGCGTCTGTCGCCTTGGCGTGGCTATGCGCGCAACCGTCGGTGGCGGCGCCCGTGGCCAGCGCCCGCACGAAGCAGCAGGTAGAGGCGCTCGCGCTGTCTCTGGAGCTGAAACTGACTCCCTCGGAGCTATCGCTTCTCGACGCCGCGTCAGGTCGACCGACCGTCGACAGGCAGCGCGCCGGCTACGAATCCGGCGAGGTCAAGCGAAGCGGAAACGGGCGTACGCTCGGGTACGGTGCATGATGCGAGATATCGGGCTGGATCTGCAAATATGTTGAGAGGCGACCGGTGCTGACCATCGATCACGCGCGTGCGCGTGCCCAGGAACTCGACTGGCTCAAAGCCTTCATCTCGTTTACCACCGAGAATGGCGACGGACCAGTCGTCGCGGTGAAGGACGTCATTGATGTCCGCGAAGTGGCGACGACGGCGGGGTCACAGGTGCTAACGCCTACGCCGGCGTCCGCCGACGCAGCCGTGATCCAACTCCTCCGCACTGACGGGGTCGTCGTAGTTGGCAAGACGAACATGCACGAGTGGGCCTTTGGGTCGACCGGCATAAATGCGCATTTCGGGACGACCCGCAACCCACATGATCCACGCCGAGTCACCGGAGGGTCATCAGGCGGATCGGCAGTCGCGGTTGCCACCGCGATGTGTGATTGGGCCATCGGAACCGACACAGGGGGCTCAAACCGAATCCCTGCATCTATGTGCGGCGTCGTGGGAATGAAGCCGACGACCGGATGGGTCCCGACTGAAGGAGTATGGCCCGTGAGCGTGTCGCTCGACACGGTTGGGCCTCTGGCGCGTGACGTTCGCACGACGGCGCGAGCGCTCGAAATGATGAGTCGGCGCTCCGACCTGGTACCCAAAGATGACCGGACGACGCTGCCCGCGCTTCGGCTGGCATCCCCTCGCGGATGGATCACCGACTTGGACGACGAGACCAACGCTGTCTGGACGGAAGTTGGGGCCGCGCTGCCCGAGATCGATTTCCCCTCCTTGACCGAGATGACACATTGCTGTCTGGCGATCATGTACGCGGAAGCCGGCTCCGAACACAGGGAGTGGTTGGCAGATCGTCCCGAGAAATATGGGGCCGACATGCGTGAACGCCTGGAGGCGACGTTCCGAGTGACGGGCCCAGACCTGGTTGATGCCTGGCGCGACCGTAGCCGGATCGTCGCAGAGGTCGAAGCGGCGATGCGCGAGGTGGACGCTCTCATCTTGCCGACAACCGGTTGCGTGGCGCCACTACTCGACGGTCCTATCAATACGGAGCCCTTCGCACGCTTCACGCGTCCGTTCAACCTAACGGGACAGCCGGCGATAACGGTTCCGGCTCCGTCGCGCGGCTTGCCAGTCGGGATCCAATTCATCGGGCGGCGAGGCGGGGACGCCGAACTCCTGGACATCGCGCGAACCGCCGAGCGAGAGTGGGGTGCTGCCGACGTGATCACCCCCATCGCTCCTCCAGAAGCGGCGTGAGTTCTGGGCGGCATGGGCCCATGGGCAGATCATCCGAGGATCACTGCCCATCCAGCGATGTCGATCAAACGACGGCGAGCGGAGCCATGGCCTCGATGTCGCTGACGACGTCCAAGACCACCGGTCGGTCTAGCTCGAGGGCGTGCTCTATCGCGCCACGGAGGTCGCCGGGATCCACGACGCGAATCCCTACCGCGCCCATGTCCTCGGCGATGCGAGCGAAATCAATCGGATTGAACATCCAGAGCTCCCGCGCCTTCTCCGACTGCTGCCCGCCGTATGCCCGGTCGAACCCGCGCCGCCCCTGATTCCCGGAACGGTTGTTATTGACTACCGTCACCGCGTTGATCTTCGCGCGTACGGCGGTTTCGATCTCAGCCATGTGATAAAGGAACCCCGAGTCACCAGTGAACGTCACAACGGGGCGGTCGGGGCAGGCGCACTTCGCGCCGATGCCAGCTGGGAAGGCCCACCCGAGATGCCCGGCACTGCGCAGATACGCCTGGTGCGGGTGGGTGATGTCGAACATCGATCCCATCCACATGCCCGAATGTCCCGTGTCGGCGAGGACGAGGGCGTCGGCAGGCAGGAGCTGCGTCAGCTCATCGCAGATACGTTCAGGTCGTATGGGCACAGCGGGTGATTGAAGGAGCGGGCGAGCATCGTGTCGCCAGGCGGAAACCTCTGAGCTGGCATGTTCCACCCACGGCCGCCGGCGCGCGGCGGTGGTAGGGTCTGCCGCAGCAAGGATGTCCTCGAGCGCCGTCTTGGCGTCCGCGAGGATGGCGAGGTCGAGAGCGTAGTTTTGCCCGAGTGCCTCCGGCGCGATATCAATCTGTATGGCGGGTGTGCCGGGCCGCGGCACCTGCCAGAAATGCGTGGTCATACTGCCGGTCGCTGTCCCGACAAAGAGGACGAGGTCGGCTTCTGCGACGACACGGTTGGCCGACGCGCGCGAGTACGTACCGACCACACCGACGGAGAGGGGGTGGTGGCCGGGAATATTGTCCTTGCCGCCCAGAGACGTCGCAACAGGAATCGCGAGTGACTCAGCCAGCGCGACGAGCGCTGTCGCACCTCCCGATGCACGCACTCCGCCGCCTGCGACGACGACGGGCTTGTCGGAAGCGGAGAGCCGGTCTGCTGCGGCTATGACGGATTGGCGGTCGCACCGTGGGCGAAAAGGCGGAACTGTGCCAAAGCGTGGCTCGCAGAAGACCTGCATGTCAGCGTCGCCCTCGTCGACTTCACCTTCTTCGCCGGCGAACTGGAGGTGTACGGGCCCAGGGCAGCCGGACGTCGCGGCTCGAAACGCCTGGCGGAGGAGGTCCGGAATGCGCTCGACGGCATCCACGGTAGCGTTGAAGTTGGTGACGTTCGCAAATGCCGGCAGGTCGTCGACATCCTGATACCTTTTGCGGAAAGCGGTTTCGGGTGTGGCCCCGCCAGTGAATGCAATGACTGGGGAGTGCGCGAGCCAGGCCTCGCGCAGACCGGCGGCGAGGTTCAGCCCGCCGACGCCTTGGGCCAAGCAAAGTCCAGGCTTCCGCGCGGCCCGTGCATAGCCGTCGGCCATGTAGGCAGCAGCCTTCTCGCCATGCGTTTGTATCCGGCGTATTTCCGTCCGCTGCTCCATTTCGTAGAGAGTGCGCCGGAGAATCGCGGGAACCATGAAGGCGTGCGAAACACCGTAGGCCTGGAGCATCTCGGCAATTGCCGCCGCACCCGAGGTCTGCATAGGACGTCGCTCCTTTGTTTGCCCGGCGGTCGAGGGTACGCTTGCTTACGCCGCTATTGCGACGGCTTCAATTTCAATTCGCGCGTTGAGCGCGAGTTGCGGCGTGCCAACGGTGGAGCGAGCCGGGAAGTCGGCCGAAAAGTACCGACGGTAGACGTCATTGAATGCGCCATAGTCGTTGAAGTCGACAATGAACACCAATGTCTTGACGACGTCAGACAGGGTCGCACCGACGGCCTGGAGCGCGCGAGCCAGAGAGTCAAGACATGCCTCGGTTTCCGGTACGATCCCACCGGGAACGAGGCCGCCGTCTTCGCTGAGGCCAATTTGCCCTGCGATGAAGATGAGGCTGCCGTCTCGTACGGCAGCGTTATAAGGTGAGGCGGCCAGCGCCGGCGGCACGAAAGTACGCATGGTCTCTCCTTCGGCCCTCTCCATGCAAGGGCACCGTCACGGACGTGTAGGAATGGTTAGCGGGGCCTGAGTAGGGACTAACCGGAGAGAGGTCACATCGGAACCGACGTGACTATCAATTGCGAGCCCTTGGACCACGTCTCGCACAGGGAAAGTCGTGGGAGAGCAATCGTCCGGGACGCAAAGAAGCCACTATGCGGTGCGGGCCCGACCTCGATGCCAGTTTATCTAGTGCCCTGCAGCAAGTTGTGAGCGCTGCGGGGAAGAAAGTTACTGGGTGGCTCGTGGTGTGTCAAGCGAAACGGAAGCGAGATTGCGGTGAGCGGAAGAGGAGAACGCGGGCTGACGTGGCGCGACGCGATGACAGCGCCGCCTCGACTTCCGTGCCCAGGAAAGCGGGCGCCCAGCGCCACGTGCTGTCACACACGATGACGAGACGCTGACAGTAACCGTCCACGTCGCGCCGCAGATCACGCATCGCCATAACGCGAGGTCGTGACTTGCGATGGCGGCGATCACCGCCACCGCCGCGGTGATGAATCGGCAGCACGGCCGCCAGACGCGTCTGGCACGCGAAGCTGGTCGATGCGGCGCCGATGCACGGCCACAGGTGACGCCGCGCCCGCCTTGCCTCGAGCCACCGATCCGAGCCTGAGCTTGGAGTAGGTGCGACCTGATCGGGCGGCGGGACGCGAGCGGTGGGGATTGGTCCGCGGCGCGCAACGCCTTTGAGTACGTCCTGGCGCATCAGGAGACGTATGTCGCGCTCATCACATGAACGGAGAGGGAGGGATTCGAACCCTCGTGCCCGGGAATCCGCCCATACCGGTTTTCGAGACCGGTCCATTGCGGCCGCGGCAGTCGGGCCGTTGCGAGGCTCGGTGTCGCCTCGCCAGCGCCAAGAAAGGGGGCAAGCAGGAGGCAAGCATTTGCCGCAAACGACGGCAAAAGACCGCGCTGAGCACCGAGGTAAGCGGAGGTATCGGAGTGGGGGGCGGCGTGCCGGCGGTGGAAGGGCGCCGCCACGGGTCGTCCCGGCGGAGGCCCGCATCGCCGCGTTTGTGATCTCGCGCTCGCTGTCAGTCCGGTCGCGCTCGCTGTGCGAAGCGGCCCGTCACGCGGTGGACCCCTGAGCGCGCAGCGGTCGCTTCCGTCCAATGCGACGGGATCAGCGCCGCCCCGTCGTCTATCTAGGGATACGTGAGCGCGCATGCCGCGACGGTTTGGGCCCGGGTCGTGGAGCGACGCCGCGCCGTTGCTCTGGCCAAGCACTATCGTGAGGCCGAGGGTCTAGCGATCGCGCAGATCGCTGATCGTCTGGGCCGCTCGCCGGCGACCGTTAGGGCGTACTTCTATGACCCGACCGGGGAGAAGGCGCGGGCGGTCAAGGCGCGCTATCAGGGAGTGTGCCGGGGCTGTGGGGCGTACACGCAGGCGCGCAACGGCAAGGGCGACGCGTACGCCTACTGCAAGGCATGCCACCCTGGCGCGGTCGAGCGACGCTGGACGCGTGACCGGGTGCTCGATGCGATGTGCGCGTGGCAGGCCCGCCACGGCCGACTGCCGTCTTCCTATGACTGGTCGCGCACGCATGCGCGCCGACGTGGGGGAGAGGCGCTCGCTCGACTCAGCGGAGGAGACTGGCCGCCGGCGAGCGTCGTGACGCGCGTGTTTGGCAGCTGGGTGGTGGCCCGCGCGCAAGCCGACGCCAGTTTGGATCGGTTCGACGCCCGGCGGGTCTCCGCGCCGTGTGACGATCTTGCCGCTGCTCGAGCATGAGGTCACCGCCGTGGATCGGTGCGGCATCGCCACTTCGCAGTGCACCCATCAGCTCCGTCAGAACCAGGGGGCGAAACCGCGCGGGCCGCGTGCCTGGGCGTATAAAGGGGCAATGCCCGCGAAGGAGACGCCTTCCCCGAAGCCGAGCAGTCCTGCGAAGCGGCGGTACGGCACCGGCAGCATCTTCGAGAAACGCAACGCGTGGTACGGGCAGTGGCGGGTTCGGAACCGGACGATCACCCGCAAGCTCGGACCGATCCGCACGCCGGGCGGCCGGGACGGCCTGACCCGCAAGATGGCCGAGGCTCGGCTGCGCAAGCTGATGGCGGAGGTGACGCTCGCGCCGGTGTACGAGCGCATGACGGTCGAGGACGCCGGCGGGCGACTGATCCAGCATCTGGTCACGAGAGGGCGCAAGGCGTCAACCACGATCGGCTACCAGAGCTACCTGCGCGTACACGTGGCGCCGTTCTTCGGCGAGAAGCAGATCGCGGACGTCACGAAGGAGGACATCGAGCGAGTTCGTCGCGGTCTGCCTCGATCACGACCAGTCGGTCAAGAGCACGCGCAACTACCTCGGCTTCCTGCACAGCATCTTTGACTTCGCGCTGCACAAGGGCTGGGTCGTCGCGAACCCGTGCAAGGCGGTCGAGAAGCCCGAGGCCGCCGATGGAGACCAGGACATCCGCTTCCTCGACCAAACCGAGCTCGATGCCCTGCTGACCGCGACGGCAGGTCCGCGCAGCCGGCGCAGGGCGGGGACGGCGGAGCGGTCGAGACGGGTGCGGCACCTGCGCGACGGCGAGAAGCTGCCCTGGAAGCGGATCGCCGCGGAGCTCGGGATCGCCGAATCGACGGCGATTTACCTGCACGGCCTCGACCTCGAGGAGACGCGCCGCCGCCGACCCGGTGAGCGAGGTCGAGCGGGTGCTCTACCTCACGGCGGCGATGACCGGGATGCGCCAGGGCGAGCTGCTGGCGCTGCGCTGGATGGATGTCGACTGGACGGCGCATCGTGTTCGGGTGCGGCGAAACTTCGTCCGGGGCACGTTCGGGACCCCGAAGTCCAAGCGCTCCTCGCGGAGCATCCCCCTGGCCGACGATGTCGCCCGCGAGCTCGAGCTACTGTTCCAGCGCTCGAGCTACCAGTCAGACGAGGATCTCGTGTTCGCGCATCCGCACAGCGGCAAGCCAATGGACCGCTCGCTGCTGCTCAAGCGGTTCAAGGCCGCGCTCAAGCGCGCCGGCGTCCGCGAACTGAGGTTCCACGACTTGAGGCATACGTTCGGAACGCGGATGGCCGCCGCGGGTGTGCCGATGCGCACGCTGCAGGAGTGGATGGGGCACCGCGACTTCAAGACCACGCTGATCTACGCCGACTACGCGCCGGCCGCCAACGAGGCAGAACTCGTCAACGCCGCCTTTGCCCGCGGAGCGTCCATCAATTTGTCCATCAATCTGAGCAAAAGTGGGGGCAACTCAAACCAAGAAGACCCTGCAAACAGCAATTGACCGCCACCTAGAAAATTCCTGGGTATTCGGTTGTGGTCCAGGCGGTCGGGGGTTCGAGTCCCCTCGCTCACCCTCCGTAGAACGCAGCGACTAGCAGGGGCTTTCGCCGGAACCTAATACCTCGCTGGGATGTACTGCCGGGAGTGGTCGGGCTCGCGGTAACCGCCCCGCTTCTCGCGTTCCGGAAGTACGACGGACCCCCTTTTCGGGGAGTCGTATGGGATTTGCTCCAGGAGGTGGCTGATGATGTTCAGCCGGGCGCGCTTCTTGTCGTTTGAGTCAGCGACGTGCCAGGGAGCAAATTCGGTGTTGGTCGCGGCGAACATCTCGTCACGGGCCCGCGAATAGTCATACCAGCGGCTGTAGGACTTGAGGTCCATCGGTGAGAGCTTCCAGACCTTTCGCGGATCGTCGATGCGCGACTCGATTCTCCGCGTCTGCTCTTTCTGACCGACCTCGAGCCAGTACTTGAGCAGGATGATCCCGGAGTCGACCATGGCCTGTTCAACCAGTGGCGCGAGCCGTAGAAAACGAAATACCTCGTCCTCGGACGTGAAGCCCATCACACGCTCCACGCCGGCGCGGTTGTACCAGCTGCGGTCGAAGATCACGACCTCGCCGGCCGCCGGAAAATGAGACATATAGCGCTGGATGTACATCTGGCTCTTCTCGCGCTCAGTCGGAGCCGGGAGCGCGACGACCCGGTACACCCGGGGGCTCACCCGCTCGGTGATCCGTTTGATCACTCCACCCTTCCCCGCAGTGTCACGGCCCTCGAACACGACGCAGACTTTGATTCCCTCACGCACGACCCACTCCTGGAGCCGAACCAGCTCGCCCTGCAGCCGAGCGAGCTCCTTCTCATACGTCTTTCGGCGAAGCTTCTCGACCGTCTGCCCATCCTGCTCAGCGTGACCCATCGTGCCGCCTTCCCCTCGGTGGTAGATGATATGCGTCTGACGGGCGTCGCCGTGCGCCAGTATCTCGGCCCAACCCGCAGTGACGCGCCCATCGTCCCATTCGGATGACGCCCGCTGGGGTCAAGCCGGGCGATAGGAGCGGCCACCGTGAACGACCAGCGCGTAGATGACGAGGATGTCCAGGCCCACGAGCGCCAGGGACCACAACGGGTACGCCTGGATCATGAGCATCTGAGCCATCGTGTTGGCGGAGGCGAAAACCACTCCGAGCCACCGCGCGGACTGGTTCTTGACGAGGACCGCCACACCCGTCAGCGCCTGGGTGACACCGAGAACCCAGATCACCCAACCCCAGCTGCCCAGGTCGCCGAACAGGTAGTGGGCGCGTCCCACGAAGACATCGGACCCGCTCACGGCGGCGACGCCCTCCACGGTGTTGACGCATCCCAGCACGAGCAGTACGACGCCGGCGAACATCATCCAGCCGAAGTCGCTCCGGTCCTCACCCAGCCGCAGGGCCCGCGGGCCTTCCCAGGTCTCCTGCACCGCGATCACCGTGGAGCTCTCTCTGCTCTGCGCCCGAGGCATCTTGCTAGGCGGCGGCCCTCTGCTGGCGGCGGAGCTGGATCGCCTTGTCGGCCCACACCAGCGCCGGCGCGATCAGCGACAGGCCGAGCACGACGGCCCACTGGGCGCCGGAGAGCGACTCCGTGTCGAGCAGGCGCTGCAGCATGTGGAGCTCGACGCCCGCCCAGGTGAGGAACCAGCCGAAAATGATCCAGCCCATGTAGGGGAACAGCGGCGAGGACCACGGCGCCTCGCGCTCGCGCCGCATCACGAAGCCGAGGTTCACGGCGGTGAAGGCGACGACGGCGAAGGCCATGGTCATCGACACCGATGCGTGCGTGGTGCTCGGCTCGTCCGGTCCGAGGTCCAGGACGAGCAGCGCGGTGACAGCGACAACCAGTCCGCTGAGCACCCACCGGATGATCTGGGGCCGGTTGACGATCCGCGTGCCCGGCTTGCGGGGCGGTCGTTGCATCACGCCTGGATCTGGGACGTCGACGATGAACCCGACCACCACCGTGACCACCACGAAGAACTTGCAGAACAGCAGCTGCATGGGGAACAGCGCGACGCCGTGGTTGATGTTGAAGATCGTGGCCAGCACCATGAGCTGCAGCACGGAGGACAGGATCGTGAGCTGGAGCTTCACGTAGGAGGTGATCCTGCGGTAGATGTCGCGGCCGAGGTCGACCGCCCTCACGAGCGTGGCGAAGTTGTCGTCGGTGAGGACGATCTTGGCGGCCTGCTTGGTGACCTCCGAGCCGCTGCCCATCGCGACGCCGATGTCGGCCTGCTTGAGGGCCGCGGCGTCGTTCACGGCGTCGCCGGTCATCGCCACGACATCGCCCGACTGCTGCATCAGCTTCGCCAGCCTCAGCTTGTCCTCCGGCGCGACGCGGCCGAACACATGGAGGTCGGGGAGCCGGCGCATCAGCTCCTCGTCAGGGAGATGTTGCAGCTCGGTGCCGGTGAGGACGCCTGGGCCGAGGCCGAGCTCGTCGGCGATCGCACGGGCGGTGACGGTGTGGTCGCCGGTGATCATGCGGACGTCGATGCCGGCGCTCAGCGCCGTACGGACGGCGTCCACGGCCTCGGAGCGCAGCGGATCGATGATGCCGACCAGCGCGACGAAGATGAGGTCGCGCACGGCCGCCATCGGATCGTCGATCGCCGCCGACATCGCCTGGTCGTCGAGATCACGGGCGGCGAAGGCGAGGACGCGCAGCCCCTTCTCCGACAGGTGCTGGTTGGCGTCCAGCAGATCCTTGCGGGCCTCGTCCATGGGGATCTCTCGGCCGTGCCAGAGGGCGTGGCTGCACAGCCCGATGACCACGTCAGGCGCCCCTTTCACGGTCATGAAATGCTTGTCCTTGAGGACCCCGCCCGCGAGCCAGTCCGGGCGGTCATGGAAGGTCGCCATGAACTTGTACTCGGAGTCGAAGGGCACCTCGGCGCGCCGCTCCAGCGAACCCCGTGTCTGCTCGGCGTCGGAGCTCATCTTCGCCGCGAGTACGACCAGGGCGGCCTCGGTGGGGTCGCCGATGATCGACTCGTCGTCGGCCACCGTGGCGTCGCTGCAGAGCGTCAGACCCAGCGCCAGGCGTCGGAAGTCCGGTAGCTCCGAGCCGGCCACCCCGAGGATCGCGCCGGACTTGCGATAGCCGCCGCCTTCCACTTCAAACCAGTCTCCGCCGGCCAGCATCGTGGTCGCGGTCATCTGGTTGAGCGTCAGCGTCCCGGTCTTGTCGCTGTTGATCACGGTCGTGCCGCCGAGCGTTTCCACGTCGGCCAGCGATTTCACGACGGCCTTGTGCTCGGCCAGCCGTTGCGCGCCCGAGGAGAGCATCGCCTGCACGAATGTCGGCAGGCCCACCGGAATGGATGCGATCGCGGTCGAAATGCACAACAGCACCACAGTGTCGAACGACTGACCGCGGGCGATCCCGAAGATCCCGATGACCGCCACCGCGAGCCACGCCACGCTCCCGAACACCTTGGTCATCCCGTCAAGCTCTTTTTGCAGCGGCGACCGTTGGCGCTGAGTCGAGGTGACCATGTCCGCGATCCGGCCCATCTCGGTCGCCGACCCCGTTGCCGTCACCACCACGGCGGCGGTCCCACGCGTCACCTGAGTGTTCTGGAAGACCAGGTTGATGCGATCGCCGAGCGCCGTCTCGGGATCGAGCACGCTCGTCCCATCCTTCGCCACCGGCGCGCTCTCGCCGGTGAGCGCCGCCTCCTGGAGCTCCAGAGTCGCGGACGTCACGATCCGGCCATCCGCGGGGACGACATCACCGGCCTCGAGCAGGGCGATATCGCCTGGCACCAGCTGTGTCGAATCGGCCTCCTGGACCGCGCCGTCGCGACGCACCCGGGCATGGGGCACCTGCAGGTGTGCCAGTGCCTCGACGCTGGCTCGCGCCTTGAGCTCCTGGGCGGAGCCCATCACCACGTTGAATGTCACGAGGCCCACCACGAAGATCCCGGTCGGAATCTGCCCGACGACGAAGCTCGCCACGGCGACGATGAGCAGCATGATGTTCATCGGGTTGGAGGCCTGGCCCCGCGCCACCTCCCACATACTCGGCGGCGGCTCCTTCGGCAGCTCGTTGGGCCCGTACTGCTCCAGGCGCTGCTTGACCTCTCCGGCGTCCAGCCCGTGATCGGGATCGACGCCCAGAGCGGCTGTGACGTCAGCAGCCGATTGGCTGTACCAATCGGCCTGGGGCTTGGGCTGCTCGATCGTCGTCATCTCGGTCTCCGAAGGGTCGGCAACTGTCGAGCTCGCGCAGGTCGAGTGGAGCTCGCGCGGGTCGACGGTCGCGCTCCTTCGCGGGGGCGCAGCGTCCTCTCCGGCGGAGGATCTACGCAGCACCGACCAGACGAATCACCCCAATGGGGTGATGAGCGGCCCGCCAGCGGTGCCACAGTCCATCCAGGACGTCGACGCTCGCGGTCGGCCGCGGGCGCGGTACCAGGTACCAACAACAGTGGAGGCGTGTGATGTCTGTCAAGGCTGAGCGTCAGGTTCCGGCGAGCTACGTCGAACCGTTCGAGGACACCGGCCACGGGTGGGTCGTCTTCGGCGGCGTGCTCCTGCTGATGCTCGGAACCCTCAACGTCATCGACGGGATCGCGGCGATCGGCAAGGCCCATTTCTTCGTCGGCAACGCACATTTCGTGTTCGGCGATCTCAAGACGTGGGGATGGGTGGCCCTCTGCCTCGGCGCGCTTCAGCTGCTCGTAGGCCTCGGTGTGTTCGCCAAGAACCAGTTCGCGCGGTGGACCGGCGTCGTCTTCCTGAGCCTGAACGCGATCGCACAGTTGCTGATGATGCCCGCGTATCCATTCTGGTCGCTGTCGATCTTCGCGGTCGACATCCTCGCCATCTTCGGACTGGTCGCTTACGGTGACAGGATCACCGCCGCGTAGGGGAAAGACCCCGACGCCGCCCGGCGCTCCGCGAGCATCGCGCGGCGATGGCCGACATATTTCTCCTCGCACTGGCCGCGGCGTTGAACCCAACGCTGGTCGCCGCGTCGACGTTGATGATGGTGCTGCCAAACCCGCGGAAGCTGATGGTGGGCTACCTGCTCGGCGCGCTCATGACGAGCGTCACCCTCGGCCTGGTGATCGTATTCGGATCCGAGGACTCGAGTGCCGTCGGCACGACGAAGAGAACCCTGAGCCCGGTGGCAACGATGGTGCTGGGCGCGCTCGCGCTCATCGGGGCGTCAGTGCTGGGAGGCCATCGTCGAGACCACGCGGAGCGCAAGAGACCGAAGAAGGACAAGGGCCCGCCGCGTTGGCAGCGAGCGCTTGGCCGCGGGTCCCCGCGGGTCACGTTCCTGGTCGGGGCGATGCTGACCCTGCCGGGGGCGGCCTACCTCGCCGGCCTGATCCGCATCGACAGGCTGAACGCCGCGACGGCGCCGACCGTCCTGCTGATCCTCGCGTTCAACCTGATCATGCTGGCGCTGCTGGAGGTGCCACTCATCTGCTTTGTGGTCGCTCCGGATCGGACCCCCAGAGCGATCGACGGGGCCAAGGCCTGGATCCAGCCACGAGCCCGAAGGTTCGCCGTGACGGCGCTGTCGGTGATCGGGGCACTGCTCATCATCAAGGGTCTGATCGAGCTGGCGAGCTGAGCATGGACCGGGTTCACGTTCACCTGGGTGATTGGGGAGCACCTGCTGTCTGCGCACCCGGGAGCGGCTTAGCCTCAACTATGACCGACGAAGGCACGTTGAGTGCACCGGGCAGATGAACATGGAGTGTGAGCACACAGTGCGAGCCAGGGGAACCTTCAGACGCGTGATTGCTGCCTGCGTCACCATCATCCTGATCGCTGCGCTCAGTGCCTGCGGTAGCAGCAAGCCGGCGTATTGCAGCAACCGGACCAGCCTCGAGAACTCCGTCAAGGGGCTGACGAGCCTCAACACCAGTGGCGGAGTCGTCAGCGCGCTGCGATCACAACTGACGAAGATCCAGAGTGAGGCTACCGCGCTCGTCAGTTCAGCCAAGAGTGACTTCCCGAGCGAGACCACCGCCGTCACGTCGTCGGTCAATGCGCTCGAGAGCACAGTCAAGTCGTTCCCATCGAGTCCGTCGGCGGCGAACATCGCGGCGCTTGCCAGCCAGGTGAGCAGCGTCGTGACCTCCGTCAAGAGCTTCACCGATTCCACCAGTTCTAAATGCAACTGACCCAACAGCCGTTGTCCGCACGTACCCAGGACCGGAGGGATATATGTCTACCTACATAACGCCCGAGACGCAGGGACCTGAGACCGAGGGCTATTGGGACGAGGAGCGCTCGTCCGGATGGGTCGCGTTCGCCGGCTCGTTGCTGCTGCTGGTCGGGACGATGAACTGCATCGAAGGCATCGCCGCGATCGGTAACGCCCACTTCTTCGTTCACAACACCAACTACGTCTTCGGGAGCCTCAACACCTGGGGCTGGATCGCCTTGTGCGTCGGCGTCCTGCAGCTGGCGGTCGGTGTGGGGGTGTTCGTCCAGAACCAGTTCGCGCGCTGGACCGGCGTGGTCGTGCTGAGCATCAACGCGATCGTGCAGATGCTGATGATCCCGGCGTACCCATTCTGGTCGCTGACGTTCTTCGCGGTGGACATCCTGGCCATTTTCGGGCTGATCGTCCATGGCAAGCGCCTCGAGCGGTGAGCGCGCGGTGGTGTGTCTCGCACGGAGCCACTGACCTTCTTGGCAGCCACGACCGGAAGCCCTAACGCCTGGGGGTGGGTCCTCATCTACGTGGGCGCGGTCGCGGTGCTCGCCGGCCGCGCGGTGATGATCAGGCACCCGGCGAGGCGCTGGAGCGGTGCCCTCGTCTCCATCGTCGTCGTCGCCACTCTTGTGCTCATTCCGGCCGGCACGGTGTGGACCCTGGCGGTCATCACGTTCGCCGTGATCGCCCTGGCCACGGTGATCGTGAGCGGCAGGCAATCGGTGATGGCAGACCGACTCGCCGGACCGGAACGACGCCGGCGGGGACACCGTGAACAGGACCCTGGGCTGAAACGAACGCGCGGTGCCTGCGCCGGCGAACCGGGTGACGGAGAACGACGGTCACCGCAATGGGTCGCCTGGCAAAGGGCGGCGCAGACGGTGCGGCGCGCATGGAACGAGTGGTCCGCGGCCGCCCCCTTCGACCGCGAAGGCCTGTACAAGCGCTATACGGCTGCCGCCGCCGCGGAGGAGCGAGCCGCGGCCGAGCTCGAGCTCCTCGTCGGTCACCCGCACGGCGCCGCTGACCGGGGCGATCCCGCTGGGCATGTCGGGGGCGGGTCCCGGGTCGAGTCAGCGGAGGTCGACGAATGACCGCTCGTCGCATGGGGTGCGTGATGTGGCTGGCCGTCGGCGCGGTGTCGGCGGTGATGCTCGCCGCCTGCGGAGGCTCCGTCACCGGGACGGTGGCGCAGCAGGCGCAGAGCCTCGCGTCGAGTGCGGCAAGCCAGGCCCAGGGCAAGCTCAAGGACATCACGACCAAGACGGCTGACACGAAGACCGCGACCGACGCGGCTGACACGAAGACCGCAACGACGTCGCGCGACACGGGGAGTGGGCAGCCCGGGAAGACCGCCGCGACGACCAAGACGGAGACGGAGACGCGCACAGCACCGGCGAAGACCTCCACCTCGACCAAGACGAAGACGGAGTCAGCGCCCTCCCCGACGAGGTCGATCAACAACAGCACGGTCAACAACTCGGCTCATGTCGCGGTACACCCGACGACGACGACGACGGCCGGGGGATCCGGTGGAGGCCTGCCATGGTGGGGTTGGGTGCTCATCGCCCTCGGCGCGATCGCGATCGCGATCGCGACGTTCCTCTTCGGGCGCCATCGCGGTAGCCACCCGGAGACCGGGGGAGCGGACGCACGTGCTGACGGTCCGCCTGGACCGGGAGGGCCCCCGGCACCGGGAGCGCCTCCGTCACCTTAGGAGGCCGGATCGCTCGGATCCGCTCCTGCTCACCCAGGTGAACCCGAACTGATCAGTACCGAGGCTCGCGGGTGACCGCGTTGAGGCTCAGTAGGGTGACTCCGAGATCGGAGATCCGCTGCACGAGGCCGTTGAGCTCCGCTTGATCGTGGATGGGCCCGACGAGCACCGTGTTGCCGTGGTGGTGACTCATGCTCATGCCGCTGATGGCCGATCCGGCGAGTTCACCCAGCTCACCTTCCACCTCGAGCCGGTACGTGCGACCTGGCATCCCTGAACGTTGACACACCGCGCGCGGCGTGGACTCGGGCTCGGCCTGTTCACCTAGGTGAGAGCGGTTTTTCCAGCATCCCCAGCGCGCTCGCGCGCGCGACGGCCGACTCACGCGAGGAGACGCCAAGCTTGCGGTAGATCGCTCGCGTATGGGACCTCACGGTGTTGGCCGACAGGAACAGCTCGCCTCCGATCTCGCGGGCCGAGAGGTCGGTTGTCAGGAGGCGCAGCACCGCGAACTCCGCCTCGCTGGGCGGCTGCAGGATCGCCCCGGTGCTCGCTCGGCGCCTGGCCCGCTCCAGTCCTTTCGCGACCTCAGCCGCGAGCTCCGGGACGGTTCCGCTGTCGCGGAGCTCCGAGAGCTCATCGCGGGCCTGATGCAGCGCGGCATCGGCGTCGTCGAGGCGGCCACGCCGGCAGCGAACATCGGCGAGGCGGACCAGCACGCCAGCGTGATGGATCGTGGCGACCTCGTCGCGCAGGAACGGTTCGGCGTAGGCGAACTCGCGCTCCGCGCCGGCGAGGTCGCCCTCGCCCGCCAGGACGGCGCCGATCGCCACAGCGCCGTTGCCACCCAGCCAGCTCCGGCTGCTGGTGATTCTGCCGATGATCGTTCGTGCCTGCTCCGCGTGGTTGCGGGCCGAGGCCAGCCGGCCGCGATCGACGGCGACGAGCGCGAGGGTCGATCGGGCCAGAGCGTGTCCTGGCGCCCGATGCGCCGCATCCGGGCGCTCGATCGCACGCAGCGCCGCCGTCCAGGCCTCGTCGAGCTCTCCGGCGAAGTACAGCGCCCGGGCGAGGGCGGCCAGCGCGGCGACGAGCAGATCGTCAGCGCCGTGTTCGGCAAGCTCCACCGCCCGGCGGCCGTTCGCCACTGCCTCGCTGACCCCGCGATCGATGCCGGCGGCGCGCGCCGTTGCCAGCAGCGCCTCGGCGTGGAGCCCGAACTGCTCGGGGTGCTGCACCTTGCGCTGGCTGGCGAGAGCGATCAGCCGGCGTCGCTCGAGGGCGCGGTGTCCGAGCATGGTCGCGGCTGTTGCGGCTGCGCCGGCAAGCTCCGGATGCCTCAGGAGGCAGTCGTGAGGGAGGGCCCGCGCCCACCGGAGCAGCGTGGCGGCGCGTCCGTCGCCGACCATCGCCAGGTGATGCTCGCTCAGGATCTCCGCGGCGACCTCGTAGTCGCCGGCCGCGGACGCATGCATGATCGCCTCGACGGAGTGACCTCGTGATCGGAGCCACCCGGCCGCGCGCCGATGGATCGCCACCGCGGCGCCGGGATCATCCAAGGTCAGTTGGGCGGCGGCGAACTCCGCGAACAGCGGATGGACGCGGAACCACTCGCCGCGCTCGAGGCTCAAGAGGAACATGTTGGACTCCTCGAGCTCGGCGAGCCGCGCCGCCGAGTCCGTGCGGCCGAGCACGTCATTGCACAGCTCCGCGGTGAAGCCGCCGAGGGTCGCGACGCGCAGCAGGAACGAGCGATGGTCGGGGTCAAGCGCCGCGAGCACCTCCTGGCTGAGGTATTCGGCGACGTAGCGGTGATCGCCGCCGAACTCGAGCACGGCGCGACTCTGATCGTCCACGGTGCGAAGCCAGAGGGCGGCGAGATACAGCGCAGCCGGCCACCCGTCGGTCCGCCTGCGCAGGGTGGCGATCTGTTCCTGGTCCAGGTCAAGACCGCCGCGGTCCACGAGCAGCTCGGTCGTCTCCTCCGGGGTGAAGGCGAGGTCGCTCGCAGTCAGCTCCTCCAGCGCGCCCCGGCCGCGCAAGCGAGCCAAGCCGAAGGCGGGATGGGCGCGAGTGATCACGATGAGACGCGCCGTCGGCGGCAGGCGCTCGATCGCGTACTCCAGCGACGCGAGGCACTCTCGATCCGTCACCGTGTGAAGGTCGTCGAGGACGATTGTCAACTGCCGTCCGAACCCCGCGATGCCGTTCATGAGCTCGTCCACCGTCGCGTCAATCGGGACCCCGGGCGTCCGAATGCGCTTGAGCGCTCTGCGGCCGAGTCCGTCGCGAACGCGGTCGATCGCCGCCGCGACATACGTCCACAGCCGCACGAGATCGTTGTCCATGGGGTCGAGCGTGACCCAGGCAAACGGAGCGCCGCTGCTTGCACACCAGGCTCGGACCGCCGTGGTCTTCCCGTAGCCGACCGGGGCTGCGACGAGGGTCAGAGCCGCGTCTGCCCCGGCCTCGAGCATCTGCTCGATGTGTTCGCGCCGCAACATTCCGTGGCGCTGGCGCGGCGCCGCCAGCTTCGCCTCGGCGAGAGGCGGTAACTCCGCCGCCGGACCCAGCTCAGCCGACAGCGAACCCGGCATGGCCGCCCGCTCCGCCGCTGATCAAGCGTATGTGGTCCCCTGGAATCATGAGTACCTGCATCGCGATCGATGCCGGTCCACTGTCCGATTTCAGCGCCCCCCCGTCTTCACCCGAAAGGGGTGATTTGGGCTGTCCCGGTGGCTTCGCTCCAGCTGGCCCCGGTCTGCGCCTGATAAGCGTCGAGAGCTGAGTCGAGAGTCGGGAAGAAGTGGTCGGGGTCCAGAGGGCCGATGAGCTCGTAGCGGTCGAGCTTCGCCCGGACCGGATGCTTCAGCTCGGCGAACACGAGCGACGTGCCGTCAGCGTTGAGCTCGGCGTCGAGGTCGGCGAGCATGTCGGCGGCGGTCGTGTCGACGTCGGTGATCGGCTCGGCGGCGATCACGATCCAGCGCGGACGTGGCTCGGCGGCCGCGAGGCGGCGGAGCTGCTCGCGGAAGGTTCTGGCGTTGGCGAAGAACAGGGGCCCGTCGAATCGGAAGATGACGAGGCCGGGGAGCTGCTCGGCCTCGGGATGCATCCGGCGGTCGTGTTGGCCCCGCATTCCGGGAACCCGTCCGAGCGTGGTCTGGTAGGGCATCCACGCACGGCGGAAGACGTTGAGGATCGAGAGCGCGACGGCGACGGCGATGCCCTCCAGGACGCCGAGCAGAGCGACGCCCAGGAACGCCGTGATCGTCAGCAGGAACTCCACGCGGCGCTGGTGCCACAGCCGGACAACCCCGCGCACGTCGGCCAGCGACAGCGATGCGGCGATCACCACCGCCGCCAGCGTCGGGTTGGGCAGGTTCTTGAGCAGTCCGGGCACGAGCACGAGCATCAGCACGATCACCGCGGCCCCGACCACTCCGGTGAGCTGTGACTTGGCGCCGGCCTGCTCCGCGACCGCGGTCCGCGACCCGCTGGTGCTGACAGGGAAGCCCTGGAAGAACCCGGCGGCGACGTTGGCGGCTCCGATCCCGATCATCTCGCCGTTCCCATCGACCTCCTGCCCGGTCCGCCGGGCAAACGCCGAGGCGGTGGAGATCGTGTCGGTGAGGGCTACGACCGTGATCCCCAACGCTCCCGCGATCAGCAGGGGAAGATCCGAGATCGGGCTCGGCACGGTCAGCGGCGGGAAGCCCTGAGGCAGGGTGCCGACCAGCGCAACCCCGTGGTCGGCCAGACCGAACGCCGCCGATGCCGCGATCGCGGCGACGACGGCCACCAGGACGCCGGGAACCCGCGGCAGCCAGCGGCCGAGCGCCAGGATCAAGCCGAGGCTGACCAGTCCGATCGCAAGGGCGGCACCGACCACCTCGCCCGAGCTCACCCCGTGCACGAACGCGCGCGCCTCGTCGATCAGTCCGTTGGCATCGGTCGAGAACCCGAACAGCTTGGGCAGCTGACCGATCAGGATCGTCAGGGCCAGCCCGTTCATGTAGCCGATCTGCGTGGGCTTGGAGAGCAGATCGGCGACGAACCCGAGCTTGGCGATCCCGGCGGCGATCATCATCGCCCCGACGATCAGCGCCATCATCGACGCGAGTGCGATCGCGCGCTCCGGACTTCCCCCCGAGCCGACAATGGGCAGGATCGTGGCCGCGATCATCGGCCCCAGTGATGAGTCCGGGCCCAGGACCAGAACGCGCGACGGGCCGAACACGGCGTAGCCGAGCAGGCACAGGATCGACGTATACAGGCCCGTGATCGCCGGCAGCCCCGCGAGCTCGGCGTACGCCATCCCCTGCGGCACCAGGAGCGTGCTCAGGACGACGCCGGCGACGACGTCCCGGCGCAACCACGAACGCTTGTATCCCGCGAGTGCGCGCACCCCGGGAAGCGGGCGCGTTGAGATGACCCGCCTCCCCTCGCTTCGAGTGAGAAGCTCAGATCCGGCCGAGGATCTGCGACTTCTGTTGCGCGAACTCCTCGTCGGTGAGAACTCCCTGATCGTGCAGCTTCCCGAGCTCGCTCAGGCGCTGGGTGTCCTCGGAGGTGAGCCCGGTGCGAGCGGGCGGGGCCGGAGCGGCATACGCCGATTGCTGACCCGCGTCGTAGGCGTCCTGCTGCTGCTCCTCCTGCTTGCGTTGACTGTGCTTGCCAAACGCATATGCGCCGCCGCCAACCGCCGCGGCGCGGAGGAGGGGCCGGCGTCGTCTGAGCAGTGGCATCGCTATGCCTGCTCTTCCTCGTCGAGGGCGAGGCCCATCGCGAGCATGATCTCCGGGGCCGCGGCAATGATCCTCGGACCCCCGACCTGCGGCGCGATCGCCCGCAGCACGCCGATGAAGTCCTCCGCCGTCACGTTCTCCTCCAACGCATTGGCGATCTGCCACGCGTAGGAGGCGGGCGGCGCGTCAAGGGCGATCAGCGTCGCGATCTTGACGAGCGCGAACGTGCGGGCGTCCAGGCCGCTGCTCTCGCGGTTGCGCTCACGGAGGCCGACCGCCTGCTCGAGCACCTCAAGGTCGCCGGCCGAGAGCGCCGACAGCGTCTGGTGAGTTTCCGATCCGACAACGGCCATGTGATGTTCCCTTCTGTTCGACTGATTCAGCCGCCGGCAGGCGCCGGCATCTGGACTGCGAGATCGCGCGTGCTAGGCCGCCGTCGTGGGCGCACCCAGTGCGTCCTGGAGCTGCTTGGTGTCCTCATCTGACAGCGATGTCCGGATGACGGTGCCCCCGTACTGCTGCAGGGCGGCGATCGCCTTGTCCGGCGTCACCTGGTCGATCACCATGAACAGGGCCGACGTGCCCGGCTTGAGGTAATCACGGACCTGCTGCTGAAAGGCCTTGTCGATGCCCTTTTCACCGAAGTGACCGAACAGCGCCCCCATGCCGGCGCCGAGCGCCAACCCCGCGAAGGGGACGAAGAACAACAGCCCGAACATGAACCCCCAGAACCCACCCATGGCAGCGCCGCCGGCGGTCGTGCTGCCTCCGCTGCCGGTGTGGGTGTGGAGGTGGCCCTCCTGATCGCGGGAGATCGCCGCAACCTGCTGGGCCTGGATGATCAGCTCTCCCTCCAGCTGGTGAACAGTCTCAAGTGCCTGCTGGGCGGTTCCCTGTTCTGGGTATCCGATCGCGACTAGCGTCGCCATGGCGCACTCCTGTATTCGATTGCCGATTGAGGCCGGTCCGTCCGGCTTGATCCCGAGGCTACGTGGGCGTTCACCGGACTCACAGTCGGCGGGATCCGTTCACCCAGGTGAATGTGAACGGCCCTTTGGAGCTCAGGAGACGACGTCTGAAGGAGAGCGGCGCCCGACCGCAAGGCTCGCGCTCATCTTGACCGCGCTGACCGCCCCGGTGGCTCCCGCCTGCAGGGTCACGGCAACCCCGAGCACGAAGATCCCGGGGATGAGCAGCACCTTGGACCCGAGCATCAGCAGGGCCACGCGGCCGAGCAGGTAGGGCGGGGTGCAGATCGCTGTGCCCAACGCTGCGCCGACCGCGGTCGTGGCGAGCTTATCCCGGCTCGACCGGGCCGGCTTTCCTCCGATCAGCCTCGCCGGAACCGCCACGTAGCAGACCATCATCACGCCGACGACCACTCCAAGCGAGAGCGCGAACCACGGATGTCCCCATCGCGTCACCACCGTGGTCGCGAAGGCCAGGGCGAGACCCAGGACGGCGCCTGAGGTCACAATCGGCACCCAGTGGCCCCGTGCTTTGGTGAAGGCGGGACGGATCTCCGGGACGCCGGGTTTGGCGATCGCGAACGCGAACACGGCGTTGAGCACGAAACCGAGGACGGTCACCGAGACGATCACCAAGGCGATCGGGATCAAGATCGGGCCGCGCAGGACGTGGAACGACTTCCCGTGCAGCACGTGGACCTTCAAGTCGAACATCGCCAGCCAGATCCACATCGCCGGCAGCGCCTGCACGAGCGTCAGCCGCCAGTTCGAGACGAGCAGTCGCACCCCGTGAAACAGGAGCGAGAATCCGCCGACGGCCAGCGCGAGCGGGGCGAATATCCGTCGCGAGCGGCTGAGGCGGAGGACCGCCTCCTCGATCTTGGCTTCGTCGTTCTCCTCGATCGCCCGGAGCAGCGCGCGGATGCGCGAGGAGAGGGAATCGAGCCGCCGTCCGAGGCTGACCATGCCCAATTGAGCGTCGCGCCACCTCGGTCCGGAGGCAAGGAGGCACACATGTGGGCCCCGCGGAGGTCCGCATCCGTATGGCCCGCTCACCCGATCGGGGTGATGCCCCGATCGCACGGCTCCCGTAGCGTCGATTGCATGCCCGTGGCGGTGCGCATCAGTCCGCAGCACATGTCGAAGGACGACTACGCGCGGATCATCGACGAGCTCGAGGCCTCAGGCCTCTCCGAGCCGGAGGGCCGCATCTCCCACGCCGCCTACGGTGAGGACGAGGTGCACATGTTCGAGGTCTGGCGGTCATCGGAGGACTTCGATGCGCACCGCGAGAGCATGTTCGCCGTGATGCAGGGCGCGGGCGTTGACGGCGGCTCGGTCGAGATGCACCCGCTCCACTCTGACGTGCCGGACTGACGGTCTCGACTACGCCGCCGTGCCCACGGCGCGGCTCTCATCCGGCTTCACGGAGCGAGGCGAGCGCTCCGCCAGCGAGCGCCTGAGCAGGTCCACCTGCGCCCGCAGCTCCCGGTTCTCGCGTTCGAGCTTCCGCACACGTCGCCGCTCTGTCACCACGTCCTCCGCGAGCTGGCGCAGCGCGAATCCGACCCGCTCGCTCGTGAGCTCTCTCACGCCGGGCAGTGTGCCACCGCGGGGGGGAACCGGGCAAGGGCGCCGACCTCCCTGAGAACGGGAGGCTCGCACCACGATTCGCGCACCAGCCTCGCGTCAGTCCTGACACGGGTGAGCATCCGGACGGTTCGGGTGCGGGCACCGTTGTCCGCACGCCCGCCGATGTCACACTCCGGCGCGTGGCTAACGCCCGGACCTCGGCAAAGACACCGGAGCACCGGCGCTTGGAGCAGGCGCGGGCCGGCAAGGCTCCGTGGAAGGCGTGGGGGCCATACCTGAGCGAGCGCCAATGGGGGACGGTGCGCGAGGACTACAGCGCAGACGGGGACGCCTGGAACTACTTCACCCACGACCAGGCGAGATCCCGGGCCTACCGATGGGGCGAGGATGGCATCGCCGGGATCTGCGATGAGCGCCAGGGGCTGTGTCTGGCCCTCGCGCTCTGGAACGGCGCCGACCCGATCCTCAAGGAGCGGATGTTCGGGTTGACCAATGGCGAGGGCAACCACGGCGAGGACGCGAAGGAGTACTGGTTCTACCTGGACAGCACGCCGACGCACTCGTACATGAAGTGTCAGTACAAGTACCCCCAGCGCGCGTTTCCCTACTGGGACCTGGTCTCGACGAATGGGCGGCGCGGCAAGCAGGACATGGAGTACGAGCTGCTCGACACCGGGATCTTCGACGAGGACCGCTACTTCGACGTCGTCGTGGAGTACGCCAAGGCCGACCACGATGACATCCTCATGTTGGTCACGGCGCACAACCGGGGCCCGGACGCCGCGACGCTGCATGTGCTTCCCACCCTGTGGTTCCGCAACACGTGGTCGTGGGGCGACGACGTGCCGAGGCCGGCCATGACCGCCCAGGCCGACGGTTCGGTGGCGGTGAGCCACGATGAGCTCGGGGATTGGCTGGTGTGTGTCGAGCCGTCGGCGGCGCTGCTGTTCTGTGAGAACGAGACGAACAACCAGCGGCTGTTCGGAACGCCGAACGCCTCGCCCTACGTCAAGGACGGGGTCAACGACTTCGTCGTGGGCGGCCGGCAGGACGCCGTCAACCCCGAGCGGACGGGGACGAAGATGGCGGCTCAGCACATGCTCGAACTGGCCGCAGGGGAGAGCGCTGAGGTCCGGCTGCGCCTCATTGGCCCGGGTGCCGCCGCCGATGGCAACCGGGGCAAGCCCCTCGGTGGGAGCTTCGGCCGTCTGATGAGCACCCGGCGGGCAGAGGCTGACCAGTTCTACGAGACGGTGATCCCTGAGACGCTCACGCCCGATGCGGCGATGGTGATGCGTCAGGCCCTGGCCGGGCTGCTGTGGGGCAAGCAGTACTACGAATATGACGTGCACCGCTGGCTACACGAACACGGGGTGAATCCGTGGGATCGCGATGCCCCGGCGAGCTCAGTGCGCAACGTACCGTGGTTTCACATGGTCGCCGGCGATGTGGTCTCGATGCCGGACAAGTGGGAGTACCCGTGGTTCGCGGCGTGGGACCTTGCCTTCCACTGCGCGCCGCTGTCACTGGTCGACGTCGACTTCGCCAAGGACCAGATCGAGCTGCTGCTGAAAACGCGGTACATGCACCCCAACGGTCAGATCCCGGCCTATGAATGGAACTTCAGCGACGTCAACCCGCCGGTGACCGCGTGGGCGGCCCTGCACGTGTACGAGCGCGAGACGGAGATCCGCGGCCGGGGCGACCGCGAGTTCCTGGCCCGCGTCTTCGCCAGGCTGCTGACCAACTTCACCTGGTGGGTCAACCGAAAGGACCCCGACGACCGCAACCTGTTCCAGGGCGGCTTCCTGGGCCTCGACAACATCGGGATCTTCGATCGCTCGGCGCCGCTGCCCGGAGGCGGCACGCTGGAGCAGGCGGACGGCACCGCCTGGATGGCCCTGTACTCGCAGTGGATGCTCCAGATCGCGATGGAGCTGGCCAAGGACGATCCCGCCTACCTCGACATGGCGCTGAAGTTCATCTCCCATTTCGTGTGGATCTCGGCCGCGATCAACCCTCCCGGCGGCGGGAGCGGCCTCTACGACGAGGAGGACGGCTTCTACTACGACGCCATGCGGATGCCCGACGGGACCGAGATCAAGCTCAAAGTTCGCTCGCTCGTCGGTCTGATGCCGCTGTGCGCGGCGACGGTGTTCGACGGCGATGTGGCCGAGCGCTACCCGGCGATGCTTCAGCTGATCGAGCAGTTCGCGGGCGTGTTCAGCGACGCCGTGCCGGGTCTGGCCAACCTGCCCGGCCCGAACTCCGAGGGCCGTCGCATCCTCTCCCTCGTCGACGAGCCGCGCCTGCGGCGAATCCTGGGCGCGATGCTCGACGAGGACGAGTTCCTGGGCGCCCACGGGATCCGCGCGATCTCCCGACGGCACGCCGCGCAGCCCGTGGAGTTTGAGTGGGGTGGCCAGGACTACGACGTGCACTACCTGCCGGCGGAGTCCGACACCGGCATGTTCGGCGGCAACTCGAATTGGCGCGGACCGGTCTGGTTTCCGATGAACCTCGTCATCCTGCGCGCCCTGACGCAGCTTCACCGTTACTACGGAGATCGGCTCAAGGTCGAGTGTCCCACCGGTTCGGGTACCGAGATGAACTTGCTCGAGGTGGCCGCCGAGATCGCAAAGCGCCTGGCGACGACGTTCACCGAGGACGAGCGCGGCCGGCGACCGGTGTTCGGCGGCATCGAGAAGTTCCAAACCGATCCCCACTGGCACGATCTCCTGCTGTTCCACGAATATTTCCACGGCGACAACGGCGCTGGGCTCGGCGCCAGCCACCAGACCGGGTGGACGGGAACGGTGGCGCTGCTCTTCGGCCTCGCGAGCGCCCGGCTCTCGGAGCTGGATCTCGTGCGAGCGACCGGCGACTGAGGCGGCCGGCCCGATGCGCCTGCCACCCCGACCGACGGTCTACGAGATCAACACGGCGGTGTGGCTCGAGCGGCTGGGCCGGGAAAGAGGGCGCGCGCTGGAGCTCGGCGAGGTCCCCGCTGCGGAGTGGGACGCGCTGGCAGGACTGCCGGTCGACGCGGTGTGGCTGATGGGAGTGTGGGAGCGGAGCCCGGCGGGCCTCGCGATCGCGCTCAGCGATCCGGGGATCCAGGCCGGCAACCGAGCAGCGCTCCCCGACCTCGGACCCGAGGACGTGATCGGGTCCCCGTACTGTGTCCGCGACTACGTGGTTGACCAGCGCTTCGGCGGAACGGAGGCGCTCGCCGCCGCACGCGAGCAGCTGGCTCGCCGCGGGCTCGGCCTGATCCTCGATTACGTGCCAAATCACGTGGCGCCCGACCATCCCTGGACCCACGACCGCCCGGAGTGCCTGCTGACCGGCACCGACGAAGACCTCGCCCGGCACCCGGAGGCGTTCCTCGCTACGGCCGGCGTGATCGCCGCCAAGGGGCGCGACCCGTACTTCGCGCCGTGGCCGGACGTCGTTCAGCTCAACGCGTTCTCGGGCGCGCTCCGCGACGCGGTGGCCGAGACACTGATCACGATCGGCGGTCAATGCGACGGGCTCCGGTGCGACATGGCGATGCTGATGACCAACGAGGTCTTCGCCCGGACCTGGGGTGAGCGCGCCGGTCCCGCGCCCGCCGAGGACTACTGGCCGACTCAGATCCGGCGGGTCAAGGACGTCTGTCCCGACCTGCTGTTCATCGCCGAGGCCTACTGGGACATGGAGTGGACGCTCCAGCGCCAGGGCTTCGACCTCTGCTACGACAAGCGCCTCTACGATCGCCTGGCGCACGAGTCGGCCGAGTCGGTGCGGGGGCACCTGCAGGCCGATTCGGCCTATCAGGAGGGTTTGATCCGGTTCATCGAGAACCATGACGAACCGCGCGCGGCAGCGACCTTCGGTCCTGAGCAGGCGCGCGCGGCGGCCGTCGTGATCTCGACCCTGCAGGGCGCTCGGCTCTGCCACGACGGCCAGCTCGAAGGTTGCCGGACCCACATCCCGGTGTTCCTCGGGCGCGGGCCGGTCGAGGCACCCGACGAGGGGTTGCGCGCGTTCTACCAGCGGTTGCTCCGGGCGCTGGCGCAGTCAGATCTGACGGAGGGCGACTGGCGGCTGTGTGAGTGCGCCGGCTGGCCCGACAACCAATCGCATCGCGAGCTGCTGGCGTGGTGCTGGTCGACGCCGGCCTCACGTCACCTCGTGGTGGTCAATTACTCAGATGCTCCAGCACAGGCCCGCGTCAGCGTGCCGTGGGGCGACCTGGAAGGGAGGGCGTGGCAGCTGGAGGACGCGCTGAGCGGAGCCCGCTTCGAGCGCGACGGTGACGAGTTGGCGAGCGACGGCCTGTACGTCTCCCTCGAGCCCTGGTGCTCGCATTTCCTGGCCCTCGCCGCTCAGCCGGTCGAGGCGATGCCAGGTGTCACGAAGGCTGAGACCGTCGCCGCATGACGGCGGTGCCGGCGCGATCAGCCTAAAGGCTCCGGGACCGCCGTGGACGACTGCTGGAGCCCGGCTGCGCCGCGGGCGCGGTGCGCTGCCGCCGGCACCCCCTCCATCAAGGGCTGCGGCCCGCGAGCATGGGTCGCGTACCACTCGGCGTATCGCCGCGCGAGCGGCGCCGCGGTGATCCCGTGCGCGAACACCGACAGCCCGATCGTGAAGTACGTGGCGACCAGGATGGTGTTGGTAGCCGGCAGATTGGACTCGTCGATGACGATCACGGCGAACACGATCGAGGCCAGGCCGCGCGGCCCGAACCACCCGACGAACCCGACGGTCCGCCACCTGGCGCCGCTTCCGGCCATCGCGATGGCCACCGGCACCATGCGCACGAGGGTCAGGCTGAGCACGCCGTACGCGGCGGCGGTTCCGCTGAGGTGCTCCAGCGCCGGGCCCAGGAGAATCGCCCCGAACATCAGGAACGTGACGCCGCCGAGCAGGTCGCCGAGCTCCTCACCGAGCCGCGATGCCTCCTCGGCCTCGCTGCCGGCGAGATAGCCGAACAGACCTCCGGCCAGGAACGCCGCGATGAACCCGGACCCACCGAGAGCCACCGCGAGGCCGTAGGCGAGGGCGGCCCCAGATACCGGTATGACCTGGAGCCAGGGTCCGGTGATCAGGTCCCGGTCGCGCCCAATCTTCACCACCGCGGTGCTGACCATTCCCGCAACGACGCCGGCGAGGACCCCGTAACCGATCTGCTCGGTCACGACCTTGATCGCGTGATGAGACGCGGATGAGTTCGCCTCGATGTCGGCTGCGGTCAATGCGAGCAGGAGCAGCGGCACGCAGATGCCGTCGTTGAGTCCACTCTCGACGTTGAGCCCCTGCCGAATCCGCGACGGCAGACTCGGCTCAGTGACCACCGCCTGGCCGAGCGCGGCATCCGTGGGTGCCAGCACGATCGCCAGGACCAGGGCCTCGACGAGGCTCAGCTCGTGGAGAACCAGTGCGCCGGCCAGCGCGCCGGCCACGATGGTCAGGGGAAGTCCGACCGCCAGCAGGCGCAGGGGGACGCTGTACTCACGGCGTAGCGTCCGGAGCTTGATCCGCGACGCATCTGAGAACAGGACGATCGCGAGGGTGCCCTCCGCCAGGGTGCGTACGACCTCGCTGCTCGGAGACACCTTGACCTCGTCGGTGACGAGTGGCCCGGCGATCAGCCCGATCAGCACGAAGGCCATGGCGGGCGTGACCGGCGTGCCGGTCAGCCGGCGCGAGACCGCGGCAACGGCCATCACAGCCGCGGCCACGATCACGAGATCCCATTTCACACGTGGCTCACACGCTGAGACTGGCCGCCGGGCCGGGGGCCGGCATCACCCGATCCGGATGATTGCTACTCGACGGGGACGCTCCCGCGAACCGATACACCGCGACCGTTGCCGGTGATGACCTGCAGCGTGCCGCTGACGGACTCGATCCGGTCGCGCATGTTGGTCAACCCGCTGCCGGACTGGACCTGATCGGCGTCAAATCCCGTCCCGGGGTTGCGGACCATGAACTCCAGCCGGGAGTCGGTCAACCACACGTCCACGGTGGCAGTCGCGGTGGAACCGGCGTGCTTGACGACGTTCTGGAGCGCCTCGAGGCAGCAGAAGTACACGGCGATCTCGACATCCCCCGGGTATCGCCCGAGTCTGCCGACACGGACCTTGACCGGGATGGGGGAGATGCGCGCCGCGGACTTGAGCGCCTCCCTCAGGCCGTGCTCGCGGAGCAGCGTGGGATAGATCCCCCGCGCGAGTGAGCGCAGCTCCTGGAGCACGTCGTCCATCTCCCGTCCGACCCAGGCGAGTGCTCGCTCGCCCTCCGCCGGATCCTCCTTGACCGTCTCTGCCGCCATGTCGAGCTTGATCCGCAGTCCGACCAGGTGTTGCTGGACGCCGTCGTGGAGGTCCTGCTCGAGCCGGCGACGGTCGGCGTGGGCCATCCTCATCAGCCGGGTGCGAGAGGCCACGAAGTCTCCCGTGGAAGCCTTGAGATCAGCTTCGAGCTGGGCCTTCTCGAGCTGGCAGAGCGCTGCCGCCCCCGCCGCCCGGACGAACCGCTCCTGATCGGACAGATCCGAGTTGTAAATGACGGCGGCGACCGGCTCGTGATCGCGCTCGATCCACGTGACGGCGCTCTCGCCCGGAAGGTCGTCCACCGGCGTGCCCGCGGAGTCCACGTACGTGGTCAGGCCGGGCCGGCGATAGCGGATCTTCAGTGAGGGGTCACGGAGAGCAGCGGCCATGAGGGCTTCCGGATTGGTCTGTGGCGCGCGGCCCAGCTGATTGATGAAATCGGCCAGCGCCTGCCCCATGAACAGGCGCTCCCGACTCAGGCCGACAATGACCGCCAGCGGTATCGACACGCTCACGGCGAGATAGGCGGCGCCCGCGGTCGTGCCCAGCTGCCACCCGGTCAGGTTCAGCAACAGATACGCGACCAGCAACCCGGCGGCAGCAGTGGCGGCCAGCCGCACCGGCGTGAGCGAGCGGCGCATGGGCACGGAGGCTGAGCGAGCGCGCCGGCGGAGCAGCACGACGGTGCCAACGAGAAGCCCGACCAGGGCCGCCGCCATGGCAACCTTCAGGACGTCGACCGCGCCCGGATTGGACCCTAACGAGAACGCGTTGGCCGGGCAGCGTGGAGCGCAGTCGACCAACGGGTGCAGCGGCGGCTGCGCGGTCATCGCGACGATCGCGATCCAGATCGCCGTCGTCGCCCCGCCCGCGATCCACAGGAACCGCCGCTCGGTGCGGTCGCCCAGGTGCCCAGTCGGATGCGCCAGCATCAGATAGGCCGCCAGGAACGGCATCGCGCCGGTGCAGAGGACGCCGACGCTGAACAGGAGATGATGACTCGAGCCATTGAGCAGCCACAGCGACGAGTACAGACCGACCGCCACGAGCAGGCCTCCCATGCGCGCGTCGACCTGGCTGCGCATCACGTAGAGCCCGGCCAGAATGAGGACGGCGATGATCGTGACCCGCACGAGCACAGCTCCATGCGCCGGCGACGCAGCGTCGTTTCCCGACGCCGCGTAGCCCACCGCGGTGGCCGCCAGCGCGCCCAGCGCGGCAATGCCGAACTGCCTCCAGGCCGGGGATACCGAAGCTGTGAAGCGCGCGACGCGCGCGCCCACCATGCGACGAGCCATGATGCGACCAGCCTGGATTCCACGGACACGCTCTAGCGAGCCGTCCTGCCCTGCCGGATGTGGATTGGTCGTCGTCCCGGAAGTCACGGTCAAGGCCCCCCACCGTGGGCCTCTGGGGGCGACTATCGCCGCCCCCCGCTGGCGATTGCCGGGTTGGTTTTTAACCGCCCAGCTCGACGTACTGTACCGCCAACCCCTCTGCAAATTGCGGACGCGCTGTGATCGGCGGTATCGGCCCGTTCGGGTGATGCTCACGATGGGCGTTGCTCCAGATTGGCGTGGGTCAATGAGCGCCAGGACGAGGACCAGGAAATCCCGCGGTGACGGGAAGGTCCCACAGACACGCAAAGACTGCCGGTGGAATCCCGCCGGCAGTCGCGTTTCAGCTGTTCTGGTGTGTGTTAGGCGACGGGGGTGGGTGGCTGGAGGGCGTCTTGGAGCTTTTTGGTGTCGTCGTCGGAGAGTGAGGTTTTGATGACGGTGCCGCCGTATTGTTGGAGGGCGGCGATGGCCTTGTCGGGGGTGGCCTTTTCGATGACCATGAACAGGGCGGAGGTTCCGGGCTTGAGGTGGTCGCGGACTTGCTGTTGGAAGGCTTTGTCGATGCCTTGTTTGCCCATGTGGCCGAAGAGTGCGCCCATGCCGGCGCCGATGGCGATGCCGGCGAAGGGGATGAAGAACAGCAGTCCGAAGAGAAAGCCCCAGAATCCGCCCCACCAGGCGCCGGCGCCGGCGCTGGCGCCGCCGTGGTTGGTGTGGACGTGGTATTTGCCTTCCAGGTCGCGTGAGATGGCGGCGACTTGGTCGGCTTGGATGATCAGCTCGGATTCCAGTTGGCTGACCGTTTGCATCGCTTCTTCGGCGATGGTCTGGTCGGCGTAGCCGATCGCAACGAGTGTTGCCATGCGGAGGGTCTCCTTTCGAGGGTGGGCGTGACCTGCGTGTGCTGACCGCGGCGTCCGGGCGGGCCGAGCGCGAGGTTCAGGTCTTGGTCAAGCATCCGAGCCGGCCACCACCCCCGCATCACCCAAAAAGGATGAGCGTCGGCTTACGACGCCGGGCTCGCCGGCGGCTGGCGCGAGGCGAGATACTCAGCCCGCTTCTTGGCACGGCGGGCATCGGCGGGCGAGACCGCCGGCGCCTCGATGACGATCGTACGCGCGAGGTAGTCCTGGAGCCCCCGGCGCTTGGCGTCGAAGACGATCGGCACGAACCCGGCGAACAGCGGCAGCGCCGCCGCCAGGACTCCGGCACAACGCACAAGCGCCCGGCGCGGCTTGAGTTGCGCCCGGTCAGACGTCAGCACCCGGATCTGCATCATGCGTGAGCCGGGGGTTTGCCCAGTCGTCGACCAGAACACGACGAAGTAGCCGACGACCCAGACGATGTACGCGGCCCCGCCGATCGCGACCAGCACCTCTTTCACGGTGTGCGGAAGGTGCAGTAGCGAGAGGATCAGCGCGGCGCCCACGCCGACGATCGTCGCGACCAGGTTGACCACCGCACCGTCGAGGGCGAACGCGATCGCTCGCGTCGCGAGCCCGACGTAGGTGATCTGCTGATCGCGCACCGCCAGGGTCGATACCGCGACGACGGCGGACCCCGGCGACCTGCTCATTACATGCCCGCGTCAGGGCCCGCCGGCATTGCCCTCGGCGCGCGATGGACGAGCCGCCGGGCGGCGCGCTCCATCCAATCATCGGCCTTGCGGGCACGATCTCGCACCTCATCGCCGACCTGATCGGCGAATCCGAGACCCTGCTGGGAGATCGCGGCCGTCACCGCGGGGCTCGCGGCGATCTCGTCGATCAGGTGCCAGAGGCTGTCGCTGGCGAGGAGGCGATCGAGGAACCGGTCGATCAGACCGCTGTCGAACAGGCTGTTGACGAGCTGTGTGGCACCGTCGCTGGCCAGCGTTCGCGAGAGCGCGAGTTGCAGGTGGCCGCTATTGATGGCGGCCGTCAGGATCCGCTCGAGCTCGTCGCTCTCCAGGACGCGGTCGACCGCTCGCCGCTCGAGGCTCAGCCCCGCCTCGGCGGCCGCGTCCATCACGCCGCTGAGCGGTCTGAGGGTGGTTGCGGCAACACGGCCGCCGATGTCGGCAAGCGGCCTGAGGACGCGCAATCCGGGGCTGCCTCTGTGGTTGTTCGAACTCTCCATCGCCGCATCGTTTCGGCAGCGCGCACGGACGACATCACCCGAAACAGACGATGCCCGACCGCGGTCGGGCCAGGACGATGCGGCATGGACGCTTGAGTCAAAGACTGGGGTGCATGGTGGAACCTGACGATCACGACGGCGAGGCAGGCGGAGATGAAACCCGCAGGGATGGTCCCGCGTCGGAGCCCGCCGTGAGCACCGAGCCCGCCGTCAGCACCGATCCCGCCGTCACCACTGAGCAGGGCCCGGGGCCGGGCCGACCCACAGTGTCCCGCCGCCGGCTGGCCTGGGTCAACGTCCTCATCGGCGTGGCCACCCTCCTCCTGATCGTCGGGATCTTCGCGACGTGGGCCAACCGGATCCTGTTCAGTCCGGACAACTGGTCCAAGACGAGCACGGAGCTTCTGCAGGACGCCAACGTGCGCGCGACGACGGCGGGCTACCTCGTCGATCAGCTCTATGCAAACGTCGACGTCGCCGGCCTGATCAAGTCGGGGCTGCCTCCGCAACTCCAGCCGCTCGCCGCGCCGGCCGCCGGGGCGCTGCGCAACGCCGCAGTCCAGGCCACCGAGGCTGCCCTCACCCGCCCCGTCGTCCAGAACCTGTGGGCCCAGGCCAACCGTGCCGCCGACCAGGTCTTCATCACGGTGGTCAACGGGGGAAAGGGGCCGGTCGGGGTCAAAGAGGGGGCGGTCACGCTGAATCTGGGGGCGATCCTCGACAACGTTGCCGCGCGCCTCGGCCTGCCGTCGAACCTGAGCGCGAAGCTGCCGGCCAACATCGCCAATCTCACCGTCTTCAAATCTGACCAGCTGAAGTACGTCCAGAACTGGGGCAATGCCATCAGGAGCCTGGCGCTGTGGCTCACGATCCTCGTCCCCGTGCTCTACGCGCTCGCGCTCTTCCTCGTGCCCGGGCATCGCCGCCGGACCCTCATGACCATCGGCTTCGCGGGCGCGTTCGCCGGTGTGGCCGTGCTGCTCGGTCGCTCGATCCTCGAATCCCAGATCGCGGGCTCACTCACGAATGACGCGTCGCTTCGGCAGACGATCAGAGACGTCTACATCATCGTCAGCTCGATCCTCGCCGATGTCGCCGGGGCCGTCATCGCCATCGGCCTAGCGCTCGTCGTCGCCGCCTGGTTCGACGGTCCGGGTCGAGTCCCCCGCACCTCACGCCACGCGATCGCTCCCTTCCTGCGCGAGCGCCCGGGCGCGAGCTATGCGGTCACGCTCGGCATCATGGTGCTGATCTTCATCTGGAACCCGATTTCCGCCACCGGGAAGCCGGGCGGGATCATCGTGTTCACCCTGCTGGCCCTGCTGGGCACCCATGTGTTGATCCGCCAGACGGCAGAGGAGTTCCCGGAGGCGCATTCCGGCGCCGCCACGCAGGCGATGCAGGCCCGCTGGAGGAGCGTCCGCGAGCGGCGTCATCGTCCGGCCGACGTGGCGCCGTCTCGGGCACCGGCCACCGCTGCCGAACAACTCCAGCAGCTCGTCGAGCTGCGTGACCACGGCGAGCTCACGAGCGACGAGTACGAGACCGCCAAGGAGCAGCTCCTGCATCACTAGGGCCGGGCCTCCGAGGGTCCGGCTGGGCCGGGGCTCCGAGGGTCCGGCTGGTGCTCCGAGGGTCCGGCTGGTGGCTGCGGCTTGCGCGGGCGCGGACTGGCCCCCGCAGGCGCGGCCGGCCCCCGCGCGGGTGCCGCTTGGGCCCCGCGCGGGCGCCGGTCAGAGACCGGTCTCTCTAATCTCTAAAGACCGGTCTGAGACACGATCCGGCCGTCCTTGACCGCGCCGACGAGCGTCTGATAATCGCGCTCGTTCTGTTCGCAGTAGGCCGTCGAGAACTCGAGGATCGCCCGCTCGAAGGTGTGACCCCCTCCGAGGTAGGAGGCGATCGCGATCCGGTCGCCGCTGCGAGCGTGAGCACGGGCGAGCGTCCAGCCGCACAGCTTGCCGTACACAGCCATGCCATCGGGGACCATCTGCTCGATCTCCGCGGAGCCCTTCCAGTCCTTGAGCTGGCGGCCGTAGAAATCGCGGGCCCGGCCGTCGAGCCCGGACGGCTGGTGCACCCAGCCCAGGAAGATGTCAGTCGTCGCCTGCATCAGGCGCTGCCCGACGACGACGCGCTGGCCGTGGTTCTTGAACTGGCTCTTGCCGACGTGATCCTCGAGCACCGACGCCTCGGCTTCCTTCATCTGGAGGAACAGCGGATCTGAGCCGTCGCGGCCGAACATCAATCCGATCCAGGCGCGGGTGCCGACGCTGCCGACTCCGACCACCTTACGTGCGAAGTCCATCAACTCGAACTGCTCGAGCAGCACGCGCCGGTCGAACTCGAGCGTCTGACGGTAGGCCCGCAGGAGCTCGTGCAGGTGGCCGAACAGCTCGTCGCGCTCGGTGCCGGGCGCCAGCACACCAATGGGCACGATCAGCGGTGACTGGTCGACGATCTCGACGCCGCCGTTCACGCGCTTGGTCAGCTTCGAGAACGCGAACATGCTGTCACGGGTCCGGGCCTTCGCGATGTTCTTCTCGGTTCGCTTGATCATCCGGGCCGCGAGCTCCGCTGCGTGCTGTCGCAGCACCGATTCGACCTCCAGATGCGCGTACCAGACCTCCAGGTTCCCCATGCCGGCGAACGTGCGCATCGTCTCGCGGTACGCGGTGACGGTGTCGAGCACGACCCGCTGCTGCTCCTTGGTGCTGTACTCGTTGTCTCGCGCCGCGATCAGCATGCTGGCCGCAAGCCGCTTGACGTCCCACTCCCACGGCCCTGGAAGCGTCTCGTCGAAATCGTTGATGTCGAACACGAGCCGGCGCTCGGGGGACGCGAACACGCCGAAGTTCGAGAGATGCGCGTCTCCGCAGCACTGCACCATGAGACCCGACCGGGGCGTCCCGGCCAGGTCATGGGCCATGATCTTCGCCGCGCCGCGGTAGAACGTGAACGGGGAGACGAGCATCCGGCCGTAGCGGATCGGGACCAGCTCGGGGACGCGCGTCTCAGCCTGGGCCTCGAGCATCTCGATCGGGTCGGCGCGGTCCGCCGGCGCCTCGAATGTCGCGTGTTGGGACCGCGGGACCTCGGCGCGCGCGGCCTTGCCGCGCGCGATGCGCTCGTCAACCGTGAGGTGCGGGACCGCTGCGGGCCGCGCTCGTCTCGCTGTCGCCGTCATGAGTGTTGATCCCCGGTCACGACTAGCCCTGCGCGCCGAAGTCCAGCCCGAGGGCCGCCATGACCTCGGCCGCAGCGGCGACCACTCTGGGCCCACCGACCTGCGGCGCCACGGCGCGCAGAACCCCGAGTATGTCCTCGGAGGTCGCGCCGTCAGCCAGCGCGTTGCCGATCTGCCACCCGTAGGAGGCGGGCGGCGCGTCGAGCGCCACCAGGGCCGCGATCTTGACCAGCGCGAATTCGCGCGGATCGAGCCCACTGGCCTCGCGATTGATCTCGCGCAGGCCGACTGCCTTCTCGAGGATGTCCACATTCCCGGATGACAGTTCCGAGAATGTCTGGTGAGTGTCGGCTCCAACTACGGGCATCTTGATCTCCTTCGCTTACGGTTATCCGTACTGCCGATGTGTGTTAGGCGACGGGGGTGGGTGGCTGGAGGGCGTCTTGGAGCTTTTTGGTGTCGTCGTCGGAGAGTGAGGTTTTGATGACGGTGCCGCCGTATTGTTGGAGGGCGGCGATGGCCTTGTCGGGGGTGGCCTTTTCGATGACCATGAACAGGGCGGAGGTTCCGGGCTTGAGGTGGTCGCGGACTTGCTGTTGGAAGGCTTTGTCGATGCCTTGTTTGCCCATGTGGCCGAAGAGTGCGCCCATGCCGGCGCCGATGGCGATGCCGGCGAAGGGGATGAAGAACAGCAGTCCGAAGAGAAAGCCCCAGAATCCGCCCCACCAGGCGCCGGCGCCGGCGCTGGCGCCGCCGTGGTTGGTGTGGACGTGGTATTTGCCTTCCAGGTCGCGTGAGATGGCGGCGACTTGGTCGGCTTGGATGATCAGCTCGGATTCCAGTTGGCTGACCGTTTGCATCGCTTCTTCGGCGATGGTCTGGTCGGCGTAGCCGATCGCAACGAGTGTTGCCATGCGGAGGGTCTCCTTTCGAGGGTGGGCGTGACCTGCGTGTGCTGACCGCGGCGTCCGGGCGGGCCGAGCGCGAGGTTCAGGTCTTGGTCAAGCATCCGAGCCGGCCACCACCCCCGCATCACCCAAAAAGGATGAGCGCGCCCGGGGGGTCTTCGGATGAGCGCGGCGGGGCGGTCTTCAGTGCGCGCGGTCGACGAGCTCGTGGGACATCACGCGGTGATACGCGTCTCGGACGACCAGCTCGCAGGGTTGCCGGCGGGCGGCGCAGAGATACGCAAGGCGCTTGGCCTCGTCGAGGGTCTCGCATGTGACACGACGGCCGCCGTTGGGCAGTGCGAGCTCCCAATCCCCGCGAGCATTGTGATCCACCCACACCGTCTGGGGACTCATCGGACCGCCTTGCGTACGGGTCGTGCGCTCAGCTCGTTGCGGCCTGGCCTGCCCTCGCGGACGTACGGCGCCAGAAACCGGTAGGCGAGGCGGGCGGGGAGGTGGTCGAGCGTGCCGTCGTGGGCGGCGAGAGCACGTTGGCGATCGGCGCCGTTGTTGGCCGCGAGATGCCGCACCCGCGCGAGCTCCGGCCCGCAACCGAGCGCCAGGGCGTGCGGGCGGCAGCGCTCCAGCAGGGCCTCGAGGGTGTCGCGCACCGGCACCAGGCAGTTGGCAGCGGGATCGATCAGCCGGGCGTCCATCCCGTCGCGCGCGGCAAGGAAGCGATTCTCAGCCAGCACCTCGGCGCTGGGCTCGGCCGCCGAGATGTCGCCCTCGAGCTCGAGGCGTGCCAGCGACTGGACGAGCGCGACGAGAGCCGCGGTGTCGCCGAGCGTCGTCTGGGCGTCCATGATGCGCACCTCGACCGTTCCGAGCGCCGGCTGCAGTCGCATGTCCCACCATAGAAAGCTGGGGTCGGGAATGGCGCCGGATGAGACCACGGCATCCACCGCCTCGACGTAGTCCGCGTAGTCCGCGTAGACGCGCGGCAGCCCGGTCCTGGGGAACGCCTGGAAGATCAGGGTCCGGGCGGACGCAAACCCGCCATCACGCCCCTGGGAGAAGGGCGAATTGGCCGACAGGGCAAGCAGGACCGGCGCGCTGCGGCGCAGCGCGTTGAGCAGCCGGACGGCGTCCTCGGGGTCCGGTACGCCGACGTGCAGGTGCAGGGCCATGGTCGGCTCGCGCCGCGCCAGCACGCGCATCGACTCTTCGAGCAGGCGGTAGCGCGCTGCGCCGGAGACCTTGGTGGGTGCCCCGTCGGTGAGCGGGGGCGTGCCCGCCGCTGCCGCGGTCAGTCCCATGGCCCGCAACGCGCGCGCGAGCCGGTGCCGGAGCGTCTGCAGCTCGCCCATCACGCCGTTGACGTCGGGGTGCACGCCGGTGATCAGCTCGAGGACCGCCGCGTGGGTCTCGGTTGAGGTGTGCAGCGCGAGGTCGTCGGGGAGCCGTGCAAGGACCTCGTCGCTCGACTCGGCCAGTGACCAGCTACCCGGCTCGAGCAGCATGAGCTCCTCCTCGACCCCGAGCGTGTAGCGCTGATCGAGCTCGCCGTTCCAACGCGCCCACAAGGGCGCGGCTCGTCCGGCCATCGGCTCCACCAATGACGGCGCGAAAGTCGAATCGAGCATTACGGTGAGAGTCGCTCGTGCCCTGGCTGCGCGCAAGGAGGCACACACGTGGACCCCGGGGAGGCGCGCACAACCGTTGCCGGCCCCCTCTCACACCAGCTGTCTGCTCAGTGATCCGTGGGCGAGTCCGACGGGCCGCCGTGGAGGACGAACGTCGCCAGCGTCCCGATCGTCCGCCACGGCGTGTCGGGCTCGAGCGCCGATGGTGAGGCGCCGGGATGCTGCGGGGCGATCCTGACGCGCAGCGCTCCGGGCAGACTCCGGAACCGCAGGGGCGGATCGAGATGCGTGGCCTCGCCGTCGATCCCGGCCGCCACCGCCGAGTCGGCAGCGATTCCGAAGTCGGGAGTTCCCCATTGCTGCATGGCCAGCTTCCACGACGTCCCTCCCTCGCCGTCGGAGACCGCAGGCGCCAGGACGGTGACGCCGAGCTCGGCTCCGTCGAGACGGGGCCGGGTCCCTGATCCGAGCGCGCGCCCGAGACGGTAGGGGTTGTTGGAGACCAGAATCGCCACCGCGGACTCCTCCCCGGCCGCGCTGCGGCAGATGAGGTTCGGCCGCTCGGCTTCTGGTCCGAGCACGTCGGGCACCGTGTCGAGCAGCGTGTGCAGCTTCGCGTCCCGGTATCCCGGGCGCTGGACTGCGTCGGCGTACAGCCCGAGCGAGACATTGTTCACGAACACCCGGCCGTTGACCTCGGCGAGGTCGACGCGGCGTTCGCCGCCCTCGACGAAGGCATCGAGCGCGCCGACGACATCGTCGCGGTCGACCCCGAGGTCGAGCGCGAAGTGGTTGCGCGTTCCCGCCGGGATGCACGCATAGGGGAGGTCGAGCTCGGCCGCGACCATCGCCACGATTGCCTGCGAGCCGTCACCACCGGCCATCGCCAGCCCATCTGCACCTCGCTTCACAGCGTCGCGGACGAGCGTCTCGAGATCGGTTCCGCGGCGCAGCTCGATCGGCTCGATACCCCGCCGCCGAGCTTCATCGGCCAGGTGGAACCGCTGCGCCTTACCACCGCCTGACAGGGGGTTGTAGAAGAGCACGGGCCTCGCCGGCCGCGGCGCACGGGGTAGGTCCATGTGCACTTTGAACGCCTCTCGAGCCGCCGCCAGGGCGCCTGCGACGGCCGCCACAACCAACAGGTCGTCGAGCGCGTGGCCCTCCACGATCACCAGCACCACGGCGCCGCAGAGAAGCAGGACGGCCGCGCCGATGCCCAGGATGCGAGCGGGGCCCCGCCGGCGGATCCCGTACCAGGCGGCGCACAGGGCCAGGACGACACACGCCAGCACGGTCAAACCTGCGGGGAAGTGGGCCACGGCGGTGGCGATCGCCAGGGCCAGCGCGGCGATGATCAGGATGAGTGCGGCGGCCGACCAGACCCTGCGAACGTTCATCCGGCCGACCCCAGTCCAGGGACTGCGCACATATCGCCCGACGCGCTCACCGGCCGGATGCTGCGGTCGGGCCGGACCGCTCGCATCACCTGATTGGGGTGAGGACGTCGAGGGGCGCCGGTGCGACCGTGAGGGCGAGCAGGCGGCCCGGCGGGCGGGCTCCGATTCTCATACAGCTCTTCGCTTTGGGTCCCCGGGACGCGGGTAGACTCGCTCCGCATGAACGATGAGTTGCCTCTCGACGGCCTTCCGCCGTTTGCGCGTTCGCCGCACCTCACCACGCGGGGGCACCCACGCCTCGTCCTCGTGGTGGCGGTCCTCACCGCGCTGATGAGCACGGCCGTCTGCGCGGCGGCGATCCTCGCACCGGCGCCGGCGGCGGTTGTGCCGCTGGTCGTGGCGATCTGCGTCGGCGCTCCGATGTTCGCCGGCTGGGAAGTTCCGGGCGCGCTCGCCTGGGTGAGGGCCGACCGCGGGCGGAGGAAGGCGCTGGACGCCCTTGCGCGGACCCTCGACGGTCTCCCCGAGGTCGAGCACCCGCTCGGTTTCTGACGCCGGGCGGGCTCTGCCTCACTGGACGGTCGGTCCGGGAGGGCCTTGCGGCGGGGGAGGTTCGGCCGCCGGCGAGGGAGCTTGCCCGACCGGCGCGGCGCCACCGCCAGGAGGAGCGGCGCCAGTGCCACGGTCCCTCCGGCCCCGCCCGATGTAGAAGATGCCGACCGCGATCGCCAACACCCCCAGGGCGATGAGCACCCACGCCCAGGCCGGGACGCTGTGACCCGAAGCGGCCGTCGTCGTCGTCGACGCCTGTCCCACCTTGACGACCGCGGAGTTATTGTGGGTCGTGTTGTTCGTCACGGTGGCAGGGGGAGCCGCCGCCGTCTTGGTGGTCGTGACGGTCGTGCTCCGCGCCGGGGCGGTGGTGGTGCGCTGCTCGGTGGTCGTGCGCGTGACGACCGTGCCGGTCTGCGTCCCGATGGTGTCAGCGGCTCTCGACACCGTCTGCCCGGCGACTGAGCCGCAGGCCGCGGTCGTGCCGCCCAGGACCGTCGCGACGATCAGGGCCAACACCCGGTAGTTCCGAAGTCCCATCACTGATTGCAGCGTCGCAGCGGTGGGCGAGGTGAACAACCCGGCGACCATGTGTCGTGGCGGCAGGCCTGCACCACCCTCCGAGGGGCGCGCATGCCGCTTGAACACCGGTACACGCCATTGACTGCCGCCGCGGCCATGGAAGAGTTCGACACGAGCGCTCGCGCGCGGGCGCTCGCCGAGCGCGCGAGCGCTCGTCGCGATCGCAGCAGGACTGACCGATGAGCATGCAGACTGCGGCAGACGAAACCGGCTGGTCAGCGCTCTTCTGGGAGGCGTTCCGACGCTCGAAGAACGCCATGATGCTGCTCGATGACCGTCGGTGTCTGGTTGAGGTCAACGCGGCCTACCTGTCGCTCTCGGGCTGCCGGCGCAGCGAGTTGATCGGGCGACCGGTCTACGAGCGTGTCGCTGGGGGCCCGCTCGTCTCGACCTCGGAGTGGCGTGCTCTTCTCGGCAAGAAGCAGTTCACCGCCACCGCCGATCTCGTTCGTGCGGACGGCGGTCGAATGACCGTTGAGATCGCCGGCCATCCGGAGATCGTCACTGGGAGGCAGCTCGTCCTGTTTGTGGTCATGCGTGCCGCGCCGTCGAGTCGCCGCCTGCCCGCTGAGTCGGTCAGGCCGCTCGAACACGTCGCGTTCTCTCGGCGTGAACTCGAGGTGATCCGTTTGCTTGGGATGGGGCTGACCGGACCGGAAGTGGCCGGGGAGTTGAATGTCGCGCACAACACGGTTCGGACCCACGCCCGGAACGCCATGACCAAGGCAGGCGCGCGCTCCCGCGCGCAGCTCGTCGCGGTGGCCTTGGCCGAGGGGCTGTACTGGCGAGAAAGCTCGGAGTAACGCAGTTGCGCTATGGACGCTGCGCCACGCCGCGGGGATGATGTCTCGATGTTCGAGACGGACGGAACGTCGGACGACGACGCGCGCGACACGGCCACAGCTCTGCCGGCCGCAGCCCCGACGCTGAGCGCTCGTCCGGGCCGACCGAGCGTGCTGATCGTGGATGACGCACCGTCGTGCCGTCGGGCGATGCGGGAACTGCTCGAGCGGCGGGGCTACCGCGTCGCGGGGGAGGCCGGCTGCAAGGTGGGGGCGCTTGATCTCGTGGAGCGGCTCGAGCCCGATGCAGTCCTGCTCGATGTCCACCTGCGGGATGAGAATGGCTTCGAGCTTGCCGCTCTGCTGAACTTCCGTCATCCCACAATCGCGGTGCTGCTGACGTCGGTCGATTTTGGGAGCAGCTTCTTCGCCCGCGCAGAGGCCAGCGGCGCGCGGGGGTTCGTGCCCAAGGACCAGCTGGCTGAGGTGGAGTTCACGATGTTCTGGCCGGACGCTACCCCCAGCTGAACGCTCTCATCCGATTCGGACGATGCCTGGAGCTCCGGCGCGGGCGACCATGGACAGGAGAGCGATGAGCGAGCACGCGCCCAGGGAAGCGCAGGATCTCCTGCGCCGGCTGGCCAGGCACGACGAGTGTTCGGTGCGAAGCGTCTTGGTCCCACGGCCGGAGCTGGGAGACGCGGACGCGCGAGCCGGACAATGTCTGGACAGGACAACCCGAGGGCTCGTCCGCCTCGCCGCGCTGCTGGCCGTCGGCGCGTCCACCGAGTCGCTGCGCTGGGCGGTCGACCTCGCATCGGCCTCCGGTGTCGATGACGAGGCGGTCACGGCGGTGCTCATCGCCGCCGGCCTGGCAGCCGGCTCGGCTCAGCTCGTGGCGAGCGCGCCGCGACTGGCGCTCGCGCTGGGAGTGGAGCTGGAGCCGGTGGAGGACGATTTCCTACTGGCCCAGTAGGCCGGCTTCCGACGCGCGGGCGACGGCCTCCGACCTCGACGCGGCCCCGAGCTTTCGGTACACCGCGTGTGCCTGAGTCTTGACGGTGTTGGCCGACACCCCGAGCTGAGCGGCGATCTCCCGGAATGAGCGGTGGCTCGGGAGGAATCGCAGGACTCTCAGCTCGGCGATGGTCAGAGAAGAGGGCCCGGCCAGGCTGGTCTCGGCCAGCGCGTCCATATGCGACCAGGCGTCGTCGAACCACTGCTGGAAGATCACCGCGCCGTGGGCGCGGCGCGCCAGGCGGGATGCCTCGGCCAGCAGCGTCCGGGCTCCGACGACGTCAGCCAGCCAGAGGGACGCATGGGCGAGCAGGATGCGCGCCTCGGCGCCGTACCACGGGATGAAGTCGCCGAGGGCGGCCAATAGGTCGATCCCGTGGCGGAGATCGCGTTTGGCTTCATCGGCATGCCCGTGGTGAGCGCGCACGGCCGCGCACGCCGCGTAGGCCAGCGCCGACAAGGGGCACTCCTCGAGGCCGTGCAACTCGATCACGGCCTCGGCTCGATCTGTCAGATCCGCCGCAGCCTCCCAGTCCCGTTGCTCGATGGCGATCATCGCCCCCTGGGCCAGGCACATCGACATCACGCTCGGTGCGGTCGTGGCGCTGAGATCGGCGGCATCCGCAAGGAGGGGCTCCGCGCCGGCGCGATCGCCGCTCAGGTGCAGGCCGGTGCCCTGGAGAAACAGGTGAACCGGGCGCCACGGGCTGTCTCGCGGCTCGCCTTCGCAGGCGTTCGCAGCCGCGTCCGCCATCCCGGCGACTCCCGCCGGCGACACCATCGCTTCGATGCCCGCCAGGCCGGCTGCGAGCGAGCTCCGCTTCGCATCGTCAGGCCGACGGTCCAACGCCGCGGCCGCCGCCACCGTGCAATGCCGTGCGCGCGCCAGGTTGCCGGCCGCCAGGAAGCTGTACGCCGCTGAGATGGTGAGCGGCGCATGGGCCGCGAGCTCCTCGTGGGAGAACTGGGCGAGCCAGCGCTGCACCAGGTCGTTGCGCCCCTGGCTCACGTAGGCGACGATGTCAGCCCAGAGCAGATCCCCGGCGAGGACGGGGTCCTGCGCACGCACCGCATGGGCAATGGCTCGGTCGGTGTCTCCCTGCGTCTGATACCACGCGCTCGCACGACGATGCAGCGCTCGCGGCAGATCCGGCTCGCTCTGGCGCAGCTCGAAGCTGAGGGCGTCCCTGAACAGGCCGTGCCAGCGGTAGCGTCCGTGAGCCGGGTCAAGCGGGCGCAGCAGCACACCGCGCCGCTCCAGCTCGGTGAGCGTGCGCCCCGATCGCTGCCGGTCGAGAACGGCGTCGCACAGCGGGCCGGACAGCTCGTCCAGCACCGATGTCCGGATCGCGAACTCCATGAGGCTGGGAGACAGACCGGACAGGAGCTCATCGTGGAAGTACTCCGCGAGCCGGTGATCGTCTCCGCGGAGGTCGGACACGGCTTCGCCAACCTCCGGCTGGTCACGCACCGAGAGCGCGGCAAGGTACAGCGCCGCGGGCCAGCCCTCCGTCCGCCGGACGAGCGTTTGCACCGCGGTGAACCCGAGCTCCAGGCCGGTCCAACGCAGCAGGATCGACGCTTCGGCCGGCGTCATCGCCAGATCATCCACGCGAACCTCGACCAGGTTCCGTTGCGCGCGCCACCTGCCGAGCGGGAGCGCGGGCTCGGTCCGCGAGGCCAGAGCGACCGTCGAGCCATCGGGCAGCTCCTGCATGGCCAGGTCCACCACCGTGCGCAGGAGCTCGGGCGCGACGAGGTGCGCGTCGTCAAGAGCGAGGACGAACTGGCCGGCCTCGGCCTGCAGGGAGCTGATCGCTGCGGCCAACGTATCGGCCGTCGCCGTCGATCCGGAGTCGTCCATCTTCAGGTCGGCGGGGGCCAACCAGAGGAACCGGCGCTGATCGCGCTGGGACCATTCGCGCAGAAGGCCGGACTTTCCGTATCCGGGAGGCGCCACGATCACCGCGAGCTTCGCGCCCGAGGCGTTGGTCAGCCGCCGAACCAGCGAGCTGCGACTGACGAAGTCCTGGCCAGGACCGTCGGTTCTCCCCTTGGGCTCGGAGAGGACGGCCGCGCGGGGACCACCGGCGTTGGACGCCGAGCGGTGTGGCAGGGCTGTGGCTGTCGCAGCGGGGGGAACCATGTTTCGTGTCGGTCTGGACCGGGTACAGCGGCCATCACAGTTCTCCCGCAGGTACGCAACCCGATCAAGGGGGCGCGCCTCTGTGTTCGAGGGGGTCCGCACCACAGCCGAGGTTCGCGATTACGCCCATTGACGGGTTGGTGACGCCACCCCCCGGGTGGCCATATCACCCGGTTCGGAGGATGCGCTGGGCGTTCTGGGCTTTAGCTTCGCCTCACGTGGACGAAGTCGAGAACCTGCTGCGCCGTCTCGCGCTCAACGACGAGGAATCCGTCGGGATGGTGCTCGCCGGGGGCCAGGACGCCGCCGGTGGCGGATCGCTGCGGCCGAAGGTGGACATGCTCGTCCGGCTTGGCGCGCTGCTGGCGCTTGGCGCCGCGACGAGTTCGCTGCGCGGGGCGGTCGAGCATGCCATCGAGGCCGGCGCGACCGAGGCCGAGATCGTCGGGGTGCTCATCGCCGTGGCGCCCGCCGTGGGACTTGCCCGGGTGGTATCGACCGCGCCGCGACTGGCCACGGCGATCGGCTACGACCTTGACGCCGATGAGTGAGCGAGGAGGCGGAGACCCTGATCAATGACGAACCCAGCGATGCGCTCGAGATCAGCCAAGCCTGGTGGCTGCTGATCATCGTCGGCATCGCCAGCCTGGTGGCCGGAGCGATCCTCGTCGCCAAGCCCAGCAACAGTCTCGCCACGCTCGCGGTCGTGTTCGGGATCTTCCTGCTCATCGACGGCATCGTGGAGTTGATCGAGTCGTTCGGCCACTCGATCGAGAACCGCGGGCTCGCCGCCGTCATCGGGATCCTCGGGATCGTCATCGGCATCATCCTCATCCGGCATCCGACCCACGCCGTCACGGCGATCGGGCTGCTGATCGGGATCTGGCTGGTGGCCACCGGCGCCGTAAGCCTCGCGCGGGCGATCGCGACGGGCTCGTGGGGCCTGTTGTGGCTCCTGATCGCGGTGCTCAAGATCGCCGTCGGAATCGCGATCGTCGCCGATCCTCACATCGGCTATGCGACGCTCGCTGTTCTCTCCGGGATCTGGCTGATCGTCAACGGCATCAGCGCGATCGTGCTGGGCCTGGGGCTCCGTAGCGTCAGGCCCGAGGTTCGGACCACCCCGCGCGCGGCGCCGGGCGGGGTCACCGACTCGCGCTGACGTGACGTTTCGCAGCCGACGTGGCGCCGGGGCAGCGCCGCTCGGCGAGCGCACCGGCCGTCACCTCACCGATCATCGCGCCGAGCAGTGCGCCGGCGAGGACGTCGCCGGGGTAGTGGACGCCGGTGTGGACGCGTGAGTAGGCGACGAGCGCCGCGAGGGCGTGCAACGGTCCCCCGACGGCGGGGATCTCCCGCGCCACGCCCGTGGCGAACGCGACCGCGGCGGCGGTGTGCCCGGAGGGGAACGAGCGCGACGCCGGCATCCGGACATGCCGCGCCGCCGGGACCTCCGTCGCGGTGCGGTCGGGTCGGCGGCGTCGCCCGAGTGGCTTCACGACGACGTTGACGATCGTGGCTGTGGCCGCCACCGAGGCCAGTCCGGACAGGGCCGCTCTCCGGCCACGCGGCCCCGCGCCAAGAGCAAGCAGCGCGCCGGCAGCGATGGAGAGGCGCGAGTAGTCGGCAGTGCGCGAAAGACGCCGCATCGCCCGGTCGAGTCGCGGCGTGTCGGTGCCGGCGATCGCGGCGTACACCGCCTCGTCGATCCGTTCGGCCTCGGACAGCCAGGGGTTCGCCTGGGACCCCGACGGAGGGGGCTTCTCGGCGGTCACGCTCCGGCATTCCCCCGACGGCGCGGGCGCAGGTTGCTGACGATCACGGACACGACCGTGACCAGATAGATCTGCCCGATCAGTGCCTCGGTGACCGACAGCGTGTGGCCCAGGTTCGTCTTGGCCGTGAGGTCCCCGTAGCCGACGGTCGTCAGAGTGGTGAAGCTGAAATACAGGCAGTGCGCCCCGGTGGCGGCGACCCCGTTGGTGAAGAACGACCCGGTGATCGTGGCGATTGCTCCGTAGACGAGGGCAAACGCCATGCCCACGAGGAGATAGAGACAGAGCACGCCGAACACCGCCTGGAGCGTCACGCTGCCCCGGGCGCGCAGGCTGCGCACGACGCCGACGATGATCGCTCCCGGCGCGAGCAGGATCAGCAGCAGGTTCGCGAGCCGCGGTGCGGCGCCATCGACCTTGCCGTTGGCTGCCTCCAGGATGCTGAAGATCACGACCACCACGGCGACCGCGAGCGCCGGCCACATCACGCGCGGCTTGGACTCCGCGGCCCACAGGGCCAGGAGGAGAGTCACCCCGAGCAACGCGGACACGACCACCTGCTCCCACGGCCCCGGGGTGGCGATCCCCTGGAGCGCGAACGCGGCGAGGATCGCGATCAGCAGCATGCCATAGCGCTCTCGCTGACGTTGCTCCCGCGAGTCGCCGCCACCCGCCTCCGACGCCGGGGCATCAGGCCCCGGCGTCGGGCCTGTCGTCACCGGCGGGTTCATGCTCTGATCCATGTTCGGCCTTCGCTCAAGCAGCGACCATGGGCCTCCGGCACCGCGCCCCGCATCGTCCAGATGGGATGAGGCGACCGTTCACGCTGCCGCATCCCCGGTCCAGCCGCTTGGGAGGGTGGTGCGCTCACCGGGGGCCAGCACCCGGACCTCGACCTCAGGCGCGTAGCGCCTGGCAAGCTCGGCGAACTCGCGCGCCGGCCGTTCGGGATTGGACATCGTCGGCTTTGGCCGACGGCCAAGCGCGTACGTTCCCCAATGGATCGGGATCGTCAGGCGGGGAGCGATCAGCGCCGTCGCGGCCGCCGCCCTGTCGGGGTCGAGATGGCCGGCTCCCACCCGCGGCCCCCACCCCCATACGGGCAACAGGGCAACGTCCACCGAGCCGCGCAGCTCGCCCATGGCCAGGAACAGGTCGGTGTCGCCGGCGAAGTAGACCGATCTCGACCCCCGGATCATGTACCCCACCGGCTCGGCCTGTGGGCCGAACGGCCAGCGCCGCGGGTCGTGTGTGGCCGCCGTGGCTATCACCTTCACACCGCCCACCGCGATCTCGTGACCGGGACGCAGCTCGCGGACGTCGTGCAGGCCCTTGGCCAGCAGCCAGGCTCGTGCGCCGTGCGGGGCCAGGATCGGGCCGGAGCGCACCACGCTGCGCAGCGTGGGAAGGTCCGTGTGATCGGCGTGGAGATGCGAGAGCAGCACACAGTCGACGTCCCCGACGGCGTCTGAGCGCACGCTCGGCGCGATCCGCACCAGCGGGCCAATACGGTCAGACAGGACCGGATCGGTCAGCAGGCGGATCCCGTCGATCTCGATCAGCACCGTGGCGTGTCCCAGCCAGGTGATGGCGAGCTCGGGCGTCGCGGTGATCTCGACGGGCCGGTCCGGGGCGTTCGAACTCATTCTGGACGCATCGAAGCGTGCGCCAGTCGGTTCCTCATCGTCTCATCGGGGTGAGGATCCGATGTTGTCGCCAACAGTTCCCGGAGTGTGGTGTGTACCTCCCGTGGCTCGGGAAGTATGCGCCCTTGCCTATTGGACGCCCGACCGACAGGATGCTTTGTTGACAGGTTGTTAACGTGGCGACCGCAGAGGAGGCCGGATGGCCACCAGCGTCGACCAAAAGAGGGCGGACACCGCAGGGGTGGTGAGCGCCATAGAGCCGCCCAGCACCACCGTGGCCTCCGGCACGGTCTCACCGCCACGTGGACAGGCTGGTGAACCTCCCCGACGCATCACCGTGGCAGTCGCCGAGGACTCGTACGTGATCCGTGAGTTCCTGACGGCGACGCTCAGCAGGGCGCCGAGCGTGGAACTCGTCGCCGTCTGCTCGAATGGCAAGGAGCTCCAGCAGGCGATCGAGATCTGGAACCCGGATGTCGTCCTGACCGACATCCGCATGCCGCCGTCCGGCGAGCATGAGGGAGTTCGCATCGCGAAGGAGCTCCGCGAGACCCATCCAGACGTCGGCGTCGTCGTCCTCAGCCAATATGCCGAGCCGGCCTATGCCGTCACGCTGCTCGACCAGGGAACCGCCAGGCGCGCGTACCTTCTCAAGGAGAGGATCCGCGACAAGGACGAGCTCATCGCGGCAATAGAGGCCGTCGCGCGCGGCGGGTCGGTGATCGACCCCCTCATCGTCGATGCCCTGATCGAGGCCCGTTCGCGGGCGGCGAACTCCAAGCTCGCGGAGCTGACCCCGCGAGAGCGCGAGCTGCTGGCCGAGATCGCTGCCGGAAAGAGCAACGGCGCCATCGCCGAGTCACTCGTGCTCACCAAGCGCGCGGTCGAGAAGCACGTGAACTCGATCTTCTCCAAGCTCAACCTCCCCGAGACGCAAGATGTCAGCCGCCGGGTGAAGGCGACGCTGATTTTCCTCTCCGAGGAGGAGACGGACTCATCCTGAGCCGCTGAGGTCCCCGCGGTAACATGTCGTGACGGATCATCCCAAGGGGGGGATCGCCCGGCATGACTCATGGTGTGACAGTGCCTTTCGCTCACGCTGCGCCGGAAAGTGGGCGCTCGGGCGTGATCCGGGTGGCGATTGCGGATGACACGTTCCTGATGCGCGCGGCGCTCGAGAGCGTGGTAGCCGGCCTTCCCGACATCGAGGCGGTCGGTTTCTACAGGGACCTGGACTCGCTATTGGCTGCCATCGAGCAGGAGCGCCCTGACGCGGTCGTCACTGACATCCGGATGCCGCCGACCGGGAGGGACGAGGGCATTCAGGTAGCGCGGACGCTGCGCCAGACGCACCCCGAGATCGGGGTCGTCGTCCTCAGCCAGTTCGTCGAGGCGCGTTACGTCATCGCGCTGCTCGAATCCGGCAGCGCGGGCCGGGCGTACCTGCTCAAGGAGCGAGTGAGCGCTCTGGACGAGCTGGCGGCGGCGATCCGGGCCGTCGTCAGAGGGGAGTCGGTGGTCGATCCCAAGGTTGTCGAGGTCCTCGTCCAGTCCCAGGGCATGAACGCCAGGTCGCCGTTATCAGAGCTCACGCCGCGAGAACGCGATGTGCTCGCCGAGCTGGCGCAGGGAAAGAGCAACGCCGCGATCGCCGCGTCGCTGGTCCTCACCAAGCGGGCCGTCGAAAAGCACATCAACGCGATCTTCACGAAGCTCGGGCTGGACAACCCGGACGACATCAGCCGGCGAGTGAAAGCCGCGTTGATGTTTCTCGCCACCGTCCAGGACGAGCGTCAGGACTGACTTCTCGCCACCGTCCAGGACGAGCGTCAGGACTGACGTCTGAACAGGCGCGATTGCGCCTCGCCGGTCGAGCCCGCGCTGTTCTCGGGCCTCGCCGGGATCCGAGCCGTGATGCGCGTGCCCCGTCCCGTCCGGCTCGCGACGTCCAGGCTTCCGCCCATCGACTCGATTCTGTCGCGCAGCCCCTGGATCCCGCCACCGTCTCGCTCCACCGCGCCACCGACGCCGTCATCCTCGATCTGAAGGATCAGACCCCGCGAGGTTAGCGACCCCGTCACCCGCACCCGGGAGGCCTGGGCGTGCCGCTGCGCGTTGGTCACCGCCTCGAGAATGAGGTAGTAGGCGGCGATCTCGGCGGGCTCGTCCAGCCGCGCCCGAGGAAGGTCGATCAACTCGACGGGAGTGCCCGGCAGGCGCGCCAGCGGCTCCACCGCGAAAGCCAGCCCGAATTCCCACAACGCGGGTGGATGAATCCCATGAACGATCTCGCGAAGCTGTTCGATCGCCACCTGCAGGTCCGCACGGATGGCCTGGAACGACGCCGCGGCGGTTTCCGGTGCGCCGCGCGCCTCATCCGCCGCCAGCGCGAGCCGGACGGCCAGCGCGACGAGATGCCCCTGAGCGCCGTCGTGCAGGTCGCGCTCGAGCCGCCGCCGTTCCGCGTCCGCGGCTCCGACGATCCGGCGTCTCGACGCGCGTACGCTTCTGGCGAGCTGCTCGCGCTCGCAGGCGAGGCCGGCCACCGCGAGGGCCGTCAGGGCCGCGATGGCAAGGTAGATCTGGGCCTCGAACAGACCGTGGGTGATTGACGACACGGCGAACGGTCCGCGCGAATGCGTCGTGTCCCAGATGGTGAAGGCAGCGCTGATCGCCAGCGTCACGGCTGCGCCGCGTGGACCGAAGCGAAGCGCCGCCCAGATGAGTGCCGGAAACGCGAGATAGCTCAAGGGCGGCCCGCCCATCGTGGCAATGAGGCTGAGTACGACCAGTGTGGCGAGCACCAGGGCGCCCTCGGCGACCCGGCCCCGCAGCGAGGCGAGCGGAGTCCCGGGAACGGAGGCGAGCGCCAACGGCACCACGACGATCGCGCCGCAGAAGTCGCCGAGCCACCAGGTGCGCCAGACGTGACCGAGCGAGCCGCTCGTGATGACGCCTCCCAGCAACAGAGACAGGGACCCGATGGTCGCGCTCACGAGTGTCCCGGCCAGCAGCGCCGCGAACAGGCCGCCGACACCCGCGACGCTCACGAGGGGTCCGCCTCGCCACGCCAGGCGACGCAGCAGCGCGGCGGCAATGACGACCTCGAGGGCGTTTCCGAACGTCTGTCCGATGGCGGCGGCGACCGGCAGAGCCGAATAGTTGTTGACCAGCAGATCGCCGATGACCACGGCCGGCAGGAATCGCAGGCCGAACAGATAGAGCCCGGCGATGCCGACTCCGACCGGGAGCCACACGATCGCCGCGACCGGGCCGGCGAACTCGAATGCGTACCCGAGGTGAGCGGCCGCGTAGTAGGCGAGGATCAGGAGGCCGAACGTGAGACCATCGCCACGGCGGACGCCCAACTCACGGAACCACGTCCGGCGGCCTGCCCAAGTAATGCCCTCGTCCAAGGACGGAAGATGTTGGCGGGCGCCGCGTGCAAAATCAAGCCCTGGCGAGCCGTGCGCCGGCGCCGTGGCGGCACCACGGCTGGAGGGAGGAGATAGGCTGGCGGTCGTGCCGACGGCGACCGACGCGCTGACCTCGCTGAGCCACGGCGCAGGCTGTGGGTGCAAGCTGCCTGCCGCCGCCCTGCTGCCGATCGTGCGCCAGCTGGACGTGGCGGCCGACGAGCGGTTGCTGGTCGGCTCCGCGACGGCTGACGACGCGGCGGTGTTTCGTCTCAGCGACGAGCTCGCGCTGGTGCAGACCATCGATTTCTTCACTCCGATCGTCGACGATCCCTATGACTTCGGCCGGATCGCCGCCGCCAACGCGCTATCGGACGTGTACGCCATGGGGGCAACGCCGCTCATCGCGCTGAATGTCGTCGCTTTCCCGCTCGAGCGACTCGGCGCGGACCTGCTGGGCGCGATCCTCCGGGGCGGAGGCGATGTGGTGAGCGCCGCGGGCGCCACCGTGGCTGGTGGCCACTCGATCGACGATCCGGAACCGAAGTACGGGCTGGCGGTGACCGGGGTCGTGCATCCCGACGAGGTGTTGACCAACTCCGGCGCCGCCGCGGGCGACGTCCTGGTCTTGACCAAGCCGCTGGGCGTCGGCGCGATCGTGACGGCGCGCAAGCGTGGCGTCACACGCGATGAGGAGCTGCTGGACCGCGCGGTCGAGGTCATGGCCGCGCTCAACGCGCCCGCGGCGAGCGCCGCCCGCGACGCCGGTGCACACGCCGTCACGGACGTGACCGGCTTCGGGCTCCTAGGGCACCTGCACAACGTCTGCCGGGCCAGCGGAGTGGCCGCCGTGATCGACGCCGGTCGCGTGCCGGCGATCGACGGCGCACTGGAGCTCCTCGACGACCCTGAGGAGGAGGCGGTGTCGGGCGGCAGCCGGCGCAACCGCGAGCACGCCGACACGTTCACCACTTTCGCCGACCGCGTCCCGGCGAGGCGGGTGCGCCTGTTGTGCGACGCCACCACCTCAGGCGGGCTGCTGGTCGCGGTCGCCAAAGACCGCGCCGCCCAGTTGCCCGGCCCGGTCGTGGGACGGGTGGTGGCGGGCCAGCCCGGCACAATCCTCGTGCAGTGAACGAGTACGTGGAGCGGCCGGGGCCCGGTGGCCCACCCGGTCTTCAAAACCGGGGGGAGCGCGGCCGTCCGCGCTGGAAGGTTCGACTCCTTCGCCGCTCCGTATGAGCGACGAGGCGATCCTGGCGCGGGTGCGCGCGCTGCCCTCGGTGGACAGGCTGGCCATCGCGGTGGCGCGCGCCGAGCTCGAGGCCCGACGGGCCGAGCTGCTCTCCGGCGCCACCGACGACCTCGACCCCGCCGCCCTCGTCGAGCGCGCTCGCGCGCGGTTGACCCCGCGGCTGCGTCGGGTGCTGAACGCCACGGGCGTCATCGTCCACACCAATCTGGGGCGCGCTCCTCTCGCGACCCAGGCGCAGGCAGCGGTTGCTCGGGCGGCTGCCGGCTCGTGCAACCTGGAGCTGGACCTGGCCACCGGACGGCGCGGCTCCCGCCACGGCCACGTCGAGGGCCTGCTGACCGAACTGACGGGAGCGGAAGCCGGGATCGCAGTGAACAACTGCGCCGCCGCGGTGCTGCTGGCGGCGGCGGCACTCGGCGCGGGACGTGAGACGATCGTCTCACGCGGGCAGCTGATCGAGATCGGGGGCGGGTTTCGCATCCCAGAGCTGCTGGCCCAGGCCGGCACGACGCTGGTGGAGGTGGGGACGACGAACCGCACCCGCGTCTCGGATTACGAGCAGGCGATCGGCGAGCGCACCGGCGCCATCCTGCGCGCCCACCCGTCGAACTTCCGCATGCTGGGATTCGTCGAGGAGGTGTCGATCGAGGCGCTGTGCGGGCTCGGCCCGCGTGTGATCGACGACGTCGGCTCCGGAGTGCTCGTGGAGGATGTCGCTCTGCTGGCCGGCGAGCCCCCGGTCCGCCGGTCGGTCGCCGCCGGGGCGGCTGCGGTGGTGTTCAGCGGCGACAAGCTCCTGGGCGGCCCCCAGGCCGGAGTGCTCGTCGGCAGGCGCGACGCGATCGACGCGTGCCGCGCCCACCCGCTTGCGCGCGCAGTGCGGATCGACAAGCTCTCGCTGGCCGCGCTGGAGGCGACGCTGGGGCTGTATCGTGACCCGGCGGCGGCCCGGCGCGCCCTTCCCGTGCTCGCCATGCTCGAGGCCGGCGACGACGAGCTGGCGGCCCGCGCCCGGAGGCTGGCCGAGGCGACCGGCGGCGGGGTCATCGAGGCCACCGCACGGGTGGGCGGGGGTGCCCTGCCGCTGCTGGAGCTGTCGGGCCCCGTCGTCGCGCTCGACCCGGGACCGGCCGGCGCCGACGCTCTCGCCACCGCGTTGCGCGCGGGCGACCCGGCATTGGTGGGACGTGTCCACGCGGGCGAGCTGCTGCTGGATCCGCGGACGCTCACCGACGAGGAGGCCCGATGGGCGGCCCGGATGGTGGTGGCCGCCCGGGCGTGAGCGGCACCGCTGCCCCCCTCACGCTCGGCACAGCCGGGCACATCGACCACGGCAAGACGTCGCTGGTCAGGGCGCTCACCGGCGTCGACACCGACCGCCTGCCCTCCGAGCGCGCCCGCGGGATGACGATCGAGCTTGGCTACGCCCCGTTCGCGCTCCCGGACGGGCGGCGCCTATCAGTCGTCGATGTCCCCGGTCACGAGCGTTTCGTCCGCACCATGGTCGCTGGTGCGACCGGGATCGACCTCTACCTGATGGTGGTCGCCGCCGACGACGGGGTGATGCCGCAGACGCGCGAGCACGCGGCCGTGCTGGCTGCCCTCGGCGTTCGGGACGGGGTGGTGGCGATCACCAAGAGCGATGCGCGCGATCCGGCTGCGGCCGTCGCGGCCGCCGCCCGGCTCCTTCCCGGCGCCGAGGTGGTGACCTGCTCGGCCCGGACGGGCCAGGGCGTCACGGACGTCGTGGGCGCGCTCGCGCGCGCGGCCGCGCGGGTGCGCCCCAGGGCGTCGACGGCCGCACCGGTCGTGCTGCACGCCGATCGCGTGCTCACCATCCACGGCGCAGGCACGGTGCTCACCGGCACGCTGTGGAGCGGCACGATCAGCCGCGGGGACATCGTCTGCCTGTTGCCGGCGGGCCGTGAGGCCAGGGTGCGCGGCGTGCAGGTCCACGGCGAGGCCGTCGAGCGGGCCGTCGCCGGACAACGGGTCGCCGTCAACCTCGCCGGCGTGGCTGTTACCTCGGTCTCACGTGGCGATGCGCTCGTGAGTCCCGACTCCCCGGTGCACGCGGCCCGCGTGCTTGACGCCGCACTCGCGCTCGCACTGGGGCAGACCGCCGGCCCACCCGCCCGGCGCGTCCAGGTCCACCACGGCACCCGCGACGTCGCGGGACGGCTCATCGCGCTGACCGGCCGCCACTGGCAGCTCCGGCTCGAGCGGCCCCTGCTCGTCGCCGACGGGGACCGGGTCGTCATCCGCCGGATCGCCCCTCCCGACACGCTCGGCGGCGGCATCGTGCTCGACTCAGGAGCGAGGCGCCACGGTTCCCGGGCTGACGTCATCGAGCGGCTGGGTCGCATCGAGCGGGGCGAGAGCCCTGAGCCGTGCGCGGATGAGGCTCAGACCGCGACCGAGGCCGCGGCGGCCGCTGCGCGACCCGCGCCACCGCCGGCGCTTGACGCCGACGCCGCGGCGCTGGCCGAGCGCCTTCGCGCCGCCGGCCACGAGCCCCCGAGCCGCGCTCAGCTGGGCGATGACGCGCGACACCTCGAGACATTGCGCGCTGCCGGGCTCGCGGTGCGGGTCGGGCGCGACATGTACGCCCACGTCGACGCGATCGGCGAGGTGCGCGAACGTGTCAGCGACATCATCCGCGCCGAGGGCGCGATCACGCTCGCTCGCCTGCGCGATGAACTCCATACCTCGCGCAGGTTCGCCCACGCGCTGCTCGAGCACCTCGACGCCGATCGGCTCACGCGACGGCGCCCGGACGATAGTCGCGTTCTGCGCCGAGGGTAGCCCGGCTGAGCCCGCCATCCCCTGACGCGTGCCCCGGTCGCGCGGTCGCCCGTTCGCCCATGCGCCACACCACGATCGGCTGGGCGACGCCCCGCAGCCCCACTTCGCCGCGGCAGCACAGGACGCTCCGGGCGTCATCGTCGGCGATCGCCTGGGTGGCGTCGCTGACCACCGCCTCGTTGGGCTCGGCGAGGTCCGCCAGGCGCGCGGCGACGTTGACAGCGCTCCCGTACCAGTCGCCGTCGCGCATCACGGCGGGGCCGCTGTGGGCGCCGACGCGAACGGGGAGGAGGTCCGTGCGCGTGCCGACCTCGATGAGCGTGCGCTCCGCGAGCCTCACCGCCGACCCGGCGTCGGGGACCCAGATCATGGCGCCGTCGCCCATCGACTTGACGTGCCAGGCACCATGCTCGCGGCTGAGCAGCAACATGGCCCTCCGGAACTCTCGGGCCACGTCGGCCCCGGCCTGGTCACCCTCCTGCTCGGTCAGCGACGTGTAGCCCACGAGGTCTGCGAACACGAAGGTTGGCGATGGGTGGCGAGCCATCCGGTGACGGCGTTGGGCCAGGCTCATGCGATGGGCACGCGCGATGAGCGCACCGGCCACGGATCCGGCGATCACCTCGATCCCGAGTGCCTCGACTGCGAGCATGCGCTCAGCTCCCCACCGGTCCGTCGGCGCGCCCGATCACCGGAGCGAGCTCGAGGGCGAGCTCGATCTCGGCCCCGGAGCTCCCGCGTGCCTGAAATCCGGTGGTCCGCATCAGCGCCCGGGCCGGCCGGTTCTCCCACAGCGTCGTCGCGGTGAGCTGATGAAAACCGTTGGCGCGGGCGCATGCGATCAGCCGGAGCATCAGCGCGGTGCCGATGCCCTGCCGCTGGACCTCGTCGGCGACCGCGACGGCGGTGTCGGCGACTCCCGGATGCCCCTGATGCTCGGCGTAGCGGGCAATGCCCAGGACCGAGCCGTCGCGGACGTCGACCGCCCTCATCGCCGCGCGCTCGAGGCGCCCCACATCGGCGAGGAAGGTGACCTCGCGATCGCTCAGCGACGACTTGGGGGAGAGGAAGCGGCGTAGGCGCGACTCGGGGCCCAGGCGCGCGAAGAGCCCGGTCACCGTGCTGCGATCGCCTCGCCGCAGCGGCTCGATACGGATGAGCGTCCCATCGGGGAGCAGCTCGATCCCCGCCTGCGCGCAGGGCGCCAGGTCGGTCGCGGGCGTAGCCACGGCCAAGACGTCAGACGTCTGAGGATCCCGGTCCATGAGGGGTGAGACGTTGACGGAGTGCAATTTCTTCCCGTGCATCTGGAACGTTCCAATAGTCGTGAAAATAGTGTGGCGTGACGTGGGGGACCTGGTGAGATAACCGGCTCTGGTGCTGGTACGGATGGTCGTCCGCGACGGTTCGCGGTCAGTTGCTCACACGCCATCCAGCCGCTGCTTGGCCTGGCGGTGGGCGGCAGCGGCGGCCTCGACGCCGGCCTCGGCGTCCTGCACCGCGGCCTGCGCCTGGCGCAGCGCCTCGGCGGCGCGCGTCTCGCGCTCCTGCGCGCTGCGCAGCGCGCGCCCGGCCCGGTCGACCTCCCGGGCGGCGTCGCGCTCGACCGCGCGCGCCCGCTTACGGGCCTCCTCGCGCTCGCGCCGCTGCGCGGCCTCGGCCTTGCGCTGCTTGACCGCCTGGCGTTCCGTCTCGGCGCGCGCGCCGGCCTTGGGCGCGCCGCCGCCGCCGGCGCGGGCGGGCTTCGCGGGACGGTCCGCGGCGGGCCGGGCCGGCCGGGCCGGCGGGGTCGCGACCGCGGCGCCCAGCCCGGCGCCGAGGCCGACATGGCGCAGCTCGCGCACGAGCCGCCCCTCGCCGACCTGTCCCCGGGCGTCGTCGTCGAGGGCCGCCGCGTGCAGCGTCTCGGACACCCGCTCGACGGTGGCGGCGCTGAGCTCGTGTCCGCCGGAGCTGAGCAGCCCTCGCGCGATCTGGACCAGGGCGTCCACCGCGGCGCGCTCCTGCTCGGCGGCCGATCGCAGCTCGCGCGCGTCGGCACTGCCGCCCAGCACGCCGGCCTGGACGTCGCGCAGGGCGTCGCCGGCGGCGAACAGCGCGTCGACCTCGCGCCGCCGCGTGCGCGTCAGCTGGTTGACCGCCCACGCCGCCACCGAAGGCTTGCGCAGGGCGGCGACCGCCGCCGCCTGCTCGCGCTCGCCGCCTGACCGCAGCTCCCGCACGAGCGACGCGCGCTCGGGGATGAAGCGGTCAAGCGGCAGCCCGTACAGGTCGTCGAGATCCACGCCCACCATTGTTGACGACCCCACCGTCGGCACCGTTGGTCGTGGCGCCTTGGCCTACGCCAGCCGCAGCCGCGGCAGGCGGATCCGGCGGCGGCGACGCGGCGACACGTGCGAGAGATGGCGCGCGCGCATCCGCAGGAGCGTCACGGCGTGGGCGGTGGGAACGAACGGGTTGGCCACGACGCGCTCGTCGTCGAGGGCGATCGCCGCCACGGGCCGGCCGCCGATCACGGCCAGCAGGACTGGGCCCTCGAGCGGGCGAGCGTCGTCGAGCTCGGCCAGCTCGCGGACGGCGGCGTCGTCGTCGGCGCGCGCCGGCCGCAGCTCCACGGTCGGCCCCGAGCGCCAGAGCGGCCGGCTGGGGACGTCGTTGTAGTGAGCCGCGGCCCGAGTCAGGTCGGACACGTGCTCCTGGGCGATTACTGCGGTGAGGGGGGCGTTCATCAGGGCTCCTTCGAAGATGTGGCGTGACGTCATGGTGCGCCTAAGAGCCCCCCTGTACATCGGGCAAATGCAGCCGGTTTGAGGCCCTGCCCCCTTAGCTGGACGGGGGTGGGGCCTTACCTCGCGAGGTGACGGATACGGGCGGCGTGCGGGGTGATATGACAGGGATATGCCGAGAGAGGTTCCGCCGCTGCCCGAGTCCGCATCAGTGGTGATCGTCGGCGGTGGGGTGATCGGGACCAGCGCCGCCTTTCATCTCGCCGAGGCGGGCGTCGACGTGGTGCTCATCGAGCGCGCCGAGCTCGGCAGCGGCTCCACCTCGCGTGCGGCGGGCGGGGTGCGCGCGCAGTTCTCCGACGCCCTCAACATCCAGATCGCGCAGCGCAGCCTGGAGGCATTCAGGCGCTTCGGCACCCGGCCGGGCTGGGAGATCGACTTCAAGCGCAGCGGCTACCTGTTCGTGCTCAGTCGCGAGGCCGACGTCTCCGAGTTCGAGGCAAGCGTCGCGCTCCAGAACCGGCTCGGCGTGCCGTCACGGATGCTCAGCTCAGACGACGCGCGGGCGCTGTGCCCGCTGCTGGCCGGGGAGGACATCCTGGCCGGGTCCTTCTCGCCCCAGGACGGCCATGTCACCCCGGAGGCCGTGGTGCAGGGCTATGCCTTCGCCGCGCGGGCTCTCGGGGCCCACCTGCGGGTCGGGTGCGAGGTCACCGGCATCGACACCGACGGTGAGCAGATCACCGCCGTCCGGACCTGCCATGGGACGATCGCCACACAGGTGGTCATCTGTGCCGCCGGCGCGTGGTCGCGCGCGTGCGGTGAGATGGTGGGGGAGGCCCTGCCCGTGACCCCTCTGCGCCGGCAGATCCTCTTCACCGAGCCGATGGACGATCTGGCGCCGGATCTGCCCTTCACCATCGACTTCGCGTCGAGCTTCTACTTCCATCGCGAGGGGCCGGGGCTGCTCATGGGGATGTCCCACTCCCGGGAGCAGCCGGGTTTCTCGCTGGAGACGACCGACGACTGGGTCCCGGATCTGCTCGACATCGCCTCTCGCCGGGCGCCCCGGATCGCCGAAGCCGGCATCAAGGGCGGTTGGGCCGGGCTGTACGAGGTGACGCCCGACCACAACGCGATCATCGGCGAGTCCGAGCGCGTCAGCCGCTTCCTCTACGCCACCGGCTTCTCTGGCCACGGGTTCCTCCAGGGCCCGGCCGTGGGGGAGATCCTGCGCGACCTCGTCCTCGGGCGCCCGCCGTTCGTCGACGTCGGACCGCTGAGCGTCAACCGCTTCAGCGATGCCATGCTGCGTCCCGAGTACAACATTGTCTAGCGCCGACCCCCGCATCGAGACGGCCCCGGCCTCCGGGACCGCGCCCGCCTCTGGGACCGCCCCAACCTCCGGGACCGCGCCCGCCTCCGGGACTGCGCGCGCTGCGCAGGACGCCGGGGCGGCGACCGCTGCGGTCCGCGTCGTCGAGGCGCTCGAGCGCCTCGGCGTGTCGGTCGCCTTCGGACTCCCCGGCGTCCACAACCTCGCGATCTGGAAGGCGCTGTCGGAGTCCTCGATTCGGCTCGTCGGGGTCCGCCACGAGCAGGCGGCCGTGTACGCCGCCGACGGGTACGCCCGCGCCACGGGTCGCCTCGGCGTGGCCGTCGTGACCACCGGCCCTGGGGCGGCCAACACCCTGGGGGCCACCGGCGAGGCGATGGCCTCCGGCTCGCCCGTGCTGGTCATCGCCACCGACATCCCCGCCGCCATCCGGCGCCCCGACACCTATCGCGGCAGCCTGCACGAGACCCGTGATCAGACCGCGATGTTCGCGCCGGTGACCAAGGCGGCGACGCTCGTCGAGACCGCCGCCCAGGTCGGGGACGCGGTCGTGACGAGTGCTCACACGGCGCTCGCAGCGCCCAGCGGGCCCGTGTACCTCGGCGTCCCCACCGACCTGCTGCGCCGCCCCGCGCCGGAGCTCCCCGCGCAGCTACCCCGCGTCCCGCGCCCGCGCCCGTTTGACGGCGACGGCCTGGACGAGGCGGTGCGCCTCATCGCTGCGGCCCGACGCCCGCTCATCTGGGCCGGCGGCGGCGCGCTGCGGGCCGATGCCGGGGACGCGGTCCGCGCCCTGGCGCACAAGCTGTGCGCACCCGTCATCACCACCTATATGAGCCGGGGCCTGGTGTCGCCCGATGACCCATGGCTCGCGGCGGGCCCCGTGCACGCCCCGGAAGTCGGTGCCCTGTGGGATGAGTCGGACCTCGTGATCGGGATCGGCACCGACTTCGACGGCGTCATGACCCAGAACTGGCTCATGCCCCAGCCGACGCGGCTCGTCTGCGTCAACGTCGACTCCGCTGACGCGTCCAAGAACTACGCCGCCGACGTGACGCTCGTCGGCGATGCGCGCGAGGTCACGCAGCAGCTCGTCGCCGCGGTCGCCGCGCGTGACCACGCCGAGGTCGTGCTGGCTCGCCTCGAGCAGGTGCGGGCCGGCGTGGCGGCGGCGGTGCTGGCCGATGACGCCGACGCCGCCGGCTTTCTGGCGGCGATGGATCGAGCGCTCCCGCCCGAGGCGGTGGTGGTCGCCGACATGTGCATCCCCGGCTATTGGCTTGCCGGCTATCGCCGGGTACCCCGGCCCCGCGCGTTCGCCTATCCGATGGGGTGGGGGACGCTGGGATTCGCCTTCCCCGCGTCGCTGGGTGCCGCTCTCGCCGATGCCGGGCCGGCGGTGTGCGTATGTGGCGACGGCGGCTTCCTCTTCGCCTGCGGCGAGCTGGCGACCGTCGCTGAGGCCGAGCTCCCGCTCACGGTGGTCCTCGTCGACGACGGCGGCTACGGGATGTTGCGCTTCGACCAGGAGCTAGCCGGCGACGAGCCGTTCGGCGTCGACCTCGTCGGTCCGGACTTCGCCGCGCTCGCGCGCTCGTTCGGGATCGGGGCGAGCACCGTCGAGGGGTTCGGCGCCGACTTCGAGGCCACCCTGGGCCACAGCGTGACCACGCCGGCGCCGTCGCTCATCGTCGTCAAGGCGCGCCTGAAGCCTCCGCCGACCACCTCGCCGAGGTGGTATCGCCGGCCCCCGGCGCCATGACGGCCCGCTGCCGGTGCGCTCAGCGGTGGGCGTGCGCTTGGCGCACGACGAACCGCACGCTCACCGTCTTGCCGACCTTGCCGCCCGCCCGCGGGGTCACGTCGAGTCGGTAGGTGCCCGGGCGCAGATGGCGCTTGAGCAACTGGTTGAGGCGAACGGTGAGGCTTCCCGCCCGGTCTGTGTGCATCACGGTCGAGATCACGACGAAGTGCGTGCACCTGCGCGCGCGCCCGTGGCCGGAGACTGCGACGCAGCGCTTGCCGCGCCGGATGCCGTTCTCGGAGCGCAGCAGCGTCACCGTCAGCTTGGCGGCCACCGATTCGGTGTAGGTGAGCGACGGCCCAGACGCGCCACCGGGGATCAGGTGGCCGTGCGTGTCGATGGTGACGGTCGGGTCCGACAGCTTCACGCCGGAGATCGAGGGCACCGGGTCCTTGGACTTATTCGAGGTCCCGGATGTGGATCCGGATCCGGTTCCGGTCCCGGTTCCGCCGGTGGTGTGAGTGCCACCGCTGCCCTGGGGTCCGCCGCCGCCCGACGGCGACGTGGGCTGGCTCGGCGGGTTGCCGGTGGGCGGAAGGAGCGCGGCGATGTCCGTGGTCCCGAGCGTCCGGTTCCAGACCATCACGTCGTCGATCGCGCCCAGGAACTCATGGTCGGCGCACCCGGGGTAGTTGCCGATGTAGAAGTCGTTGGAGCTCGGTAGTACGTATTCCAGCGAGCCGGCCCATGGCGTCCCGCTGCCGACCTCGACCCCGTCGATGTAGAGGCGGACAGTGCTTCCGTCATAGGTGCCGACGGCGAGATGCCACTGGCCGTCCCACACGTGCTGGCCGGCGTCCGGCGAGCGCGCGTAGACGGAGCCGTGGCCCTGGGACACGTAGAACTCGAGGCCCCCGTCAGGTCCTGAGTACAGGCCATACGAGGCCGCGACGCAGCCATTGGCGCCCTTGGCGACGACATAGGAGAAGCTGCCGGGGCTGCCCGCATGCTTGATCCATGCGCTCACCGTCACCGCTGAGGCCGGCTCCAGGACAGTGTTGTCGGCGACCTTGACCTCGCCGGTCGAGCCGTCGAAGCTGAGCGCGCTACCCGAGATGCCCGGAACCCACGAGACCCCGCCGGACAGGACGCCGTTGTTGCCGTTGCCCGAGCCGTCGGTCACGTGGGTGCCGCTGCCCTCGTCGAGCGTCCACACCCCCACGGGGGCGGTGGTGGCAAGCGCAGGGGAGGCCATGAGGGCGGCACAGAGCAGCGCGGCAGCGAAGAATGAGATCCGGTTGAGCATGTGAGTCCGTTTACCTGGAGGAAACATTTGATCAACGCCGCGCTTCGGCGGGGGCTTCTGCCCTGGACGAACGTCCGAGTAGAGACCGCTTTATGGTCAGTCACGTGACCATCGGACCCGGTCCTGACGTGGCCACAGGTCGCTGTCTGTGCGGCGCGGTGGCCTACGAGGTTCGCGGACCGCTGCGCGACGTCCTCATCTGCCACTGCGAGGAGTGCCGGCGATGGCACGGGCATGTCTCGGCGTGCACGGCGGCGCGGCGCGAGGACCTCGTCTTGACCGAGGCGCGCGGGCTGCGCTGGGTGCGCAGCCCGCACAGCGATGCCGAGGCGCGGCGTGGCTTCTGCGGCGAGTGCGGCTCGAGCCTGTTCTGGGACCCGCCCCGTCGCGACACCATCAGCATCGCGGCGGGCACGCTGGATCAGCCGACGGGGCTGCGCGTCGCCGCGCATTGGTTCGTGTCGCAGGCGGCCGACTACGACACGGTGCCCGACGACGGCCTGCCGCGCCACGAGCGCAGCGCCGAGCGGGAGCGCGGCGGGTCCACCTGTGAGGCGGACGACGCCCCCGGCGCGGGCGGCGCGCGAGCCTAAAGCGGCGGGGCCGGCGGCTCAGGCCACCGCCGGCCGGCGACCTCGAGCTGGCCGACCTTGAGCGTCCCGATCTCCACCTCGCCCGCCCGGAGCGTGCGGATCACGGCGCGGCCGATCGCGATCCGGCCGATGGCGACCGCGCCGACCGCCGTCACGGCGATCGCCAGCGGGCCCATGCTCGTCGGGCCCATGAGCCGGGCCCCGGTCACGTGAGCACCGACGGCGCGAAAGCCCGTCACCTCGGCCTTGGCGTGCCTGCGAGCGAGCATGGACCGAGGCTACCGCGTGATGTCTCAGGACACTAGTCGGGGATGTAGGCGAACGTGTCGGGGTTGGGGCCCGTGCGCCCGTCCTCGCCCTTGTCGAGGCCCGTGATCGCGTCGACGTCGGCGTCCGTGAGCGCGAAGTCGAACAGGTCGTAGTTCTCCTCGATCCGCGACGGGGTCGTGGACTTGGGGAACACGATGCTGCCGCGCTGCAGGTGCCAGCGGAGGACCACCTGAGCCGCGGTGCGCTCCAGCCGGCCGGCGATCTCGGTGATCACGGGGTCGTCGAGCACGCCGCCCTGAGCAATCGGGGACCAGGCCTCGGTGGCGATGCCGTGGTCCTCCCCGTAGCGACGGACCTCGTCGTTGAGCAGATACGGGTGGAGCTCGATCTGGTTGACGGCGGGGGTGACGTCGGTCTCGGCCGCCAGTCGCTGGAGGTGGGCGACCTGGAAGTTGGAGACGCCGATCGAGCGCGCCCGGCCCTGTGCCTTGAACTCCTCCATGACCTTCCACGTCGAGACGTAGTCGCCGTCATAGAGCGTGGGCAGCGGCCAGTGGACGAGGAACAGGTCCACGTACTCCGAGCCCAGCGCGGTGAGGGTGTGCTCGAAGGCCTTGCGTGCGTCATCGGGGTGGTGGCAGGCGTTGGACAGCTTGCTGGTGATGAACAGCTCGTCGCGGCTCAGACCCGAGCCGCGGATCGCCTCGCCGACGCCGGCCTCGTTGCGGTACATCTCGGCGGTGTCGATGTGGCGGTAGCCGACGTCGAGGGCCGTGCGCACGGCCTCGGCGGTGTCCGGGGGCGGGATCTGGAAGACCCCGAAGCCGAGCTGCGGGATCTCGTTGCCGTCGTTGAGAGTGAGGGTGGGAACGGTGGAGACGGTGCTCACGGTGTCGATCCTCCTGGTGCGGTTGGAAGCGGGTATCCCAGTCTGACCGGGGCATGCCATAACTTCAAATGATGATTTGGGCAGTTCGATAGTCTGAGGCTATGGATCCACGCCGGGTGCTCACGTTCCGCGCCGTGGCTCACGAGCGCTCGTTCTCACGCGCGGCGCGCCGGCTCGCCTTGTCGCAGCCATCGGTGTCCAACCAGGTGGCGGCGCTGGAGCGAGAGGTGGGCGTGCAACTGCTCGAGCGCCGTCCGGGGGGCCTGCGCCTCACCCCCGAGGGCGAGATCCTGCTCGAGCACGCCGATGCGATCGCCGACCGCTTCGGCCTGGCCGAGACGCAGCTGTCCGGCGCGGCCGAGCGTCAGCGCACCCGGTTGCGGATCGGCGCTCTGCCCAGCGCCCTGGCCGAGCTGGTGCCGGCCGCGATCGCGCGGGTGCGCGAGGAGCATCCCGACACGCGAGTGACCGTCGACGAGGGAACGAGCGAGGAGCTGGCCGGCCGCCTGGCCTCCGGCGAGCTCGATCTGGCCATCGCCTACCAGGACACGACCTGGCCGCGCGCCGAGCCTCCCGGCGTCAAGCGCCACCACCTCCTGCACGAAGAGTTCATGGTCGCCATGGCCCCCGACCACCCCCGGGCGGCCCAGCACGAGGTCGACCTCGCCGAACTGCGCGACGACGACTGGACCGCCGCCCTCACCGACGGCGTCATCGTGCGGGCCTGCCGAGCCGCGGGCTTCGAGCCCCGGCTGGTCTCGATCACCCACGACCAGCTCGCGATCCGCGGCCTGGTCATCCGCGGGCTGGCGGTGACGCTCGTCGCCGAGCTCCTCGCCGACCCGTTCAAGGACCTGGCGCTGCGGCCCATCGCCGGGATGACCGTCGCGCGCGACGTGTACGCGCTCCTGCCGCCCGGTCGCCGCCACCCGCTGGTCGCGCCCACGCTGGAGGCGCTCGATGAGCTGGCGGTGAGGATGCGGCGCGTCGAGGGGTCCGCAGAGGGGTTGAATCCACGGCGACCGCGGAATCAGCCCGCTCTCTAGTCAGTCCGGCTGGGGTGACCGGGGCCGGGCCAGGGGGCGAGGAAGAGCAGCAGGCGTGAGTCGGTGATGGCCTCCACCTCGTGACGCTCGGCCGGCTTGAAGTGGACGAGTCCCTGAGCGCCGAGCCGCTGCTCCTCAGCGCCCGCGCGAATTGCCACCTCGCCGTCGAGGACCAGAACGAGGGCATGCTCGTGGACCTGATGCTCCGAGAGTCCCTCGCCCGCCGGCAGCGCGAGCAGGATCACCCGGTTGGCCTCGTCGTCTGAGTGCAGGATCCGCGGCGCGCGCGTCTGCACCTGCTCGGCGTCAAGGCGCCAGAAGTCCACGGCGTGATCATACGTGGGCGTGTGCAAGGCTGTCAGGATGGATCTGGGCACCTTCGGCGTGTGGACCGCGTACCGCGCGATCGGCGAGGAGAATGCCGCCGAGGCGGCGTCGCTCGTGGCCGGGCTCGGCTTCGGGACGTTCTGGCTGGGCGGATCGCCGCGCCTGTCCAGCGTGCGCCCGCTGCTGGAGGCCGATCGCTCGCTGGCCGTGGCCACCGGGATCGTCAACGTCTGGGCCTACGACCCTTCGGAGCTCGCGCGCGAGTACGCGGAGCTCAGCCCGCAGTTCGGCGATCGCCTCCTGGTGGGGATCGGGATCGGGCACCCGGAGGCCACCAGCGACTACACGCGGCCGTTGGCCTCGACGCGCGCCTTCCTGGACGGGATCGACGCCGCGCCCAGACCGATCCCGCCCGATAGCCGCGCGCTCGCCGCCCTCGGCCCCAAGATGCTCGACCTGTGCCGCGAGCGCTCGCGGGGCACCCTCACGTACTTCGTGCCGCCCGAGCACACGCGCGCGGCCCGCGCCCGGCTCGGCGACGACGCGCTCATCGCGGCCGAGCTCGCCTGCGTGCTGGACACCGATCCGGAGTCGGCACGCGCCACCGCGCGCGGGTACGCCGAGATGTACCTCGGGCTGGGCAACTACACGGGCAACCTGATGCGCCACGGCTTCAACGAGGACGACATCTCAGGCGGTGGCTCGGACCGCCTGATCGACACGATCGTCCCCCACGGGACCGCCGAAGAGATCGCCGCCACCGCGCAGGCGCACCTCGATGCCGGCGCCGATCACGTGTGCCTGCAACCGGTCGGGGTCAGGGGGGTCCCGCGGGCCGAGTGGACCGCGCTGGCATCGGCGCTCGGCCTCGGCTGACCGACGGGCGCACCCGCCGCTACTGGCGCTGCTGCTCTTCGACGGTCAGCTCGGCCGTCGGGCGGGCCTCGAGCCGGCCGTCGGGGATCGGCTCCCCGCTGAGCACCGACAGCCCGTAGGTCCCGTCCTTCAGGCGGGCCTCGGCACGCTCGACCGCGGCCAGATCCGCCTGGAGGTCGGCACGACGGCCCTCGTCCAGCTCGTCCTGGTAGAGGTCCTCGGAGTCCACGTCACCGGGCTCCACGTTCTCGTCTGACTCCAGCGCGCCGCCGCTGTGAAGGCCGAGCGCCTGCTCGATGCGATCGCGCTCACGCGCGAGGAGCTCACGGGCTCGTTCGGGGTCCATGGCCGGGGAGCCTACCCGTTCATCGCGCCCGCCGTAGGCGCGACGGCGGCCGGGCGCGGAGGCTGGCGGTCCAGGCCGCGACGATGAGGGCCGCGCCGGCGGCGAGCCCCAGCCACGAGCCGAGGTCGACTGAGCCGAGGCCCGAGGCCGACGCCCGCGCGACTGCCGCGCGCGGCAGTGCCAGGCGATGTCCGTCACTGGCGGCCACTGCCTGGACGACGCTCATCGTCGCCGCGACCAACGGTCCATGGTGGGTGGCCACCCCCACCTGCCCGCCGGCGGGCGCCCCGCCCACGCTCACGACGCCGAAGCCGGCGGGCATCGCGACGACGAGCGTGCCCCGGTAGACCTGCGCGAGCTCCTGGCCGAGGAAGCGGGCGTAGTTCTGTGGCTGGCGCCATAGCTCGGTGACCGAGCCGAGGTCGGCCTGCGTGCCGATCAGCGCCACGCGGATCGGGACGCCGGCACGCTGGGCCTCGGCCACCAGCGCGCTGAGTTGCGCGGTCTGGGACGGCGTAAAGCCCCCGTCGCCGGGCACGTACACCGTCTGGGAGGCGAGCACGTCGCTGGCCGGGTCCCCGTCGGCGAGGACTGCGCTTGGCGCCAGCAGGGCCGCCGCCATCGCCGCGCACAGCCATGCCGCCAGCCTCGCCCCGAGGGGTCGGCGGGAGGAGGGAGGACGGCGCGTAGAGTCTGGCAACGGATATGAGCGTGTGGCGTCAGCGCGGGCGATGGGCGGGGGCGCTCCTGGTGATTGTGGCGGCTCTGGGTATGCCGGCCACCGCCGCTGCCCATGGCCCGGTGGACCCGGCAGCATCGAGCTACCTGGCCCGGGTCACCCAGGTACCGCAGGGAGTGGCCGTCAAGGTCGTCGACGGCGATCAGCGCCTATGGATGCGCGTCGACCCTCGCAGGACGGTCATCGTCCTGGACTATCAGGGAGCTCCCTACCTGCGCTTCTCTCGGGCCGGCGTCGAGGTCAACAAGGCATCGGCCACGTACTACCTCAATCAGGTCCCGGCCCAGACCCCGCCCCTGCGCACCGGGCCCGGCGTCCCGCCGCGATGGTCATCGGTCAGTGGCGGCCACTCCTACGGCTGGCACGATGGCCGCCTGCATGCCCTTGCCACCGCGGCGATCGCTCCCGGCGCCACGTACCTCGGCCGCTGGAACGTCGGGCTTCGCGTCGATGGCATGCCGGCTGCGATCGCCGGCGGCCTCTTCTTCGCGGCCAGCCCCTCGATCGTCTGGTTCTGGCCGATCCTGGTGGCACTGGCCTGCGTGCTGGCGGCGCGCCGCCTGCGCCGGCCCGAGCTCGACCGGCGCGTCGCCCGCGGGCTGGCCGTGACCGCGCTGGCGGGGTTCGCCGTGGCCGTGACCGGCCAGCAGCTGCACGGCCGCCCGTCGGTCTCGGTGGGGCAGGGGATCATCCTGGCGGTCGCGCTGGCCTTTGCCGCCTGGGGCGCGTGGCGCCTGATCCGCGGGCGCCACGGGTGGTTCACCTTCTTCATCATCGCCGCCGTGGCGATCTGGGAGGGGGCCTCGCTCATCGCGGTGCTGCTCGACGGCTACGTGCTGCTCGCCCTGCCGCCGGCGCTGGCGCGGGTGGCCGTGGTGGCCTGCCTCAGCGCCGGGGTGGCCCTGCTGCCGGTCGTGTTCGCGCTGGCCGAGCGCCCGCGCCGCCTCGCCGCGACCGCGATCACCGGCGCGCTGGCCGCACTCGTGCTGGGCGGCTGCGGCGCCTCGGCGACCTCGCCGCCCCGGGAGCAGACGATCCCGGCGGCGCTGATCGCCCAGGCCCGCCCCGTCGGCCGCGGCGCCGCGTTTCACCCACCCGCGCTGGGCTGGGTGGCGACGGGTTCCGGGCCCTGCCGAGCGCCGCTGGGCCGCCGGGACGGCGTGCACGTCGAGCTCTTTGCCGCCAACCGCGTCGTGCTGGTCGCCGCGGGGATCGGGGTCCGCGGCCCGGTGACGCGCTCAGGCGGCCGGATCACCGGGGCGCGCTGCTACGGCGACCTCGTCACCCTGGAGCCCACCGGCGTGGTGCTGACCCGGCCGGGCGCGCGCCTGACGCTGGCCGCCCTGTTCCGCGCCTGGGGCCGGCCGCTGTCCGCGCGTCGGCTGCTCTCGTTCACGGGCCGGGTCACCGTGTTCGTCGACGGCCAGAGGCGCACCGGCGCGCCCGGCAGCGTCGCGCTCACCAGGCACGCCGAGATCGTCCTGGAGGTGGGGCCGCACGTCCCGCCGCACCCGGCCTATCACTTCCCGCCGGGCGTGTAGCGCGGCGTATCACTTCCCGCCTGGGGTGCAGCGCGCCTCAGCCCAGCGGACCGGCGCCATGCCCGCTGTGATCGGCGGACTCGACGCGGTTGCGGCCCTGCGCCTTGGCCATATACAGGGCGCGGTCGGCCTTGCGCACCAGCTCGTCGGGATTGACGGCGTCCTCGGGCAGGCCCGCGACGCCGAAGCTGGCGGTGATCGGGCCAGTCTGGACCAGCTCGGTGCGCTCGATCTGCTTGCGGATCTTCTCGGCCAGCTCAATCGAGCCCTGCCGGTCGGTCTCGGGGAGCAGGAGCATGAACTCCTCCCCGCCGAACCGGGCGGCGAAGTCGCTGGCACGGATCGTGGCCGAGAGCAGCCGGCCCACGGCGGCCAGCGCCTTGTCGCCGTGGCTGTGGCCGTGCAGGTCGTTGAGTACGCGGAAGCGATCGAGGTCGAGCAGCACCACGCCCAGGGGGCTGAGCGAGCGCCCCGCTTGGGCCACCATCCGCCGGATCGTCTCCTCGGCGGCGCGGCGGTTGGGCAGCCCGGTGAGCGCATCGGTGACCGACCGCTCCTCGGCGCGCGCGAGCTCGCGCTGGCTGGCCAGGATGGGCGCGGCGCGGCGGGCGGAGTCGCGCAGGGCGGCGTGCTCGCGATCGCTGATGCGCCCCGCGTGGGCGACGAGCAAGGTGCCGATGATCTCGCTTCCCGACACCAGTGGCTCGCAGGCCACGTCGGCGTCGATCGCTCCGCATACGCCGCACGGCGCCAGCGGGCTGCGATCCTTGCTGCGCTCGTGGCTACGGCCCAGCCGCATGGCCAGGCAGGAGCGGGCGCCCAGCCCGTCGGTGCGGATGCCGTGCAGCGGGGTGTGATCCACCGCGGTGCCCAGGGTGGGCGCCAGTCGCTCGCCGCCGTCGGCGACGAGCAGGACGCCGCAGCCGGCGCCGGGGAGAACCCGCTCGGCGTTGTCGATGAGCAGTCGCTGGGACTCCTCGGCCGAGCTGGATGACTGCAGCAGCTCGTCCAGCTCGCGCCCGGCGTCGTCAAGGCAGCGCTCGCGGCCTACCAGGCTGCGCGCGGCGGCCACGGCGACGCCGGCGAACAGCGCGCCCAGCAGGGCGACGAGCCCCACGACCAGCCACGCCTCCGGACCGCCGCGGCGGGCGTCGAGCCCGGCCGCGAACGCCGCGCCGGTGAGCAGCACCGCCGCCGCGGCGGCGGGCACGGCGACGCGACGCGCTGTCGGAGCGGACGGGTACAGCATCACCAGCGCATCGGCACCTCTTGTGGATTGCTTGAGAACGGGGGGTACGCTTGGACCGTGGCCAGCCTGGAAGTGAAATCCGGCGAGCTCATCGTGCGGCTCAGCGGGGTGGAGCGGGCGGCGGCGATGCGCCGCGAAGTGCGCGTTCCCCTCGCGAGCGTCGCCAGCGTCTGCGCCGAGCCCGACCCATGGGGCGCGCTGCGCGGGATCAGGGCTCCGGGCACCGGAATTCCCGGCGTCGCCGCCTACGGGGTGAGGCGCATCACGGGCGGGGCGCCGGACTTCGCGGCCGTCTACGGCTGCGGGCCCGCGGTGCGGGTCGATCTCGCTCCGGGCGCGCCGTTCGGCCGGATCGTGGTCACGGTCGACGACGCGCAGAGCACGGTGGATGCCGTCCGCGCGCTGACGCACACGTGATCCGCCGAGGCGAGTACGTTGTGACGGCGTTGGACCACGTAGCCGCAAGCGTGTGAGGAGAGCTGCAGATGGCGGTCAAGGCGGGTGACCTCGAACACGACCTGATCGAATCCCTGGGCCAAACGGTGGGCCGACAGCTGGCCGACGCGCCCCCGGAGTCCTACCAGGAGTTCGTTCGCCAGTACTACCACTGGGTCCCGGCCAAGGACCTCGCCGATCGTGACCAGGCTGACCTGTGCGGCGCCGTCGTCGCCCACTGGCGCACGGCCCGCCGGCGGGCGCGGGGCGAGGCCAAGGTCAACGTCTACAACCCCCAGCGCGAGCGCGACGGCTGGACCTCGCCCTACACAGTCGTCGAGATCGTCTCCGACGACATGCCGTTCATCGTCGACTCGGTGACGATGGAGCTGAGCCGTCAGGGCTGCAACATCGAGCTCATCGTCCATCCGGTGATGCGGGTCGTCCGCGACCAGGAGGGAGAGCTCACTCAGGTGCTCGAGCCCGGTGGCGTGGCCTTCGGCTTCTTCACCGAATCGGTGATCCACGCCGAGGTCGCCTACGAGCCCGATCCCGAGCGCCTTTCGGTGCTCCGCGCCGGCGTCGAGCTTGTTCTCGAGGAGGTGCGCGCCGCCGTCGAGGACTGGGCCGAGATGCGCGCCAAGACCACCGCGCTGGCCACCGAGCTGCGCCGCCAGGCGCCGCCCGCCGGGCCGCACGAGCTCGGAGAGACCCAGGCCTTCCTGTCGTGGCTGGCCGACGAGAACTTCACCTTCCTGGGCTACCGGGAGTACGTGCTGAGCCCGGGACAGGAGTCGGCCGAGCTGAGCGTCGTCGAGGGGTCGGGCCTCGGGATCCTGCGCGGAGCGTCCCGGATGCCGTCCAAGACCCTCGCCGGCAAGGCCCTCGCTCTGGCCCGCTCGCCGCACCCGCTGGTGCTCACCAAGGCCAACTCGCGCGCCACCGTGCACCGGCCGTCCTACCTGGACTACGTCGGCGTCAAGCAGTTCGCCCCCGACGGCACCGTGCTGGGTGAGCGCCGCTTCCTCGGCCTGTACACGACGACCGCCTACAAGACCAGCCCGCGCGACATCCCGCTCCTGCGCGACAAGGTCGAGCGCGTACTCAGCCACGCCGCCTTCCCGCCTGACAGCCACGACGCCAAGGGCCTCATCGACATCCTGGAGTCCCTGCCGCGCGACCTGCTCGTGCAGATCGATGCCGACGACCTGTTCGAGATCGCCATCGGGATCCTCGGGCTCGGCGAGCGCCAGCGCGTACGCCTGTTCGTCACCGCAGACCAGCTGGACCGGTTCGTCGCCTGCACGCTGTGCCTGCCGCGCGACCGCTTCAACACCGAGAACCGCCAGCGGGCGGGGCGGATCCTGGCCGACGCCTTCAGCGGCGACCACGTCGACTGGCGCCTCCAGCTGGGGGAATCGCTGATCGTCCGCGTCGACTACGTCGTGCGCACCCCGGGCGGCGTGCCCGACACGTATGACGTCGCCGAGATCGAGGCGCGAATCGCCGAGTCGACCCGGGCCTGGACCGATCAGCTGCGCGCCGTGCTCGTCGCCGCTCACGGCGAACAGGGCGGAGGCGAGCTGTTCGCCCGCTACGGGCAGGCCTTCCCGCCGGGCTACCGCGCAGACCGCAGTGCCGAGACGGCGCTCCTGGACGTCGACCGCATCGAGGAGCTGATCGAGGCCGGGCATCCGATCATCGACATCTACCGTCGTCCCGCCGAGAGCGAGAACATGATCCGCTGCCAGCTGCTCAGCGCCAAGCGCGTGTCGCTGTCAGACGTGGTCCCCACGTTCGAGCACATGGGGGCGAAGGTGGTGGACGAGCGCCCCTACGAAGTCAGCCCGTCGGGGACCAGCCCGGTGTGGATCTACGACTTCGGGCTCACGTGCGACCCGAAGGGCCTGGCCCGCGCCGGCACGTCGTTCGCCGACGTGATCATCGCCGTCTGGTCGGGCTGGCTGGAGGACGACCGGCTCAACGGCTTGGTCATGGGCGCCGGGCTGACCGGCCGGGAGATCACGATCATCCGCTCTGTCCTGCGCTACCTGCGCCAGGCGACCGCGTCCTTCTCGGATGCGTATATGACCGAGACGCTGCTGCGCCATCCCACCATCGCGGTGGGGCTCGTGCGGCTGTTCGAGGCGCGCTTCGATCCCGAGAGCGCGGACCCGGCGCACAGCGAGGCGCTCACCGCGGAGATCGAGGCCGGGATCGACGAGGTCCAGAGCCTCGACGAGGACCGGATCCTGCGCAGCTTCCTCGCCGTGGTGCTGGCGATGCTGCGCACCAACTACTTCCGGGTTGACCCGGACACCCACCCACCCGACCCGCCCACGCCGCTCGGGTACCTGTCGTTCAAGCTGGATCCGTCCCGGCTGGACATGCTCCCGCGGCCCCGCCCGCGCTTTGAGATCTTCGTGTACTCGCCGCGCGTGGAGGGGATCCATCTGCGCGGAGGCAAGGTCGCCCGTGGCGGCATCCGCTGGTCTGACCGCCGCGAGGACTTCCGCACCGAGGTGCTGGGCCTGATGAAGGCGCAGATGGTCAAGAACGCGCTGATCGTCCCCGTCGGCTCCAAGGGCGGGTTCGTCGTCAAGCGGCCGCCGAAGGGGGGAGGGGCCGACGCGCTGCGCGAGGAGGGCATCGCCTGCTACCGCACGTTCCTGTCAGGGCTGCTGGATCTGACCGACAACTACGCTGGCTCGGAGGTCATCCCGCCCGAGCGGGTCGTGCGCTATGACGACGACGATCCCTACCTGGTGGTGGCCGCCGACAAGGGGACGGCCACGTTCTCGGACATCGCCAATGAGGTCTCGGCCCAGTACGGCTTCTGGCTGGGCGATGCGTTCGCCTCCGGCGGCTCCCACGGCTATGACCACAAGGCGATGGGCATCACTGCCCGCGGCGCGTGGGAATCGGTCAAGCGCCATTTCCGCGAGCTCGGCACCGACGTGCAGAGCGAGGAGTTCACGGTCGTGGCGATCGGGGACATGTCGGGCGACGTGTTCGGCAACGGGATGCTGTGCTCGGGGCACACCCGTCTGCTGGCCGCCTTCAACCACGCTCACGTCTTCCTGGACCCCGACCCGGACCCGGACGCCAGCTTCGCCGAGCGCCGGCGGCTGTTCGCGCTCGGGCGGTCATCGTGGACCGACTATGACCCGGCGGTCATCTCGTCCGGCGGCGGAGTCCACGCCCGCACCATGAAGTCGATCCCGATCACCCCGGAGGTCAAGGCGGCCCTCGGGATCGAGGCCGACCGCCTGTCGCCCACCGAGCTCATCCACGAGATCCTGCGAGCGCCCGTGGACCTGCTCTTCAACGGCGGTATCGGCACCTACGTCAAGGCCGCCACCGAGACCCATTCCGACGTCGGGGACCGCGCCAACGATGCGGTGCGCATCGACGGCGGGCAGCTGCGCTGCCGCGTGGTCGGCGAGGGCGGCAACCTCGGCTTCACCCAGCGCGGCCGGATCGAATACGCCCTCAGCGGAGGACCGGACGGCGCCGGGGGCCGGATCAACACCGACGCCATCGACAATGTGGCCGGCGTCAACTGCTCAGACCACGAGGTGAACATCAAGATCCTCCTGGGCGAGGTCATCGCCGAAGCCGAGATGACCGACGACGAGCGCAACACGCTGCTGGTTCAGATGACCGACGCGGTGAGTGCCCAGATCCTCTACGGCAGCTACACCCAGACCCAGGCGCTCAGCCTGGCGGGGGCGCAGGCGGTGTCGATGGTGGACGTCCACGCTCGTCTGCTGCGCCGGCTCGAGCAGGTCGTCGGCCTGGACCGCGAGATCGAGTTCCTGCCCTCCGAGAAGACGATCGCCGCGCGCCGCAACGATCGCCGCGGGCTCGTCTCGCCCGAGCTGGCGACGCTGATGGCCTACGGCAAGGTGTTCCTCTACTCAGCGCTCGTGGAGTCAGACCTCCCCGATGATCCGTACCTCACCGGGGACCTCGAGCGCTACTTCCCCGCTCCGCTGCCGGAGCGCTTCGCCGAGCACATCGCCCACCACCGCCTGCGCCGGGAGCTGATCGCCACCATCGTGGCCAACCAGCTCGTCGACCGCGCCGGAATGACCTTCGCCTTCCGCCTGGCCGAGGAGACCGGGGCCGAGCCGCCCCAGCTGGCCCGCGCCTACGCGGTCGCCCGCGAGGTGTTCGACATGCGCAGCTTCTGGCAGGCGGTCGAGGGGCTGGACAACCAGATCGAGGCCGGCACCCAGCTGTCGATGCTGATCGAGGGCCGGCGACTGGTCGAGCGCGCCGCGCGCTGGGTGGTGCGCGCCGGCCCCCGAGCGGGCATCGACGTGACCGCGATGACCCATCGCTTCACCCCCGCGGCGCAGACGCTCGCGGCGGCCCTGCCCGACGTCCTGCGCGGCCTGGACCGCGATCAGTTCACCGAGCGGCGCTCGGACCTGGAGGCCGGCGGCGTGCCCGCCGAGCTCGCCCACCGGGTGGCCAGCATGCAGTCGCTGCTCTCGGTGTTCGACATCGTCGTCGACGCCGAGCTGACAGGGTCAGAGCAGCCGGTGGTCACCGACGCCTACTTCGGCATCGGCGCGCGCCTGGGCCTCGACTGGCTGCGCGACCGCATCCTCGAGCTCCCGCGCACCGACCGCTGGCAGTCGCTGGCCCGCGCCGCGCTGCGCGACGACCTCTACCGGCTGCATCGCTCGCTCACGCGGGAGATCCTCCTCTCCGCCGTCGAGTTCGAGGCGCAGGTCCCGCTCGATGACTGGCTGGAGCGCAACGCGACCGCGGTCCAGCGCGCCGACTCAGTGCTGGCCGACGTCAAGGCCTCCCGGGAGTACGACACCACCACGCTTCCGGTCGTCCTGCGCGAGCTGCGCAGCCTCGTCGCCGACGCGGGTCAGCTCACCTGAGCGCCGCTGTTGTCCGGCATTTGTCCTTGGGGGGTGACCCGGGGCACGGGCGAACGTCAACGGCAGACTGGGGAAGGGATTGGGTGCGGACGCTGCTGTGGGATCTCGGCCATTTCCCGACACCACAGAGCGCACGGTCCCGTGTGAACTGGCGTGTGCTCTGTGACGTCGGCCCGCCGACCCGACAGAGCACACGCTCCGGAATGCGACGGTGTGTGCTCTGTGCCGTCGGGATTTCGCCACCGACGCTCCAGCCATCCTTTCCTCAGCCACTCGGGGTATCGGCGAACGTCAACGGCAGACTGGCGAAGAGATCGGGTGCGGGGGCCGCTGTGAGATTCGCGCGAATCTTGAACGCTCGGATCGCGCACGCCCTCGTTGCGCTGTGTGCGATCTGAGAGTTCAGCGGGCTGAATCCTGAGATCGCACGCCGTCGGGATCGGCGGTGCGCGATCTGTGCGTGCAGGATTTCGCCGGCGACGCTCCAGCCGCCCTTCCTCAGCCCGCAGTTGACGTTCGCCGCGTGCCCCGCTCAGACGCTGGTGGTCTGCGGCCGGATCGCGCCGGCGCGGCCGGACCCCGCAGGCGCCTCAGCTGACCGCGGCCGTCCGGCTGTAGAACGGCTGGCCGCTGGGCGCGGTCCAGGCCAGCCGCACGCCCCCGGCGGAGGGGAGGCTGACGTGGGTGGTGAAGTAGCCCTCGGCGTCGGACGGGCGGATGGTGGCGAGCGTCGTCCACGTGTTGGCCCCCTGGGGCTCGAACTCCAGCTGCGCCACCTTGGGGGCGTCCGTGGGACGGATCTGACCCCAGATCAGGACGTGGGAGCCGTGCCGGGGCTTGGGGAGCCACAGCGGGAGCTCGAACGCGTTGTAGGCCGGCTTGGCCGCGCCCGACGGGTTGAACAGCAGGCCGGACTGGAAGGTGGCCCAGTAGGGCTTGGAGCCCTTCTTGTACTTGGTGTTGGGCGCGGCGTCGACGAGCAGGAACTGGGAGAACGCGGGGACCCGCGGGTTGGTCCACGCCATGTACTCGCCCTCGTTAAGGAACTCGGCCTGCTGGGCCTGGCTGAACGGCTGGTACGGGCTGGGGCCGCGGCTCTGCACGCCCCACTCGGTGATGTCGATCGGCATCCCGCCCCGGCCGCCATGGGCGCGCTGGGCGCGGTCCAGCGCGCGCTCGATCCGTGACAGCGAGGACAGCGAGGCCGAGTTGGGGTCGGGGCGGACGAAGTTGGGCGGGTGCTGGAAGTCATAGGGGTGGTGGGCCCAGCCCTGGGCGTCGAATAGCGCCGGGTGGGCCTTGACGAAGGCCGCGCGCCCGCCCGAGGCCGGGCAGCCGATCGCGGTCGCGGCTGACCCCGTGAGCGGCCGGTAGCCGGCGCCGACGCAGTACAGCCCGCGCAGGAAGACGAGCGGGTCCATGCTCGCGCCGTAGCCCTGGTGGCTGGCCCCGTAGGCGGCGGTCTCGCCGATCATGATCGTGTCGTGCCGGTGTCCGGTCCGGGCCAGTCCGTTCCACGCCGCATCGAGCATCCCGCGATAGATGGCGGCGGAGGTCGGCACGAACTGGCCGTGCACCTTGGTCCACTGCGGCGTCATCCAGCCGCCGATGTTCGGCTCGTTCCAGATGCCCCAGGCGCGGACGGCCGGCAGCCGCGTCGGGGTCCCGTCGACGGCGGTGGTGGTGGAGCTGCCGTTGTAGCGCTCGCCCACGGCCTGCACGAACTGTCCGAAGTCGGTGGCGTTGGGATCGTGGGACCAGCGATAGCCCTGCGCGAGCTGGCGCGGGGGCGTCGCCCACGTCGGCGCGGGCGCGGTGGGCTGGAAATACACCTGGAGGCCGTCGCGCGCGGCGAGCACGTCGAGCAGGTCATAGCGGGCCCACGCCCCGCCCGGATAGGCGTTCGGGTCGGTGGCGTTGAACTTGGGCCTCTTGGCCGCGTTGGGCTTGGGCGCGATCAGCGACCACACCACCGAGACGCGGATGCGGTCGATCCCCATGCCCTTGAGCGTCTGCAGCGTGGAGGCCACCTGCGCCGGGGCCGAGTAGATGAGCAGCTGATCGTCTTGGAGCGTCGTGGTCTGGCTGTGAGAGGCGAGCGCACTGGGCGCGCCGCCGAGCGCGAACGCGGCGATCGTCGTCAGCACGGTGAGCAGGGCACGGACGGACATCGCCCAGGGCCTACCCCGTCCGCCGCGGTTTCATCCGCGGCCGGTGCCGCTCAGCCGACCCCACCAACCGGGTGCCGACGCCGCCGCGTAGGCCAGCACGTCGATCACGCCGCCGAGCAGGAACGCGCCCGGCCCGGTGACGAGGCGCGCTGCAATCCGCTGACCCATGCGGTCAAGCTATCGTCTGCGCGACCATGGCCACCCTGAAGACAAGCGTCACAGAGCTCCCCGAGTCACGCGTGCGCGTGGACGCCGAGGTCCCCGCCGAAGAGGTCGAGCGCAAACTGCAGCAGGCCGCCCGCAAGCTCGGCGGCCAACTTCGCATCCCCGGCTTCCGCAAGGGCAAGGTGCCGCCGCCCGTCGTCATCCGCCGCCTCGGCCGCGATGCGGTCTTCGACGAGGCGCTGCGCTCGTCGCTGAGCGAGTGGTACATCGACGCCATCGACACCGCCGGCATCGCCCCCATCGGCGAGCCGGACATCAACTTCGCCGAGGACGTCCCCGGTCAGGGCGAGCCGCTGGCCTTCTCGATCGAGATCGGCGTGCGCCCCACGGCGACGCTCGGCACCTACAAGGGCCTGGAGGTCGGGCGGCGCGAGCCCACGGTGGCCGACGCCGACGTCGACGCTGAGGTCGAGCGCCTACGCGACCGCCTGGCCACGCTCGACACCGTGGAGCGCCCGGCGCAGACCGGCGATCACGTTGTGGTCGATTACCTGGGCAAGGTCGATGGCGAGCCGTTCCCCGGCGGCGAGGGGCGCGATCAGCTCATCGAGCTCGGCTCGGGCCGCCTCATCGAGGGCTTTGAGACTCAGCTCATCGGCGCCTCGGCGGGCGAGGAGCGCGTCGTCAACCTCACCTTCCCCGAGGACTACGTCCCGGAGCTCGCCGGCAAGGACGCGACCTTCGACGTCAAGGTCTCCGAGATCAAGGCCAAGCGCCTGCCCGACCTCGACGACGACTTCGCGTCCGAGGCTTCGGAGTTCGACACGCTCTCCGAGCTGCGCGAGGACATCGCCTCCAAGCTGCGCCACTCCGACGAGCACGCCGTCGAGCGCGAGTTCGAGCAGGCGGTGCTGGAGGCCGCGGCCAACGAGGCCGACGTCGAGCTGCCCGACCAGCTCATTCATGCGCGCGCCCACGAGATGCTCGAGCAGACCTTCTCGGCGCTGGCGCGCCAGGGGATCGGCAAGGACACCTACCTGAAGATCGCGGGCAAGGACGAGGAGGAGCTCGCCCACGAGGCCGAGCCCGACGCCGCTACGGCGCTGCGCCGCGAGGCCGTGCTCGCGGCCGTCGTCGCCGCCGAGCAGATCGAGCCGTCTGACGAGGAGCTGCTCGAGGCGCTCGCGTCGGCCGCCGAGCGCGACGGCTCTGACCCCGCCGATCTCATGGAGCGCCTGCGCAAGGCCGGGCGCCTGGAGGAGCTGCGCCAGGACGTGGCGACGACCCAGGCGGCCGAGCTGCTCGTGCGTGAGGCCACCCCCATCACCGTGGAGCAGGCCAAGGCGCGCCAGAAGCTCTGGACGCCGGGCAAGGACGACGGGGAAAACGATCCCGCCCACCCGTCCGCCCGCTCCTCGAGCCAGCTCTGGACCCCGGGTAGCTGACGCTCGCAGGCGTTGTCCGCGGCGGCCAAGAGGGCCTGCCGTACATGTCCATGACGGCTGCGCTGAGGGGTAACCGCCGATTGCTACAGTCGGCAGGATTCCGGCGCACGACGCGAAAGTTGTGTGCCGCTCCGAAACTTTGAAACGAGGACGATGAGCCCACTCGTACCCATGGTCGTCGAGCAGACCTCCCGCGGGGAGCGCGCCTTCGACATCTACAGCCGTCTGCTCAGTGAGCGGATCGTCTTTCTCGGCACGCCGGTCGATGACCAGATCGCGAACCTGATCGTCGCCCAGCTCCTGCACCTGGAGTCCGAGGATCCCGACAAGGACATCTCGATCTACATCAACTCGCCGGGCGGGTCGGTGTATGCCGGCCTGGCGATCTACGACACGATGCAGTTCATCAAGCCCGACGTCTCGACGATCTGCGTCGGCATCGCGATGTCGATGGGCGCGCTGCTGCTCGCCGGAGGCGCCGAGAACAAGCGGATGGCGCTGCCCAACGCGAAGATCCTGATCCACCAGGTCTCCTCAAGCTTCCAGGGCCAGGCGACCGATATCGAGATCCATGCCCGCGAGATCATCGACGTCCGGCGCAGGCTGGATGAGATCATTGCCAAGCACACGGGTAAAGACCTTGAGGAAGTTCGGCGGGATACCGAACGTGATTACTTCATGAGCTCAGAGGAGGCCAAGGAGTACGGAATCATCGATCGCGTGATCTCTCAGCACTAGTGCTTTAGGCTCTAGGGCTGGAGAACGCTGACCGAGTCGTCACTCCGGGAGAGGATTCATGGCACGTCCGACCGACTCCAACGAACAGCTTCTGTGCAGCTTCTGCGGAAAGTCACAGCGGCAGGTCAAGAAGCTGATCGCCGGCCCGGGCGTCTACATCTGCGACGAGTGCATCGATCTCTGCAACGAGATCATCGATGAGGAGCTGACCGCTCCGCCGAGCTTCGACATCGAGAATCTCCCTAAGCCGCGGGAGATCTACGACGTCCTCAACGAGTACGTGGTCGGCCAGGAGCAGGCCAAGCGATCGCTGTCGGTGGCGGTCTACAACCACTACAAGCGCGTGCAGATGATGCAGTCCGATGAACACGACATCGAGCTGCAGAAGTCCAACATCCTGCTGCTCGGGCCGACCGGGTGCGGCAAGACCCTGCTGGCCCAGACCCTGGCCAAGATCCTCAACGTCCCGTTCGCGATCGCGGACGCGACCGCGCTCACCGAGGCCGGCTACGTTGGCGAGGACGTCGAGAACATCCTCCTCAAGCTCATCCAGGCCGCCGACTACGACGTCAAGAAGGCCGAGACCGGGATCATCTACATCGACGAGGTCGACAAGATCGCCCGCAAGGCCGACAACCCGTCGATCACCCGCGACGTCTCCGGCGAGGGCGTCCAGCAGGCGCTGCTGAAGATCCTGGAGGGCACCACCGCCAGCGTGCCGCCCCAGGGGGGCCGCAAGCACCCCCACCAGGAGTTCCTCTCGATCGACACGACCAACGTTCTGTTCATCTGCGGCGGGGCGTTCGCCAACCTCGACCGGGTGATCGAGCGCCGCATCGGCCACCAGGGCGTGGGCTTCGGCGCCGCCATCCAGTCCAAGGAGCAGCGCGACACCGGGCAGATCTTCGAGCACTGCCTGCCCGAGGACCTCATCCAATACGGCCTCATCCCCGAGTTCATCGGCCGCCTCCCGGTCATGTCGGCGATCCACCAGCTCGACCGCAACGAGCTGATGAAGATCCTCACCGAGCCGCGCAACGCGCTCGTCCGGCAGTTCCAGCGCTTCTTCCAGTTCGACGGCATCGAGCTCGTCTTCTCCGACGAGGCCCTGTCCTCGGTCGCCGACAAGGCGCTCGAGCGTGAGACCGGCGCCCGCGGCCTGCGCTCGATCATCGAGGAGGTCCTTCTCGAGGTCCAGTTCGAGCTGCCCTCGCGCCGCGACGTGCAGAAGTGCGTCGTCACCCGGGAGACGATCGAGAAGGGCGTCTCGCCGACGCTCGTCACGGTCGCCGCGCCCGACGAGGACGAAGCCGCCGCCTAGGAGGTCCCGAGCTGCCGGCGGAGGCGGCGGATGACCTCGATCTCCTCCACGTCCACGAGATCGCGCGGACGTCCCGCGGCCCGCTTCATCGCCTCCAGGTCATCCAGCGAGGCGACGAGCACGGCGATGTCTCCGAAGGTCACCCGCTCGGCTCGCTCGCGCAGTTCGGCGTAGGGCGGTGCACCCGACGGCGCTGCCAGCAGGTCGATCCAGCCGTGGTCGGTGTCGAGCGTCAGGATCGTCGCGCGCCGCAGGGTTCGGCCGTCCGGAACGAACGGGACAGGCTCGGGCACTCCCCGCAGCCGAGCCCCCAGCTCCAGCAGCGCCGCTCCGAGCACATCGAGATTCGCCTGATCGGTGGCGTAGCAGATGTCGAGATCGCGGGTGATGCGCGCCGATCCGTGCGCGATTACCGCGATCCCGCCGACGATGACGAAGTCCACGCCGTGGGAGACGAGGGCTCGCAGGAGCGACTCGAGATGAAGGTCAGGCCACTCCGCCAATGGATCGACGTGCAGCGATCGCGAACTCGCGCACGTTGTCGTAGCTTGACTGGAAGGTCCGCAGGCGTTGCTCAGGCGTGAGCTTCAGGTTCTCGAACACCATCGTCTCATCGATGCTCGACCGGGGGTGACCGGCCGTCAGGGTCAACTCCTGTCCGCACGCGCGCAGCGCCCGCTCCACCGTCGCCACGCGCGGACTGGAGCGATCGGATTCGAGGCCGGCGATCGCCGACTGCGTCGTGCCCAGCCGCGACGCGAGTGCCTGCTGGCTGAGGCCGGCGGAGCGACGGGCCTCGCGTATGAGCTGTCCGGGAGACATCGTAAAAAGACGATATCATGTATCTCATCGGAAAAAGACGATAACGGTCAGTTCGATCTACACTCGCCAGGCCATGTCAGACCTCCAGTCCACCACCCGCTACGACCCCACCGAGGTCGAGCCGCGGATCGTGGAGAAATGGCTGCAATCCGGACTGTTCCATCCGGCCCCGGAAGGCACTGCGGAGGAGAACTACTCGATCGCCATTCCGCCGCCGAATGTCACCGGTGTGCTGCACATGGGCCACGCGCTCAACAACTCGATCCAGGACTGCCTGGCTCGCTATCACCGGACGCGCGGGCAGCGCACCAAATGGATCCTGGGCACCGACCACGCCGGCATCGCCACCCAGACCCAGGTGGAGCGCGCGCTCGTCGCCGAGGGGACCCACCGGCGCGACCTCGGGCGCGACGCGTTCGTCGAGCGCGTGTGGGAGTGGCGGGCGCAGTACGGCGGGACCATCATCGAGCAGCTCAAGCGCCTGGGGGCCTCGGCGGACTACGAGACCGAGCGCTTCACCCTCGACGACGACTACGTCCGGGCGGTCCTCAAGGTCTTCGTCTCGCTCTATGAGAAGGGCTACATCTATCGCGACCGCTACATGGTCAACTGGGACCCGGGCACCGGCTCGGCAATCTCTGACCTTGAGGTCGAGCAGCGCGAGGTCAGGGACACGCTGTACTACATCGACTACCCGCTGGCCTCCGGCTCCGGCGCGATCACCGTGGCCACCGTGCGGCCCGAGACGATGCTGGCCGATACCGCCATCGCCGTTCACCCCGAGGACGAGCGCTACCGCCGGCTCATCGGCGAGAAGGCGATCCTGCCCCTGGTGGGGCGCAAGCTGAAGATCATCGCTGACGAGTACGTCCGCCCCGAGTTCGGGACCGGGGCGCTGAAGATCACCCCGGCCCACGACCCCAACGATTTCGAGATCGGCCGCCGCCACGGCCTCGCCCAGCCGTCGGTGATCGGCGAGGACGGCCGGATCACCAACGAAGCCCCGGAGCGCTTCCGCGGCATGACCGCCGCCGACGCCCAGAAGGCCGTCGTGGCCGAGCTCACCGAGCAGGGCCTGATCGACCACACCGAGCCCTTCGAGCACACGGTGCCGTTCTCACATCGCTCGGGACAGCGAATCGAGCCGCTCATCTCGTTGCAGTGGTTCATGGCCATGGACGACCTGGCCAAGCCCGCCATCGAGGCGGTCACCAGCGGCCGCGTGCGCTTCCACCCCGCCAACCAGGCCAAGGTCTATCTCGACTGGATGGAGAACATCCGGCCCTGGTGCATCTCGCGCCAGCTGTGGTGGGGCCACCAGCTCCCGGTCTGGTACCGCGACCTCGATACCTACGTGGGCATGGAGCCGCCGAAGGGGGAGGGGTGGCATCGCGATCCGGACGTCCTGGACACCTGGTTCTCCAGCGCCCTGTGGCCGTTCGCGACGCTTGGCTGGCCCCAGGACACCCCGGAGCTGCGGGCGTTCTATCCCACGGACGCCCTGGTGACCGGGCGCGACATCATCTTCCTGTGGGTGGCGCGCATGATCATGATGGGCCTGGAGTTCACCGGCACCGAGCCGTTCTCCGACGTCCACATCACCTCGATCATCCAGGCCCCCGACGGACGGCGCATGTCCAAGTCGCTGGGGACCGGGATCGACCCGATCGACCTCATCGAGGGCGGCCCGCGCCCGCCCGTCTTCGCCCAGGGCAACCAACCCCCCGGTGACTTCCCGGCCTACGGCGCCGACGCCGTGCGGTGGGGCCTGCTGGCCATGTCCAGCGGCCAGGACGTCCGCTTCTCCGAGGACAAGGTGGCCCAGGGCCAGCAGCTCACCAACAAGCTGTGGAACGCGGCGCGGCTCATCCTGACCGGCGTGGACGGTGGGGACGGCGGGGCTGGGGCGCCACGCGCGGCGGCGATGCCCACCGCCGTCGAGGACCGCTGGATCCTGTCGCGGCTGGAGCGCGCTCGCGCCGAGCTGTCGGGCGACATCGAGCGCTTTGACTTCTCGCACGCCGCGCTCGGCCTCTACGACTTCATCTACGGCGAGCTGTGCGACTGGTACCTGGAGCTGGTCAAACCCCGACTTCGCGCCCACGAGCCCGAGCTGTCCGCGACGCTCCTCTACGTCCTCACGGAGACGGTCGCGCTCGCGCATCCGCTCATCCCGTTCGAGACGGAGGAGATCTACTCCCACATCCCGGGGGCCGAGGGGCTGCTGGCGGCCCGCGTCTCCGGCGGCGCGGTGACCGAGGTGGACGAGGCCGCCGAGGCCGCCGTGCAGCATGCGATCGCCGCAGTCCAGGAGCTGCGGCGGTGGCGCGACCTGGCCGGCGTCAAGGCCGGCGCGATGCTCGACGCCCGGCTCGAGGCGCCCGGCTACGAGGACACGGTGGAGCACGTCAGCCGTCTCGCGCGGCTCACCCTCAACGGCGCCGCCAACGGCGCCGAGCCGGTGGCATCGGTGCCCATCCCCGGCGGTCAGGTGCAGATCTTCGCCGGCGCCGAGGTCGATGCCGAGGCCACGGAGGCGCGCACCGCCGCCCATCGCTCCAAGCTGCAAGCCGAGATCGCGCGCTCCGAGAGCAAGCTCGCCAACCCGGGGTTCGTGGCCAAGGCGCGCCCGGAGGTGGTCCAGGCCGAGCGTGAGAAGCTGGCGCGCCTCACGGCGGAGCTGGAGGCTCTGTGACCCGCGCCCACCCCTGGCCCGCACATCCCTTCACGCCGGAGGAGGCCGAGCGCTACGTCCTTTCGCTGGAGCGGTTCGGCATGCGCTTCGAGCTGGACCGCATGCGGCGGCTGATGACCGCACTCGGTCACCCCGAGCGCGCCTTTGCCTCCATCCACGTCGTCGGCACCAACGGCAAGTCCTCCACGACGCGGATGATCGCCTCCATCCTCGGCCATCATGGGCTGCGCACCGGCACCTACCTGTCCCCGCACCTCGTGTCCTTCGGGGAGCGCATCCGCATCGGCGACCGTGACCTGACCGCCACCGAGTTCGCGGCTGCCGTCACGCGGGCCGCCCGTGCTGCGGATCTCGTCAATCGTGCACTGGACGCCGACGACCGCGTGACCCAGTTCGAGGTGCTCACCGCCGCCGCCTACTCGGAGATGGCGCGCCAGGGGGTGGAGTGCGCGGTGATCGAGGCGGGGCTGGGCGGCCGCTATGACGCCACCAACGTCGTCCCGTCGACCGTCCAGGTGCTGACGAGCGTCGGCCTGGAGCACACGCGCTGGCTGGGGCCGACGCTGACCGCCATCGCGCGGGAGAAGCTCGATGTGGTGCAGCCGTCGGGGATCCTGGTCCTCGGCAGCGGGCTCGCGCCCGAGGTGCTGGCCGTCGCCGAGCGTGTGTGCGCCGAGCGCGGCGCGCGCATCGTCCAGGCGGGCACGGATCCGGGCGTGGCCGTGGTCGGCGCCCCCGGCGCCTACCAGCGCCGCAACTTCGCGCTGGCGCGGGCGGCCGCGGAGGTCTACCTCGAGCCGGCCCGAGCGCTGGATCCGGCTGCGGTGGCCGCGGCCGCGGCGGAGGTACGAGTCCCTGGGCGTCTGGAGCAGATCGACTCAGACCCGCTGACCCTGCTTGATGTCGCCCACAATCCGGAGGGGATGCGCGCGCTGACCGAGTCGCTTCCGGAGCTCGCGCGGGGGCGCGCGCCCGTCGTCGCCGTGGTCTCCGTGCTCGATGACAAGGACGCGGCCGGAATGTTGGCCGAGCTGATGCCGGCATGCGATCGGCTTGTGCTCACGGCGACCCAGAACCCGCGGGTGCTGCCCCCGGCGACGCTCAAGTCACTGGCAGCGCAGCTCGACGGGCCGCCGGTCGAGGTCGTCGGCGACCCGTGGCGTGCCCTGGCCCGCGCGCGGGAGCTGGCCGCGCCCGGTGGGTTGGTGGTGGTGACCGGATCGCAGTACCTGATCGGCGACCTCCTGGCGGGCGGACGCCGCGAGCGCGCTTCCAGCCTCTGACCCCGGCATGGAGGAAACGGCGATGAACGACGACGATCAGCCCAAGTTCCTGGCGATGATCGGGCTCGTGGCGCTGATCGTTGCGGTCGTCATCCTCGTCTTCTTCGGCGTCGGATATCTCTTCGGGCGCGCCTTTCTGTAGCGATTCCCACGATTGGGCAAGAGGAACCGGGTAGTTGACGGCGTATTGATATGCGCCGCACAATCTCGGTGCCCACTACACTCGCCCCCTCAATGCTGCCATTCGCAATCTTCGGCATCCACAACAGCGCCCTGCGCCTGGCTGTGGAGCTGGTGATCCTCTTCCTCGTCGTCATCTGGCTGGCGCTCATCTACTGGACGTACGCCGACGCCCGTCGCCGCATCGCCGATCCGCTGCTGATCGGGTGCGCCACCCTGGCCTCCGGCTTCCCCTACGTCGGCACGATCGTCTACATGATCGTGCGTCCGCCCGAGTACCTCGACGACGTGCGCGAGCGCGAGCTGGAGATGCAGGCCGCCGAGGCCCGCCTGGCCGAGCTGGGATACCACCTGTGCCCGCACTGTGACTTTGAGGTGGAAAAGGACTTCCTGCGCTGCCCCAACTGCATGCGCAAGCTCAAGGACCCCTGCCACGCCTGCGGCCGGCCCCTGGACCCCATGTGGAAGGTCTGCCCCTTCTGCGAGGCCGAGATCGGCGTGCCCGGGGGACCGAGTGGAGTGGGTGGGCGGGGTCCGGCTCCCCGGCGACAGCGCCGGCGCGCCGAGAGCGCCGAGCAGCCCGCCGCCGAGCAGTCGTCGACCACCTGACGGGTCGACCATCCCGCGCGTCGACCGCGTAGCCTGTCGACGACCCGAACCTCTGGACCCCTCACAGGAGGACCGCCGCCGTGGAGCGCACGCTCATCCTTGTCAAGCCCGATGCCTTTGCCCGCAACCTGACCGGTGAGATCATCGCCCGGTTCGAGCGCAAGGGCCTGCGCCTGGTGGCGCTCCAGCTGATGACGATGACGCGCGAGCTGGCGGCGCAGCATTACGCCGAGCACGAGGGCAAGGGCTTTTACGACGAGCTCGTGGACTTCATCACCTCGGGCCCGCTGGTGGCGATGGTGCTCGAGGGGGAGTCGGCGATCCGCGCCGCCCGCCAGGTGATCGGCGCCACCAACCCGCTCGAGGCGACCACCGGGTCGATCCGCGGCGACTACGCGATCTCGGTGGGCCAGAACATGGTCCACGGCTCCGACGCGCCCGAGTCCGCCGCGCGCGAGGTCGGGCTCTTCTTCGGAGACCTGGCCTAGCCGGCGGGTGCCGGCGGTGCCGGCGGCGAGCCTGATCCTCGCCTCTGCGTCGCCCCAGCGTCGCGCGATCCTCGAGCAGATCGGGGTCGCCTTCGAGATCCGCGTGCCGGCCGTCGACGAGCTCTCGGCGGGGCCCGCCGCCGAGGTGGCGTTGGAGAACGCCTATCGGAAGGCGTCATCGGTCGCGCCCGCCAACCTGCCGGTGCTGGGCGTGGACACCGTCGTCAGCCTCGGACGCGAGATCTTCGGCAAGCCCCGCGACGCCGAGCACGCCGCGGGGATGCTCGAGGCGCTGGCGGGCCGCCGCCACGTCGTCATCAGCGGCGTGTGCCTGATCGATGGCGACCGGGTGCAGACGGCGGCCGCGCAGACCGAGGTGGAGTTCCGCGCGCTGGACCGTGCGGCCATCGACGCCTACCTGCGCGCGGACGAGTGGCAGGGCCGTGCCGGCGCGTACGCGATCCAGGGTCGCGGCGCCACGCTCGTGGCGCGGATCGCCGGCGACTATCTCAACGTGGTCGGCCTGCCGGTGTCCACGCTGATCGACCTGGCCCCGGGGTTGATCGCTGACTGAGCAGGGTGGTACTGTGCCCGCGCATTTGCAGCGGTCCCGACCTTTTGGAGGAGGAGGGGAAAGTGTCTGAATCGAGCATTCCGCCATCAGCGGCCGCGGCCACCACGACGCCGAAGCTGTTCGTTCGTCAGTCGTCGGGCCTGGTCCGCAACGTCAGCGTCACCAACGCGCTGTTCTTCAACGTCGCGGCGTTCGTCGGCGTCGGCCTGACGCTGTATCCGATCTTCTACTCGCTTCCGCTCGTGCCGATGTGGAAGGCCGGCCCGTTCTCGGCCTACGGCTGGGCCTCGATCATCGCCGGGCTGTTCTGCATCCTCCTCGCGCTCATCTTCGCCTCGCTCACCTCGGTGATGCCGCGCTCGGGCGGCGACTACGTGTTCACCAGCCGCATCCTGCACCCGGCGCTGGGGTGGTTGGAGTCATGGACGCTGGTCATCGCGTCGGTGCTGATCATCGCCTTCGAGGTCCCGCTGGTGCTGCGCAATCTCCAGATCACCGCTCGGATCATCGGGATCGGTGCCGGCGGGTTCGGCGGCGCCAACAGCTGGTTCACCGACGCCACGGGCGCCATCACCGGCACCCCCGGGTTCATCGGCTCGATCGTGGTCCTGCTCGCCATCGGGGGCATCTGCGTGCTACCGACGCGCACCTTCCATCGCGTCGTGACGGGACTGGCCGGGTTCGGCGTGGCCTGTTTCGTGGCGATGTTCGTCTTCGGCCTGCTCTTCACCCACAAGGGGAGCTTCGTCGCCAACCTGCCCCACTACACCGGTGGCGTGACGGCGGCCAAGATCGCCGCCTCTGGACACGCGGCCGGGGTGCTGGGCGGTCCCAGTCAGAGCTTCCTCTCGCGGATCTTCGACACCGGAGCCTTCCCGATCGTGCTCTCGGTGCTGCTGTTCCAGTTCATCGGCTTCCAATACTCGGCCTACATCGCCGGTGAGGTGCGCGGCAACGTGCGCCGCGGCGTGCTCATCGCCCTGCTCGGCGCGCTGCTCATCGGCGTGCTGGCCAACTCGGTCTACGTCGACGCCATATCCAGCCACTTCGGCTTTGACACCAACGTGTCCTGGGGCGCGGGCTACTGGGGCTGGCCGCACTCGATCTCCCCGCTGCCGCTCGGACAGCCCAACGCGATGCCGCTGCTGGCCACGGTGGCCAACAAGAGCCTGTGGCCGATCTGGGCGCTCATCAGCCTCGGCGGCGTGGTCTTCCCGTTCCTGCTCTGCCCGGTGTACATCAACTTCATCAGCCGCATGCAGCTGGCCTGGAGCCTTGACCGCCAGATGCCGGAGTGGTTCGGCCGCGTCAACGAGCGCCTGCGGGCTCCGCTGAACGCGATCCTGGCCACGCTGGGCCTCACCGCGCTGTTCCTGTTCTTCCAGAGCTACAAGGACCTGCCGACGTTCCTGGCCACGAGCGACCACAAGCTCAACCTGGCCGGCACCGCCTGGTTCTCGATCGTCATGGCGCTCTTCACCTGGTGCCTGCCCGGCTTCAACGCGATTCTCGTGCGCTGGCGCCGGCCGGACCTCGTGCGCAACGCCCCGTTCGGCTCCAAGCTGCCCTGGATCGGCCTGGCCTGGCTGGTGTTCCCGCTGTGGATCTACATCTTCGCCGTGGCCAAGCCCATCGTGAACGCGCTCAAGGCGGGGGGTGCCCTCACCTACCTGGAGTCCAACGGGATCATCGACGCGGCCTGCTTCTACGTGATCGGGATCATCATCTTCTTCATCATGCGCTACCGCGCCCGCGCGGCCGGCGTCGACGAGAAGATGCTCTTCACCGAGCTGCCGCCGGATTAGGCTGCCACCGCCCACCTCCCACACGCATCGTGGCCACCCGCCTCTACATCGCCTCGGACCTCCACGCCGCCGAGAAGGCCTGGCGCAAGTTCATCAACGCGATCAAGCTCAACGTCTACAAGGCCGACGTGGCCCTGCTGGCCGGCGACCTCACGGGCAAGGCGATCGTCCCCATCGTCGAAACCGATCCCACCCACCCCGGCCGGTACGAGACCGATCTGTTCGGGGTGCACCGCACCGCCCGCGGCGACGACGAGCTCGCCGCGCTCCAGCGAGACATCGCCGACGTGGGCTACTACTCGTTCGTCACCACCGCGCAGGAGGCCGAGCGCCTGTCGGGCGACGAGCCGGGTCGTGACGAGCTGCTTCACCGCCTGATGAGCCAGCGGGTGCAAGAGTGGCTGGAGCTCGCCACCGAGCGCCTGGACGACAGCCCGGTCCCGCTCTACCTCATCCCCGGCAACGACGACGAGTTCGGGATCGACGAGATCCTCGACGCCCCCGGCCACACCCCCGTGAACGCCGACGGCAAGGTCGTCGACATGCCCGGCGGCCTCCAGCTCCTGGCCTGCGGCTGGTCCAATCACACCCCGTGGCAGACCCCCCGCGAGGAGTCAGAGGACGAGCTCTACGCCCGCCTGGACGCGCTGGCCAAGCAGGTCGCCGACCCTCGCCGCGCCGTGTTCATGATCCACGTACCGCCCCACGACTCGGGGCTGGACACCGCGCCGATCCTCGACGAGAACCTCAGGCCCACGATCTCCGCCGGCGACGTCCTGCGCGGGCCGGTGGGCTCCACCGCGGTGAGGCGCATCATCGAGGACTACCAGCCCGTGCTGGCCATCCACGGCCACATCCACGAGTCCGGCGGCGAGCGCAAGATCGGCAACACCGTCTGCATCAACCCCGGCTCAGAGGCCAACCACGGGATCCTGCGGGGGTACCTCGTGGACATCGGTCGCAAGGGCGTGGAGCTCACGCAGCGGGTGGAGGGCTGAGCCGGTCGGTGGGGTAGCGGCCAGTTTCCCTGTGGCATCTGCCCTGGGTACCGGCGCACGTCAACTGCGGGCTAGGGAAGGGCAGGTTGCGACGTTGGCGGCCGCCCCGAGGCGGGGTCGTGGCGGATAGTGGAGGAAATAGCTCGAAGATCCGCCCCAACCCTCTCGCGAGCCACCGGCGACCCCGGAGTCCGCCCCTCCCAAGTCCGTCGTTGACGTGCGCTGATACCCAGGGCAGACGCCACAGATCCCACCGCAACCCGCCCCCCGCGCGCCCTCAGGCGACCCCACAGAACCGCAGCGCCGCCACCGCCAGCGCCTGCGCGCACGAGACCAGCCCCTCCACCGGGACGTACTCGTCGATCGTGTGGGCCACGGTGGCTCCCTCGGGATCGAAGCCGGGCGGCCCGTAGCCGATCGAGGGGATCCCGGCCAGCAGCGTGTAGGTGGCCCCGTCATACCAGGAGTCGAGGCCGCCGAGCTCGCGGCGCAGGCCGAGGTCGCCGCTCGCCTCCATCATCGTGCCCACGATCGCCGAGGACTCCGGGATCTCCATCGGCATGACGCCGTTGCTCCACCACTGAAACGTTGGCGGGTGCTCGGCCAGCCAGTCGTCGCGCGCGCACTCGCCGGTGATCCACTCCTGGACCTCGGTGCGGACCTTCGAGCCCCAGCCGTCGCCGTCGGCCTGGACCGGGAGGTACATGACGGCGATCGTGAGGTCGCACGAGGAGGGGTACGTGACCGGCCACTCGCCGCCGCTGACCACCGTGGGCAACAGGGAGGGCACTGACAGGACGGGATGACGGAAGCGCGGCTCGGCGGCCCACCGCGCGCGCAGGGAGGCGATCGCGTCCAGGACCACGCCCGCCTTCTCGATCGCGTTGACGGCGCCGCCGCGGCGCCAGTCGGGGTGGCGCACCTCGGCGTGGCCCGGGCGGCCGGGCACCCGGATGACCCCGTACTCCGAGCCGCGGCAGGCGACCCAGGTGCGGAAGTCCGTGGGCTCGGTGACGATTCCGGCGTCGGCGCGCAGCCCGCGCGCCACCAGCGCGCTCCCGCCCGCGCCCGAGGACTCCTCGTCGGTGTTGGTGGCCACGATCAGGTCGCCCGCGAGGCTGATGTTGGCCGCCGCGATGGCCTGGGCCGCGTAGGTCATCGCGGCCACGCCGCCCTTCATGTCGCAGGCGCCGCGCCCGAACAGCTTTCCGTCGCGGACCTGGGGGGTGAACGGGTCGACCGTCCACTCGGCCTTGGGCTCGCTCGAAACGACGTCGATGTGCCCGTTGAAGAGGAGGCGCCGACCCCCGCCGGAGCCGCGCAGGGTCGCGATGAGCTGGGGGCGCCCGGCGAAGTCCAGCCCCTCGGGCACCAGCGGGGCGCCCGCCAGGTTCGCGGCGTCGGGCTCGAACAGGTCGATCTCGGCGCCGTAGGCGCGCAGGCCCTCCGCCAGGTACGCCTGCAGCGCCGCCTCCTGGCGCGGCGGGTCACCGACCTCGCGGGCGGTGGTGTCAAACGCGATCAGCGCTGATGCGAGCTCCACGAGCTCGTCCCGGCCGTCGGCGATGGCGTCGCAGACGCTGCGTTCGAGGTCGGACAGCGGCACGGTTGCGGCACCCTAACAACCCGGAGATGGCCGTCGTTTACCGTATTGACGAGATGACCGAGACCTCCGCCGAGATCGGGCTCGCCGGCGAGGCCCGCCGCCTGATCGACCTGGCCGGCGATCGCGGCATCGTGCTGCGCCTCCTCGGCGGCCTGGCCATCCAGATGCTCACGCCCGAGCTGCCGCCGCGCACCCGGGCCGGGCAGGATCTGGACTTCGGCTCGGTCCGCTCCAGCCGCAAGGCGCTCATCGAGCTGCTCGCCGAGGAGGGCTACGTGGGCGACCGCAACTTCAACGCGCTCTACGGCGACAAGCAGCTCTTCTTCACCCATGCCGAGAGCGGCCTCGCCATCGACGTGATGATCGACCGGCTGCACATGTGCCACACGGTCGAGTTCGCTGAACGGGCGACGGTCATGCCCTACACGCTGTCGCCCACCGATCTGCTGCTCTCCAAGCTCCAGATCGTCGAGCTCAACGCCAAGGACCTCGATGACTGCCTCCGCCTGCTCGTCAGCTTTGAGCTACGTGACTCCGACGATCCCGACGTCATCGACCTGCGCGTCATCCGGGCGCTCGTCGGCGACGACTGGGGCTGGTGGAAGACGATCTCACTCAATCTGGAGCGGATCCGCGCCGCTCTGGGAGACGTCTCGGTGGCCGTCCCAGACGGAGGCCGCCTTGACCCCGCCGAGGCCGTCCAGACCCTCTCAGAGGCCCTCCAACAGACGCCCAAGAGCCGCCGCTGGAAGCTGCGCGACCGCATCGGCGAGCGCAAGCGCTGGTACGAGCTACCCGAGGAAACGCCCCACCACTGAAAAACGGCGCGCACCGGCCCGCCGGCTCACGGTGTGCCTGCAGGTTTCCGCCCAGAGGCGCCCGCACGAGCGGGAATTGAATTTCCAGGGTTTTTTCTGGAGTTACGGGCCTCGGGAGCCTCGTCGGCGGCTGGCTGTTCGATACACTCGACAGCGGACGAAGCCGGCAATTCGGTGAGGGACCGTCGGCACTCGCCGCTTCGCCCATCGCTCCCCGCTACCTCCAATACATGGGCTTCTTTACGTATCTGACCGGTTTCGGCGGTCGTGACATGGCAGTCGATCTCGGCACCGCCAACACGCTCGTCTACGTCCGCGGCCGCGGCATTGTGCTCTCGGAGCCCAGTGTGGTCGCCGTCGACTCACGCACCGGCGAGGTCCACGCGGTCGGCATCGAGGCCAAGCGGATGCTGGGCCGCACCCCCGGGACGATCTCGGCCATCAGGCCGCTGAAGGACGGCGTGATCGCCGACTTCGAGGTCACCGAGGAGATGCTCCGCCACTTCATCCAGAAGGTCCACCAGAACCGGTGGGCTCACCCGCGGGTCGTCGTCTGCGTCCCCTCCGGGGTCACGGGCGTCGAGAAGCGGGCGGTCGAGGAGGCCTGCCTCAGTGCCGGCGCGCGCCAGGCCTATCTCATCGAGGAGCCGATGGCCGCGGCGATCGGGGCCGGCCTGCCCGTGGGCGAGCCGACCGGCTCGATGGTCGTCGACATCGGAGGCGGCACGAGCGAGGTCGCGGTCATCTCGCTGGGCGGGATCGTGGTTTCCCAGTCGATCCGCGTCGGCGGCGACGAGCTTGACGAGGCGATCATCAACTACGTCAAGCGGGAGTACAAGCTGCTGATCGGCCAGCAGACGGCCGAGGAGGTCAAGCTGGAGATCGGCTCGGCCTACACGATGCCCGAGGAGGTCCAGGCCGAGATCCGAGGCCGCGACATGGTCTCCGGGCTGCCCAAGACGGTCATCCTCACCAGCGAGGAGATCCGGGGCGCGCTGGAGGAGCCGGTGTCTCAGATCATCGACGCCGTCAAGCAGACTTTGGACCGGACGCCCCCCGAGCTCGCCTCCGACATCATGGATCGTGGCATTATGCTGGCGGGAGGGGGATCCCTGCTTCAGGGTATGGAGGAGCGCTTGCGCCATGAGACGCAGATGCCCGCGCACCTGGCGGAGTCCCCGCTGACGTGCGTCGCGGTCGGCTCAGGGCGTTCCCTGGAGGAGTTCGAAGCGATCCACCGGTCAAGCAAGAATTCGCGTAACCGTCACCGTCGGTATTAGCTTTCTCACTGCGGCAGCGTTGCGGAGCAACACTTTGGAGACACGGACACCGTGCATGACAAACAGGTTCGACGGCGCAGAGCGGTGCTCGCGCTGCTTGTCGTCGTCTCCCTGATCCTGCTCACAGCCTATTTCGGCGAGTCGCCGCAGAGTCCGCTGCACAGCGTGCAGCGGGGCATCGTGCAGGTCTTCTCACCGGTCCAGGCCGGTGCCAGCAAGGTCCTGTCCCCGGTGCGCGACGTCGCCAACTGGGTCTCGGACACGCTCCGGGCCAAGTCGAACGTCGACAAGCTGCGCAGGGCGAATCGGGAGCTGACCGCGCAGCTGGCGACGCTGAAGACCGCGGCGCTGCAGAACCAGCAGCTCACCGCCGAGGTCGGCGTCGATCAGACGATCGGCGTGCGCAACTACCACCCCGTCGGGGCCAACGTCATCGAGCGAGACCCCAGCCTCTGGTTCCAGCAGGTCGAGGTCGACGCCGGCTCTGACCAGGGCGTGGAGCAGGGCGACCCGGTGCTGGCCGACGGTGGCCTGGTCGGCGACGTGACCACCGTCGATGCCTCGGTGTCGATCGTGACCCTGATCACCGATGCCAGCTACGCGGCCGCCGCCCAGGTGACCGACAACGCTGGGGACCAGGGGATCCTGGCCCCCTCAGTCGGCAATCCCAATCAGCTCCTGCTCCAGGATCTGCCCGGGCGCGCCCAGATCTCCCAGGGCCAGCTGGTGGTCACGACAGGATTCAAGGCCGGCTCGCTGACGTCGCTGTACCCGCCGGGGCTCCCGATCGGCACCGTCGGCACCGTCAACCAGAACCAGCTCTTCAACAACAACGAGGTCCCGGTCTCGCCGACAGCCGACCTGCGCCACTTCAGCTCGGTCCAGATCCTCACCAAGCCACACCCCGCCAACGTCCGGGCCCAGGTGCCGTGAGTAGCCCGTCGCTGCGCCTCGTCGTGCGCCTGGTGCTGCTGGCCCTGGGCACGGTGGTCATCCAGGAGGCGGCGGTATCCCAGATCTCCATCTTCGGCATCAGCGCCGACATCACGCCGCTGATGGTGATGTCGGTGGGACTGCTGGCAGGCTCGCTGACCGGCGCGGTGATGGGCTTTGCCACCGGGCTGCTCGTCGACACCATGCTCGTCCAGACGCTCGGGATCTCGTCGCTGCTGTTCATCGCCATCGGCTACTGGGCCGGGCGCCTGCGTGAGCTGCGCGACCCTGCTCACGGGCTCGTCCCCCTGGCGGCGGGCGCGGCGGCGACCGCGGTGGCCGGGATCGGCATGACGCTCATCCAGTTCCTCCTCGGCGTCGATGCGCCGGTGAGCCTGCTGCTCTTCCAGCAGGTGTTCATCACGATCCTGGTCAACACGCTCATCTCGCTGCCCGTCTACGCGGTGGTGCGCAGGATCATCCACCCGGCCCTTCCCGACGATCCGCGGCGCCGGCGTCGTCGCGCCTACACCACCGGCGGTCTCAGCCCGCTCCAGAGCCCGTCCAAGCGATTGGGCCAGCTCAACCGAGGTGGTGGTGCATGACCATTCCGCCCGAGGACCGGCGCCCCACGATGACGCCGCAGCTGGCGCTGCGCGTTGCCGTCGTCGGCAGCTTCGCGCTGGGGCTGTTCGCGATCATCTTCTTCCGCCTGTGGTTCCTGCAGGTGCTCTCGGGCGATCAGTACGTCAAGGCGGCGACCGTCAACCGGGTGCGCAAGATCGAGGTCGCGGCGCCCCGTGGGGAGGTGCTCGACTCCAGCGGGGCGGCGCTCGTGGACAGCGTCAAGACGCTGGCGGTCCAGATATCGCCCGAGGATCTCACGGTCCCGGTGACGCTGGACAAGCTCCAGACCCTCGAGCACCCGCCCAAGGCCGATGCGATCGTCTACAACCGCCTCGCCCACGTGCTGAGCCTGTCCACCAAGCGGACCCGGTGCCGTCTGCATATGCCCTCGCCCAACGTGTTCCGGCTGTCGGCGGTCGCCTGCGCCGTGGCCCAACAGGTGACGCTCCAGTCCTATGCCGATGTCACCGTGCGCTCGGGCTCGGTGGTGACGCGCATCATGCAGGACTACCTGGCCGAGAACCAACGGCTGTTCCCGGGCGTCCAGGTCCAGAAGGTCTACGTCACCCACTACCCCGACAAGTCGCTGGCCGCCCAGGCCCTGGGAACGGTGGGGCCGATCACCGCGGGCGAGATCCAGGCCAAGTCCTATTCAGGCGCGGCCCGCACGGACATCGTCGGCCAGAGCGGCCTGGAGGCCGAATACGACAGCTTCCTGCGCGGCAAGGACGGCTACCAGCGGGTGCAGGTCAACGCGCTCAACCAGCCGACCGGGGATCTGGGGAGCGTCCAGCCCGTCACCGGCCACAACCTCAAGCTGTCGCTCAACGCTCAGCTGCAGCGGGTGGGTGAGCAGGCGCTGGCGCAGTCGATGAGCACCAACAACTCGCCCGGCGGCTCGTTCGTGGCCATGAACCCCGACACCGGCGCGATCTACGCCATGGGGTCGCTGCCGAGCTTTGACCCGTCGATCTTCACCGGCAATCTCAGCCAGGCCAAGTACGACCAGCTCACCAACCCCAACAGCGGCGACGCTCTGCTCAACCGCGCGACCCAGAGCGCGGGGCCGACCGGCTCGACGTTCAAGCCGATCACCAGCGTCGCCGCACTGTCGAGCGGCGAGTGGACGACCAGCGACGTCTTCGACGACAGCGGCCAGTTCTGCGTGGGCACCGGCGCCGCTCAGCAGTGCCGCCACAACGCGGGCCACGCCGTGGACGGGTCGCTCGACCTGGTCAACGCCCTGCGCGTCTCCTCGGACGACTTCTTCTACAACCTCGGAGCCCGGCTCAACGTCGACCCGAGCACGGCGCCCAAGGGCGGCCCGCTCGACACCTGGGCCAGACAGTTCGGGATCGGGCGTCCCACCGACGTCGACCTGCCCAACGAGGCCATCGGGACGCTGCCCAGCCCGCTGTGGCGCGAGAGCCGCAACCGGCTCGAGGCCGAGTGCGACACCGCCACTGGCCAGTTCAAGTGGACCAACGGGCACGCCACCAGCGCCCATCACCACAAGGGCTGGGTTCGGTCCAAGAAGCACGCGCCCGGCGGGTGCGGCATCGCCGACGGCACCAACCGGCCGTGGTCGATCGGTGACAACGAGAGCCTCGCGGTCGGTCAGGGCGACGTCCAGGTGACCCCGCTCCAGCTCGCGGTGGCCTATTCGGCGCTCGCCAACGGCCGCGCCGTCGTGCGCCCCCACTTTGGCGTCGACGTCCAGGACCAGGACGGCACGGTGCTCCAGGCGATCAACCCGCCGAACTCCCGCCCCATTCCGATCAACCCGTTCTATCGCTCGACGATCCTCCAGGGCCTCAACGACGCTGCTCAGACGGGGGGCGGCACCTCGGTTGACGTGATGGGCAACTTCCCGATGAAGGTCTACGGCAAGACCGGGACCGCCCAGTACACCAACCAGCCTGACTACGCCTGGTACGCCTGCTTCGTGATCGACAACACCAACAAGCCGATCGTCGTGGTCGTCCACGTCGAGAAGGGCGGCTTCGGCGACGTCGCCGCCGCCCCGGTGGCCCGTCAGATCCTGTCGCAGTGGTTCTTCGGCACGCCCGGCAAGTACGTCGCGGGGACCAACTCCTCCCTATGAGCGCCACACCGCTCACGCCCGGCGACGAGACGGTCGTCCCCCGCACGCGGACGCTGCCGCTGATCGACCCGATGCTGCTGCTGGCGGCCATCGGGCTGATGCTGTGCTCGCTGGCGACGCTCAAGGGCGCCACGTCGCACGCGGTGTCGGGCCGTCCCCTGTTCTACGTTCAGCGCCAAGCGCTGTTCGGCGGCATCGGACTCTTCCTGGCGCTCGTGCTGAGTCGCATCGACTATTCCCGGCTACGCGAGTTCAAGTACGCGCTGTTCGGGATCATGGTGGCGCTCAACCTCGTCGTCTACGCGATGGCGCCGATCCAGGGGGCGCGGCGGTGGATTCCGCTGCCGTTCCTCCAGTTCCAGTCTTCGGAGTTCGGCAAGGTGCTGCTCATCGTTGCGCTGGCCGGCTTCGCCGTCGACCGCGCGCGGCGAATCCACGAGTGGCGCACCACGGTGCGGATCATGCTGCTGGCGATCCTCTCCGCGCTGCTCGTCATCCCCCAGCCCGACCTGGGCACCGGGATGGTCTATGTGGCGGTCGGCTTCAGCATCCTGTTCTTCGCCGGCACCTCGTTCAAGCAGTTGGTCGCACTCGTGACGATCTTCATCGCCGCGATCGCGATCGTGCTCGCCGGGGCGCCCGCGGCCGGGGTGCATGTGCTCAAGCCGTACCAGGTTCAGCGGTTGACGGCCTTCCTGCACCCGAACGGATGCGGCAAGCCGAACCCTGACGTCCCCGATCCGTGCTATCAGCTACAGCAGTCGCAGATCGCCATCGGCTCGGGACAGAAGACCGGTCGCGGAAACAATGCGACCCAGACCAAATTGAATTTCCTCCCCGCCAACGACACCGACTTCGTCTTCGCGGCCGTGGGAGAGACCTACGGATTCGTCGGAGCGGTCGTCGTGCTGTCGCTGTACGCACTGCTGATCTGGCGTGCTCTGCGGATCCTCACGATGAGCAAGAACCTCTTCGGGACACTCATCGCTGCGGGCATCCTGGCGATGCTGATGTTCCAGATCTTCGTGAACGTGGGTATGACAATAGGAGTCATGCCTATCACGGGCGTCCCGCTGCCCCTCCTCAGCTACGGAGGGTCCTCGGTCATCGTGACCTTCATCGCTGTCGGGCTCCTGCAATCGATCTACGTTCAGGCCCGAATGGCGGCCAGTGGGAAATCCCGCACCCTGATTTCGTAACGCCGCGCGACCAGATCCGCAGCGGCCTTAGTTAGCAAAGGACTGAAAACAATTGAAGAAGCAAGTATTGGTCAGCGTTGATCGCGGGGAAACCCGTGTGGCGCTACTGGAGGCGGCCGGAACGGTGACGCCTCGCAAGCCGGCCTCGACCACCGCGCGGCGCCGGCGCAAGCCGGCGGCTTCGAGCGAGTACAAGGTCGCCGAGCTCTATCTGGAGCGACGGGGCAGCCGCTCGATCGTCGGCAACATCTACAAGGGGCGCGTCGACAACGTGCTCGCCGGCCTGGAGGCCGCCTTCGTCGACATCGGGCTGGAGAAGAACGGCTTCCTGCACGTCGACGAGATCGTGCTGCCGGGCGTCGAGGCGCCGCGGCGCGGCCGGGGCGCGGGCCGTGAGGGTCGCAACATCACCGACATGCTCAAGCCCGGTCAGGAGATCGTCGTCCAGGTGGTCAAGGACCCGCTCAAGACCAAGGGCGCGCGCCTGTCCATGGATCTGACGATCGCCGGGCGCTACATGGTCTACGCGCCCTACGGCGAGGGCGTCGGTGTGTCTCGCCGGCTCGACGACAAGGAGCGCGAGCGGCTGCGCAAGGAGGCCGCCAAGCTCGATCTCAAGGGCGCCGGCGCCATCATCCGCACGGCCGCCCAGGGCGCCAAGCGCGCCGACCTGGAGCGCGAGCTCATCTACCTCTTCAAGCTCGGAGAGGTGCTGGAGAAGCGCGTCGCCGAGACCCAGGCGCCCGCGCTCGTCTTCCAGGAGGCCGATCTCTCGGTCCGCGTCGTCCGCGACATCTTCTCGGCCGACTTCGAGCGCGCCGTGGTCGACGATCCCAAGCAGCATCACCGGCTCGTGTCGTTCTTCAGCCGGACGGCCCCGGAGCTGGTCGAGCAGGTCGAGCTGTGGGAGGACGACACGCCGCTGTTCGAGGCCTACGGGGTCGAGCAGGTGCTGGACTCGACGCTGTCGCGGCGGGTGGACCTGCCCAGCGGCGGCTACCTGATGATCGACTACGCCGAGGCGCTCACGGTGATCGACGTGAACTCCGGCTCGTTCATCGGGCGCGGCAAGGGGGCGCGCCTCGAGGACACGATCACCAAGACCAACCTCGAGGCCGCCGATGAGGTCGTGCGCCAGCTGCGGCTGCGCGACATCGGCGGGATCATCGTCATCGACTTCATCGATATGGCGCGGGCGCGCAACCGCGACGCCGTCCTCAAGACGCTGCGCAAGGCGCTGGACGAGGACCGGACGAAGACCTTTGTCGTTGAGATCTCGCCGCTCGGGCTCGTCGAGATGACGCGCCAGAACGTGACCGACGGGGTCCGCGAGATCATGACCCGGCCGTGCCCCACCTGTGACGGCGAGGGCGTGATCAAGTCCGAGGAGACGATCGCGATCGAGTTCGAGCGCCGCATGCGCGACCTGGCCAAGGAGACCGACGCCGAGGCGATCCTCCTCCAGATGAACCCGCGTGTGAGCGCCGAGTTCACCGGCAACGAGGCCCGCGCGCTGCACGCCGTCGAGGAGGAGACCGGCAAGTGGTTTCACTTCGAGGGCTCCGAAGGCCTGCCGCTCGATCATTTCCGGGTGCTGCTGGAGGGCGATCGCGAAGAGGTGCTGGAGCGCGCGCTGCCCTTCCGCGAGGGCGAGGAGGTTCATGTCGAGATCGTCGAGCCCCACATGTACAGCCCCGGCGACGCGGTGGCCAAGATCGACGGTTACATCATTTCGATCACCGGCGGGACCAAGTACGTGGGCGAGAAGCACCTGGTGCGCATCGACGAGGTGGGGAGGACCGCCGCGGTGGCCTCGCTGCTCGACGTGCCGGCTGCTGAAAACGGTGCTTCTGGCGATGAACTAGAATCGAAGCCTCGGCGTCGCGGCCGCAGAGGCGGGCGACGCCGTTCGGGCGCTAAGGCCGGTTCGGCCGCGAGCTCATCCGATTCGGAGTGACCATGTACGCGATCATCAAGACAGGCGGCAAGCAATACCGCGTCCAGGAGGGCCAGTGGCTGCTCGTGGAGCGCCTGCCCGTCGACGACGGGGCTTCGATCACGCTCGATGCGCTGCTCTACGTCGACGGTGACAACGTGGTGGACGGCGATGACCTGGCCAAGGTCACGGTCGAGGCCACGGTGCTTGCCCACGAGCGCGGCCCCAAGCTGCGGGTGGTCAAGTTCAAGCCCAAGCGCGGCTACCGCCGCCGCAACGGCCATCGCCAGAACCTCACCCGGATCCAGATCACCGCGCTGAAGCTGGGATCGGGTGGCAGCCGGTCCAAGGCCAAGGCGGCGTCCGCATCATCCGCTGAGCCAGAGACCGTGGAGGCAACCGATGGCGCATAAGAAAGGTCTGGGATCCAGCCGCAACGGCCGCGACTCCAACGCCAAGCGGCTCGGCGTCAAAGTGTTCGCCGGCCAGGCCGTCACCGGCGGGGAGATCATCGTCCGTCAGCGCGGAACCCGCTTCAAGCCCGGCGAGGGCGTCGGGATCGGTAGGGACGACACGATCTACGCCCGTTCGGCCGGGACCGTGCAGTTCACCACCGGCCGCCGCGGCCGGGTGATCTCGGTCAGCCCCGACGCCGAGTAGCTAGGCCGTCGCTTCAGCGATCGGCGACGTGCAGAACGGACAGCGCCGTGCCGCCAGCGGGACGGCGCTCGTGCATTCCGGGCACGGCTTTGTCGTGGGGTCCTCCTTGCTGCGCCGGGCCATCAGCGCGTTGTAGGGCCGCACGACGAAGAAGAAGATGACGGCCGCCGTCGTCACGAACGTGAAGAGGGCGTTGAGGAAGTCGCCGTAGAGAAAATGGCTGCCGTTGATCGTGAACGACAGCGCGGAGAAGTCAGGCTGGCCGAAGACCAGGGCGATGATCGGAGTGATCAGGTCCCCGATGAACGCCTTCAGCAGCGCGGCAAAGACCGCTCCCATGACGAAGGCCACCGCCAGTTCGACGAGGTTTCCCCGCATCAGGAACGTCTTGAAGTCTTGCACCAGGCTCACGTCAGGGCGGTGTTTGACCCGCGAGCGCTTATCCCTCCTGCGTGGTGGCCCGGATGAGGATCTCGTTGACGTCGACCGACGGTGGCTGGGAGACCGCGTACATGATCGCCCGGGCCACGTCGTCGGCGACCAGCGCCGTCTTGGGCTGGTTGTCGAAGAACGGGGTGTCGACGGCGCCGGGCTCGATCAGCGTCACCCGCACGCCGGTCCCGTTGAGCTCCTGGCGGGCGCCCTCGCCCATCGCCGTCACCGCCCACTTGGTGGCGGAGTAGAGCGACCCGGGCAGCGCCCTGCGGCCGGCGACCGACCCGGTGAGCAGCAGGTGGCCCTGGGACGCCTTGAGCGCCTCGATCGTCGCCCGGATGGTGAGGGCCGCGCCGTAGACATTGGTGAGCACCATCGAGCGCCAGAACTCCGGCGTCTCTGAGAGAAAACCCCGCTTGGCGCCGAAGCCAGCGTTGGCAAAGGCGACGTCGAGCTGTCCAAAGCGGTCGAGCACCTGGGCCACCATCGCCTCCTGATCGGCCCACTCGGTCACGTCGCACCTGATGGCCAGAGCGCGCTCCTCGCCGCCGACCTCGGCGGCCAGCTCCTGGAGCCTGTCCACCGAGCGTGCGGCCAGGGCCAGGCGGTATCCGGCGTCGGCCGCGGCGCGGGCCGTGGCGGCGCCGATGCCTGAGGAGGCGCCGGTGATGAGGAATACGGGATCGGCCATATCCTCGACACAGCATGCACGATCGCGCGCGAATCCACGTTCAGGCCGGCGGAGGGGGCGACGGAGCCCTCAGCTTCCGCCGCGAGGCCCACGTCCCCAAGGGCGGCCCCGACGGCGGCGACGGCGGCCGCGGCGGCGACGTCGTGCTCGTGTGCTCCGACTCGCTGCGCGATCTGGAGTCGTTCCGGCGGGCGGGTGGGCACCTCTTCAAGGCACGCCGCGGGGGCCACGGGGAGGGCTCGCTGCGCCACGGCGCCGACGGCGGGACGCTTGAGCTGGCCGTACCGCCCGGCACGGAGGTGCTCGTCGAGGCCGATGGCACCCGCTATGACCTCGTGCGCGGCGGCCAGCGCGCCGTCGTGGCCCGCGGAGGCTCGGGCGGCCGGGGCAACAAGCGCTTCGCCGGTCCCACCCATCAGACCCCCCGCTTTGCCGAGCGCGGCCTGCCCGGGGAGGAGACGTGGCTGGAGCTGCGACTCAAGCTGCTGGCCGACGTCGGGCTGATCGGGCTGCCCAACGCCGGGAAGTCCTCGCTGCTGGCTCGGCTCACCCGCGCCCGTCCCAAGGTCGCGGACTATCCGTTCACGACGCTCTCGCCGGCCCTGGGCACGCTGCAGACCGACACCCGCCAGCTCGTGCTGGCCGACATCCCGGGGCTGATCGAGGGCGCCAGCGACGGCGCCGGCCTCGGCCACGAGTTTCTCGCCCACGTCGAGCGCACCCGCCTGCTCGTGCACGTGCTCGACCTCAACCCGCTCGACGGCTCCGATCCGGTGGCCAACCACGCGACCGTCGAGCACGAGCTGGCCAGCCACGACCCCCGCCTCGCCGGGTTGCCCCGGATCCTCGCCCTCTCCAAGGCGGACCTGGTCGACGCCGAGACCGCGGCGGCGGCGCGCGCCGCGTGGGAACAGCGGCTCGGGGAGGGGGTGCCGGTCCTGGTGACCTCGTCGGTGAGCGGGGCGGGGCTGGGCGAGCTCGCCGCCGAGCTGGTGCGGCGGGTTCCCGAGACGGTGGCCGACGCCGACGCCGGCGTCGATGGGGTCGGCGAGCCTGCGCTCGAGGCCGACCTCGCCGAGCACCAGGTCTTCCGCCCGGCCGCGCCCCGGGCCTACGAGGTGCGGCGCACGGGGGAGGGGAGCTTCAGCGTCACCGGCGCCGGCGTCGAGCGGCTGCTCGCCCGCTACGACCTCGACAACGAGGAGGCGCTGGCCCACCTGGAGCGGCGCCTGCGCGGCATCGGGGTGCTGAGCGCGCTCGCGGCTCAGGGGTTCGAGGCCGGCGACGAGGTGGAGATCGCCGGGGTGGCGTTCGATCTCGATCCCGATGCCTGAAGGCTCACACACCGCTAACACCAGCCGGACTCTCAGGGGTGAACGCGGTGTGTAGGATCGGCCGCCGTCGGGACCGGTCGTTGCTGCAAAGGAGAGGTAGGCCATGCGTCGTGTCGTCGTCGTCGGTGCCGTCCTGGGTGCTTGTCTCGCGCTGGTTGCCGCGGCCGGCGCGAAGGTGCTGCGGGTCGGGTCCTTCCACGGGGTCAAGGGGCAGTTCACCTCGATCCAGGCGGCGCTGAAGGTCGCCAAGCCCGGGGACTGGATCCTCGTCGGGCCCGGCGACTACAAGACTTCGCACGTCTCGACGCCCAAGGGCGCGTCGCAGTTCCCCGCCGCGGTGCTCATCACCACGCCGAACCTGCACATCCGCGGTATGAACCGCAAGACCGTCATCGTCGACGGGACAAAGCCCGGTTCGGCGGTGTGCAGCAACAGGGGCTCGGCCCAGAACTTCGGCCTGGCCGGCTCGGCGTCATCGAGCACAAGCCCCTATGCGGTGAAGGCCGCCGCCGGCGCCTCGGGCCTCAACGGGCTGATGGTGTGGAAGGCCGCCAACGTCTCGATCGAGAACCTCACCGCCTGCAACTTCCTGGGCGGCTCGCGCGACGCCGGCAACGAGATCTGGTGGAACGGCGGCGCCGACAGCGGCAAGGTCGGCGGCCATCGCTTCACCGGCCAGTACCTCACCACGACGAGCACCTACCTCAAGAACCAGTCCGCGTCGGGCGAGTTCAGCGCCGCCCAGTACGGCGTCTTCTCGAGCAACTGGAGCGGGGGAACGTGGAATGAGATCTACGCCTCCAACTTCAACGACTCGGGCTTCTACATCGGCGCCTGCCGCCAGGTCTGCGACCAGACCGTCAACCACGCCTGGGCCGAGTTCAACGCGCTGGGCTACTCGGGCTCCAACTCGGGCGGCCGGATGCTCATCGAGAACTCGCAGTTCGACAACAACGAGGACGGCTTCGACACCAACAGCCAGAACGGCGACAACCCGGCGCCCCAGAACGGCGCCTGCCCCGCCGGCGTGTCGCCCCCGGTGAAGGGCGCCCACTCCTGCTGGGTGTTCATCCACAACAACGTCCATGACAACAACAACCCCGACGTCCCGGCGGCGGGCTCGGCGGCGGCCGGCCCGGTCGGCACCGGCATGTCGGTGTCCGGCGGGCGCAACGACACGGTCATGGACAACACGTTCTCCGACAACGACGCCTGGGGCGTCATCTTCGTGCCGTACCTGGACAGCGGCAAGCCCTGCGACGGCGGCGTGTTCGGCGGGGCGCTCGGCCCCCAGAGCTGCCTGTGGGACGACTACGGCGACGCCCTGGTCGGCAACACGTTCTCCCACAACGGCTCCTACGGCCATCCCACCAACGGCGACTTCGCCCAGGTCAACTTCCTCACCGATCCGGGCTCTGACTGCTACAGCGCCAACCACGAGGTCGGCGGCGGCGCCGTCCAGCCCGCGAGCGCCGCGGCGGTGCAGACCGCGATGCCCAAGTGCGCCACCACCACGACCCCGTCGGGCAGCAGCGATAACAGGTTCCTGGGCGAGGTCCTCTGCGACTCGCAGGTGCAGATCGTCCCCGGGACGCCGGCCAGTTGCCCCAGCGGCGGCTACCCGCGCGTGACCAAGATCGTCATGCACCCGCTGCCCAAGAGCCTGAAGTCCATGCCCAACCCGTGCGCCGGGGTGCCGCCCAACCGGTGGTGCAAGACGGGTCACGGGGGCGGCTGAGCGGCCGAGTGGCCCGGGCTCTGCCGACGATGGCGCGTCTGGCCTGGGCATGTGGCGAACGTCAACGACGGGCTTAAGGAATGGCAGCTTGCGGGTGCAAGCCGTCGCGAGGCGTGCGCGGGGCATCCTTGGTAGATAAGCCCTATGTCATGGGGATTATCTACCAGAACCCCCTGCAAAGCCCGCTCATTATGCTCAGACGCGCCCTTCCCAAGCCGCCGTTGACGTTCGCCACATGCCCAGGGCAGACGATGCACGGACGTGGCACGGAAACACCCATCTCCCGACCGCCCGTACCCTTGCCAGAGCACCATGGGACCCCTGGTCGTCAAGCTCGGCTCCAGCATCGTCGCCACTGACGAGGGCGAGGTGCGCACCGACGTCCTGGGCCGGATCTGTGACGAGGTCGCGGAGCTCCACGCAACCGGGCGCGCGCTGATCATCGTCACCAGCGGTGCGATCGCCCGGGGGATGGGGGTGATGGAGCTGCCGGTGCGCCCGCGCACGATCGACGAGCTCCAGGCGGCCAGCGCGGTGGGCCAGGGCAAGCTCTACCAGGTGTACGACGAACTGCTGCGCGCGCGGGGGGTGCCGACGGCGCAGGTGCTGCTCACGTTCTTTGACATGAGCGCGCGGACGCATTACCTCAACGCGCGCCAGACGCTGCGCAAGCTGCTGGAGTGGCGGGTCGTCCCGGTGATCAACGAGAACGACACGACCACGACCGACGAGATCTCGTTCGGCAACAACGACTTCCTCGCCGCCCAGGTGGCGATCCTGCTCGGCGCCGAGCGGCTGCTCCTGCTCACCGACGCCGGTGGGGTGTTCACCGCCGATCCGCACCGCGATCCCTCGGCGCAGCTCGTCACCGAGGTCACGGACTTCAGCGCGCTGGACCCCATGGACATCGGGCACACCGCCTCGCCGCTGGGCTCGGGCGGGATGCGCTCCAAGGTCGTGGCCGCAGAGATGGCCACCGCGGCCGGGATTCCCACGGTGATCGCCAGCGGGCTGGAACCGGGCACGATCGCCGCGGCCGCCGGCGGCGCCGCGACCGGCACCGGGTTCCCGGCGCGGGAGGGCCGGTACTCGAGCTTCAAGCTGTGGCTCAAGTACGCCAAGCCCGTCCGCGGGCGGGTGCTGGTCGACGCCGGGGCCGCCCGGGCGTTGCGCGGGGGCGGTGCCAGCCTGCTGCCGGTGGGCGTCATCGACGTGACCGGCATCTTCGAGGCGGGCGACGCGGTCGAGATCGCCCACGAGGATGCGACCGTCGGCAAGGGGATCAGCAACTACTCGGCGGCCGAGCTGCGCCAGGTGAGGGGACTGCAGTCCGGGGCGGTGCGCGCGGTCCTGCCCCGCGCCAGCGAAGAGGCCATCCACCGCGACTATTTCGTCCTGGCCTAGTACGCGCAGCTTCCGGCCACGTGCACCAGCCTGCGGATACAGTCCCGGCTGGGATGCCGGGGATGCGGACCGAGGCGTCGGCCGACACGCAGACGGCAGTGACAGCGGACCTGCGGCCCGCGGGCCGCGGCTTGGACGTGGGGGACCTCAGCCCCGCCGGTGTGCTGGCGCTTCAGCGCGCGGCGGGTAACCGGGTCACCCGGCGCATCCTGGCCCGCGACAAGAGCCTCGATGACCAGGTCGCCGATCTGCAGGCCAAGATCTCCGCCGCCGCCACCGTCGGAGATGCGCTCAAGCAGGAGGCCAAGGCGCTGGCCGCCAAGTGCTGGGCCAACAACGCCACCGACGCCGCCGCGGCGCGCGGCCAGGTCACGAAGATCGTGGGTGCGCTGATGAACAACAACGCCCAGGACGCGGGCATCGATGTCGCCGCCGCCACCAAGGACGGCGCAGTGGAGCGATCCGCGCTGGCCCAGCTGGGCAACAGCTCAATCGCCGGCATGGAGAACTACCTGGTGAAGATGGGGCGCCTGGCCGGGATCCCCATCGCCGCGCCCGGCGCCAATCAAAAGGTCACCGCCTGGCTCGACGCCAACACCGACAAGATCGGCCAGGCCCTGGTCAAGCTCCAGGGCCAGGGGGTCACCGGGTTCAAGCAGACCGACCTGGAGCAGGAGGTCATCGGCCAGATGCTCACGGTCTTCTTCCGCGCCGCCACCGACGCCGAGGGCGACATCAAGCCCGACCCGCTGGGCCGCCTCGCCAGCCTGGGCGTTGACGCGAGCAGCGGCGAGATCATCGCCGACTGCGACGTGTGGGCCACCTACGGCGCGCGGCTGTTCCGAGCGATCGGATGGACAACGGTGGCGTACCTGAGCATCGTGCCCGACGAGAAGGACCCGACGGATCCGTCCACCGATCGGGCCGCCCATGCCGTGGTGCTCGTCCGGCACGACAGCGGCGGTACCTCGAGCTTCGCCGGCGTCAGCGACTTCTACGTCAAGGCGTTCACCGCCACCACCGAGGCGGCGGCCAGGCAGGAACTGCTGGACCTGGCGCTCGACATCTACTCGACCAAGGGCATTCCCAAGAAGTACCGGTCCTACTACCTGGCCGCCGGCACCGGCGGCGCGTATGACGTCAGGATCCTCGACCCGGTCAAGAACGGGCTGACACCGTGGAAGACTGTGCCCTGAGACGGCCGATCCGGCGGCCTGGAGGCACTCGGTAACCTTTGAACCACATGGCCAGCACCGCGCTCTCGATCGCCGAGATCTGCCAGACCGCCAAGCGCGCCTCGCGCGCGCTGGCCACGCTCGGTTCCCGGGTCAAGGACGACGCGCTGGAGGCGATGGCCGCCGCGCTCGAGGAGTCGACCGAGCAGATCCTGGACGCCAACGCGCGCGACCTGGAGGCCGGGGAGGAGAACGGCCTGTCGGCGGCGCTCCTGGACCGTCTGGCCCTCGATCCGGGCCGGATCGCCGGCATGGCAGCGGGCGTGCGCAAGATCGCCGCCCTGCCCGACCCGGTGGGAGAGGTCATCGACGGCTCGACTCTGCCCAACGGCCTGCAGATGCGGCGCGTGCGCGTCCCGCTGGGCGTGATCGCCGTCGTCTACGAGGCCCGGCCCAACGTCACCATCGACGCCGCCGCTCTGTGCCTGAAGTCCGGCAACGCGGTGGTGCTGCGCGGCTCGAGCTCGGCCGCTCACTCCAACGCGGTGCTCGCGGCCGTCGCCTCGGACGCCGCCACCGCCGCGGGACTCCCGCCGGGCGCGATGTCGCTGGTCGCCGGCGGCGGACGGGAGGAGCTGGCGGAGCTGGCCACTCAGACCGGGTTGGTGGACCTCATCATCCCCCGTGGCGGCGAGGGCCTGAAGGCGGCGCTCAAGGGCGTGGCCACCGTCCCGGTGATCTATGCCGCCTCGGGCAACAACCACGTGTACGTCGACGCCGGAGCCGACCTTGACGCCGCGAGCGCGATCATTCTCAATGCCAAGCTCCAGCGCCCCGGAACCTGCAATGCCGCCGAGAAGCTGCTGGTCCACGCCGGCGAGGCCGACCAGTTCCTCCCCGACGTCCTCAGCGCGCTCAACGAGGCGGGCGTGACCCTGCACGGGGACGAGCGCGCTCGCCGTGCCGCGCCCAGCCTGCCCATCGACGCCGCCACCGGCGAGGACTGGGACACCGAGTACCTCGCGCTGGAGATGGCGGTCGCCGTCGTCGACTCCGTCGAGGACGCCATCGCCCATGTCAACGCCCACGGCAGCGGCCACTCCGAGGCCATCGTCACGCCGTCGACGGCCGCCGCGCGCGCCTTCCAGCTCGGCGTCGACGCTGCCTGTGTCTACGTCAACGCGTCGACGCGCTTCACCGACGGCGGGGAGTTCGGGATGGGCGCCGAGATCGGCAACTCCACGCAGAAGCTGCACGCGCGCGGGCCCATCGGACTGCGCGAGCTGTGCACGTTCAAGTATCTGGTCGAAGGCGCCGGGCACGTCCGCGCCTGACCCGGCCCGTCCCACCGGCCGCGGCCACCACCAGCGACGATGCGCATAGGGATCCTCGGCGGAACCTTCAACCCGCCACATCTCGGTCACCTCGTCGCCGCGCAGGAGGCATACCGTGAGCTCGACTTGGATCAGGTGACGCTCATCCCCGCGGGTACTCCCCCGCACAAGCCCGTCGAGGACGAGCCCGGGGCCGAGCATCGGCTCGCGCTCTGCCGGCTGGCCGTCGGCGACGACGACCGCTTCACCGTGTCTGACCTGGAGCTCCGCCGGGACGGCCCGTCCTTCACGGTCGATACCCTGGACGTACTGAGATCGCAATCGCCCTCAGACGACCTGTTCCTCATCCTCGGCGGCGACATCGCGGCTGGGCTCCCGAAATGGCATGAGCCCGAGCGGGTGCTGGAGTTGGCGACGGTGGCGATCGCCAAGCGGCGCGGGACGACGAAGGCGGCGGTCGACGACGCGCTGGCCCAGCTCAAGGGCGGCGACCGGGCGCGGTTCTTCCAGATGCCCCGGATCGGGATCTCGTCGACGATGGTCCGCCGCCGGGTCCGTGCCGGGCAGCCCATCCGCTACTTCGTCCCCGACGGCGTAATGCACTACATCGAGACCCATGGTCTCTATCGTTCACCAGGAGGAAAATGACCCCAGCCAACACCACGCAAGACACTCCCACCCAGCTGACCCCGGAGGACATGGCGGCGGTGATGGCGGATCTCGCCGCCGATCGCAAGGCTCTGGACATCGTCCAGCTCGATCTGCGGGGGATGATCGGGTACGCGGATTACTTCCTGATCTGCACCGGGCGCACCGACCGCCAGACGCGGGCGATCCACGACGCGATTCACGAGGGCATGAAGGCCCGTGGGGTCCTGCCTCGACGCATCGAGGGGGTTCCCGAGTCCAAATGGATTCTCATGGACTACCTCGACGTGGTCGTCCACGTGTTCACGCCCGACACGCGCGAGTACTACCGGCTCGAGCAGTTGTGGGGCGAAGCGCCCTCGGTGGCCGTCGAGGTCGCCTGACCCGGCCCGCTCCGGCCGCCTACAGCGCCGTCATCAGCTTCGGCGCCACTTCCTTCTTGCGGCTCATGACGCCGGGCAGGTCGATCACGCTGTCTGACGCTTCCACGCCGAAGCTGCGGGCCACCGCGGCGACGTCACCGGCGACGAGCATCTCGGTCCCCTTGTCCATGACGTCGGTGACCATCAGCGCGTAGAGGGCGAGGTCGCGGTCCTCGCGCTCGCTCTGCAGCGCCTCGAGCAGCTCGTCGGCGCGCTCCATCAGCCCGTCGCCAACCACCTCGACCTGGGCGATGCAGATCTCCTGGCCGCCGCGCACCTGGTAGCGCTTGGCGTCACGGGTGACGATCTCCTCGGCGCTCAGGCCGGAGACGTCGGAGGTCGCCTCGAACATCTCCCGGCCCAGCGCGGCGCCGTCGACGGCCAGCACACGCTCCAGGTACTCGACCACGGCGTGGTCGCGCCGGGTCGTGGTGGCCGAATTGAGGATGACCGTGTCCGACAGCACCGCGCCGAGCAGCATCAGCGCGGTCGGCCGGCTGGGCTCCATGCCGGCCTGGCGGAAGCGCTCGACGACGAGGGTGGCCGTCGAGCCCACCGGGTCAAAGGTCGCGGTGACCGGGATGCGCGTCTCGATCGACCCGATGTGGTGGTGATCGAGGATCTCCACGATCTCGGCCTCGTCGATGCCGACCGCGCTCTGCGCCTGCTCGGCGTGATCCACCAGCACCACGCGACGGCGCGCCGGGGCCACCAGATCTGAGCGGGTGACCAGGCCGACGGGCCGGTTGTCGGCGTCCACCGCGACCGCCGCACCGTAGTGGCTCTCCTTGATCTGCTCGGAGATGTCGTCGACGAGGAAATCGGTGTTGACCGTGAGCGGGTCCTTCTCCATCAGGGCGCTGCACGGGGCCGCGAGCGTGATCATGCGCCCCGCCACGTAGCTGTCCAGCGGCGAGACGACGATCGCGGCGCCCCGCTCGCGCGCGGCCGCGAGCGCCTCGGGGCCGGGCCGCGCGCCGTTGGAGAGCACCATGAGCGCCGCGCCCAGCTCGATGACGCGCGTCTGCGCGTCCGGGCGGTTGCCGACCACCACCGCGTCGCCGTGCGAGATACCGCTCTCCGACACCGGGTCCATCGCGTACACCCACACCCGCCCTGACAGCTGGCGCTCCTCGCCGCAGACGAGCTCCCCCTCCAGGACCGCGACGACGGCACTCAGGTACGTCGGCGCCTCCTCCAGCGTGGACGTGCGCAGCGAGTCGCGGACGTAGCGGCGAGCCAGGGCGCGCTCGGTGAGCACGCCGGTCAGCGCGCCCTTCTCGTCGACGATCGGCACCAGCTCCAGATCGGCCTTGGCCATCGCCCGCCCGGCCTCGCGCACCGGCTCATCCTGGCGGCTGATGGGGAAGTTCTCCTGCATCACGTCCGCTGCGCGCAGCATCACGTGGGCTAGATAGCGCGGCTCGGGGGCGGCGCTGCGCGCCAGCAGCCACCGCGTCTGCGAGTTGAGGTCGCCCAGGCGCACCGCGACGTAGTCGTTATTGGGATCCAGGCGCGCCTTGAGCTCCGCGTAGCCGATCGCCGAGGCGATCGAATCGGTGTCGGGATTGCGGTGACCGGTGATGTAGATGGGCCTCACACGGCGATTATCGCGGGCGCGATACCGTCCCGTCCGAAACCCGGGGCGCACTGCGGCGCCTGCCCGTCCCCCGGCCGTCATCTAACCAGGAGAGACGATGCCGAGCGCACCAACCATCCTTCCGACCCAGATCAGCGAGGGGAGCGCTCCCGGGCTGAAATATCGCCTCGAGGGCGAGCTCGTCCCGGTGCTCCACATGGCGCTCGACGGCCGCGTCCCCATCTACTTCGAACACCACGTCCTGCTGTGGAAGTACCCGGCCATGCAGATCGGGCTGCACCCCCTCAAGAAGGGCCTCAAGCGCCGGGCCTTCGGCGGCATGCCGCTGCTGCTGCTCGAGGCCCAGTCCGGCGGAGAGCTGGCCTTCAGCCGTGACGCTCCCGGGCACATCGCGGCACTGCACCTCCCGCCCGGCGACGGCATCGTCGTGCGCGAGCATCAGTTCCTGGCTGCCACCGGCAACGTCCAGTACGACTACAGCCGGATGAAGGGCTACGCCAACATGCTCTACGGCGGCGGCTTCTTTGTCGACGAGTTCTACGCCGCCGACCATGAGGGCGTGGTCTGGGTGCACGGCTACGGCAACGTGTTCGAGAAGCAGCTCGACGCCGGTGAGACGATCGACATCGAGCCCGGCGGCTGGGTCTACCGTGACCACTCCGTCTCCATGACGCAGGAGGTCTACGGCTTCAAGACCGGTTTCCTCGGTGGCGGCGGCAACCTCATCTTCAACCGCTTCACGGGACCGGGCCGGGTCGGACTCCAGAGCGCCTACTTCCACCCGCCGGTGACCGAGGGCGCGGGCGGCAACGCTCAGCGCGAGGGCGGCGGCGGGCTGCTCGGCGGGATCGTCGGCGGCCTGCTGGACAACTGACGGCCACCGCCATGCCCCACGAGCCAGGCTACCTCCAGGCCCACCCCCTGCCGCCGGGGATCGTCGGCGCGCTCGGCATCGGCGGCTACCAGCTGCTCGCCGACATCGCCGGGGTGGGGGCGGGCCGTATCGGATCGCAGGTGTTCCTCCTCGTCGCCCCCGACCCCGATCCCACGCTTCCGGACGCCGGGACCCAGATCGCCCTGCACCAGTCCCGGCTCAAGGACGAGGCCGGCGTGGCGCCGTTCACCCAGCTCGCCGCCCAGCTCGGCTACCTGCGCCTGTCGGGGTACCGCCTGACGCTCGAGCGCCACGGGCTGCGCAGCAAGGTTGGGGTGCTCAATCCGGCCACGGGCGCGATCGTGGCCACGATCCCCGACAAGCACCCCGGTGGGCTGTTCGGCGGTTCCAACAGCGCCGGCAAGCTGCTGGCGGGGGTGCGGTCGCTACCGCCCGCGGGGGCCCCACCGGACCTCCAGAACCCGGAGCTGCTGCGCCAGGTGCTGCTGGCGCTGGCCCTCCGCGACGAGAGCGTCTCGGGCGCCGAGGCGGCCGAGCTCGCCGACCGCGCCCTGGAGCTGACCCGCGGCGACGCCGCGCTGGACCCGCCGGCCGCTCTCGAAGCGGCGAAAAACCTATAAGCATTTCGCCGAATGACCTAAAGATGACCGGATTCCGGCCGATAGTGGCGGCATGATGATTCACGTCGTCACCGTCCCCGGCTGCGCTCCTCGCTGATGTGAGGAGCGCCGGTGCCCGGCACGCATTTCGATAGCGAGCAGCGCCTCTCGCTGATCCTCGAGACCCAGCAGGTGATCGCCGCCGCGGGTGACGACCTGGAGAGCGTGATGCAGATCGTCGCCGAGCGCTCGACGGCGATCCTCGGCGCCGACGGCGCGATGGTGAATCTGGTCGAGGGCGACGTGCTCCACACCCGCGGGGCGAGCGGCACCGCCGCCGAGGTCTACGACGCGCGCCGCCCGATCGCCAGCTCCATCGCCCGGTACGCCATCGAGAGTGGCCAGCCGCTGCTCGTCGAGGACACCCGCACCGACCACCGCATCAACCAGGAGATGCGGGGCAAGGTCGGCGACACCTCGCTGATCTGCGTCCCGCTGTTCTCGGGCTCAGACGTCATCGGGACGCTCAACGTGATGAGCAACTCGGAGACCGACCGTCTCAACGAGGAGGACCGCCAGACGCTCGAGATGCTCTCCGTGGTCCTGTCGGCCGGTGTGAGCCGCGTCGCCGAGTTCGACGCCCGCCGCGCCCAGGCCGAGGCCATCGCCCGCTTCCGGACCCTGTTCGATGGGGCGTCGCTGGGCATCCTGCGGCTCGACGCCGACGGCGTGGCCGTCGAGGTCAACCCCGCGCTCGCGCAGATGTTGGGCGCGACCGCCGAGGAGCTGATCGGGTCGCGTTTCAGCGCCCACCTGATCGCCGAGCACCGCCAGACCGTCGACGAGCTGCTGTCTGAGACGGTGGCGGGCAAGCGCGAGTCCTTTGCTCTGGAGGCGCGCTGTACCACCAAGACGGGGGGCTCGCTGTGGGCCCACGTGCGCGCGGTCGCCGAGCAGCGCGAGGACAACGCGCCGCTGCGGGTGGTGGCCATGATCGAGAACATCTCCGAGCGCAAGCGCGCCGAGCAGGAGCTCATCCGCCAGTCCCAGCTCAACGAGCACCAGGCGCTGCACGACCCACTCACCGGGTTGCCGAACCGGCTGCTGTTCGGCGAGCGCATCGACCATGCCATCCGCCACGCCGAGCGCAACAACACCAAGCTCGCCGTGGTCCTCATGGACCTCGACCGGTTCAAGGAGGTCAACGACTCACTTGGGCACTCCGCCGGCGACCACCTCTTGGCCAAGGTCGGCGAGCGCATGCGCGACGCCGTCCGCGCCTCGGACACCGTCGCTCGCCTCGGTGGCGACGAGTTCGGCCTGTTGCTGCCCGAGCTCGGCGACGGCGACGGCGCGCTGCCGGTCATCACTCGCATCCGGGCGGCGCTGGAGCGCCCTGTCTACGTCCACTCGCTGCCGCTGGCCGTCGAGGCCTCGATCGGGATCGCCATCTACCCCGACCACGGCACCGATGCCCAGTCGCTCATCCAGAAGGCCGACGTCGCCATGTACGACTCCAAGCGCGACAACGCCTCGCACACCTTCTATGACGAGGGGTCCCACGAGTACGACGTGACTCGCCTGACCCTGGTCGCCGAGCTGCGCCGCGCCATCGCCGCGCGCGAGTTGATCCTCCACTACCAGCCCAAGGCGGCGCTCGAGAGCGGCGCCGTTCGCTCGGTGGAGGCGCTGCTGCGCTGGGTGCACCCCGAGCGCGGCATGGTCTTCCCGGACTCCTTCATTCCGATCGCCCAGGAGACCGGGCTCATCGGGCCGCTCACCCTGTACGTGATCGAGGAGGCGCTGCGCCAGGGTCGCCAGTGGCGTGACTCGGGCCTTGACCTGTCGATCTCGGTCAACCTCTCCACGCGCAACCTGCTGGACCGGGACTTCCCCAACCAGGTGGCCGCGCTGCTCAAGCGGTGGGGGATGGGCCCCGAGTGGCTGGAGCTGGAGGTCACTGAGTCCTCCATGCTCGCCAACCCGACCCGCGCCAAGGTGGTGCTCAACGAGCTGTCCGAGCTCGGCCTGCGCCTCTCGATCGACGACTTCGGCACCGGCTACTCGTCGCTGAGCTACCTGCGCCAGCTCCCCGTGGACGAGATCAAGATCGACCGCTCGTTCGTGATGGCGATGGGCGAGCAGGCCGGAGACGCGGTGATCGTGCGCTCCACCGTCGACCTGGGCCGCAACCTCGGCCTCGAGGTCGTTGCCGAGGGCGTGGAGACGCTGGACCTGTGGAACACGCTGCGCGAGCTGGGCTGCAACACCGCCCAGGGCTACTTCCTGTCCAAGCCGGTCTCGGCTGACGAGCTCACCGCCTGGCTGAAGGCGCGGCCGGCGGCGCAGCCCGAGGCCGAAGCGGCCTAGTCCGCGCTGCCGGCGCGAGCGAACCCCTGAAAACGCCGAACGCCGCCACTATGGGCGGCGTCCTGAGGTGGAGCTAGCCGGGCTCGAACCGGCGACCTCCTGCATGCCATGCAGGCGCTCTCCCAGCTGAGCTATAGCCCCGTTGGGTCTCGGCCAGAGGTTAGTACATGCACCGCGAGGGCGCGGACGGTGGCAGGTGGTCTGCTTTCATCCCGCCGATGGAGCCACCTTTGGAGGCGAGGGGGCTGGTCCGCACCTACGGACGGCTGACCGCGGTGGACGGCTTGAGCCTCGTCCTCGCCCCGGGGGAGTGCGTCGCTCTGATCGGCGCCAACGGGAGCGGCAAGTCGACGGCGGTCGGCCTGATCACGGGGAGCCTGACTCCGACCGACGGCAGCGTGAGGATCTGCGGAGCCGACCCGCACCGCGAGCCCCAGGCGCAGCGGGCCCGGGCCTCGGTGGCCGTCGTCCCCGACACGCCGCTGCTCTATGAGGACCTGTCGGTACGCCAGCACCTCGAGCTGGTGGCGCTGGCTCACGATTGCGCCGACGACGAGCTGGACGGACGGATCGACCAGCTGCTCGACGGGCTCGGCCTGTCAGCGCGGGCCGACTACCTCCCGCACGAGCTCTCGCGCGGGATGCGCCAGAAGACCCAGCTCGCCTGTGCGCTCATCCGGCCGATGTCCCTGTTGGTGCTCGACGAGCCCGTGGTGGGGCTCGATCCCCCCTCCCAGACGCTGCTGGCAGAGCTGCTCGTTGCCGCCAAGGGGGAGGGCGTGGCCGTTCTGTTCACCACGCACCAGCTCGCCTTCGCCGACGGGATCGCCGACCGCGGGGTGGTGCTGGAGGAGGGCAAGGTCATCGACGACGGGCCCTGGGCCGAGCTCGCCGCGCGGGCCGGCGAGCGCGGATGGCAGTCCCACTGACCGAGACGCCGCCCCGGCCGGCGACGGTTGCGGCGGTGCGACGGTTCCAGGCCGCCTCGCGGCGCGGGCCCGGCAGGGGCCAGCGGATCCAGGGGATCTACATCGCGGTCCTCGTCACGCTGATCGCGACGACCCTCGTCTACAACGCGGCGCACTCGGCGCTCGCTCAGGTCATCGGCCAGAGCGAAGTCGGGCGCTGGGGGCCGTCGCTCGTGCTCCTCGTGTTGCTGGCGGCAGGGCACTGGGGCACCGTGCAGGGCCCGGTCGTCTTCTCGGTCGCCGATGTGGGGCATCTCGTCCTCGGATCGCCCCTTCCTCGCCGCGCGCTCGTCGCCGCGCCGCTCGTGCGCGCGCTCGCCGCCGCTGCCCTGGCCGGTGCGGTGGCGGCAGGCGTGGTGGCGGTCGGCCTGAGCGGGCGCGGACACACGATGGGGGCCGCCCGGGTGGGCGACCTGGTGGCCGAGATCGCGCTCCTCGGCATCCTCGCCGCCGTGGCGGCGTTCGCCGTCTCGATTCACCGGCGCTGCGAGCGCGCGCTCAGGGTGCTCACCGGTCCGGTCCTGATCGCGGCGGCCGCGCTCGCGCTGGCGGGCGCGCTGGGGGGGCGGACCGGGCGCGAGATCGACGCATGGTCGGGCCCGTGGGGATGGGCGCTCCAGCCGGGCGCGGGCTCCGGCACGGCATGGTGCATCGCGGCCACCGCAGGACTCGCCGCCCTGGTCGCCGTCACGACCGCGATCGTCTGGCGCCGGCGGGGAACCGGGGAGGCGGAGCGCTACCTGCTGCGCTCACAGGGGCACGCCCGGCTGCAGGCGTCACTGATGGACCTCAACGCGCGGACCGCGCGCCGGAATCTCGCCGAGGTGATGGGTCGGCGCCGCCTCCGGCGCGCCCGTGAGCTGCGGTGGCTGCGTGACCGGCTGGCGTCGACGCCGTCGGACTCTCAGCCCGCGCGTGGCGCCGTGGCGGCGGTGCTCTGGCGCGACGCTGTGGCCGCCCTCGAGCGTCCGGCGGTCCTCGCGCAGGTACTCCTGGCCGGGGTTGCCGGCACCGCGGTGGCGTTGCTGGACGCCGGCCGGATCCTTGCCGTCGCGGCGGGAGGCGTCCTGCTCTATGTGGCTGCCACTCGCCTGCTCGAGCCGCTGCGCATCGAGAACGACGCGCCTGGGCGCAGCCGCGTGTTCCTCGCGGCGCGGCTCGGCCGGGCGTGCGTCGCCCACGCCATCCTGCCGGCGGTGCTCGTCGTCGCGGTCATCGGCCTCACCATCGCCGGGCTGGCCCTCGGACAGACGCTGGGGGGCCACGGCGCGGTGGCGGCGATCGACCTGCTCCTCGCCGGGCCGGCCATCGTCGGGTGCGCCGCCATGTCCGCACGGCGGGGCGGGCGCGTGCCGCAGGAGGTGCTGATGACCGCCATGTCGACGGATCCCTCGGGCGGTGGGGTCGTCCTGCTGGGGTGGTTGCTGATGTGGCCGGCCCTGGCGGCGGCGCTGGTCGCGCTGCCGCTCGGCACCGCCGGGTCGGCCCACGGGGCCTCCCAGGCGTGGGCCGTGGTCGAGGTCGTCGCGGCGGTCGGGCTGGCCCGCGCGCTGGCTCGCGACTGAACGCCGACACGCACGCGCGAAGTAACCTCCGAGCGATGCCGGAGCGTCGCTACACCCCCGCAGAGATCGAGCCCAAGTGGCAGGAGCTGTGGGCGCGCGAGCACACGTGGGAGGTCGCCAACGACCCCGATGACGCCGCGGAGCACTCCTACGTGCTGGAGATGCTCCCGTACCCCAGCGGCGAGCCCCACGTCGGCCACCTCAAGAACTACGCCCTGGGCGACGCCATCGCCCACTACAGCCGGCGCACCGGCCACCGGGTCCTGCACCCGATGGGCTACGACGCCTTCGGTCTCCCGGCGGAGAACAACGCGATCAAGACCGGGGTTCACCCGCGGGTGGCCACCGACAGGTCGATCGCCTCCTACCGCCACTGGTTTCACCGCTGGGGCATCTCGATCGACTGGTCGCGGGAGCTCGGCACCCACGAGCCCACCTACTACCGCTGGACCCAGTGGATCTTCCTGAAGCTGTATGAGCGCGGGCTGGCCTACCGCAAGGAGGCCGCGGTCAAGTGGTGCCCGTTCGACCAGACGGTGCTCGCCAACGAGCAGGTGATCGACGGCCGTTGCGAGCGCTGCGGCCACGAGGTGGAGCTGCGCCAGCTCGAGCAGTGGTTCTTCCGGATCACCGACTACGCCGACCGCCTGCTCGACGACCTCGACACGATCGACTGGCCCGAAAACGTCAAGGCGATGCAGCGCAACTGGATCGGCCGGTCCGAGGGCGCGGAGGTCGCCTTCCACTGCGATGCGCTCGACGTCGACTACACGGTCTTCACCACGCGGCCCGACACCCTGTTCGGCGCCACCTTCTTCGTCATGGCGCCGGAGCACCCCGACGTGCTCAGGCTCGTCGCGGGCACGGGGCAGGAGGAGGCGGTCCGCGAGTACGTCAACCGCGCGCTGACCGAGTCGGCCGAGACCCGCGGCGCGGCCGACAAGCCCAAGACCGGAGTGCCGCTGGGCCGGACGGTGACCAACCCCGTCAACGGCGAGCAGATCCCGATGTTCGTCGCCGACTACGTCCTCATGGAGTACGGGACCGGCGCCGTGATGGGTGTCCCCGCCCACGACCAGCGCGACTACGAGTTCGCCACCGCCTTCGATCTGCCGATCCGCCCGGTGGTGGCGCCGGCCGACGTCGAGGACCCTGACATCTCAGAGCAGGCGTTCACCGCCCACACCGCGGACGAGCGCTTGATCAACTCCGGCGAGTTCAGCGGCATGGACGCGGTGGCGGGACGCGACGCGATCGTGGCCCGGCTCGCGGGTGAGGGGAAGGGCCACGCGTCGGTCAACTACCGCCTGCGTGACTGGCTCATCTCCCGCCAGCGCTACTGGGGATGCCCCATCCCCATCGTCTATTGCGAGGACTGCGGCCTGGTGGCGGTCCCCGAGTCCGACCTGCCGGTGCAGCTGCCCGAGATCGAGGACTATCAGCCGCGGGGCAAGTCGCCGCTGGCCGCGGCCGAGGACTGGGTGAACACCACCTGTCCGAGCTGCGGCGGTCCGGCGCGCCGGGAGACCGACACGATGGACACCTTCGTGGACTCCAGCTGGTACTACCTGCGCTACTGCGACGCGCGCAACGACACCGCGCCGTGGGACCGCCGCGTGCTGGCGTCGTGGATGCCGGTCAACAACTACATCGGCGGGGTGGAGCACGCGATCCTTCACCTGCTCTACAGCCGCTTCTTCGTCAAGGCGCTGGCCGACATGGATCTGCTCGACGTCCAGGAGCCCTTCCAGGCGCTCTTCACCCAGGGCATGATCCTCGGCTCCGACGGCAACAAGATGTCGTCGTCGAAGGGCAACGTGGTGGCGCCCAGCCTGATCGTCGAGCGCTTCGGCGCCGATGCCGCGCGCTGCTACGTGCTGTTCATGGGGCCACTGGAGCAGGACGCCGCCTGGTCTGACACCGGGGTGGCGGGCGTCTACAAGTTCCTCTCACGGCTGTGGCGCCTCGGCGAGGACCTGGCGGAATCGGACGCCACCGCCCCGCCCCACCCCGTCGCGCAGCCGGATGACTGGGGTCCGGGTCTCGAGGGCGGGGCGCGGGCGATCGTGCGCAAGGCCAATTGGGCCATCGACAAGGTCACCCGCGACATCGGCGGGCGCTACTCATTCAACACCGCCATCTCCGCGGTCATGGAGCTGGTGAACGAGATCTACCTCCACCTCGACGCCGACCTCGAGGCCCGTCGCTTTGCGGTGGCCACGGCGGCCTCGCTGGTGTTCCCCTTCGCCCCCCATCTGGGCTCGGAGGTCTACGAGATGCTCACCGGCGCCCGGGTGTGGGAGGAGCCATGGCCCAGCGCCGACCCGGAGATGCTGATCGCGCCCACGTTCATGCTCGTCTGCCAGGTCAACGGCAAGGTCCGCGACCGGGTCGAGGCCCCGACCGGCGCTCCGCGCGACGAGCTCGAGAAGCTGGCGATGGCGGCCCGCGGCGTGCAGGCCCACCTCAACGGCCACCAGGTGGTCAAGGTGATCGTCGTGCCCGACAAGCTCGTCAACATCGTCGTCCGCGCGTAGCGCGATGCCCGCCGGCCCGTACATCGCGGTCATCGGCGCCTCCCAGCCCTCGCCCGAGCAGGAGCAGGCCGCCGAGGACGTCGGCCGCGGGCTCGGAGCTGCCGGCTGCGTCGTCATCACCGGCGGGCGCGGCGGGGTGATGGCCGCCGCCAGCCGCGGCGCGCACGAGGCGGGCGCCACCGTCATCGGGATCCTTCCCGGCACCGACCGCCACGAGGCGAACGAGTGGGTGGGGCTCGCGCTTCCCACCGGCCTGGGCGACATGCGCAACGCCCTCGTGGTGCGGACCGCGGATGCGGTCGTCGCCGTCGGCGGCGCCTACGGGACGCTGTCGGAGATCGCCCTGGCGCTCAACGCCGGCATCGGGGTTGTCGGCTACGACACCTGGCCGATCGAGGGCATCGAGCCGGCCGACACCCCCGCCGCCGCGGTGGCGCGCGCCCTGGAGCTCGCCGCCGACGCCGAGGCCGCGTGAGCCGCCTCGCCCGCGCGTAGACTCGCCGTCGATGGCGCCGTCGTTCAAGCCCGCATACCTGATCCACGGGGATGACCACGGGCGCATCGCCGAGCGCCGCGCGCGCCTGCGCGAGCTGGCCGAGTCGATCAGCGGCGCCGAGGGCGTCGAGCTGCTGGAGGGCGACGACGCGACCGCCGAGCGCGCCGCGGCGGCGCTGGATGCGATGACGCTGACCCTGGGCCGGCGGTTCATCATCGTCGACGGCGTCGAGCGCTGGAAGGACAAGGAGCTCGACGCGCTGGCCGCGTCCCTGGGCGCCATGCCGCCGGAGACGACGATCGCGTTCTTCGCCCGGGAGGAGAGCCGTTACAAGGCGCCCGACCGTCTTGCAGCCGCGGTCCGCGACGCGGGCGGCGACATCAGCCCGGAGGTCAGCGTCAAGCCCTGGGAGCTGCCCAAGTGGGCGACCGCGCGCGCTCGAGAGCTGGGCCTGGAGCTCGACCCCGACGGGGCCCGCGCGCTGGTGCGCCACGTCGGCGATCGCCAGCAGCGGCTGTTGCGCGAGCTCGAGAAGCTGGCCCTCGGCACCGAGGATCCCGATCCGGCCCAGCCTGTGGAGCCGCTTGACGCCGACACGGTGGAGCGGCTGACCGCCTCGTCGTCGGAGCGGCGCGCATGGACCGTGGCCGACGCCGTCGTCGCCGGTGAGACCCGTGCCGCCGTGACCGCCTATCTCGGGTTGCGCCAGCAGGGCGAGCGCCTGCCGGGACTGCTCTACTGGATCTCACAGCGCGTCCGCACGGCGCACGAGGTCGCCGTCGCACTGGACGCCGGCGAGCCGCCGGCGCAGGTCAAGCGACGGCTGCGGATGCCCTCCCGCGCCGCCGACAGGCTCATCGCGGATGCGCAGCGGACCGGCTCTGACCGCCTGGCCGAGGCCATCTGCGAGATCGCGGACCTCGAGCTCGCCTCCCGCGGCGGAGGGATGGGCCGGGGCGGTGTCCGCGGCGAGGACACCGCGGCCCTCATCGCCCTCGGCCGGCTCACCGGCTGACCGGGCTCACCGCGGACCGGGCTCACCGGCTGCTCAGTGCAGGACGGTCGAGTGCAGCACGATCCAGACCGCGGCGATCACGCCGCAGAGCACGAGGAGGGCCAGGAGCCGGCCGAACCACCACGTCCGGTGGCGCAGCGACGGATTGACGGGGCGCAGCCGCTCGGCCACCGGCGGGTTCCATGCGGGCGGATTGGAAGCCTGATGTGTGGCGCGGCGCGGCGTATGGCGCGACGAGACCGCCTCCGCCCGTCCTGCCGTCTCGGTCTCGAGCTCCTCGTGAAAGCCCAGCACATCGAAGCTCTGGGTCTCGGTCGGGTCGGGCTCGCGGTGCTGGGTTGCGGTGCGCGACCGGGACCGGCGCGACACGCGGGGCTCGGCGACCTCCGCCGCCTCGGTCGCCTCGGCCCCCCCGGAGGCGCGGGACGCCCCGGACGCGCGGGATGCCCGGGATGTCTCGGCCGCCGCTGCGACGGCTGGGGTGGCGTCGCGCTGCCGGCCCTCCTGGAGCTGGGCGAGCCGGTTGCGCAGCCGCCCTACCTCGGCGCGCTCGGTGGCCAGCGCCTCACGCGTGGCTTCGAGGGCCGCGGCGTTCTGCTGGAGCTCAGCCTGGAGGGCCGCGTGGGCCTGGGTGACCTGCTCGTGGTCGCCGGAGAGGGCCTCTGTGGCCTCTTCGTGATGCCTGGTGAGCACCTCGGTGGCCTCCTCATGGCGCCGGGTGAGCGCCTGCGTGTCGGCCTCGTGGCCGCGCTGGGCCTCGCGCAGCTGCCGGCGGGCGTCGTCCAGCTCGGCTTCCATGGCGGCGGCTTCGGCCCTCAGCGTCGCGACGACCTCGAGCTCGACCCGCGCCTGGCCCAGCTCGGTGCGCAGCTGACGGCTGGTCGTGCGCTCGTCCTCGACGGTCTTGGCCAGGGCGGCGCGACGCTCGCGCTCCTGCTCGAGCGCCTGGTTGGCCGAGGCCAGGCGGGCGCCGAGGCGCTCGAGCTCGGCGGAGGTGGACGGACGGCGCCGCGCCGGGGGAGGGGGCTCCGCGGGCGGCTCGGGGGCCGTCGCGGCGGCGGTCTCGGGCGGCGCCGACGGCTTGTCGGCAGCATCCAGACGCGCCAGGCGCTCGCGCTCGCGCTTGAATCGCGGCGCGCGGGTACCCGTTCCGACCGTCAGCGTGTCACCGGGTCGCGCCAGCTTCCTGCCCTTGCGTCGCAGCTCGACCGCGATATCGGGCGCCACCGACAGCTCGATCTCCCGCGCCGCGTCGAGTCCCTCGTCCACGGTGAAGGCGGCCATCCAGACCTCGCCATCCTCGGCCGCCCACGGCTTGTGTTCGAGATCGGCGAGGGCGCGGACCTCGGCGCCCTTGTGGTTGAGGGTCAGCGTCGGCCGGACGAACCGGCGGCCGCGCACGCCGAACCAGCGGCCGGCGACCTCGACACGTCCTTGACCGGAGGCGTCGATCCGCTCGACTTCGAAGCTGATGCGTTCGGGTTGGGCAGACAGAGGCGCGGGGGGCTGGGTGACGCCCGCCGGCTACGCGCCGCGGCGCAGTCGAGCTGCGCGAGACTTCTTCCGGGCGCCGTTGTTGCGGTGGATTGCCCCTCGCTTGACGGCCTTGTCGATCGTCCTGACCAGCACGCGATGCTCGGATTCGGCGACGTCGTCCTGGCCCTCGGCGACGGCTGTCTCGAGCCGGCGGAAGTAGGTCTTGATCGTGGACGTGTAGCGGCGGTTCTCCAGCCGCTCACGCTCCGCGCGCAAGATTCGCTTCTTCTGTGAGTGGATGTTGGCCATGACAAAGAGGCGCGGGTGACCGCAGCGACGGCGCGTACTATAGCGCGCTCGTGACGTTGGAGAGCTCGGAGATCGGAGACGCGAACACGCCCGGGCCGCCACCCCCCGGGCCGCCGAGCGGCCCTCCGCCACAGTCACCCGGACGCCGCCGGCTCGCGGTCAACAGCGCCATCTTCGCGCTGGCCACCGCGCTGTCGCGGGTTGCGGGTCTCGCTCGTGAGGTCGTGCAGGCGAGCTTCTTCGGCACGAGCGGCTCGATCTCGGCCTTCCAGATCGCGTCGCAGATCCCGAACCTGTTCTCCAACCTCTTCTCGCAGGCGGCCCTCGGCGCGGCGTTCGTGCCGATCTTCACCGAGCTGCTGCAGGCCGGGCGCAAGCGCGAGGCCTTCCGCCTCGCCTCCTCGCTGTTCTGGCTCATCCTGCTCTCGCTCGGCGCGCTGACGCTCGTCTACATGGGGATCGCGGGCATCGTGATGCCGCTGTTCACCGGGTCCAACATCCCCACTGCGCTGGCCACCGGGCTCTCGCGCGTGCTGTTCCCCGTCGTGCTGCTGCTCAGTCTCACCGGCCTGTTCGTCGCGATCCTGCAGTCCTACGACGAGTTCTCGATCCCGGCCCTCGCTCCGGCCGTCTGGAACATCGTGATCGTCGTCCTCCTGGTGGTCCTGCACGGACGATTCAAGAACCACGAGGACAGCGTCTACGCATACGCGATCGCGTGGCTGGTCGCGACGATCGTCCAGTTCCTCATGATCGCCTGGGCCCTGCGGCGCGTCGAGTACTCGCTGTCCTTCGCGTTCGACTGGCGCGACCGCCGGGTCCATCAGGTCCTGATCCTCTTCCTTCCCGTGACGCTGACCGTCGGGATCATCAACCTGGACATCTTCATCAATGCCGGCTTCGGAGCGCTGGTCGGTAGCTACGCCCCCGCCGCCATCAACGACGCGTTCCGGCTCTACATGCTGCCCCAGGGGATCTTCAGCGTCGCCGTCGCGACCGTCCTGTTCCCGACGCTGAGCCGGATGGCGTCGGCGCGCAACGCCGGCGGGATGCGGCGCACGCTCGGCAACGGGATCCGCCAGATCAATCTCATGCTGATCCCATCGGCGGCGCTGATGGCCGTGCTCGCGACCCCGATCGTGCGCCTCGTCTACCAGCATGGCTCGTTCGGGCCGCTGTCCACGCACTACGTCTCTGAGGCCTTGTTCTGGTTCGCCTTCAGCCTCCCGTTCGCGGGCGTCAACCTGCTGCTCAGCCGGACGTTCTTCGCGCTCCAGCGCCCGTGGATCCCGACCAAGCTGGCCGCGATCAACGTGGTCGTCGACATCATCGTGTCCGTCGCGCTGTACAAGCCGCTCGGGATCGCGGGGCTCGTGCTCGGCACGGTCGCGGCCAACATCGTGATGACGGCGCTGCAGGTGCGCCGGCTGCGGATCGGCTTCAACGGCCACCTCGAGATGGGCCAGACGACGATGATCACCGTCCGCATCTGCCTGGCGACCGCGGTGATGGCCGCTCTCGGCTACTTCATCTGGAAGGGGCTGGACGCCCTCCTCGGGGTGTCGCTGTTCGCCCAGATCGTGTCGCTCGGGACCGGGTTCCTCGTGGCCGGCGTGGTCTACGCCCGGCTCGTTCTGCTGATGCGGGTCCCCGAGGCGCGCCAGGTGCAGCAGCTCGTCACGAGCCGGCTGCCCGGGCGATAGCCCGGCGCTTCGTACCCTTCATTGCGGCACATGGCTGACCAGGCCCACATCCGCAACTTCTCGATCATCGCCCACATCGACCACGGCAAGTCGACGCTGGCCGACCGCATCCTGGAGTTGACCCACACCGTCGACCCCCGCGCGATGCGGGCCCAGCTGCTCGATTCGATGGATCTCGAGCGCGAGCGCGGCATCACGATCAAGGCCCAGGCGGTGCGTGTGTTCTACGAGTCGCCCCATGACGGGCAGACCTACCAGCTGCATCTCATCGACACCCCGGGCCACGTCGACTTCACCTACGAGGTGTCGCGATCGCTGGCGGCGTGCGAGGGAGCGTTGCTCGTCGTCGACGCCTCCCAGGGCGTCGAGGCGCAGACGGTGGCCAACACCTACCTCGCCGTGGAGTCCGGGCTGGAGCTCATCCCGTGCCTCAACAAGGTCGACCTCCCCGGCGCCGAGCCCGAGCGCGTGGCCGAGGAGGTCGCCGACCTGCTGGGCGAGCCCGCCGACCAGGTGCGGCGGATCAGCGCCAAGACGGGGGAGGGGATCACCGATGTCCTCGACGAGCTCATCGCCCGGGTCCCGCCGCCCGGCGGCGACCCCGACGCGCCGCCGCGGGCGCTCATCTTCGACTCGGAGTTCGACCAGTACCGGGGGGTGATCGCCTACATCCGCGTCGTGGACGGCACCTTCACCAAGGGCGAGGCGATCCGGGCCATGCAGGCGGGGACCGAGGCCGAGATCGACGACATCGGCTTCTTCACGCCGCAGATGACCCCGGCCAAGGCGCTGCACGCTGGCGAGGTGGGCTTCCTCATCACCGGCATCAAGGACGTGAGCGCGCTCCGCGTCGGCGACACGCTGACGACCAAGCGCGATGCCGCCACCCAGCCGCTGCCCGGCTACCGGGAGGTCAAGCCGATGGTGTTCTGCGGCCTGTTCCCGATCGACTCCGACGCCTATCCGGACCTGCGCGACGCGCTGGAGAAGCTGACCCTCAACGATGCCGCCTTGAGCTGGGAGCCCGAGACCTCCGAGGCCCTGGGCTTCGGCTTCCGTTGCGGCTTCCTCGGCCTGCTGCACATGGACATCGTGCGCGAGCGCCTGGAGCGCGAGTATGACCTCGAGCTGCTCACCACCATGCCCAGCGTCGAGTACGAGGTCACGCTCACCGACGGCACGGTGCTCCCCATCCACAGCCCCAACGACTTCCCGGATCCGGCGCGCGTCGCCGAGGTGCGTGAGCCGTTCATCCGCGCCTCCATCCTCAGCCCCAAGGAGTTCGTGGGGCAGATCATGGAGCTCTGTCAGGAGCGGCGCGGCGAGCACGCCGGGATGCACTACCTGTCGGCCGAGCGCGTGCAGCTCACCTACGACCTGCCGCTGGCGGAGATCGTGCTCGACTTCTTCGATCAGCTCAAGTCGCGCACGCGCGGCTACGCCTCGCTCGATTACGACCTCATCGGGCTGCGCGACTCGGACCTGGTCAAGCTCGACATCCTGCTCGCCGGCGACCCGATCGACGCCCTCTCGATGCTGGTGCACCGCTCCAAGGCCCAGACCGCCGGGCGGACGCTCACCGAGAAGCTGCGCGAGAAGATCCCGCGCCAGCAGTACGACGTTCCCATTCAGGCGGCGATCGGCAGCCGCATCGTCGCCCGCGAGACGATCAAGGCCTACCGCAAGGACGTGATCGCCAAGTGCTACGGCGGTGACATCTCCCGCAAGCGCAAGCTTCTGGAGGCCCAGAAGAAGGGCAAGCAGCGCATGAAACAGGTGGGCCGCATCGAGGTGCCCCAGGAGGCGTTCCTGGCGGTGCTCGAGCTCGGGGACAAGAGCTAGGGCGGGATGGCCTCCTTCACCGCCGAGCTCGCCGAGCAGGCCGACCCCGAGATCGGCCACGAGGTCATCCGCGTCCGCCACGACGACGGCCGCACCGAGGAGCTGCGCCTGCACGACTACGAACGGCTGTACGCGCTGCCAGGGGTCTACGAGCAGATCGTGCATGACCGCCTCGGCTGCCGCTCGCCGGCGGAGCTGGCCGGCATGCTGGCGCACGCCGCCGACGCCCTGGACTGGGAGCGCGACGCCGTGCGGGTGCTCGACATCGCCGCCGGGAACGGCGTCTCGGGCGAGGCGCTCGCCGCGGCCGGGCTGCGGCCCGTGCTGGGCACCGACATCGTGCCCTCGGCCCGCGAGGCGGCGCTCCGCGACCGCCCCGGCCTCTATGACCAGTACCTGATCCTGGACCTGCTGGCCCTGACCGACGGTGAGCGCACAGCGGTCACGGCGCTGCACGCCAATGCCCTGTGCTGCGTCGCCCCCGTGGGCGTGGGGGGGTCCGAACTGCCGCCCGAGGCGCTCGTGGCCGCCGCGGGCCTGCTCGCGTCAGACGCACTCGTCGTCTACATGCACGATCCGAGCCGAGGCGTCCCCGACGCCATCACGGCGGAGGTGTGGGGGTGGGTGGGATCCGGTATCCAGGCGCAGGAGCTCGAGCGCTGTCGCTACGTGCACCGTTACACGGTCAACGGGGCGCCGTTTGAGATGGACGGCGTCGTGTGGCGGCTGCGGCGAGCCGGCTGAGCCGAGCGGGCTGAGCCTCAGGCCCAGTAGCTGCGCGAGGGCGGGTGGGTACCGGTTCTCGGCGGCCCGAAAGCGCGTCCGCGGCGCGTGTACATCCAGGGGCCACGCGGCCCCATCGGTCCGCGGCGGCCTCCGCCGAGCACCATCACGACGACCATCAGCACCATCCAGATGATCGCCGCGGCCAGCATCATGGCCAGCGTCACCGCCACCACGGGGATGGCGAAGAGGATCAGCATGGGGTTGGCACGCACCGTCGCCACTCCCCAGCCGAGGGGGGTGCGGCGCACCGGCGGGCGCCGGGAGCGGGGGCGCGGACCGGGTAGATCGGAGACCGTCTTCTCGAGGTCCCCGTAGGTCTGGGCCTTCAACGCGTGGCCGACTCGCTGCTCCAGTTCCTCGGAGGCGATCCGTCCCTCGGTCGCAGCCTTGTGCAGGCGCGAGACCACGTGGTCTCGGTCCGCGTCCGATGCCCTCAGATTTGCACGCTTTTCCACACGATGGAGGGTACAGGGCGCGAAGGTCGGCCGCAATGGGCCGGATGGATCATCGTGATGTGCGGCGCACGCCCACCTCGTCGAGGTGAGCCAGCAGGTCGGCGGGATCGTCGAACACTCGGTAGGCGCCGGAGTAGAAGAGCTCCTCGCGGCCGTAGCCCCCTGACAGGAGCCCGATCCCGAGCGCCCGCGCGCGCTGGGCCGCGAGCAGGTCCCACACGCTGTCGCCGACCACGTTGCTCTGCCGGATGTCCACGCCGATCTCACGCGCTGCGGTGAGGAACAGGTCTGGGTCGGGCTTGGCATATCGCACCTGGTCGCGCGTGATCATCGGCGTCTCAGCGGGGAGAGCGAGGAGCTCACGGGCCAGCCCGGCGTAGCGCTCGGGGCCGCTGGTGGCGATCGCCCACGGCACCTCGTGCTCGGACAGCGTGCTCAGCAGGTCCCGCGCGCCGGGCAGCGCCTGGACCGAGTCATAGCGGCGGACGAACGCGTCGGCGTGCAGCCCCGGGAGCGCGGCCAGCGTGTCGGCGTCCAGCGGCGTCTCGAGCTCGCGCGCCAGCGCGTTGACGAAGAGGCCACCGCTCATCCCGATCCGGCGGTGGATCTTCCACACGGACAGGCTCACACCGACGCTCTGGAGCGCCTCGCGCCACGCCAGCACGTGCTGGTAGACACTGTCGATGAGCGTCCCGTCGAGGTCGAACAGGAACGCGGTCTGGCCGGGGCTGTCGGGAAGGCTGGCCATGAGGTCGGCGCCGTGATTCTGACGAACTGTCACCCAGCGCCGCCCGCGGGCGGGTTGAGCTCGTCGGGATCCTGGGCCACCGCGCGCGGGACGATCGCGGCGAACCCGATGATCATGAACCCGAACAGGGCGAAGACGCCGATCGCGTGCGCCCAGCCCGCGTCGGCGGCGTTGAGGAACCCGACGCCGGCGATGAGCAGCGCCACCGCGAGCCGTGCCTGCAGCGGCGTGGAGCGCGGTGGGGGCCCGAAAGTGCCCGCTGCCGCGCCGGGGACGGCTGCGCCCGCCTCGGCGCCGCTGTCGGCATGGCCCCCCAGCCGCCCGCGCAGCAGCAGCCCGAAGAGCAGCCCCAGCGACGGGAACAGGATGGCCCCGCCGGCCAGCACGGCGATCACCACGGCGACGAGCGTGTCGTGCGGGGCGGCCGCCTGGCTCACGGTGAGCCCGGGCAGTAGCACCGGGTAGCGGGCAAACGCCCACCCGGCGACGACGGCCGCCACCGCCAGGGCCGCGACGTAGCGGGCGGGCTCGAAGCGTCGGGTGGCGACGAGAGCCAGCGCGGCGGTCCCCGCGAGCAGGGACACGATCAGCGCCGCCAGCGCGGCGCCGTGCACCAGCCCCGTATAGAGCGAGTGCGCGTCGGCGTGCACGACGACGAGCCCAGCGATCGCCAGCACCCCCGCCACCGTGCCGGCGCCCAGCGCCCGCACGCGATAGGCCTCCTCGAGCTCGGGGTCGCCATGACGAGCGGCGTCGGCGGCGAGGTACACCGCGGCCAGATAGGCCGAGAAGGCCACCGCCAGCACGCCGATGAGGATCGGGACCGCCCCCGTCCAGCTCGAGAAGAGGCCCCCGGCGGCGTTGCCGACCGGCACGCGCTCGGCGGCGATCGCTCCGGCCATGGTCCCGAGCGCGAACGGGGTGACCAGCGACCCCACGGCAAACGCGCTGTCCACCATCCGGGACTCGCGGCTGGTGCTGGCAGCCGAGCGCAGGGCATAGCTGGCTCCGCGCAGGATGATTCCCAGCGCGGCGATGAAGAAGGGCACCGCCAGCGTGGAGGCAACTGAGGCGAGGAACGTGGGGTAGGCCGTCCACGCCACCGTGATGACGAAGATGAGCCACACGTGGTTGGCCTCCCACACCGGGCCCATCGAGTGGTGGGCGTGGTCGCGGATGCGTTCGCCCCGCTCACCGGTCCCGGCGAGCAGACGCCACATGCCCGCCCCGAAGTCGGCGCCGGCCAGCACCGTATAGAGCACCACGCCGGCGAGCACGAACACGAGGGGCAGGGTCTTGAGGAACATCAGGCTGGTTGCGCGGTCGAGTGCGGCGGGGCGTCGGCGCCCGGAACATCGAGCGGGGTGCGCGCCAGCCGCCGCAGGATCCACACGACGGCGCCCGCCACCGCGATGTAGGTGACCACCAGCGCCGCGTAGCCCACCGGTATGCCGCCGGCGCCGGTGACCGACTGCGCGGTGGTCATCACGCGGTAGACCACCCACGGCTGGCGGCCGACCTCGGCGGTCACCCATCCGGCGATGAGCGCGACCGTGGCCGCCGGGCCGGAGACCGCGAGCGCCCAGTAGAACCACCGCCACGTGGGCAGCGAGCGGTCGCGGATGCGCACGAACAGATAGATGACCCCGAGCAGCGCCAGCAGCGTCCCGATCCCCACCATCGTCTGGAAGGAGAGGCGCGTGACGTTGATCGGCGGCCGGTCAGCCGGCGGCACCGTGTCCAGACCGATGACCTTCGCGTCCCAGCTGTGGAAGGCCAGCAGCGAGAGCAGGTGGGGAATGCCGATCCCGAACTTGATCTGCCCGTTGGTGTACCAGCCCAGCACGTGCTCCGAAGCGCCGCGCGTGGTCCGGGCCAGGCCCTCGATGGCGGCCAGCTTGATCGGCTGCTGAATGGCGATCACCCGCGCGAGCCAGTCGCCGACCAGGAACTGCACCGGGGCCGCCAGGCAGGCGATCGTCAGGGGGATGGTCATCGCCACCCGCTCGTAACGGGTCCAGCGGCCACGCAGCCGGCACACGGCGTAGACGCCGGCCATGCAGAACCCCGTGACCATGTAGCCGGCGATGTACATGTGGATGAGCTCTGACCACAGCATCGAGTTGCCGAACAGGGCCGACCACGGATCGACGTCCACCACCTTGCCGCCGGCGAGCCGGAACCCGCCGGGATGGTTCATCCAGGCGTTGACCGCGATGACCGTGAGCGAACCGGTGAAACCCGTGATGACGATGGGGATGCCGCTGAGGAAGTGCAGCCGCGGCGACAGGCGATCCCAGCCATAGGCGTAGATCCCCACGAAGATGGCCTCCATGAAGAAGGAGAACCCCTCGATCGCGAAGCCCAGCCCGAACACGCTGCCGAAGGTGGCCGTGAAGTTAGGCCACAGCAGGCCCATCTCGAAGCTGAGGATCGTGCCGGTGATGACGCCGACGGCGAACAGCGCGAGCACGATGCGGCTCCAGCGCCGCGCCACGGTGCGATAGACCGGGTCGCCGGTGCGCATCCCCATCCATTCGGCGAACAGGACCATGGCCGGGAAGGCGATTCCGAAGCACACCAGCGGGATGTGCACTGCAAAGGACAGTGCCTGCATCTGCCGGGCCTGGAGCAGATACTGCTGATGCACCGGAGACAGGGCCGCCGCCAGGGTGTTCATGGCAGCTCACCACGGTACCCGGCCAGGGGCCGCGAGACCAAGACGGATTCACCTACCGACTCATCACGGCCGCGACTGGAAGAATCTGAGATCGAGATGGACCTCGGCCTCACAGACCGCGCCTGCATCGTCACCGGCGGCTCACGCGGCATCGGCCTGCACGTGGCGCGCCAGCTCGTCGCCGAAGGCGCCCGCGTCCTGCTCGTCGGCCGCGGCGAGGAGGCGCTCAAGGACGCCGCCGAGCGCTGTGAGGGCGACGCGCGCACCGTCTCGTGGCTGGCGCTCGACATCACCGAGCCCGACGCCGGCGAGCGCGCCGTGGCCGCCTGCCGGGAGCGCTTCGAGACCGTCGACGTGCTCGTCAACAGCGCCGGCATGAGCCAGGTGCGCTCGATCGACGCCCTCGCCGACGAGGAGTGGCAGGCGATGTGGGAGATCCACGTCATGGCCCCGATGCGCCTCATGCGCGCCGCGATCGCCGAGATGGCGGAGCGGGGGTGGGGCCGGATCGTCAACGTCTCCTCGTCGTCGGGCAAGCGGCCGGGTCAGCGCAACGTCGCCTACTCGGTGACCAAGGCCGCCGAGCTCTCGCTGTCACGCGCCTACGCCGACGCCTACGCGCAACTCGGCGTGCTCATCAACGCGGTCACGCCCGGCCCGGTGGCCAGCGAGCTGTGGCTGGAGCCGGGCGGGCTCGTGGACCAGACGGTCGCCGCCCGCGGTGGCACGCGCAAGGAGGTGCTCGACGCCGCGGCGGCCGGGCTGCCCATCCGCCGCCTGGCCGGCCCCGAGGAGATCGCGTCGGTGATCGTGTTCCTGTGCTCCGAGCAGGCCTCTGACGTCGCGGGGGCCGCGTGGTCGGTGGACGGCGGCGCGGTCCCGGTCATCATCTGACCGGCGGAGACTCCTAGACTCCGCCGCAGATGGCCGTCAACACCGACGCGATCGGCAAGACCTACCCCCCGACGCTCTACGCCGTCGGTCGGGAGAAGGTCAGGGAGTACGCGTTCGCCGTGGGCGAGCGCAACCCGCTCCACCTCGATCACGAGGCCGCCCGGGCCGCCGGGTACGCCGACGTCGTGGCGCCCCCCATGTTCGCCGTCGTCTACTCGAACGCGGCAATCCTCCCCGGCCTGTTCGACCCCGAGGTGGGCATCGACTTCGCCCATATGGTCCACGGCTCCCAGGAGTTCCGCTGGGGCCCGCTCGTCGTCGCCGGCGACGAGATCACCACCACCGGGACGCTCACCGATGTCTCCGAGCGCGGCGGGATGGGTTTCTACGTCTTCGAGACCGACAGCCGCAACCAGGACGGCGAGACCGTATGCGTCGGCACGTGGACCAACATCGTGCGCACGGGCTGAGCACCATGGACGCCGGCGACACCTTCCAGCTCGAGGTCACCCCCGACCGCTACCTCACCGTCCGCTACGCGGGGGCGTCCGGTGACTTCAACCCGATCCACATCGACGAGGCGTTCGCCAAGCAGGTGGGCCTCCCCGGCCGCATCCTCCACGGGCTGTGGACCATGGCGCAGGTGGCTCGTGCCCACACCGAGGCCCTGGGCGGCCCAGACAAGCTCGAGCGGCTCTCGGTCCAGTTCCGCGGCATGGGCGTGATGGAGGAGGAGCTGATCGTCACCGGCACCGTGCGCGAGGTGGACGGTGACCGCGCCATCGTCGACTCCCAGGCCACTCAGAGAGGCAAGCGGATCATCCGCAACGGCGAGGCCACGATCCGCCTGTAGCCGGAGCGCCCCGCGAGCTCGTGGATGAGCGCTCTCACGGCGTAGTAGCTGGGGCGGGGGGTGCACCCGGGGTCGGCGGGCAGCGGATCCGGGCTCTGGAGGACGCCCTCGCTGGCGTAACGACCGCTCAGGGAGTCGCGCTCGGTGACGAACACCATCGCGGCGCCGGCGCGCAGCATCGCTGGGATCACGGTCGTCATCCATCGCGCCTGGCTGTCGGGCCCGTCGCGGTAGTCGGACTCGGTCTGCCACGCCGGGTCGGCGGGGTAGCCGGTCTCGGTGACCCACAGGGGGCCTCTGAATCCCCTCCGGGCGAGGTAGCGCCGCCAGCCGAGGACCGTGGGCCCGGCCTGGCCGGCCGTGGTGCGCACGTGGATGTTGGCGATGTCGAAGCTGTGCAGCGCCTCCGCGCCCGGCGTGGCGAGCACCTGGTTGAGCCAGCCATGGCTGGCGATGTCCATGAGACCGCCGAGCACGACGACGGCGTTCGGGTCCGCGGCATGGATCGCGTGGTAGGAGGCGGAGAGGATCCGCGCATACAGCTGGGGACTGCCGTAGAACCAGCTGCCGTCCGGCTCGTTGATGATCTCGAAGTCGTCGATCACGCCGCGGGTGTGGGCGGCGATCAGGCCGGCATCGTGCCCCCATCTTCGCGGATCGGCCGGCGGGCAGCGGTAGCTGATCGCCTCCTCGGCGGGGCTTGCGCAGTCGGCCATGTACGCCGGTGTCGCGAGCAGGTCCGCGAGGACGCGGAGCCGGTAGCGGCGGGCGAGCAGCATGTACTGGTCCACACCGCTCCAGTCCGGTGACCCGCCCGGAGTGGGGAAGACACCCGAGAGCGCGATGTCGAGCCGGATCGTGGAGGCGCCGAGCGCGGCCGCGGCCCGGAACATCGCCTCCTTGGCGCTGAAGGGGTGATCCAGATAGAGCATGGAATGCACGCCGATCGGCGACGGCGGCGACGGCGGCCGCGCTGCAGTAGCCGTGGGCGTGGCGATGAACGCCGCGATCGGTCCGGCGCACAGGAGCGTCACGGCGGACGTCATCAGCCAACGGCGGAGGCGTCGGCGGTACGACGGGCTTGCGGCAGACCTGGGCGCCATGGGCGCCGACTGTCGGCCGGGCCGATAACCCGTGGCTGACGCGCGATAACGGCGCGATCACATGGGCTCACGGCGTCCCTCAGGAAACCTGCGGGCCCCTACCTACAATCTCGAAGGATGCTGACCGAACGCCAAGAGCTCGTCCTGCGCCGCCTGGTCCAGGAGTACCTCGACGCCGGGGCCCCCGTGGGCTCCAAGGCGCTGAGCGCCGGGTTCGAATGGGGACCGTCGACGATCCGCCACGAGCTGGCCAATCTCGAGGAGCTGGGGCTGCTGGCCCACCCGCACACGAGTGCCGGCCGCGTCCCCACCGAGGCCGGCTACCGCTATTTCGTCGACCGCCTGCTCCCCGAGACGCCGTCGGGTCCGACGCTGTCACTGACCCTGGTGCGCCGGGAGCTGGACGAGGCGATGCGCGTCACCACCGAGGCTCTGTCCCAGGTGACCAATCTGCTGGCGATCGTCACCGCGCCGCCGATCGAGACCTCCACGATCCGCCACGTCGAGGTGCTGGCCCTCCAGCCCCAGGTGCTGATGGTGGTGGTGATCACCTCCACCGGCGGCGTGACCAAGCGGATGTTCACCTTCCAGCGCTCGGTCGACACCGGCCTGGCCGACTGGGCCGCCAGCTACCTCAACGAGCGACTGGTCGGCCTGGGCCTGGGCGCGCGGATGCTGCACCAGCGTCTGCACGATCCCGAGCTCTCGGCCACCGAGGCGGCGTTCCTGGAGGCGCTCTCGCCGGTGTTCACCGACCTCGAGGAGTCCGCCCAGGCGACTCTGTACGTGGAGGGGGCGGGCAAGCTGCTGACGCTGGGCCGCGTGGGCGACGTGTCTGAGCTCAACCTGCTCATGGAGATGCTCGAGCGCCGCGTGACCCTGCTGGGCATCCTGCGCTCGGCGCTCGGGGCGGGCCATCCCGTCGCGGTTCGCATCGGCGCCGAGAGCGGGGTGCCGGCCCTGCGCTCGCTGGCCCTGGTCGCGGCCAGCTACGGCCTGCCCCAGCGCACCCTCGGAGCGGTGTCGGTGATCGGGCCCCTGCGCATGGACTACGGCCACGCCATCCGCACCGTCCGTGAGGCCGCCGCGCAGCTCTCCAGCTTCGTCGCCGACGTGTACGACGAGCGATGAGCGGCACGAAGATGCCACGCGACTACTACGAGGTCCTCGGCGTCGGCCGGGGCGCCGACGACGCGGAGATCAAGAAGGCGTTTCGCCGCCTGGCCCGCGAGCTGCACCCCGACGTCAACAAGGAGCCCGACGCCGAGGAGCGCTTCAAGGAGGCGGCCGAGGCCTACGAGGTGCTCTCGGACTCCGACCGCCGCGCCACCTATGACCGCTACGGCCACGAGGGCCTGCGCCAGGGCGGCTACGCCCCCAACTTCGAGGGGTTTGGGTCGGTGGCGGACATCTTCGAGGCGTTCTTCGGCGGCGGCGGCTTCGGCGGCGGCGCGTTCGGCAGCGGGATGTTCGGGGGCGGCCGGGCCGGCGGCGCCGTCCAGGGCGGCGACGTCGCCGTCGGGGCCGAGATCACGCTCGTGGAGGCTGCCCACGGGGCCCCGGTGGAGGTCTCCTACGACGCCGTCTCGACGTGCGAGCACTGCCGCGGCAACGGCGCCGAGCCCGGGACTCCCATCGAGACCTGCACCAACTGCGACGGGACCGGGCAGCTCCGCGTCATCTCGCGTACGCCGTTCGGCCAGGTGGTTCGCGCCGCCGTGTGCGACGTCTGCCACGGCGAGGGCAAGGTGCCCCAGACCCCGTGCCACGAGTGTGGCGGGCGCGGGCGCAAGGTCGAGCGCGTCAACGTGTCCGTCGACGTCCCCGCCGGAATCGACGACGGCCAGCGGATCCGGATTACTGGCCGCGGCCACGCCGGCGAGCGCGGCGGCCCGGCCGGCGACCTGTATGTCCAGATCCGCGTCAAGGAGGACCCGCGCTTCGTCCGCCACGACGACGAGCTCGTCACCGTGGTCGACGTCGCGGCGCCGCTGGCGGCGCTCGGCACGACCGTCCAGGTGCCGACGCTCGACGGCACCACTGAGCTCGAGATCCCCGCCGGCATCCAGCCGCACGAGTCGCTCAACATCCGCGGCCACGGCATGCCTTCGCTGCGGGGCCGTCACCGCGGCAACCTCCGCGTGATCGTCAACGTGGTCATCCCGCGCCATCTCAAAAAGGAGCAGAAAGAGCTCCTGGAGCAGCTGGCCGACAGCCTCACCGAGCACAACCTGCGCACCGACGAGGGCGTGCTGGGCAAGCTCAAGCGCGCCTTCGGCGGCTGAGGGCGGGCTCGCACAGAGGTGCTCCGCCTCGCCGTTCGCGTCCACCGCCGCCAGGCCGAGCTGGTCCTGGCCGAGCTGCTGGAGCTGGCGCCCAGCGGGGTGGAGGAGGTGGAGATCTCGCCCGACGTCATCGAGTATGCGGTGTACGGCGCGCCCGGTGAGCTCCCCGCGCTGCCGGAGCTGCGCGCCGCCGCCGGGGGCGCCTACGTGGACGTGTCCACCCAGGAGATCGCCGACGATTGGGCGGAGCGCTGGCGCAGCTTCCACCGCCCCTTGGTCATCGGGGACCGGCTGACCGTCCGCCCGCCGTGGGAGCCGTCCGGTGACACCGCGCTCGACGTGGTCGTCGATCCTGGGCAGGCGTTCGGGACCGGGTCGCACGCCACCACCCGCCTGTGCCTGGAGCTCATGCTCGACCTGGACACGAGTGACGGTTCATTCGTGGACGTCGGCTGTGGCTCGGGCGTGCTGGCCATCGTCGCCGCCAAGCTCGGCTTCGCGCCCGTGATGGCGCTGGACTACGACCGCGCCGCAACCGCCGCCACGCGCGAGAACGCGGCGCGCAACGGCGTCGACCTCGACGTGCGCGACTTCGACATGCGCGATCAGCAGGCCCCGAGGGCGGATCATGGGGCGGCAAACGTTCTCGGCGGTCCACTGGTCACCTGGGCCGCGTCCCAGCGTGAGCTGCCGCCGACCCTGATCCTCAGCGGTCTGCTGACCACCGAGGCCGACCGCGTCGCCGAGGCATACGCCAAGCGCGGCCACGCCGAGCGCGAGCGGCGGGTCTCGGGCGAATGGGCGGCGCTGCTGCTCACGCGCGTCTGACGCCCGGATGGACAACCGCCTCGCGGCGAATCCTGTACACGCGGCCCATGTCGGTCCGGCGCCCGTGACGCATCCTTCTCAGCGTCGATTGTGATTCTGAACTGGACTAAAAGGAGGTGAACAGTTGCCAAACCCACTCGCGATGGGAGTGACACTCGGTGGCCTACTCCTCGACATCGTCGCGCCACGGCCCAAGCCTCGAGCTGGCTTACCGCAAGAGCCCTCTCTCCTCTCGACGCGCGCTGTCTCGAGGACACCACGGCACGACATCGCTGTCGAGGAGTACGAAGGTCTTCCGGTCGCGAGCGGCTATCGCAGCTGAGCCGAGCTCGGGGCCACGCGCTACCTTCTCCGGCGCGTGGCCTCGTTCGCGGTCAAGTTCCTCGGTTGCAAGGTGTCCCAGGCGGACGCCATGCTCGCCCGCCGTGCCCTGCTCGCCGCAGGTCACACGGAGGGGCCGGAGTCAGAGGCGGAGCTGCACGTCATCAACACGTGCTGCATCACCGCCGAGGCCGAGGCCAAGTCGCGCCAGTCGGTCCGACGGTCGCTGCGCAGCGCGCAGCAGGTGTTCGTCGGCGGCTGTGCCGTCAATCTCAACCCGGGCCAGTTCGGGGAGATCGATGAGCGGGTGACGCCGTTCGTCGGCACCGCCGACGACGTCGCCGCCGCCATGGGCGCCCACGACGGCCTCGGCTGCGCCGACCTCGAGCATGACGTGCTGGCTCGTGAGCGGGCGCGGGGTGCGGACGCCCAAGCCGCCCGCACCCGAGGGTTCGTCAAGGTCCAGGACGGCTGCGACTGCCACTGCGCCTACTGCATCATCCCCACCGTGCGCGGCTCCGCCCGCTCGCGCCCGGCAAGCGCGATCCTCGCCGAAGCCGCCGAGCGCGTGCGAAGCGGCCAGCCCGAGATGGTGATGACCGGGATCAGCGTGGGTGACTACCGCGACCCCGAGCAGGGGCTCGAGCTGGGCGAGCTGATGATGGCGGTGGCCCGTGTGCCCGGCGTCGAGCGGGTCCGGCTCTCCAGCGTCGAGGTCATCCACGTCAAGGACTCGCTGCTCGAGGCACTGGCCACCGAGCCCAAGATCTGCCCGCACCTCCACGTCCCGATGCAGTCCGGCGACGACGACGTGCTGCGGGCGATGGGCCGCCACTACAGCTCCGATGAGTACCTGGAGCACATCCGCCGCGTACGCGACGCGGCGAGCAAGCGGCGTCAGATCAACGTCACCACCGACGTGATCGTCGGCTTCCCCACCGAGGACGAGGCCGCCTTCGAGCGCACCCTGGAGGCCGTCGACGCCGCCGGGATCACCCGCGTGCATGTCTTCCCCTACTCGCCCCGGCCCGGCACGGTCGCGGCCGATCTGGGGGACCGTGTCGACCCGGCCGAGAAAAAGCGCCGCTCTCAGGTGCTGCGCGGCCGTTCGGAGCTGCGCTCCCGGCTGCATCGCTCGGCCCGCCTGGGTACACCGGAGCGGGTGCTCATCGACAAGGTCGCCGAGACTCAGTGCTCGGGCTACACCGCCGACTACACGCGCTGCTACCTGCCGGCCGGCGCCGGCCCGCGCGGAGCGCTGGTCGATGTGGAGTGCCTGGACCTGCACGCGGATGGGATCCGGTGCTCCTTGCGGTGAAGGCCACCCCCAAGGCGCACCGGCCGGGTCCGTGGGCGCTGAGGGCTATCCTCCTAGGTGGACATATGACTGTCACCGAACAGCTTCGCAGCGATATCACCGGCGCCATGAAGGCGGGCGAGAAGGAGCGCGTGGGCGCGCTGCGTCTCGTGCTGTCCGAGCTCCAGAAGGCCGAGAAGGAGGGCGGTGACGACGAGCTGACCGTGCTGCGCCGCGAGCGCAAGCGCCGCCTCGACGCCGCCTCGCAGTTCCGCGACGGCGGCCGTCCCGAGCTGGCCGACCAGGAGGAGTCAGAGGCCAAGCTGATCACGGGGTACCTGCCGGCCGAGCTTTCCGACGACGAGCTGGACCGGATGATCGCCGCGGCGATCGCCGAGACCGGCGCCTCGAGCCCAAAGGACATGGGCCAGGTGATGAAGGCGGTGATGGCCGCGTCGGGCGGCCGCGCCGACGGCAAGCGGGCCTCGGCGCGGGTGCGCGAGGCCCTGGGGACCTAGATGGTCCGGGGAGCGGCCCAGCGATAGTGCGTCGCACGATCGAGCTCGACAACGCGGTGGCGGCCGAACTGGCCGGAAGCCAGGACGCCGTGCTGCGGACGCTCGAGAGCCATCTCGATGCCGACGTGTTCCTGCGCGGCAACGTGCTCACGCTCGAGGGCGACGAGGCGGCCGTCGAGGCCGGCGCCGCCGTCGTGCGCGAGCTCTCAGACCTCATCACCCAGGGCCATGACATCGCCCCGGGCACCGTCGAGGCGGTGACGCGCGCCCTGGACGAGCACGAGTCGCCCTCGGAGATCCTGGAGGACGTCGTCTGGCGCCACCGCGCCACGCGGGTCGCGCCCAAGACGGTCAACCAGAAGCGCTACGTCGACTCGATCCGCTCCAACACCATCACCTTCGGCATCGGCCCGGCTGGGACCGGCAAGACCTTCCTCGCCGTCGCGCTGGCCGCGGCGGCCCTCAGCCGGCGCGAGGTCAACCGCATCATCCTCACCCGTCCCGCCGTCGAGGCCGGCGAGCGCCTGGGCTTCCTGCCCGGCGACCTCATGGCCAAGGTCGACCCGTACCTGCGCCCGCTGTTCGACGCTCTGCACGACATGCTCGACCCCGAGCGCGTCAGCCAGCATCTGGAGCGCGGGGTCATCGAGGTGGCGCCGCTCGCGTTCATGCGGGGACGGACGCTCAACGACAGTTTCATCATCCTCGACGAGGCCCAGAACACCACGCCCGAGCAGATGAAGATGTTCCTCACCCGCTTGGGGTTCAACTCCAAGATGGTCGTCACCGGGGACATCACCCAGGTCGACCTGCCCCGCGAGCAGGACTCCGGCCTGATCGTCGTCTCCGACATCCTCGAGGAGGTCGAGGGGATCGAGTTCGTGCGCTTCGGGGACGAGGACGTCGTGCGCCACAAGCTGGTGCGGCGGATCGTCGCCGCCTACAACGAGCACTCCCAGCGGGCCGCGCCGGAACTGCGCCCGCGCAAGCGAGCCTAGGGCGAGGCCCTCGTGCTCGACGTCGAGGTGATCGGGATCGAGGCAGTGGACCCCGATCCCGCCGGACTGGCCGGCCACCCGCCCACGGCGGTGGAGCTCGAGGAGCTCTGCGCGCTGGCGCTGGCCTCGGCCGGGATCGAGGAGGGGCACGTGGCGATCGAGTTCGTCGACGAGGACCGCAGCCGTGAGCTCAACCTCCAGTTCCGGCAGATCGACGCGCCCACGGACGTGCTCTCTTTCGGCGTCGACGAGGACGGCGTGAGCGCAGGGCCGCGGGAGCTGGGGGACATCGTCATCTGCCCGCCGCAGACCGAGGACCTGCGCGAGGCCGTCGTCCACGGCGCGCTGCACCTCAGCGGCATGGACCACGAGACCGACGACGGCGAGATGCTGGCCCTCCAGGCGGAGCTGATGCGATGGGTGAGCTGACCCCCACCGATCTGACCCGGCCGCCGGCGACCCGCTCGGGCTTCGTGGCGCTGGCCGGGCGCCCCAATGTCGGCAAGTCCACGCTGGCCAACGCGATCGTGGGCGCCAAGGTGGCGATCGTCTCCGACAAGCCCCAGACCACCCGGCGCGCCATCCGCGGCGTCGCCACCGGCCCCGACTGGCAGCTCATCCTCGTCGATCTGCCCGGAGTGCAGCGTCCGCGCGATGCCCTCACCGAGCGGATGCAGCACCGCGTCGAGCATGAGCTGGCCGACGCCGACGGCTGTCTGCTCGTCGTCAACGCGCAGCAGGGCCTCGGTCCCGGCGATCGCTTTATCGCGGCGCTGCTCAGAGGCGCCAACGTCCCGGTGACCGTGGCCGTCAACAAGGTCGACCGCGCCGAGAAGGGGCGTGTGGCCGCGACCCTGCACGACGCCGAGGCGCTCGACCTCGCCACCGAGATCTTCCCTGTGAGCGCCCGCACGGGCGACGGCGTCCCGGCGCTCGTGGACCACCTCATCGGCCTCCTCCCCCAGGGGCCGATGTACTTCTCGGCCGCCCAGCACTCCGACCAGTCGCCCTCCGTGCACCTCGCCGAGTTGGTGCGAGAGCAGATCCTGGCCCGCACTCGGGAGGAGATCCCTCACGCAGTCGAGGTCGAGGTGGAGGAGATCTCCCATCCTCGTCCCGATCTGGTGCGGATCCAGGCCGTGGTCCTGTCGGAGACCGAGTCCCAGAAGGGAATCCTCATCGGTTCCGGCGGGAGGATGATCAAGGCGATCGGCACCGCGGCCCGTCGCGCCATCGAGCGCGAGCTCGACAGCCACGTGCACCTTGAGCTGTCGGTCCGCGTGCGCCGCCACTGGCGTGCCGACGAGCGCGTGCTCGACCGCCTCGGCATCGAGTAGCTGAGCCGCTCCGGCGTCAAATAACCAGCTCCTCACGGCCCGGGAGCTCCTGGCGGGCCGGACCAGCGGCAGGCTCGTCGTCGACTGGCGCGAGCGCTACGACGACGGCTTGGTGGCGATCAAGGAGCACCGCCACGACGTCTATGTGGTCGACTGCCGCCTCGGCGCCCAGAGCGTCCCGAGGGCGACCTGCCTCCCGAGGCCTGGTTTCACCTCGTCCACCCGGCGTGGCCGCCCTGCTCGCCCGCTGGAGCCCGGCGGAGATCACCGCGCTGTTCACCGCGGCCTGAGCCCGGGAACCCCGCGCCAGGCCCGCCCGGTCCGTCGCGCCTAAAATCCGTGGCGTGGACGACGCCGACGTGGCATTCGACGAGCGCGGGCTCGTCCCGTGCATCGTGCAGGACTGGCGTACCGGCGAGGTCCTCACGCTGGCCTGGATGAACGCCGAGTCGCTGGCGCTCACGCGGCAGACCGGTGAGATCCACTTCTACAGCCGCAGCCGCCAGGAGCTGTGGCACAAGGGCGCCACCTCGGGCAACACGATGGCGGTGCGCGCCATCCGCTACGACTGCGACGGCGATGCCCTGCTGGCGCTCGTCGAGCCCGCCGGGCCGGCCTGTCACACGGGGGAGCGCACCTGCTTTCACCGCGGCGACCTCGAGCCCCAGGCGCCGGGCGAGGTGCTGGGCGCGCTCGAGCGCACGATCGACGTCCGCGCCCGCACCCGCCCCGAGGGCTCCTATACCGTGACCCTCCTCGACGATCCGGCACTCGCCGGAGCCAAGGTCCAGGAGGAGGCCGAGGAGGTCGTCCGCGCCGTGCGGGAGGAGTCCGACGAGCGCGTCGCCGAGGAGGGCGCCGACGTCCTGTACCACCTCGCCGTGCTCATGCGCGGGCGCAATCTGAGCCTCGCCGATGCCGAGCGGGTCCTCGATGGCCGTCGCCAGCGCTGAGGCCCACAATCGGAACCCGCCCGGGGCGGGACCGACTCCCTCGCTGGCGCGGGTGCGCGAGCTGGCGCGCGACCACAACCTCATCCCGCTGCACCAGACGTTCATCGACGACTGCCAGACGCCGGTCTCGGCGTATCTGAAGCTGCGCGATCCCACGCATCCCTCGTTCCTGCTGGAGTCCGCCGAGCAGGGTCGCGTCGGACGCTACTCGTTCATCGGTTTCCGGCCGCGCAAGGTGCTGCGCTGGTCGCTGGGCGACGATGGCGATCCCTACGCACTGGCCTCCGAGGAGCTGCGCCGCTTCCGCGTGGCCCCGCTCCCGGACCTGCCGCCGTTCGCGGGCGGCGCCGTCGGCATGTTCGCCTATGACCTCGTGCGCACGGTCGAGCCGCTGGGCGAGCCCAACCCCGATCCGGTCGGGGTGCCGGACCTGGCCCTGATGCTCACCGATGCCGTGGTGGTCTTCGACCACTTCAAGCGCACCACCACGGTCGTGGCCAACGTGTACGCCGACGAGGACCTCGAAGGGTCCTACCGCCAGGCCTCGGAGACGATCGCCGAGGTCCGCTGGCGCCTGGCCCGCCCACTCCCGATGCCGATCCACTCCGACGCGCGGGCGGCCCCCCGGTTTGTCTCCAACATGCCCCGCGAGGGCTTTGAGGCGATGGTGTCGAGGATCATCGAGTACATCTACGCCGGCGACGCCTTCCAGGTCGTGCCCTCCCAGCGCTGGTCGGCGCCCGTGCCGGTGGAGGCGTTCTCGATCTACCGGGGATTGCGCGCCGTCAACCCCAGCCCCTACATGTACTTCCTGGACTTCGGCGACTTCGAGATCGCCGGAGCCAGCCCCGAGCCGCTCATCACGGTGACCGGCCGCCGGGTGTCGACGCGGCCGATCGCCGGTACGCGCCCCCGCCAGGACTCCCCGGAGGCCGACGCCGCTATGGCCAAGGACCTCCTGGCCGACGAGAAGGAGCGGGCCGAGCACGTCATGCTCGTCGACCTGGGGCGCAACGACCTGGGGCGGGTGTGCGAGTACGGCTCCGTGCAGGTCGAGAGCTTCATGGCCGTCGAGAACTACAGCCACGTCATGCACATCGTCTCCAGCGTCATCGGCACGCTGCGCCCCGGCGTCGATGCCCTGGCGGCGCTGCGCTCGGTGCTTCCCGCGGGGACGCTCTCGGGCGCGCCCAAGGTCAGGGCCATGCAGATCATCGACGAGCTCGAGCCGGTCAAGCGCGGCGGGTACGGCGGGGCGATCGGGTGGGCCAGCTACACCGGCGAGCTGGACACCTGCATCCACATCCGCACGGTCGTGGTCAAGGACGGCGTCGCCCACGTGCAGGCCGGGGGCGGCACCGTCGCGGATGCCAAGCCCGACTATGAGTTCCGCGAGTCCGAGGCCAAGTCGCGGGCCGTGCTCGAGGCCATCGCGCTGGCGGTGGCACAGCCCGAGTGGCCGTGAGGTGGGGGGCGCGCCCGGGGCGGCGGGAGTCGGCGTGTTGCGGAGGCACGAGCGTGGCTCAACGACCGGCTTTCGAAGAGGGACGAGGCGTGACCGTGGCCTTTCGGCGGGGGCCTTGGGAGATAGGCGTTACGACGTGATCTTGATCTGCCACACCCCTGCGGCGGACCGAGGTCGTGGCGGATCTTTGAGCTATGTCCGCCACTATCCGCCACGACTCCGGCCACGGCCATCCGAGCTCCTCCCTTCGAAAGCCCGTCGTTGACGTTCGCCGATACCAAGCGAAACGTTCCGGGGACAACCGCCAGAGCGGCCTGAGGTACGGTTGCCCCGAGTGCGGGTCCTCGTCGTCGACAACTACGACAGCTTCACCTACAACCTCGTCCAGTACGTCGGCGAGCTCGGTGGTGAGATCGAGGTGGTGCGCAACGACCGCGCCACCGTCGACGAGCTGCTCATCCGCGGCTATGACCGGGTGATCGTCTCGCCCGGGCCGTGCACTCCCGACGAGGCCGGCATCTCGCTGGAGGCGGTCCGGCGCTTCCCGGAGGCTGGGATCGCGACGCTCGGCGTGTGCCTCGGACACCAGGCGCTCGTCCAGGCGTGGGGCGGGAGGGTGATCACGCACCACCCGGTGCACGGCAAGACCGCCCAGATCGATCACGACGGCCGGACGATCTTCCGGAACCTGCCCTCGCCGCTGCAGGTGGGCCGGTACCACTCGCTCATCGCAGAGCCGGCGCTGCCCCCGGCGCTGGAGCAGAGCGCCAGCGCCGACGGCGTGGTGATGGCGGTGCGCCACCGCGAGCTGCCCGCCGAGGGCGTCCAGTTCCATCCCGAGTCGATCCTCACCCAGCACGGACGCAGGCTCCTCGCCAACTTCCTGTCCCAGCAGGCTCCGCCCTCGGGCGCGGCGCCGGAGCCGTGGCCGGACCTGGAGCCCGCCGACCCCACCCTGCCATGGTGAAGATGACCTCCGACCTGCTGACGCGCTCGATCGACGAGCTGGCCAGCGGCCGCGATCTCAGCGCCGAGCAGACCGCCGACGTACTAGCCGAGATCATGTCGGGCAACGCCTCCGACGTGCAGATCGCCGCCTTCCTGATCGCGCTGAGGACCAAAGGGGAGACCGTCGACGAGCTCGCCGGCCTGGCCCGCACCATGCGCGGCTTCGCCGCTGCCGTGACCGTCCGGCGGCGCGATCTGCTCGACACGGCCGGCACGGGCGGCGGGCGGCGGACATTCAACGTCTCCACGACGGCGGCTCTGATCGCCGCCGGCGCGGGCTGCACGGTGGCCAAGCACGGCAACCGCTCGGCCACCGGGCTGTCTGGCTCGGCTGACGTGCTCGAGGCGCTGGGAGCGCGGATCGATCTCACGCCGGCGGCCGTTGCCCAGTGCATCGACGAGGTCGGCTTCGGCTTCATGTTCGCTCCCGCCCATCACCAGGCGACGCGCTACGTGATCCCGGTCCGGGCCCAGCTGGCGGTCCGGACGATCTTCAACTTCCTCGGCCCGCTCACCAACCCGGCGGGCGCGACCCGGCAGCTCATCGGCGTCTCGGACCCCGCCTACCTGGAGAAGATGGCGGGCGCGCTGGCCATCCTGGGCACCGAGCACGCGCTGCTGGTGTCAAGCCACGACGGCCTGGACGAGCTGAGCATCTCGGCGCCGACCCGCGTCGTCGAGGTCCACAACGGCGAGATCTCGACCTACGACGTGGCTCCCGCCGACGTCGGCCTGGAGGTGGCGCCGGCCGAGTCGGTCCCCGGCGGCGACCCGCGGGAGAACGCGGACACAGCCCAGCGCATCTTCGCCGGTGAGACGGACCCCGCCCACCCCTCCCGCCCCGCCCGCGACCTGGCCGTGCTCAACGCCGGGGCGGCCATCTACGCCGGCGGCGGGGCGGCGACCCTCGCCGAAGGCGTCGGGGCGGCGCAGACCGCGGTCGACTCGGGAGCGGCGGCGGCGGCGCTCGAGCGCTTCGTGGCCGCCACCCAGCGCCTGGCCCCGCCGCGGAGCGCGACCGCGTGAACGCGCTGACCCCGATCATCGAACGCACGCGCCAGGACGTGGCGGGGCGCCTCGAGGACACGCCGATCGATGAGGTGCAACGCGCCGCCGAGGCGCGTGTGGCCGCCGACCCACCTCGCGGGTTCGCCGCTGCGCTGCGCGCCCCCGGGATCTCGGTCATCGCCGAGCACAAGCGCAGCTCGCCCTCGGCCGGGGTGATCCGCGACGATCTCGTCCTCCAGGACGTCGTGAGCGCCTACGAGCGCGGCGGCGCGGCCGCGCTCTCGATCCTCACCGAGGGGCACAGCTTCGCCGGCAGCCTCGACGACCTGGCCGCGGCCCGCGCGGCGGCAGCGCTGCCGATCCTGCGCAAGGACTTCATCGTCAGCTCCTACCAGGTGGTCGAGTCGCTGGCCCGCGGCGCCGACGCGATCCTGCTCATCGTGGCCGCGCTGGCCCCCGCCGACCTGGAGCGGCTGCACGCCGAGGCGGTGTCCGCGGGCCTCGATGTGCTCGTCGAGGTCCACGACGGTGCTGAGCTCGAGGTGGCACGCGGGATCGGGGCCGGCGTCATCGGCGTCAACAACCGGGACCTGACCACGCTCGTGGTCGACACCGAGCGGACCTTCGGGCTGCTCGAGGCGATGCCGGCCGGGGCCGTTGTGGTCTCCGAGTCCGGCTGGCGGACCCGCGCGGAGCTCGACCGGCTTGCCGCTGCGGGCGTCGACGCGGTGCTCGTCGGCGAGGCGCTGATGCGCTCACCGGATGTGCAGGCCGCCTGCCGAACGCTGGCCCAGCCGCGCCCGGTCGGCCGCGTTTAGCTGCGGTTAGGGGGTGGCGCGACACTCGTGCGGATGGGTCGTGTGCTGAAGTCGCACTTCGTATCGGCGGTGCTCGGCGGCCTCGTCGTCGGGGGTGCGTTGCTGCTCTCAGGCGTCGCCGGCCACAGCCAGACCGAGACGATCGTCGACCAGGCGCCCCTGGTGGCCCAGAAGACGACCGACCCGCTCAGTGGCCAGACCCCGCTTCAGATCTACGACCGCTACGCGCCCGGGGTGGTGTTCGTTCGCGCCAAGCTCCTGGAGCAGGTCGACAGCCCGTTCAACCTGTTCCACGCTCGCGAGAGCCAGACCTCGACCGGCACCGGCTTCCTCGTCGATCGCCTCGGGGACATCCTCACCAACTACCACGTGATCGATGGCGCCGATCGCTCCAAGGGGATCACCGTCGAGTTCGAGAACTCGCTCGTCCGCAACGCCAGCGTCGTCGCCGTCGACCAGCGCAACGACCTCGCCGTGCTGCGCTCCGACATGCACGGCATCGCTCCGATCGTCCCGTTGGCGCGCGGGGACTCGACCTCGGTCCGCGTGGGAGACCCGACGCTGACGATCGGCAACCCGTTCGGGGTCGACCGGACCCTGACCAGCGGGCTCGTATCCGCGCTCCAGCACACGATCGAGGCCGTGGATGGCAGCAGCATCAACAATGTCATCCAGGTCGATCAGGCCCCGGACGCGGGCAATTCCGGGGCGCCGCTGATCGACGCCAACGGCCGGGTCATCGGGATCAACTCGCAGATGGTCACGGGCGGCGGACAGTTCTCCCAGCGCCTCGCCTTCGCCATCCCCATCGATACCGCGGACGCGATCCTCTCCAAGGTCAACCGGGACGAGACGCCGAAGGTGGCCTATCTGGGGATCGCCACGCCCGTGAAGCCCAAGTCCCGGCCGGGGCCCGGCGCCGGCGCGGGGGCGGTCGTCGGTGTCATCACCAAGGGCAGTCCGGCCGAGCAGTACGGACTCGAGGAAGGCGACACGATCGTCAAGGTCGACTCGGTGCCGGTGCACTCCGTCGCGGACGTGCTGGCCATCGTCTCGACCCGTAGCCCGGGGCAGGTCCTGGACATGCAGTTCCGGCGCGCACACCACGTCCACACCGTCCAGGTGACCCTGGCCAGCCGGACCGTGCAGCCGCCCTCCGGGAAGTAGCGTCCCCGCCGTTCGTACGATGTGGGGTGTGGAGCCTTACGTCACCAAGATCAAGTTCTGCGGCCTGACCGATCCGGCCGACGCCGACGCCGCGATCGCGGCGGGCGCCTGGGCGCTGGGCGTGATCCTGTGGCCGGGCTCGCGGCGCCGCTGCCGCCCCGGCGTCGCCGCCGAGATCGCGGCCGCCCATCGCCGCCACGCCCAGATCGCCGGCGTGTTCGTCAACGCCACCCTGGACGAGATCGCGCGGGCGGCCGACGACATCGGGCTGAGCCTGCTCCAATTTCACGGCGATGAGGGCCCCGCGTTCTGCAACGAGGCCGCGCGGCGCACCGGCTGCCGGGTGATCAAGGCCGCCCGCGTGCGCAGCGGTGCCGACATCCAGGCCCTCAGCGCCTTCCACACCGACTTCCATCTGCTCGACAGCTATCGCAAGGGCATCCCGGGCGGCACCGGCGAGACGTTCGCCTGGGAGCTGGCGGGGTCACATCCCACCAAGGTGCCGCTGATCCTCTCGGGCGGCCTCACTCCTGACAACGTGGGCGACGCCATCGCCGCCGTGCGGCCCTACGCGGTCGACGTCGCCAGCGGCGTCGAGATTACGACGTCCCACCCACCCCGCAAGGACCACGACAAGCTCCAGGCGTTCGCCGCCGCCGTGAGCGCCTCCGCGATGACGTCGACCGCATCTGCCGGGGCATGAGCGTCGTCGAGCACCGCTTCGGCCCCTACGGCGGCCAGTACGTGCCCGAGACGCTGATGCCGGCCTTGGCCGAGCTCGAGCTGGCCTGGGTGGCCGCGCGCGAGGACCCGTCGTTCGGCGAGGAGCTCGACCGGCTGCTGCGCGACTACGTGGGGCGGCCGTCGCCGCTGTACCTCGCGCGCCGCCTCTCGGAGGTCGCGGGCCATCCCGTCTACTTCAAGCGCGAGGACCTCAACCACACCGGCGCGCACAAGATCAACAACGCCCTGGGCCAGGCGCTGCTGGCCACCCGGATGGGGAAGCGGCGGATCATCGCCGAGACCGGCGCCGGCCAGCACGGGGTGGCCACCGCCACCGCCTGTGCGCTGCTCGACCTCGAGTGCATCGTCTACATGGGCACCGAGGACATGCGCCGCCAGAAGCCCAACGTGGAGCGGATGGGTCTGCTCGGCGCGCGCGTGGAGCCGGTCGAGGACGGCGCCCGCACGCTCAAGGAGGCCGTCTCGGCGGCGATCCGCGACTGGGTCACCAATGTCGAGACGACGCACTACATCATCGGCTCCTGCGTCGGGCCGGCACCGTACCCGGCGCTGGTGCGCGATCTGCAGCGCGTCATCGGCGACGAGGCCCGCGCCCAGATCCTCCAGGCCGCAGGGCGGCTGCCCGACCGCGTGATCGCCTGCGTCGGCGGCGGCTCCAACTCGATCGGCATCTTCATCCCGTTCGTCGCCGATGAGGACGTGCGCCTGATCGGCGTCGAGGCGGCGGGGGAGGGGATCGAGACCGGGCGCCACGGCGCGCCGCTCACCGCCGCCGGCCTACCGGGCGTCCTGCACGGCGCCTTCTCGGCGATCATGCAGGACGAGGACGGCCAGATCCTCGAGGCCCACTCGATCTCGGCCGGCCTGGACTACCCCGGCTCGGGGCCCGAGCACGCGTGGCTGCGCGATCAGGGCCGGGCCCGCTATGAGGCGATCACCGACGCGCAGGCGCTCGAGGCCTTCGAGCGCACGGCGCGCCTGGAGGGAATCATCCCCGCGCTGGAGAGCTCCCATGCCATCGCGTGGGCGCTGGCCAACCCGGACTCCGAGCTCGATCTCATCTGCCTGTCCGGTCGTGGCGACAAGGACCTGGCCGAAGCACTCCAGGCGCTGCGGGAGCGTGCGTGACCGCCGAGGCGCTCAGATGACCGTGATGGGCGCGCCCACGGGGATCGAGACGATCGCCGAGGCGTTCGCACGGGCCCGCGCCAACGGCCGCCGCGCGGCGCTGATGCCCTACCTGATGGGCGGCTACCCGGACCTCGAGACCTCCCGGGCGATCGGTCTCGCCTACGCCGAGGGCGGCGCCGACCTCGTCGAGCTGGGGGTGCCGTTCTCCGATCCGCTGGCCGACGGGCCGGTGATCCATGCCGCCGGCACGGTGGCTCTGCGCGCCGGAGCCACGCTCCCCGGGGTGCTGGAGGTGGCGCGCGACATCGCCGCCCACGTCCCGGTGGTGCTCATGTGCTACGCCAACCCGATCCTCTCCCAGGGCGTGGAACGGTTCCTGGACTCGCTCGTCGCCGCCCGCGTCAGCGGCCTCATCGTGCCCGACCTGCCGCTCGAGGAGGCCACGGACCTGCGCCAGGCCTGCCGCGGGCGCGGACTGGCCTTGGTCCCGCTCGTCGCCCCGACCACCCCGGCCGAGCGGCTGGAGCGGATCGGCGCCGGGGCCAGCGGCTTCCTGTACACGGTGTTGCTGACCGGGACCACCGGCGAGCGCGCCGAGATGGCCGGCGGACTGGCCACCGTGATCTCGCGCGCCGCGGGTCATACCGACGTGCCCGTGGCCGTCGGATTCGGCATCTCCACCCCTGAGCAGGCGTCGGCTGCGGCCGACGCCGGCGCCGATGGCGTCATCGTCGGCAGCCGGCTCGTGCGGGCCGCCGGCGAGGCCTCAGACCCCGCCGCCGCGGTGCGCGAGCTGGTGGCGGGCTTCTCGGCAGCGCTATCCGCCAGCCCGCTCGGTTAGCATCTGCGATCCCATGGGCTTGATCCTCACCGCCACCGCCGGCCTCTGCATCTGGATTGTCATCTGGTCGCTCAATGTCAGCGGCCTTGACGCGATCATGATCGCGATCGTCATGGTGCTGATCGCCATCGGCGTTCGCAACCTGCTCCCGTACCTGCCCGGCCGGCGGGACTAACCCCGGGACCGATGCTGGGCGCGTCGCTCGTCCGGCCGCGTGCGGTGACCGCATGCGGGCTGCTGGCCGCCTTGGCGCTGGCCGGCTGCGCCACCCAGACCAACTCCGCCGTCACCGTCTCGGGCAAGACGCTGACGATCTACGCCGCCCAGCCTCCGGGTGCCGCGGGCGGCCAGACCGCGGCCGACGTGCTGGACGCCGAGCAGCTCGCCCTCAAGCAGGCGGGCACCACCGTCGGCAAGTACACCGTCAGGCTCGTCACCCTTCACGGCAAGGAGATCTCCGACAACGCCCGCAGCGCGGTCCAGAACTCGTCGGCGATCGCCTATCTGGGCGAGATCGAGCCGGGGACCTCGCAGGACTCGGTCCAGATCACCAACGAGCTCGGACTGCTCCAGGTCAGCCCCACCGACACCGCGGCCTACCTCACCCAGGCGGTGCCGGTGGTCAGCGGCTCGCCGACGACGTTCTATCCCTCGCGCTCCACCTACCACGAGACGTTCGCCCGAGTGGTGCCGAGCACCACCCAGGAGGCCAAGGCGATCACCGCCGAGATGCACTCGCTGGGCCTGACCAAGCTCTACGTCGCCGACGACGGGAGCTCCTACGGCGCCACGATCGTCTCCGAGGTCCGCGCCGATGCCGGCACGCAGGGGCTGAGCATCGTCTCGGGCGCCGCGAGCGCCGATGCCGTGTTCTACGGCGGCAACAACACCGCGCGGGCCGCCAGGGCGCTCGATCAGGCGGCCACCGCCGCCGGTACGGCCAAGCTCTTCGCTCCCTCCGCGCTGTATGACGACGCGTTCGTCGCCCGTCTGAGCGCCGCTGCCCAGAGGAACCTGTACGTCTCGGCGCCCGGCTTCACTCCGGCCACGCTGACCCCGGCCGGCCAGCAGTTCGTCACGGCCTTCCGCAGCGCCTATGGCCATGCGCCCGTGCCGCAGGCGATCTTCGGCTACGAGGCCATGTCCGCCGTCCTCGCTGTCCTCAAGGAGGCGGGCGTGAACGCGGCCAGCCGCGCCGTCGTCGTCAGCGACTTCCTCTCGCTGCACAACCGCCAGTCCGTGCTGGGGACCTATTCGATCTCCTCGGGCGATACCAGCCTCGCCCCGTTCGTCTTCGGCCGCCCGCGCGGCGGCCGGCTTGTCGCGGGAGCCCCGAGCTGACGCGGCAACGCGCCGACGCGGGGACGCGGGGACGCGGCGGTGTGTTGCGCGGTCCCGCCGAGGGGTTTACTTTCTGTTAAGAGGGGCAGCGCGCGGTCGCCAAACAGCGATCTCGAGGTTGTTGCGATCCGAACGCGCGACTACTCTCCCGCAATCGAGGGCACAGACAGCCCGGTCGACCATGAGGAGGACGACTTTTTATGAGTGTTCGCGCAAAGGCGATCAGCGTATGCCTGATCGTGGGATCGCTGCTCCTGCTCGCCGCATGCGGCAGCAGTAACAGCTCGAGCAGTAGCAGCAGCGCCCCCGCCGGCGCCCCTGCCAGTAGCTCGTCGGCATCCGGCGGAAGCGGTGGCAACACCGTCGACATCTATTCCAGCCTGCCGTTGCAGGGCGCCTCGACCGCCCAGACCGGCCCGCTGGTCAACGGCATCAAGCTCGCGCTCTCCCAGGCGGGCAACAAGGCGGGCAGCTTCACCGTCAACTACCAGTCACTCGACGACTCGACCGCCGCGGCCGGGAAGTGGGACCCGGGCCAGACGGCGGCCAACGCCCGCAAGGTGGCGGGCGATCCGAAGGCCGTCTACTACATGGGCGAGTTCAACTCGGGAGCGTCGGAGGTCTCGATCCCGATCCTCAACCAGGCCGGGGTCCCGATGGTCAGCCCCGCCAACACCTACGTCGGCCTGACCACCAACCTGCCCGGCTCGGCTCCCGGCGAGCCGCAGAAGTACTACCCGACGGGCAAGCGTAACTACCTGCGCATCGTGCCGATCGACTCGATCCAGGCGGCCGCTGACCTCATCGCGATGAAACAGGCCGGCTGCACCAAGGTGGCCGTGGCCAACGACAAGGAGGCCTACGGCCAGGGCTTGGCCACGCTGCTGGGTCTGGAGAAGGGCTTCTACGGGGTGACGATCACCTCGGACACCGGCATCGACCCGACGTCGCCGAACTTCCGCTCCTACGCCTCGACCATTCAGGGCCAGGGCGCGGATTGCTTCTTCTTCGCGGGCATCGTCTCCAACGGGGCGGTGCAGATCACCAAGGACGTCCACGCGGCGCTGCCGAAGGCCAAGATCTTCGGGGGCGACGGCGTCTGCACCAGCTCGTACACGTCGCAGAAGGCGGGCGGCGTGCCGGCCACCATCGACCCGCTGATGCAATGCACCGTGGCCACGCAGGACCTCGCGGCCTACCCGGGCGGCAAGGACTTCCTGGCGGCCTACAAGGCCAAGTACGGATCGGCCAACCCGGATCCGTACGCCATCTACGGCTATGAGGCGATGAAGCTGGGGCTGGACACGATCGCCAAGCTGGGGGCCAAGGGCAACGACAAGGCCGCCGTCCTGGCCGCCCTGTTTGGCACGACCAACCGGAGCTCGGTGCTGGGCACCTACGGGTTCGACAAGAACGGGGACACCACGCTGAAGAGCTACGGCCTCTACAAGGTCGGATCCACCGGCGACCCGGTGTTCGTGAAGACGATCACGCCGACCAAGACGGTCAGCGCGAAATAGGCAAGGCTGTGTGAGAGAGGGCGCTTCCGGCGCCCTCTCTCCATATGCTTCGCCACACGCCGTGGAAGCGCATTCGTTCACGCCTACCCTTCCGGCACCCGCGGCGCGCCCGCTGGCCGCGATCCGGCGGGCCTCGGGCCGCTGGGGCCTGATCGTCGCGCTGCTGGCGCTGCCGGTCTACTACGGCATCCGGGACCTCGTGCACGGCTACCAGGCCGGGCTCATCGCGGGCCACCCGGTCATCCACCACGATCTCTCGCGGCTGGGCTTCAACTTCGCGCAGGGCCTGTCCAACGGCGCGATCTGGGCCCTGATCGCGATCGGATACACGCTCGTCTACGGGATCATCGAGCTCATCAACTTCGCCCACGGTGACGTGTTCATGATCGGGTCGATGACCTCAGTCGGGCTCTGGGCCACGCTGGGACTCGGCCTGGCCACCGGCCCGGTGGGGCTGATTGGGGGACTGCTGGCGACACTGCTGGTCTCGATGTTCGTGTGTGGTGCGCTCAACGTGCTCATCGAGCGTGTCGCCTACCGGCCCCTGCGGGGAGCGCCCAAGTTAGCCCCGCTCATCACCGCGGTGGGGTTCTCATTCATCCTGCAGAACGTCGGGCTGCTCTGGAACGGCGGCTCGCCGTTCGGCGTCAACGATCTGATCCACCAGGGCCAGACCGTGTTCAACATCTCCGGCGTGCCGATCGTCCGCGGCTACCTCCTGGCGCTGGCGGTGATGATCCCGCTGGTGTTCGGGCTGGGGTGGTTCATCAACAAGACTCGGGCGGGCCGCGCCATGCGGGCCACCGCCCAAGACCCCGAGGCGGCGCGGTTGATGGGGATCAACGTCAACCAGACGATCTCCCTGACGTTCCTGATCGGCGGGATGCTGGCCGGCGCCGCCGGTCTCGTCTACGCGCTCTATGAGACCAACGTCTGGTATTTCCAGGGCTTCAAGGCCGGCCTGATCGCGTTCACCGCGGCGGTGATGGGCGGCATCGGCAACGTCCGCGGCGCGGTCCTCGGAGGGCTGATCATCGGGGTGATCCAGGCGCTCTCGGACGCCCGCCTGGGCCCGCAATGGACCGAGGCGGTCGTCTTCGGGTACCTCATCGTGATCATGATCCTGAGGCCGCGCGGCCTGCTCGGCGAGGAGACGAGGGAGGCCGGATGAGTACGCCCGGAACTCCGACCCCACCCGAGACTCCCAACCCGCCCGGTTCGCCCGACGCGCCCGACGCGCCCGCAGCCCCGCCGATCGACGCCTTCGCCGCGGTCCGCGCGCAGTGGCGCGAATGGCGCGTGGGGATCGCGCGGCGGCTGCCGCCGTGGTGGACGCGCGCCCTGGCCGGCGCGCTGCTCGTCATCGGGATCCTTCTGCCGTTCCTCTTCAGCAACAACAGCGGCTTCATGAACGCGACGATCATCGCCTTCGCCTTCGCCGTCATGTCCCTGGGGCTCAACGTCGTCGTTGGCTTCGCCGGCCTGCTCGACCTCGGCTATGTGGCCTTCTATGCCCTCGGGGCCTATTCGCTGGGGTGGTTCGGCTCGGACTTCTTCTTCAAGGCCAGGGTGCACGTCGGGGTGCACGGCGTCGCGGCCACCGAGCAGGGGATCCACCTCAACTTCATCCTCATCCTCATCTGCGCGGGAGCCATCTGCGGGATCGCGGGGATGATCATCGGCCTCCCGACGCTGCGCCTGCGCGGTGACTACATCGCCATCGTCACCCTGGCGTTCGGCGAGATCATCGGGGTGGTCGCCGTCAACGGGCAGAGCGTCAACATCGGCGGCGGGATGACCCTCACCGCGGGCAACCTCGGGATCAGTGCCGTCGACGCCCCGTACTTCCCGGGGATCGGCCAGTTCAACCTGCTCAACCTCAGACCCTGGTACTGGCTCATCTTCGCCATCCTGCTCATCGTGCTGGGGGTCAACGTGCGCCTGCGCGACTCCCGCCTCGGCCGCGCCTGGGTGGCCCTCCGCGAGGACGAGGTGGCCGCGGTGTCGATGGGGATCCCGTCCGTGCGCACGAAGCTCTCGGCCTACGCCATCGGCGCCATGTTCGGCGGGGTGTCGGGGGCATACCTGGGCACCTACTACACGACGGTCAACGCCGGACAGTTCCAGTTCGGCTTCTCGATCTTCATCCTGGCGATGGTGATCATCGGCGGGCTGGGCTCGATCTGGGGCGCCCTGCTGGGCGGGATGCTCCTGGGCTACATCAACAACTGGCTCATCCCCGACGTGCTCAATGACCTGCCCCAGAAGTTCGGGCTCAACTTCTCCATGACGGAGATCGAGTACGGCATCTTCGGCTTCCTGCTCGTCCTGGTGATGCTGGTGAGGCCCCAGGGCCTCATCCCGGAGCGGCGGCGCAAGCTGGAGCTCACCTCCGAGATCGCCGCCGAGGACGCCCAGCTCGTGGAGAGCCCTGGCGCATGACCGCGACCTCCACCAGCCCGCCGCCGGCAGTCGCCGTGGCGCTCAGCGTCGACCGGGTCTCCAAGATCTTCGGTGGCCTCGTCGCGGTCAACGACGTCTCGCTGGCCGTCCCGGTGCAGTCGATCGTCTCGCTCATCGGGCCCAACGGCGCCGGCAAGACGACGTTGTTCAACATGCTCACGGGGCTCTACAAGCCCACCACGGGGCGGATCCTGCTGGGGCAGCGCGACATCACCCGCACCCGTCCGGACCGCATCACCGGCCTCGGGGTCGCCCGCACGTTCCAGAACATCCGCCTGTTCGGCGCCATGACCGCCGTGGAGAACGTGATGATCGGACGCCACTCGCGCATGCGCGCCGGGCTGGTCGGCTCCATCTTCCGCCCGCCGCGGGTACGTCGCGAGGAGAGCGCAACCCGGGAGCGCGCTCGCGAGCTGCTCGAGTACGTGGGCCTGCGCCAGAGTGTCATGGAGCAGCTCTCGGCCCATCTCTCCTACGGGGATCAGCGGCGCGTCGAGATCGCCCGCGCCCTGGCCTCCGAGCCGACGCTGCTGCTGCTCGACGAGCCCACCGCGGGCATGAACCCGCACGAGTCCGCTCAGCTCACGGAATTCATGCGCAAGCTCCGCGACGACCTCCAGCTGACGATCCTGCTCATCGAGCACGACATGAAGGTCGTGATGGGCGTGTCCGAGCGCGTGTGGGTCCTCGACCACGGCGAGAAGATCGCCGAGGGGAAGCCCGCCGAGGTGCGCGAGGATCCGCGGGTGATCGAGGCCTACCTGGGCAAGCAGAACTGATCATGCCGCTGCTCGAGGTTTCAGACATCCGCACCCACTACGGCTCGATCGAGGCGCTCAAGGGCGTCTCGCTCGCCGTTGAGGAGGGCGAGGTCGTCACTCTGATCGGCTCCAACGGCGCCGGCAAGTCCACCACGTTGCGCTCCATCTCCGGCCTGACCCCGGCCAGCTCGGGTCGCGTCAGCTTCGCCGGTCAGGACATCACGCGCGTGCCCGCGCACGAGATCGTCAGCTTCGGCATCGCGCTCGCCCCCGAGGGCCGCCACTGCTTCCCCCGCATGACCGTCCGCGAGAACCTCGATCTCGGCGCCTACCACCGCCGCGGGTCGGAGGTCACCGCCGATCTGGACCGGGTGTTCGCGTTGTTCCCCCGCCTGCACGAGCGCGAGAAGCAGAAGGCGGGCACCATGTCCGGCGGCGAGCAGCAGATGCTGGCCATCGGCCGGGCGTTGATGGCCCGTCCCAAGCTCCTGATGCTCGACGAGCCCTCGATGGGCATCGCCCCGATCCTCGTCCAGCGCATCTACGAGACGATCGGCGAGATCAACAAGGCCGGCGTGACGATCCTGCTCGTGGAGCAGAACGCCAACTACGCGCTGGATATCTCCCAGCGCGGCTACGTGCTGGAGACCGGCCGCGTCGTGCTCGCCAACGACTCCGACCTGTTGCGCGACGACCCCGAGGTCCAGCGCGCCTACCTGGGAACCTGATGTTCGTCCTCGCCACCATCGGCGTGTCCGCGCTCTACCTGCTCTTCATCTGGCTGGTCTCGGCCGCCTGCGCCGCCTGGGTGGCCGAACGCAAGGGTTACACCGAGCGGGTGGGCCTGATGTTCGGCCTCCTCCTCTCGGCGGTGGGGCTCGTGATGGTGCTCCTGCTGCCGGCGCGGGCGGGGTCGACCTGGAAGCGCGAGGGACCGTTCCCCAACCCGGGCGCCCGGCGCCCGCTCGGCCTGCCGGACCTCGTGACCGCCGCCCCCGAGTCCGGCGCGACCCTCGGGCCTGCGCTGGGCGACGCCGCGCCTGTGGGCGAGGACACGCCCCAGGGCGAGGACACGCCTCAGCCCGGAAACGACGCGCCACCGATCGGCTGAACTCCCGCGCCAGATCCGCCACGAGCGCGTACGAGTCCTCATCCACCTGCCACGGCGCACGAAAGGCGTCACACACACGCCGCCCAATCGCCGGCGGCCTCGCTACTACCGGCCGCCCCCCGCTACCGCCGGCCGCCCCCCGCTGCCCCGCCCGCGGCCTATCGCCCCTGCAGCAGCTCCTCGGTCGCCGCGAACCCATGGTCGGCGTGGGTGTCGGCCAGCCCGCTGTCACGCGCCTCGTCTGCCACGGCGGCGGCCACCGCCGGCGCCACGTCCCGGTTGAACACCGAGGGGATGATGTAGTCCTCGCGCAGCTCGTCGCCGGACACGATGTCGGCGATGGCCCGGGCGGCGGCGGTCTTCATCGTCTCGGTGATGTGGGCGGCACGGACGTCCAGGGCGCCCCGGAAGATCCCGGGGAAGCAGAGCACGTTGTTGATCTGGTTGGGGTAGTCCGAGCGGCCGGTGGCCAGGATCCGCACTTGGGGCAGCGCCTCCTCCGGCGAGACCTCGGGGTCGGGGTTGGCCATCGCGAACACGATCGGGTCGGGGTTCATCTTGGCCAGCGCGGAGGCGGGCAGGACGCGCCCGCCGCTCAGCCCGATGAACAGGTCCGCGCCCTCGACCACCTCCGCCGGGCCGCCGGATCGCCGTTCCAGGTTGGTGCGCTGGGCCAGCTCGCGCTTCACCGGGGTCATGGTCCCGTCCAGGTAGTCCTCGCGCTCGGTGTGGACGGCCCCGCGCGAGTCGCAGCCGATCAGGTGGCGGACTCCGGCGGCCAAGAGGATGTCGGACACGGCCACGCCGGCGGCACCGAGCCCCACCACCACGACCCGGATGTCCCCGATCCGCTGCCCGGTGAGAGTCAGCGCGTTCAGCAGCGCCGCCAGGACCACCACCGCGGTCCCGTGCTGGTCATCGTGGAATACCGGGATGTCGAGCTCGGCCTGCAGCCGGGACTCGATCTCGAAGCACCGCGGCGCCGAGATGTCCTCGAGGTTGATCCCGCCGAAGCCGGGCGCGATCGCCTTGACCACGGCCACGATCTCGTCCACGTCGGTCGTGTCCAGGCAGATCGGGAAGGCGTCGACCCCGGCGAACTCCTTGAACAGCATCGCCTTGCCCTCCATGACCGGCATCGCCGCGCGCGGGCCGATATCGCCCAGGCCCAGCACGGCTGTCCCGTCGGTGACGACCGCCACCGAGTTGCGCTTGATCGTGTACTGGAAGGCCTTGTCCGGGTCGTCGCGGATGGCCGAGCACACCCGCGCGACGCCGGGCGTGTAGGCCATCGAGAGATCGTCGCGCGTCTTGAGCGGGTGCTTGTTGGTCACCTCGATCTTGCCGCCCATGTGCATCATGAAGGTGCGGTCGGTGGCGTCCAGGACCCGGGCCCCGGGCACCGCGTCGACGGCGTCGGTCAGACGAGGCCAATCGGCCGCGTCGCCGGTCTCGACGGTGATGTCACGGATCGTGTGCGGTCCCTCGACGGTGACGAGGTCGACCGCGCCGATCGTCCCCCCGGCGTCGCCGATGGCGGACGCGACCTTGCCGAGCATCCCGGGCAGGTGATCGATCTCGACCCGGAGGGTGAGGCTGTACTGCGCGCTGGGGGTGGAGGCCGCGAGCTCGTCGCTGGGGGACGCCATGATCGCCGCATCTTATGCCCCGGAACGCCGCCCGGGCGGACGATCTCACCCCACGCCGGCGCGTCCTCCCAGCCCACGCCGGCACCTCATCTCGCCCCACACCGGCGCGTGATCCCACCGGGCGGAGAGATAGCCTGAGGATTGATGGCAGACGAGCTCTTTTTGATTGACGGCAACAGCCTTGCCTACCGGGCGTTCTTCGCCCTGCCCGAGTCGATCGCCACCTCTACGGGCGTGCCCACGAACGCCATCTTCGGCTTCGCATCCATGCTGGTGAAGATCCTCACCGACTATGGCCCCAAGTCCACCGTCGTCGTGTGGGACGCCGGGTCGAGCGGGCGCAAGGAGGTGTACTCGGAGTACAAGGCCCAGCGCTCCAGCCGCCCGGACCTGCTCAAGGAGCAGTGGCCGCACTTCGAGCCGCTGGTCGACGCATTCGGGTACCGCAACATCAAGGTGGACGGCTACGAGGCCGACGACGTCATCGCCTCGCTGGCCGAGGTGGCCAAGACCCAGGACCCGCCGATCGAGGTCATGGTCGTCACCGGCGACCGCGATGCCTACCAGCTCGTCGACGAGCAGGTGCAGATCATGACCACCTCTCGCGGCATCACCGACACCAAGGTCTACGACCGCCAGGGCGTGATCGACCGCTACGGGATCCCGCCGGAGCTCGTGCCGGACTTCATCGGCCTCAAGGGGGACACGTCGGACAACATCCCCGGCGTCCCGGGTATCGGCGACAAGACCGCCGCCGACCTGCTCCAGCGCTTCGGCTCACTGGAGAACGTGCTCGACAGCATCGACGAGATCAGCGGCGCCAAGCGCAAGGAGAACCTCACCAACCACGCCGACGACGCCCGGGTCTCCAAGCACCTGGCCACGGCCAAGCGCGACATCCCGCTCGACGGCCTCGACGTGGCCGAGTTCGTCTCCCAGCCGCCGGACCGCTCCCGGCTGCGCGAGGTCTTCCGCGAGTTCGAGCTGCGCGAGCCGCTGCGCCGGCTCGAGGAGGCCCTTGGCTCGGCCGCCGCCGCCGCCCCCGCCCCCACGGCCGAGCACACGATCGGCGCCCAGCTGCGCAAGGGATCGCTCCGCGACGTCGAGCGCCTGCCCCGGGCCGAGGTCGCCGTCGCCGTCCGCCCGCCGATCGTGCCCGAGGGCGCCCTGTTCGCCGAGAACGAGAACGAGTGGCGCTTCGGCGTCTACGTCGACGAGACCAAGGAGGTCGTCGTCGGCACCGTCCCTGACCCGGTACAGCTCGTCACGGCTCTCGGCGACCGGCCGGTCATCGCCCACGACGCCAAGTCGCTCGGCCTGGTCCCGGACAACCTCGTCCACGACACGGAGGTCGCCGCCTACCTCCTGGAGCCGGCCGCCCGCGCCTACCCGTTCCGCGAGCTCTGCGAGGATCGCGGCCTCGCGGCCCACGTCGACGACGAGACCGGCGCCGACGCCGTCCTGTGCCAGGCGCTGGCCGCCTGGCAGCGCGACGAGATCCGTGCCCGCGGCCTGACCGATCTGCTCAACGACGTCGAGTTGCCGATCGTGCGGATCCTGCGAGACATGGAGCAGGTCGGGGTCAAGCTCGACACCGCGCAGATCAAAGAGATCTCCGAGCGCGTCAAGGCCGAGGCCGACGGGCTGGAGTCAGAGATCTTCGAGCTCGCGGGGGAGGAGTTCACGCTCGGGTCACCCAAGCAGCTGGAGGAGATCCTGTTCGGCAAGCTCGGCCTGTCACGCGGGCGCCGCGGCAAGACCGGGTACTCGACCGACGCTCGTGTGCTGCAGGCGATCCGCGCCGAGCACGACATCATCCCCAAGATCGAGCGCTGGCGGGAGCTCACCAAGCTCGCCCAGACCTATCTCGACGCCCTCCCGCTGCTGGTCGACGACCGCAGCCGCCTGCACACCACGTTCAACCAGACCGCCGCCACCACCGGCCGCCTCTCGTCCAACAACCCCAACCTCCAGAACATCCCGATCCGCACCCCGTTGGGACGCGAGATCCGGGCGTGCTTCGTGGCCGACGCGGGGAACCTGCTGGTCTCCGCCGACTACTCGCAGGTCGAGCTGCGCCTGCTCGCCCACATCGCCGGTGAGGACGTGCTCAAGGAGATCTTCCGGCGCGGCGAGGACGTCCACACCGCCACCGCGTGCCGCGTCTTCAACGTCACCCCGGAGCAGATCGACCCCGGGATGCGCTCCAAGTCCAAGATGATCAACTACGGGATCGTCTACGGGCTGTCGGCCTACGGGATGGCCGACCGCCTCGACATCCCCCAGGAGGAGGCCGCCGAGTTCATTGAGCGCTATATGGCCGGCTTCCCCGCCGTCAGGCATTTCATCGAGGAGACGATCGAGCAGGGGACCGAGCACGGGTACGTCTCGACCCTGTTCGGCCGTCGCCGCCAGGTGCCAGAGCTGCGCTCCCGGCGCTGGGACCTGCGCAAGCAGGGCGAGCGCTTCGCGGTCAACATGGTCATCCAGGGGACGGCCGCGGACATCATGAAGATGGCCATGGTCCGCTGCGACCAGGCACTCGGCGAGGCCGGGCTGGAGTCCAAGCTCGTGCTGCAGATCCACGACGAGCTGCTGTTCGAGGGCCCGGCCGACGAGGCCGAGCGCGTCGAGGCCATCGCGGTGCGGGAGATGGCCAACGCCTACGAGCTCGACCCGCCGCTCGCCGTCGATGCCGGCATCGGCTCAGACTGGCTGTCGGCCAAGTAGCTCGGGGCGGGGCCTCCGCGCCCGCGCACGCACGCACGTACGCGCACGCGGGCGGGGAAACCCAGTGCCCTACATCAGGTGGAAGATGAAGTCGTACTCCTTGCCGCCGTTGCGCGATTTGAGATCCATCTGTCCCCGCGCGCCCTCGTAGGCGCCGGTCCCGCCGGTGATCGAGAGCTCGCTGTTACGGGTGTCGTAGAACGGGCCCTGGACGGTGATCTGGCCGCCCTTGAGGAACGTCGTCCACAGGCACTCCCAGATGCCCAGCTTGACCTGAAGGCGCGTGCAGAAGCCCTCGTCGTGGCCGACCTGCTTCTTGTTGGCGGTGTCGAACACCGGGTTGTTGAAGGTCAAGATGTTGCCCTTGACGTCCGCGCCCCCGACTCCCGGGACCTCGGTGTCGGTGATGGCGTGCTCGATCACGTGCACGGTCTTGCCCGACGCATGCGCCGTTTTGGCGTACGTCGGTGCGGCGGTCACGAGCGCGATCAGCGCCAGGGAGGCGATGACGGCGGCGACCATCGCGCTCAGCCTGATGTGTGCCGTCCGTTGCGGCATGGAGAACCCTCCTCGTAGGGGTGGGAAAGCGGCCGATCCTACGCCGGGACGGACACTGCGTCCATGTCCGCAGCGGCAAACGACGGGTGCGCGATGTTCAGGTAGTGGCCGAATGACCAGTCGACGAAGCGCTTGGCGCCCATCCCGTGCAGGGCCGGCGCCAGCACCCGCGGTGCCACGCGAGGCACCAGCCGCTGCACCCGCAGCATCCAGGCAAACGGCGTCGCATGGCCGGCCGAGAACTGGTGGTAGCGGGCCAGCGCCTGCTCGCGGGTCTGCTCGCCGCGCACGACCCGGGCCAGCTCCCGTCCACAGGCCAGCCCGAAGTACAGGGCGGTGCGGATGCCCTCGGCGGTCAGCGGCAGGCAGTGCCCGGCGGAGTCGCCGACGAAGAACACCCCGGCGTCGGTGGCCGGGCGCAGCGCGTGGGGGATCCAGTTGCCCTGGTAACGGACGGTGTCGGCCTTGAGGTCGACCGCAAGCCGGTTGGTCGGCTCCTTGACGTGGAAGCGTGGATCAAACGAGCCGACGCCGATCCGCACCTCCTCGCCGGCGGGGAAGCTCCAGCCGTATCCGGCGGGGACGTAGCCGCGGTCGATCCACACCTCGAGGTCGGTGCCGCCGCCGAAGGGATGGACCTCCAGCCCGCGCGACAGCAGCGCGTCAGGCGGCTGCACGTTGGCGCCCGAGCCCAGCACGCGCCGCCAGCCCAGCGCGTCGACGATCACGCCGGCCCGGATCGTGCCCCGATCGGTCACCACCGCATCCGGGCCCTCGCGGCGCTCGACCTTGGCGGTCTCAAAGGCGAACTGGTCGGGCGGGAGCCGATCCCAGAGCAGGCCGCACAGGGTCCGGTAGTCAAAGGTCGAGAACGTCCACGGCAGGTCGTAGCGGACCGTCGTGTGCGGCGTGTGGATGACGAGTTCCGGAAACGTCTGCAGGAGCGCGTCCTCCAGATCCAGCGCGGTCAGCCACGTCGTGGGGATGCCGCAGGCCGAGGTCTGGCGCTCGCCGATCTCGTAGCGATCGATCACCATCACGTCGGCGCCGGTCTGTGCCAGCTCGCGCGCCACCGCCAGGCCGGCGAAGCTGGCGCCGCAGATGAGGACGTCGCAGTCGCGGTCCAGGGGCGTCCGGTCGTTTCCGCGTTTGGTCGCGCGCGTGGGCATGACCGCGTCGATGATAGATCCGCGCGGCCGGCCCGATCGCCGAGGCAGGGCCGCCTACAGGCCGCACATGGTCCACAAGGCGGCTATCCTCACCAGAATCCATGTCTTCAACTTCTACCTTGACGCCCCCCACCGATCCTGATCTAACCCTCGCCAACGCGAAGGTCGTCGAAGGCTCTGATGGCCTTCTGCTCGAGATCGATGGTCAGATCGTCCCCAACTATGACGCCACCCTGCATCCGTTCGCGGAGGGTGATGTCGTCACCGGCCACGTCGTCCGGATCGACAACGACGAGGTGCTGGTCGACATCGGCTACAAGTCCGAAGGGGTCATTCCCGCGGGCGAGCTGTCGATTCGTAAGTCGGTAGACCCGTCCGACGAGGTCTCGCTCGGCGAGGAGGTCGACGCGCTGGTCCTCACCAAGGAGGATCAGGACGGTCGCCTCATCCTCTCCAAGAAGCGGGCGCGCTTCGAGAAGGCCTGGCGGCGCATCGAAGCCGCGGCCGAGTCGGGCGAGCCGGTGGAGGGTGGCGTGATCGAGGTGGTCAAGGGCGGCCTCATCATCGACCTGGGCGTGCGCGGCTTCCTGCCGGCGTCGCTGGTCGACATCCGGCGTGTGCCCAATCTCGACGAGTACATGGGCCAGACGATCGAGTGCAAGGTCATCGAGCTCAACCGCAGCCGCAACAACGTTGTGCTGTCGCGGCGCGCCGTGCTCGAGGAGCAGCGCAAGGAAGATCGCGAGCGGATCCTGGACCGGCTCCAGCCCGGTCAGATCGTCGAGGGCACGATCTCCAACATCGTCGACTTCGGCGCCTTCGTCGACCTCGACGGGATCGACGGCCTCATTCACATCTCTGAGCTGTCGTGGTCACATGTGAACCACCCGTCGGAGCTCCTGAGCATCGGGGACACCGTCAGCGTCAAGGTGCTGGACATCGACCGCCAGCGCCAGCGGATCTCGCTGGGCCTCAAGCAGACCCAGGAGGACCCGTGGCAGCGCGTGGTCGACACCTACAACATCGGCGACGAGCTCGAGGGCAACGTCACCAAGGTCGTCACGTTCGGCGCGTTCGTCGAGATCCTCGACGGAGTCGAGGGCCTGGTGCACATCTCCGAGCTGGCCCAGCACCACGTGGACAACCCGCGGGAGATCATCCAGCCGGGCGACCCGGTGCGCGTCAAGATCCTGGAGATCGATTCCGAGCGCCGGCGCCTATCGCTGTCGATCAAGCGCGTCGAGGGCCAGGTGCTCCCGGTGCGGCCGATCGAGCCGCCCACGTCGGGCGACAGCTATGACGACGTGCCCGAGCTCGGCCTGTCCGAGGATGTGTTCGCCTCCAGCGAGGACGACCGTCCCGTGGCCAGCGCCGAGGTGCTCGACGCCACGGAGATCGCCGAGGGCGAGATCACGGCCGATCCTGACGCCGACGTGGCGGACGCTCCCGCGCCGGAGGCTGAGGCACCCGCTGACGAGGCTCCGGCCGCCGAGGTTGAGGCTCCGGCCGCTGAGGTCGAAGCTCCGGCCGCCGAGGTTGAGGCTCCGGCCGCCGAGGTTGAGGCTCCGGCCGCTGAGGTTGAAGCTCCGGCCGCCGAGGTCGAAGCTCCGGCCGCCGAGGTTGAGGCTCCGGCCGCCGAGGTTGAGGCTCCCGCCGCCGAGGTCGAAGCTCCGGCCGCCGAGGCCGCTGAGGTTGAGACTCCGGCCGCCGAGGTTGAGGCTCCGGCCGCCGAGGTTGAGGCTCCGGCCGCCGAGGCCGAGCCCGAGGCGCCCGCGGCCGACGACGCCGAAGCATCAGATAGCTGACAGCGCAGCTCCCGGCCTGACGACGTGATCCCCTGGATCGGGCTCACGGGCGGGATCGGCGCCGGCAAGTCGACCGCGCTCCAGGTGCTGGAGCGGCTGGGCGCCGTGTGCCTGTCCACGGACAAGGTCGTCCACGAGCTCTACGAGTCGCCGGAGATCCGCGACGCCGTCGCGCAGCGCTTCGGCCCGGATGTCATCGCCGGCGGGCGCGTCGACCGCCCGGCCCTCGCCCGTGCGGCCTTCGCCACCGAGCAGGGCCGCGGCTGGCTGGAGCAGTTGCTGTGGCCGCGGGTGGGGGAGAGGATCGCGGCCTTCCGGATGCAGGCCGACGCGGCGCAGCCGTCGCCGCGCGCGGCCGTGGTCGAGATCCCGCTGCTGTTCGAGTCGGGCTCCGACCACGGCTTTGACGCCACCATCGCTGTCATCGCCGATGAGTCGCTCCGGGAGCAGCGGGCGGCCGCCCGAGGCCACGAGGCGCTGTCCGAGCGCGCCGCGCGGCAGCTCAGCCAGCAGGAAAAGTCGCAGCGTGCGACGTACACGGTTGTCAACGACGGCACCGAGCGCGAGTTGCAGGATCAGCTGTCGGCAATCCTTGACATGCTGCCCTCGGACCCCTCGTCAGCTCCGTGACCGTGACCGCATCCGCACACCGACGGACCTCGCGCCCCAGCGCCGCTGCCCGCAAGCGCGCGACGGTGAGGCGCCGGCGCCGCATGGCGCTCGGCGTGGCGATGGTGACGGCGGCCGTCGTCGCGCTGCTCCTGGCGCTGCCGCTGGCCAAGCGTGCCGTCAACGCGCTCGGCCTGCCGCTGCAGTACTCGTCGGTCATCCGGCAGGAGGCGGCGGCCAAGCACCTGGATCCGGCCCTGGTCGCCGCCGTCATCTACGCCGAGACGAAGTTCGACCCCCGGACCTCGTCGGCCGGGGCGGTCGGGCTGATGCAGCTCATGCCCGAGACGGCGACCTTCCTGGCCAGGCGCTCGGGCGCGACCACGTTCACCACGGCCGACCTCTCGACCCCCCAGGTCAACATCGCCTACGGCAGCTACTACCTGCGCTACCTGCTCAACGAGTATCACGGCAACACCGTCCTGGCGCTGGCCGCCTACAACGGCGGGGAGACGAACGTCGACAGCTGGGTGCGCTCGGCGCATGAGGAGCGAGAGCGATTCCGCGTTGCCGACATCCCGTTTCCGGAGACGCGCGCCTACGTGCAGCGGGTGCTCACGGCGCGCGGCCAGTACCGCAAGACGTACGCCTCCGCACTCGGCCTGCCCTAGCCGCTGAACGCGGTGAGATTGCGGTCAGCTTCTGGCCGCAGACCCTTTCGGGCGGTCCTGTGCGACCGCTAGATTCACAGATGGAGCCATGCCCAAGTTCGAGCTCGACAGCGCCTTCTCGCCTACCGCCGATCAGCCCGCCGCGATCGAGGCACTGGCCCGTGGGGTCGAGGAGGGCGCGCGCTTCCAGACGCTGCTCGGCGCCACCGGGACGGGCAAGACGATGACGATGGCGGCGACGATCGAGGCGATCCAGAGACCGTCCCTGATCATCGCCCACAACAAGACCCTCGCCGCCCAGCTCTGCAACGAGTTCCGGACCTACTTCCCCTCGAACTCGGTCGAGTACTTCGTCTCCTACTACGACTATTACCAGCCCGAGGCCTACGTCCCCTCCAAGGACCTCTACATCGAGAAGGACTCGGCCATCAACCAGGAGATCGACCGGTTGCGCCACGCCGCCACCGCGGGACTGTTCGCGCGGCGTGACGTCGTCATCGTGGCCAGCGTGTCGTGCATCTTCGGCCTGGGCTCGCCGGAGGTCTACGACGAGAACCTCCAGACGCTCAACAAGGGCGAGATGATCGATCGCGAGAAGCTGCTGCGCAAGCTCGTCTCGATCCAGTACTCCCGCAACGACACCGCGCTCTCGCGGGGAACGTTCCGCGTCCGGGGAGAGACGCTCGAGGTCTTCCCCGCCTACGCGGAGACCGCGTACCGGATCGTGCTCTTCGGCGATGAGGTGGAGCACCTCCAGCACTTCGATCCGGTCACCGGCGAGCTCATCGAGGATGACCTCGAGCACGTCGCCATCTGGCCCGCGTCGCACTACAACGTCCGCGAGGGGATGATCGAGGACGCGGTCGCCGAGATCGGCCGTGAGCTCAACGCCCGCTGCGCCGAGCTCGAACAGCAGGGCAAGCTCCTGGAGTCCCACCGCCTGCGCCAGCGCACGCAGTACGACATGGAGATGCTGCGCGAGCTGGGATTCTGCTCGGGCATCGAGAACTACTCGCGCATCCTCGACGGCCGCAATGCCGGTGACCGGCCCTATTGCCTCCTGGACTACTTCCCGGATGACTTCGTCTGCTTCATCGACGAGTCACACCAGACCGTGCCGCAGATCGGCGGCATGTACGAGGGCGATCGCTCCCGCAAGCAGACGCTCGTGGACTACGGCTTCCGGTTGCCCAGCGCGCTGGACAACCGGCCGCAGACGTTCGCGGAGTTCCTCTCGATCACGCCACAGATGGTGTTCGTGTCGGCGACACCGGGCGAGTACGAGCGCTCGCACTCGCCGAGGATCGTGGAGCAGATCGTGCGGCCGACCGGGATCATCGACCCCGCGGTGGAGGTGCGCGAGACGCGCAACCAGATCGACGACCTCATGAACGAGATCCGCGTCCGGGTCGATCGCGACGAGCGCACGCTGGTGACGACCCTGACCAAGAAGATGTCCGAGGATCTCACCGACTATCTGCTGGAGATGGGGTTCAAGGTCCGCTACCTGCACTCGGAGATCGACACGCTGGAGCGGATCCAGATCATCCGCGAGCTGCGCCTGGGCGAGTACGACGTGCTCGTGGGCGTCAACCTGCTGCGCGAGGGCCTCGATCTGCCCGAGGTCTCGCTGGTGGCGATCCTCGATGCCGACAAGGAGGGCTTCCTGCGCGGCGCCACCTCGCTCATCCAGACGATCGGCCGCGCCGCCCGCAATGTCGACGGCAGGGTCCTGATGTACGCCGACAAGCAGACCGCGGCCATGCGCTCGGCCATCGAGGAGACCGACCGACGGCGCGTGATCCAGCGGGCCTACAACGTCGAGCACGGGATCACCCCGGAGACGATCGTCAAGGGCATCTCCGACATCGCCGAATTCCTCATGTCCGACTCCAAGGTGCCCAAGTCGCGACGCCGCCGGCAGCGCGCGGCCTCGTCCATGCCGCCCGCTGAAATCGAGCGTGCAATCGTCGAGCTGGAGGAGGAGATGCTCGCTGCCGCGGAGGATCTCCGCTTCGAATATGCAGCGAAATTGCGCGATGAGATCCGAGATCTCAAGCGCGAGCTAGACCAGGCGATAGCTGACGGGAGACATGCTCCGGTTTCCTGAGCTTTAACCGTTGCAAGAGCGCGCCCGCGCAGCAGACGTTCGCTACGCTCGCCGTGCTCCTTCACTTCATCGTCGTGATCCCTCGGAGGTACAGGCGTGGCTCTGGACAGGCACAACATCGAGAAGAAGGACTTCCCGCTCGGGAGACGGGGATACGATCCCGACGCCGTCGATGCCCATCTTTCCGCTCTTGCGGACGAGATCGCCTCGTTCAAGGAGGAAGCCCGGCGCCGCAGCGACACCGTCGCGTCCTCGGCATCGGACCGCGTGCGCACGATCGTCGAGGCCGCGGAGCAGTCCGCCTCGGAGATCCATCGCGCGGCCGAGGACGACGCGCGCGAGATCCGCGAGGAGGCCACGAGCGAGGCGAACTTCACGCGGGAGAACGCCCACCGCGAGGCCCGCGAGTACCTGGACAAGGTCTCGGCGTCCACCCACGCGATGCTGGAGCGCGTCAGCGCGATGGAGCAGGAGATGAACGCGATGATCGAGTCGGTGCGCACCGGCTCCAACCGCCTCAACGCCGACCTCCAACAGCTCGAGAATGGCCTGAGCGACGTCTCGGGCGCGATCGCCCCGCGGCCCGAGTTCGTCCCTGACGCGCCCGCCGCCGACACCTTCGCGGCGCCCGCGGCCGGTCTGCACGAGCCGGGTGGGCCGGGGCCGTTTCACGGCGACGCCGGCACGGACCAGCCGCAGGCCGAGGAGCTGCCCGAGCCCCAGTTCGCCGAGGGCCTTCACCCCGCCGAGCCAGTGGGCGAGGAGCCCGCCGCCGAGGCCCCGCCCGAGCCGGAGGCTGCGCAGTATGAGACCGTCGCAGGAGAGTTCCAGGGCGTGGCCGCGGACAGCGGTCACAGCAACGGCTTTGACCAACCCCAGCCCGCCCAGGAGGGCGGCGACGCGGAGGGCGCGAGGCTGATCGCCCTCAACATGGCGCTCAACGGCACCCCGCGCGAGGAGACCGCTCGTTATCTGAGCGAGAACTTCCACCTCGCCGACGCCGGTGGGCTGTTGGACGAGGTCTACGCCAGCGTCGAGAGCTGAGGGCTAGCCGCGCGGGCGGTGGTTCCGCCGACCGCCACGGCGCGTGTCGCGTGAGCGCCGCTGCTCGCGGCGAGCGTCAAGCTGCGCCTCCACGGCGTCGAGGTCCGGCGCGGGCCCGTACAGCGCCCACCCGTTGCGGACCACGCTGAGCACGAACACCACCAGCACCCACACGGGCCAGAACTGCCCCTGGGCGCCTGACACCGCCCAGATCACGGTGCACACGGCAAACGCGCCGAGCGAGCCGCCGCTCTCCTGGATCATCCGCCGCGTGAGCTGACGGCGCCGTTGGGCGTGCTGGAGGGCCACCTGCCGGCTGGGCACGGGGAGGTCGCTACGTAGCGCGTCGAGCTCGCCGGTTGTGCGCGCGGTGTAGGCCCCCTGGACGCGGCGCTCGAGCTCGTCGGTGTCGAGGCGGCCCGCCACCGAGTGCTCGTTGAGCTCGGCGATCAGCTGTTCGCGGTCCTCGTCCGACGCCCGGACGCCACGTGAGGGCCTTCCGCCCGGTCCGGGCGAGATTTCTTCCTCGCTCATAGCGACAACTGTAGGCGAGATGAGGGCTCGCGGGGTCGGGCGGGGGCGGATTCGCGATGGGAACGTCTGTTCGGTCAACTAGACTCGGATGAGCATGGAGAAACTCATCGTCTCGGGTGCGCGCGAGCACAATCTGAAGGACGTGACGGTGGCGATTCCGCGGGATTCGCTGACCGTGATCACCGGGCTGTCGGGGTCCGGGAAGTCGTCGCTGGCGTTCGACACGATCTACGCCGAGGGCCAGCGGCGTTACGTGGAGTCGCTGTCGGCATACGCCCGGCAGTTCCTGGGTCAGATGGACAAGCCCGACGTCGACTCGATCGAGGGGCTGTCCCCGGCGATCTCGATCGACCAGAAGACGACGTCGCGCAATCCGCGCTCCACGGTCGGCACGGTCACCGAGATCTATGACTACCTGCGCCTGCTGTGGGCGCGCGTCGGCCACCCCCACTGCCACGTGTGCGGCCGCCCCATCACCGGGCAGTCGGCGGAGCAGATCATCGATCAGGTGATGGAGCTGCCCGACGGGACCCGCTTCATGGTGATGGCCCCGATCGTGCGTGGACGCAAGGGCGAGTACGGCAAGCAGTTCGAGGAGCTGCGGGCCGAGGGCTTTGGCCGGGTCAAGGTCAACGGCGAGCTGCGCCGGCTCGACGAGGAGATCGTGCTCGACAAGAAGTACAAGCACGACATCGCCGTCGTCGTCGACCGGCTGGTGATGAAGACCGATCTGCGCAAGCGGCTCGCGGACTCGATCGAGACCGCGGTGACGCTCGCCGACGGGCTCGTGGAGATCGAGCTCGTGGACGAACCGAATCCCGCCCTCTCGCCCCCCGCCGCTCGGGTGCTGACGTTCTCGGAGAAGTTCGCCTGCCCGGTCCATGGGCCCAGCCTCGTCGAGCTCGAGCCGCGGATCTTCTCGTTCAACGCGCCCCACGGCGCGTGCCCGCGGTGTACCGGGCTGGGCTCGCAGATGGAGATCGATCCGGAGCTCGTGGTCCCCGACCCGACGCTGTCGATCGGCGAGGGCGCGATTGCCCCCTGGGCGGCCAGCGCCTCCAACTATTACGACCAGCTCACCCAGGCGATCGCGGAGCGTTACGACGTCGACCTCGACACGCCCTGGGAGGACCTGCCGGCCGACGCTCAGGAGTTCTTCCTGTACGGCACCAACGGCGAGCGCATCCAGGTCTCCTACCGCAACCGCTTCGGCCGCCGGCGCTCGTACGCCACCCAGTTCGAGGGGATCGTCCCCAGCCTGGAGCGCCGCTACCGCGAGACCGATTCGGACTACTCGCGGGAGAAGATCGAGGAGTACATGACGCTGCGCCCGTGCCCGGACTGCAAGGGTGCGCGGCTGCGCCCCGAGTCACGGGCCGTGCTGGTCGGGGGGACGGCGATCCATGAGTTCACGGCGCTGCCCGCGCGGCGGGCGCTGGAGTGGATCCGTGACCAGGAGTTCTCAGAGCATGACCGGCGGATCGCCCGCCTCGTGTTGCGTGAGATCGAGGAGCGCCTCCAATTCCTGGAGAACGTCGGCATCGGCTACCTCTCGATGAATCGCGCCTCGGCCACGCTGTCGGGAGGTGAGGCGCAGCGGATCCGGCTGGCCACTCAGATTGGCTCGTCGCTGGTCGGCGTGCTCTACATCCTCGACGAGCCGTCGATCGGCCTGCACCAGCGTGACAACGACAAACTGATCGCCACCCTGGAGCGGCTGCGCAACCTCGGCAACACCGTGCTCGTCGTCGAGCACGACGAGGGAACCATGCGCGCCGCCGACCACATCGTCGACATGGGCCCCGCGGCCGGGGAGCACGGCGGTCATGTGGTGGCGGAGGGGACCGCGGACGAGGTCGGCAGGGTGGCGGAGTCGCTGACCGGGCAGTTCCTGGCCGGGACCCGGCGCATCGAGGTGCCGGCGCGCCGGCGCACGCCGTCGGGCTATGTCGGCGTCGAGGGTGCTGCGGAGAACAACCTGCAGAAGATCAACGTCCGGTTCCCGCTCGGGATCCTGTGCAGCGTCACCGGGGTGTCGGGGTCGGGTAAGTCGACGCTCGTCAACGAGGTGCTTCTCAAGGCGGTCTCCAACCATCTGCACCGCAGCCGGCAGCGCGCGGGCACGCACAAGCGGATCACCGGGCTCGACCAGCTGGACAAGATCATCTCCGTCGACCAGTCGCCGATCGGGCGCACGCCGCGGTCCAATCCGGCGACGTACATCGGCCTGTTCGATCAGATCAGGGACCTGTTCTCCAAGACGCAGGAGGCGCGCGCGCGGGGGTACAAGCCGGGTCGCTTCTCCTTCAACGTCAAGGGCGGCCGCTGCGAGGTGTGCCGGGGCGACGGCCAGATCAAGATCGAGATGCACTTCCTGCCCGACGTGTACGTGCCGTGCGAGCAGTGCCACGGCAAGCGCTACAACCGCGAGACGCTGGAGGTGCGCTTCAAGGGCAAGACGATCGCCGACGTGCTGGAGATGCCGATCGCGGAGGCTCTGGAGTTCTTCGCGCACATCCCCAAGATCAGGCGCCGGGTGGAGGCGCTGGTCGACGTGGGGCTCGGGTACATGCGGCTCGGCCAGCCGGCGACGACGCTGTCGGGGGGCGAGGCGCAGCGGGTCAAGCTGGCCGCCGAGCTGAGCAAGGTGGCGACCGGGCGGACGATGTACATCCTGGACGAGCCGACGACCGGCCTGCACTTCGCCGACATCCAGCGGCTGCTCGAGGTGCTCGACCGGCTGGTGGAGGCGGGCAACTCGGTGGTGGTGATCGAGCATAACCTCGACGTCATCAAGGTCTCGGACTGGTTGATCGACCTGGGGCCGGAGGGCGGCGACGAGGGCGGGCAGGTGATAGTGACCGGCACGCCCGAGGAGGTGGCGGCCGAGCCGCGCTCCTACACCGGGCAGTTCCTATCGGGACTGCTCGAGGTCAAGGCCAAGCGCGGGCGCAACCCGGCGGGGCGCAAGCCGGCGGGGCGTGGGGCGGCGCGGGCCAACGGATCGAAGACTGCCAAGGCCCCTGCGAACGGATCGAAGATCGCCAAGGCCCCTGCAAACGGATCGAAGAACGGTAAGACGCCGGCGAACGGGTCCGGCAACGGATCGGGCACGCGGCGCCGGGCGAGCGCGAGCGCGGGCAAGCGCTGAGCGTGACCCCCGAGCCCCCGCCGCGGGTGCCATCGCGGGCCGAGCTGAAGCTGTGGGCGCAGAAGTGGCGCTGGTATGAGAGCAACACGCTGCCGTGGAACCGCGCGCTGATCCACTGGGAGATGATGCGACGGGGCGCGTTCGCCCGTTGGCCGGTGCACGGCAACGTGCTCGAGGCGCTGCGGGAGGGCCGCCTGGAGATCGGGGCCAACACGCTGCTCGAGCCCGGGGTGTGGATCACGGCGCCCGGGCCGGCGCGGGTCCGCATCGGCTCCGGGACGTTCCTCAACCTCGGGGTGATGGTGGCGGCGCTGGATCTGGTGGAGATCGGCGACCACTGCATGTTCGCCAACGGCAGCTTCATCACCGACGCCGACCACCGGGTCGATGACCCCGATCGCCCGATCACGTGGCAGGGCTTTCGGAGCAAGGGGCCGACGCGCATCGGTGACAACGTGTGGTGCGGGGCCAACGTGGTCATCACGAGCGGGGTGACCGTCGGGGAGCGATGCGTGATCGGCGCCAACTCGGTCGTCAACCGTGACCTGCCGCCCTACTCGATCGCGGTGGGCGCGCCCGCCCGCGTGATCAAGCAGATCACCTACGCACCGGGCTGACGGCGCACGACCGATCCGCGGAGCCCTGACCGCCGCTACTTCTTGGGCAGGTGCAGGCTCCGGATGACGGCCGGGACCTTGGTCTGAGTCCCCCGGGAGTCCTTGACCAGCACCGTCAGCTTCAGGCTCTTGAGCTTGTGGCGGCGGGCCTCTGACTTCAGGCTCCCGGACTCGGCCAGCGCGCGGCCGGACAGGCTCACGATCACGTTGGCGACGGCGCTGCGCAGCGTGATCACCAGATGACCGTGCTGGAGCACGACGGACTTCAGCTTGGCCCCCGCCAGCGACACCCCCTGCACCGCCAGCTTGCCGTGGACGCGGTGGCGGACGAACCGCAGGCCGCGCGGGAGCTCGACGGTGAGCGCGCTGAGCTTGGCCGCGCCCTTTCCGGCCACGACCTGGAAGACCAGCGAGGGCTTGCCCGTCGTCAGCCCGGACGCGGAGGTTCCGTCGACGCGCGGCTTGCCGCCCTTGGAGCCGGTCCCGCTGCTGGACCCGGGCGCGCCGGCGCCCGTGCACGGGGAGATGGTGAACGGCGCCGTGACCTGCTTGCTCTGGTCGCCGTTCTGGGAGGTGAGCGTGGCGGTCGCCGAGCCGGAGGCGGGCGCGCATGTCGCGTTGAACACCGACTTGCTTCCACCGTTGAGCGCCACCTTGAGGTCGGTGAGAGGGAAGTCCGGGATGCCGGTGAACGTCGTGGCGTTGTGCGCCAGGTCGACCTGTCCCACCAGCGTGATGGAGAACGGCGCGCCGAACACCAGCGTGAGCGTGGGCGCGGTGAGCGATCCGGTGAGGTAGGCGTTGGCGAACAGCGGCGAGGGGTACAGCGGCGACACCGCCGCCGCGGCGCCCACGGGCGTGCACCTGCCCGAGGCCGGGTTCGCGCACTGCAGGCTCGCCACGATGAGGTTGGGGGCGAGGGCGTCGGTCGGGAAGGCGAGCGCCACCGAGCGGGCCGGCGCCTGAGCGGCGGTCTGGGTCACATCGGTGACGACCGCGGCGCCCTGGTCATTGGAGTCCCTGGTGATCGAGACCGCGAATCCCGGGGCGAAGATCTCAGAGCCGCAGCCGGTGACCGTGAGCGGCGCGCTCCCGGTGGTGGGGGTCGCGTCGCTGTAGGAGTCCGCGGTGACCATGACGTTCGCCGGCGTGGCCGGGCAGGTGTCCGGGAAGCGCAGGCCGTCGAAAGTGCCGTTGATCTCGTTGAGCTGGATCGACAGGTTGTCGAACGAATTGGGGATGTTGGTGAACGCGATGTTCAGTCCGACCCCGTCGGGATCAGTGGGAGGCCGGATCGTCACGGCCGCCGGGGCCCCGAGCTGCGTCGGCTGGCCGCTGATCGGGTCGTCGACGACCACGGCGAGGCCCGCGAGGTCGGCCTGGCTGGCCGGCGCCACGAGATAAAAGGACGCGTTGAGCGAGGTCGGCACCGGAATCACGCTGAGGAACGCCGCCGTCGCGTTCACGGTGCCCGACCCGACCTGGCAGTCCGCGATGGGCGTGGTGGTTTTCAGGCACGCGCCGTTGTCGATGGCGGCGTTGGCCAGCAACCCCGGCGGCAGCTGGAGCGTGAGGTCCTTCGTGGTGTCCCCGCTGGAGGGGCTGAACTTGATGTCGGTCCCGAGGTTGCCGGTGGAGCCGGCGGTGGCCGAGCTTGGCGTCAGCGTCACCGACACAGGGTTGATCGTGGCGCCTGCCGCGGGAGCCAACACGGCCATCGCGCCCACCACAGCTGCACACAGAGCGATCCGTCGCAACATTGCGGCGAAATGCTTCCCGTGGATCAGCACACTCAATCCGTTTTTCGGACCGAGGCCCGTGGAACTCCGTCAGGAGTTCTTGATGACGATGCCCTCGATGATGTTGGCGGCGCTCTCGGCGGCGTCGATCGCGGCCTCGAGGCGCTCGAAGATGTCCTTCCAGCGGATCACGACCATGGGGTCGATCCCGCCGTCGAACAGCGAGGCCACCGCCTCCCGCGTGATGCGGTCGCCCTCGTTCTCCAGGCGGTTGACCTCGACGGTGTAGCGGCTGATGTCACGGAAGCCGCGGAGGTTGGGGATGGCCTCGGCGACCTGGCTCGAGGCCTCCTTGAGCACCCGGGCCAACCAGATCGCCTGGTCCATCGGCGCCTCGATCTTGTACAGCCCGAGGTAGTCGGCGACCTCCTCGGTGTAGTCGACGATGTCGTCCAGCGCCGAGGCCAGCGCAAGGATGTCCTCGCGGTCGATCGGGGTCACGAACGTGTGGTTGAGCCGATCGATGATGTCGTGAGTGATCCGGTCGCCCTCGTGCTCGAGGTCAAGGATCTCGCCGGCCAGCTGCTTGTTGTCCGGGTAATCGCTGAGCAGGTCGTAGAGCAGCGTGGAGGAGCGGAGCATGTTCTGCCCCGCCTCCTCGAACAGCTCGAAGTAAACGCGATCCCGCGGGGCGAACACCTGGGCGAACCGTGCCATTCGCCCTGATGCTACGGGATCGCACGGGCCGTTCTACGTCAGACCGGCCCGGAACCTCGCAAGCTGGTCATCATCGATCGAGTAGCAGTGCTCGGGCGCGGGAAACGCCCCGCTGCGCACCTCGGCGGCATACTCGGCCACGCCCGCCACCATGTGAGCGCGCACGTCGGCAAAGCGCTTGGCGAAGCGGGCGACGTGGCCGTCGTAGATCCCCAGCAGATCGTGGAAAACCAGCACCTGCCCGTCGGTCGCCGGGCCGGCGCCGATCCCGATCACGGGGATCTCCACGCGGGCCATGATCTCCTCCGCCACCGCGGCGGGGATGGCCTCCAGAACGATCGAGAAGCAGCCGGCCTCCTCCAGGGCAATCGCGTCACGCGCGACGGCGATCGCCTGATCGGCGGTCCGCCCCTGGGCTCGGTACCCACCCAGCGCAGTCGCGGTCTGGGGCGTGAGCCCGACATGGCCCATCACGGGGATGCCCGCGGCGACGATCGCCCGCGCGCGCTGCACGCTCGTGCCGCCGCGCTCGAGCTTGACGGCATCGCAGCCGGCCTCCTTGATGAAGCGCTGGGCGGTGGCGATCGCCTGCTCGTCAGACGCCTCGTAGGAGCCGAAGGGCAGGTCGCCGACGAGGAAGGGCGTGCGCAGGCCTCGCCGCACGGCGGCGGCCAGCATCAACATCTCGTCGACCGACACCGGGATCGTCGACGGGTAGCCGAGGACCGTCATCGCGCCGGAGTCGCCGACGAGCACCATGTCCACGCCGGCCTCCTGGGCCACCTGGGCTGAGGGGTAGTCGTAGGCGGTGACCATCACGATGGCCTCGCCGAGGCGCTTCTTCTCGACCAGGCGCGGGAGCGTCATGGGCACCGGGCCGTCCAGGCTCCGAGGAACGGGGGTTTGAGGGGTCGCAGACATGGCTTTCGCCTCCTTTTAGATGGTTGGCGCCCCGTGCGGGGTCGCCACCGTGGTGTCGGTACTGCTCAGGGCCGACTCCATGACGGTTATCGGCACGTTGTCGATCAGGCGGACACTGCCGATACGGGCGGCCACGGCCACCAGGACGTCGCCATCGATGGTCGGGACCGGCTCCATCGTGTCCGCCGCGACGATCGCCAGATATTCGGGCTCGACGCGAGCGGCGGCCAGAGCGGCGTGGCCGGCCGCTGTGGCGGTGTCCGGGTCGCGCTCGCCGGCGCCCACCGCGGCCTGGACGGCGCGCAGCGCGCGGTACAGCGCGGCCGCCTGGTTGCGCTCGGCATCAGCCAGCAGCACGTTGCGGCTCGAGAGCGCAACGCCGTCATCGGCGCGGACGGTGGGGCAGACCTCGATCCGCACCGGAAAGTTGAGGTCGCGGACCAGCCGCCGCACGACCGCGGCCTGCTGGGCGTCCTTCTGGCCGAAGTAGGCGACGTCCGGTCCCACCATGTTCAGGAGCTTGCTCACCACCGTGGTCACCCCGTCGAAGTGCCCGTGGCCCCGATGTGCGCCCTCTAGGCCGTCGGTGAGCCCGCGGACCGCCACGGAGGTGGCGAAACCGTCCACGTAGACCTCCGCCACCGCGGGCGCGAACAGGTAGTCCACGCCCTCGCTCGCGGCCAGGCCGGCGTCTCGTTGCTCGTCACGGGGATAGACGTCGAGGTCGGTCGCCTCGTTGAACTGTGCGGGATTGACGAACAGGGACACCACCACCACGTCACAGGCCTCCCGCGCGCGGCGCATGAGGGAGAGATGGCCCTCGTGGAAGGCTCCCATCGTCGGGACGAGCCCGATCGTGCGCCCGGCGCGCCGGGCGTCGGCCAGATGCCCCCGCAGCTCGGAGACGGTCCGGACGGTTCTCATCGCACCAGCGCCTCGGCGGTGGCGAGGGCCCGCGTGGCGTCCACCATCGTGTCGAACAGAGCGAGCAGATCCGGCGCGCGCTCGGCGATGGCCTGACGCTGGGCCGCCACGGTCCGCTCGTCGCCACGGGCAACGGGTCCGGTCAGCGCGCGCTCGCCACCCAGCCGGGACCAGTTGTCTACCGTCGCGCGGATCAGGGGAAGCAGGTCCTCGCGTTCCATGCCCACGGTGGCGGCCAGCCGCTCGGCGGCGGCCTCCAGCGTGACGAGGAAGTTGGAGGCCATCGAGGCGGCGGCGTGGTAGGCGGTGCGGTCGCCGGGGGCGATTTCGATGGGGCGCATCCCCAGCCGCTGGGCCAGCGCCCGGGCCAGATCGAGCATGGCCGGGCTGCTCCCGGCCACCGCGGCTCCCGCGCCGGCGAACGCCGCGGGCTGGGACTCCGCGGTGACGGTCATGAGCGGGTGCATCGAGAAGACGTCGCGCCCGGAACCGGCGAGCACCTCGAGGCCGGTCGCGCCCGAGCAGTGGCCCACCGCGAGCCCGGCCGGCACGGCCTGCGCGGCAGCCGGAATCTCAGCGTCGGGGACGCACAGGAGCACGGCAGCGGTCTCGCCAGGCGTCGCGCCGCGCCCCAGGGGGCCGCTCACCACGACGCCGGCGGCGCGCAGAGCACCGGCCAGGGCATTGCCGAGACGGCCGTTGCCGATGATCGCCACCCGCTCAGGGGTGGTCAGGGCAGACGCAGAAGAGGGCTGAGGAAGCCGGTCCAGTTCCCGCATGTGAGATACCGGTCGGAGATTGGGGGAAAAACTTGGTGTTCATCGGGCCCGGCCCTTGTCGGTGCCGGCCACGAGGCTAAGGATACCCCGTCTGATGGCCTCTCTAGCATGGAGATCCGTGACGAGCCCCACAGAGCGGCGTGAGCAGCTCAAGGCGGTCTACGAGGAGGCAAAGAGCTGCACACGCTGCCCTTTGCACCAGACCCGGACGACCGTCGTGTTCGGCTCCGGCAACGCCGATGCGGACCTCATGTTCGTGGGCGAAGCTCCCGGCGCCAACGAGGACAAGCAGGGCATCCCGTTCGTCGGCCAGGCCGGCAAGCTGCTGACCAAGCTTCTCAACGAGATCGGGCTGGATCGCGGCGAGGTGTTCATCTGCAACACCGTCAAGTGCCGCCCGCCCAACAATCGCGACCCGCATCCCAACGAGATTGAGTCCTGCAACGGATATCTGCGCAGCCAGGTGGAGCTCATCCGGCCCACGGTGATCTGCACGCTGGGCAACTTCTCCACCAAGCTCCTGCGCGGCGACAACACCGGCATCTCCCGGCTGCATGGGCAGGCCGAGGTGCGCACGATCGGCGCTCGCGCCATCCGCCTGTACCCGCTGTATCACCCCGCGGCGGCGCTCTATACGCCCTCGACGCTCGAGGTTCTCCGGGCCGATTTCCACCGGATCCCCGACCTTCTGGCCGAAGGACCTCCCGAGCAGCCCGAGGTCGCCGACGAGGAGGTTCCCGAGCAGCCCGACGACGTCGCGGAGCCGGCCGAGGTCGCGTCAGACACGCAGGGCGGCGAGACTGATCCCGAGGCCGAAACACCTGAATCAGGTGCAAGCGATGAGACGTCACCCGAGACCGTCCAGCTGGGCCTCTTCTAGCTCCTGATCGACCCGTTCGGCCCCATCGAAGGGGCGGGCGTCCAGTGATCCTGGACGCATGCCGGAAAGGCCGATTAAGGCTCAAGCACGGGGGATTCAGGGTCGATACCACGGCGATGAGCCTCCGTCGCCACCCCAACCTTGTCGTCGCCGTGGTCTTCGTCGTGGCCACGCTGGCATCTCTGGGCCCGCATCTGCTGATGCTGGGGTACTCCGTGGCGGGCGCCAAGCCGCCGGCGGCGCTGCTGTTCGTCTGTCCGCTGCACCGCCTCGACAGCGGTCCGGCGCACTCGTTCGTCCTGAAAGCAAAGCCGCTGACATGAGCGCCGCAGGGGACGGGCGGACCGACGCGACGCCGCGCGGGGTGCGCCGGGTCCTCGCGGGCGTGCGCGCGCTGCTGCCCCACGGCGGCTCCCTGCCCGACGAGGACTGGCGCGGCCGCCATCAGGTGATCGGGGTCCTTCTGGGGCTGAACATCGTCGTTGTCGCCGTGTACGCGGTCGCCGAGCACGGCAGCGCAGCCATCCGGTATATCCCGGAGATCCTGGCGATGCTCGCGTTCGCGGCGCTGGCCGGGTGGAGGCCCGCCTCGCGCAAGTGGCGCTCGGTGTCGGCGTCGATGGGCCTGCTCACCGGCTCGGCCGCGCTCGTGGACATCTCTGGCGGGCTGACCGAGCTGCACTTCAGCTTCTTCGTCGTGATCGTCGTCCTCACGCTCTACGAGGACTGGGTCCCGTTCCTGGTGGCGGTGGCGTTCGTGCTCATCCACCACGGCGTCATGGGCACGCTCGACCCCAGCGCGGTGTTCGACACGCGCGCAGCCCAGGAGCACCCGTGGGCCTACGCCGGCCTGCACGCGCTCTTCGTGGCCCTGGCGGGCGCCGCCGGCGTGACCGCCTGGGGGCTCAACGAGCGGGTCCGCGACCGCATGCGCGAGGTCCAGCGCCAGCTCGAGCACCTCGGGCTCACCGATGCCCTGACCGGCCTGGGTAACCGCCGCCAGCTCATGGGCGACGTGCAGCGGCTGCTCGACGGCGGCCGGCCGGCCGCACTGGCGATCTTCGACCTCGACGGCTTCAAGGAGTACAACGACCGCTTCGGCCACCCCGCAGGCGACGGGCTGCTCGTGCGCCTCACGTCGGCGCTGGCGGAGTCCGTGGCCGGGATCGGGACCGCTTACCGCCTCGGTGGCGACGAGTTCTGCGTCCTTGCCGCCGGGGTGGGCGGCAGCGTGCTGGATCTGCGGCTGGCGGAGTGGACCGGCTGCTTCAGCGAGCAGGGCGAGGGCTTCATCATCACCGCCTCCAGCGGCGTGGCGCTGATCCCGGAGGAGGCCACCGACCCGTCCGAGGCGCTGCGGCTTTGTGACCGGCGCATGTACGCCCGCAAGCACAGCCGCCGCGCCACCGCCGCCGCCCAGACGCGTGACGTGCTGGTGGCGACGCTCGCCGCCCTCCAGGACGACCTGGACGAGCACGCCGGCGGTCTCGCGGGCGCGGCTGAGCGCGTGGGGGAGGAGCTGGGGCTTACGGGCGTGTGGCTGCAGGACCTCGGGCACGCCGCCGACCTGCACGACATCGGCAAGGTGGCGGTGCCGGCATCGATTCTCAGCAAGCCGGGTGCACTCACAACCGAGGAGTGGGAGTTCGTCGAGCGCCATCCAGTGATCGGCGAGCGGATCCTCGCCGCCGCCCCGGCGCTCGCCGGCGCCGCCCGCGCCGTCCGCTCCACGCATGAGCGCTATGACGGCGCCGGCTATCCCGATCGGCTCGCGGGCGACGAGATCCCGCTCCACGCCCGAATCATCGCGGTCTGCGACGCCTACCACGCGATGACGAGCGAGCGCCCCTACCGTGAGGCTCTCGGCCACGTTCAGGCCCTGGATGAGCTGCGCCGCTGCGCCGGCGGCCAGTTTGACCCCGCAGTCGTCGAGGCGTTCGTGCGGGCGTTTGCGGCCGCACCTCCCGAGCGGCTGCTCGAGGTCTCGGCCGCCGCGCTCTGATCAGACGGGCTCGGGCACTCGCTCCTCGGCCACCGGCTGGGGTGGGCCGGGAGGCGGCGCCGGGGTGCGATCCGGTCGCAGCGCGAAGGCGAAGGCCACGAAGGCTCCGACCGCCTGGATCGCCAGGACGACCGCGGCGAAGCTCTTGGGCTGATGGGATGCGTTGAGCAGCAGGATGGGCTCGGCCACCGCCACCGCGGCGAGCGGCACCAGGAACCAGGTCCGCCGCATCGCCAGCATGTACTGGATGGCCAGGTAGGTGCAGGCCAGCACGGCGAAGGCTAGGCCCAGGAAGATGAGCGAGCCGGCCGCGGACGTCTTCGACGCGCCGAACACCGACTTGATGAGCAGGTGCGACGCGAAGGCGAAGATGAGCAGGACCGGGATCGAGCACACGGCGACGATCCCCAGAGCGCGGGCCAGGATCGGGCGGGGATCCCTGCCCTCGGCACGAAGGCGCGAGACCTCGGGGACGAGGTAGAAGCCGGCGCCCATCGCCACCCAGATAAGGACCTTGGCCGCGACCGCCACCGCGCTGTAGGAGCTGGCGACGCCCGTGCTGAACCGGTGCTTGGCGGCGATGATGTCGATGTTCTGCAGGACCGCGATGATGATGAGCCCGGCGATCGGCGCCCAGGCGCGCGTGACATGGCCCCACAGGCTGTGCGTCGCCGGCGGCGTCTTGGATACGACGGCCAGCGGCTCGCCCTTCATCTCGCCGACATGCCGGCGCAGCTGGTACCAGCAGTACACGCTCATGGCGATGAAGGACAGCGGTGTACCCAGGTAGGCCCCGGTCACGCCCAGGCCGACCGCGGCCAGGATCGCGCCGGTGACGAGCCGCACGCTCTGCTCGGCGACGAGGCTGACGCCGACGGACTTGTAGTCCCCGACGCCCTGGAGGGCTCCGCGCAGCATCGACAGCAGAATCCACAGCCCGGCGGCGGGCAGGCCCAGCGCCGCCGCCCACTCGTCGTGCTTGACGTTGAGGGCCTTGGCGATGGGGTCGCGTAGCAGCACGGAGATGACGGTCAGAGCGAGCGTGAACAGCAGAAGGCTGCGGGTCCAGCGCCGGACTGTCGCCATGAGGTCGGCGCCGACGCCGAGGTGCCCGAGCACGCCCTCGCGGGCCGTCGCCACCTGTATCGCCTGCCCGACGACCGACAGGATCAGGAAATAGCTGATCAGCGCGGCGAGCGAGCCGTAGCCCCCGCCGTTCTTGTCCGAGAGCAGGTGGCTGAACACCACCGTCGACACCAGGGCGACGAGGTTGTTGGCGATCATGGCGATGGCGAGGCCCATCGCCTTGGCGGTCTCCGAGGCGCGCAGGTCGTCGAGCGACGTCGGAACGTCGGCGCGATCCCCGACGACGCGCTGTATGAGCAGGGCGATGCGCCCCCGGGAACTGGACGAACCGTCGGCCATGTGGCCCTGACGGTAGCGGAAGCCGAGGTCCTACAGTCTCGGCCTGTGCAAGGCCGGTTTCAGTCACACGACGCGGCCGAGACCGAAGCGCTCGGAGCTCGGCTGGCGGCTGAGCTGGCCGCGGGCGACGTCGTCCTCGTCGAGGGGGAGCTGGGCGCCGGCAAGACGACGTTCGTGCGTGGCGCCGCCCGGGCCCTGGGCGTGACTGTCCCGGTGACGAGTCCCACCTTCACCATCGGGCACCTCTATCGCGCGGACGGATGCGCGGCGGTGGCCCATCTCGACCTGTACCGGCTGGCCTCGCTGACCGGCGAGGATCCCGATCTGCTCGCTGACTACGTGGGCCCGGACACGATCGCGTTCGTCGAGTGGCCGGCCGCCGGGGAGCAGGAGCTGGCAGCGCTCGGACACGTGTCCGCGCGCGTCCGGCTCGAGCACGCCGGCGGCGATGAGCGCCAGGTTGTGATTCGGTGAAGGTCCTGGGGTTCGACACGGCGACGCGGGCCACCACGGTGGCGCTCGTGGACACGGACCGCGATGAGGTCGTCGAGCGCCGCGACGATCCGCCCCCCGGCGCCCGCCCGCGCCACACCACCCGGCTGATGGCTCTCGTGGTGGAGGTGCTGGGCGACGGGGGCGCCGAGTGGCCCGAGATTGACCGGATCGCGGTCGGGGTGGGCCCGGGCACGTTCACGGGCCTGCGAATCGGCGTCGCGACCGCGCACGCGCTCGCGCGGGCGCGCGAGATCGATCTCGTCGGCGTCTCGACGCTGCACTCTCTCGCGCGCGGGGCAATCGCCGTCCCGGCGGACGGGGGCGGTGTCCACGACGCCGTGATGGCGGAGGGGGGCGGTGTCCACGACGCCGTGATGGCGGTCATCGACGCCCGGCGCGGCGAGGTGTTCGCCGCCGGCTGGGCTGTCTCCGACGTGGGGCGGGCCGACGCCGCGCCCCTGCTGAGCCCTCGCGCGCTGGCCCCCGAGGCCCTCGCCAAGGCGATGGGGTCGGACGGTCGCGTGTGGCTGGCCGTGGGTGACGGGGCGGTAGAATTCCGGTCGGCTCTCGAGCATGCGGGAGCGCGGATTCCTGAGCCGGACTCGGGGCTCAACCGGGTCAGCGCCGTCGAGCATTGTCGTCTGGCTCTTGGTCTGCGGCCTGAGCCTCCGGAGGCCATCCAGCCGGAGTATCTGCGTCTCCCCGACGCCGAGATCAGCCTCCGTACCGCCCGGCAGCAATGACCACGACAAACAGCGTCACGATTCGGCCCCTTGGCTATTCCGACCTCCCGCAGGTCATCGCCATCGAGCGGCGCGCGTTCACGACGCCGTGGTCGCTGGCGATGTTCGTGCTCGAGCTGTCCAAGCCGTCGGGGCTGTGCCTGGCCGCCGTGGATGACCAGGGCACGCTGCTCGGCTACCTGATCTGCGCTCGCTACGACACCGTGTGGCATCTCATGAACATCGCGGTCGACCCGGCGCTGCGACGGCGCGGCATCGCTCGCACGATGCTCGAGCAGATGATCGAGCGTGCCGGCGCCGACCGCGAGTACACGCTGGAGGTGCGGACCTCCAACGCCCCGGCGATCGCCCTGTACGAGCGGTTCGGGTTCCGCTCGGCGGGCACGCGCCCTCGCTACTACCGTGACAACGGCGAGGATGCGGTGATCATGTGGCGCACCCTGGAGACGACCTCGCCGTCGGGCGCGGCGGGGTGATCCTCGCTCTTGAGACATCCTGCGACGACACCTGTGCGGCGGTCGTCACAGGCACCGGCGAGATCCGGTCCAACGTCATCTCCTCCCAGGGGATCCACGACCGCTACGGCGGCGTCGTCCCGGAGATCGCCAGCCGCCACCACCTCGAGCTCATCGGCGCGGCGGTCCAGGACGCCCTGCATCAGGCCGGCGCCGAGCTGGCCGACATCGAGCTCGTGGCCGTCACGCGGGGGCCGGGCCTGGTCGCCGCTCTGCTCGTGGGGCTGGCGACGGCCAAGGCGATGGCCGCCGCTCACGAGTTGCCGCTGGCGCCGGTCGATCACCTCCACGGCCACATCGCCGCCGGCTTCCTGCAGCCATCCCCACTCGAGCCTCCGTTCCTGAGCCTCATCGCCTCCGGTGGCCACACCTTCCTGGCCCAGGTGACCGATCATGGGCCCGGCTACGAGGTGCTGGGCCAGACGCTCGACGACGCCGCCGGTGAGGCCTTCGACAAGGGAGCGCGCCTGCTCGGCCTCGGCTATCCCGGCGGGGCGGCCCTGGAGCGGCTGGCCCGCGACGGCGACCCGGACGCCTTCGACTTTCCCACGGGCGCGCGGATGCCGGGGCTTGACTTCTCCTTCGCCGGCCTGAAGACCGCGCTGTTGTACCGCGTACGCGAGCTGGGGGAGGCGGAGTCAGAGCGCCGCCGCGCCGATCTCGCCGCCTCCTATCAGCGAGCCATCGTCGAGGCGCTGGCGTTGCGCGTGGAGCGCGCGCTGGCGCAGACCGGGGCCGAGCAGCTGGCGGTGGGAGGTGGGGTGGCCGCCAACGGCCCGCTGCGCGACCGGCTGTCGGCGCTCGGGCTCCCGGTTGACATCCCGCCGCGGGAGCTGTGCACCGACAACGCCGCGATGATCGCCAGCGCGGCGCGCTACGTGCGGGCCCAGCCGTTCCCGGAGTACCTGGACGTCGACGTCTACGCCACCGGCGAGCGGGCGCTCGTCTGATGATCGAGGTGGTGCTCTACGGCCGCGACGGGTGCTGCCTGTGCGACGAGGCCCGCGAGATCCTCGAGCGGGTCCGTGTCCGGCGGCCGTTCACCCTCGTCGAGCGCGACATCGACGCCGACGAGGCACTGCTGCGGGCCTACCTCGAGCGCATCCCGGTGGTCTCCATCGACGGGGTGGAGGTGTTCGAGCTGTTCGTGGAGGAGTCCGAGCTGGAGCGGCGCCTGACCGGCTCCGGCGAACCGACTAGAGTGGATCAAGGATGAGCTACACGGTCGGCCGCGGTACCGAACCGGCGGGCCCGGGCCTCGACAAACCGAGTGAGAAGCTGTCGCTCGGGGTTGCGGCGCGACTGTCGCGGTACCTGCAGGTACTCACGCAAGCGCGAAAGATCGGCAAGGAGACGATCTCCTCTCAGGAGCTCGCCGACTACACGCACGTCAACTCGACCCAGATCCGCCGCGACCTGTCCGGCTTCGGGAAGTTCGGCAAGCGCGGCGTCGGCTACAACGTCGAGTCGCTGGTCAGCCAGATCCGCAAGATCCTTCGGACCGCCGGCCAGCACAACATCGCGCTGTTCGGGGCCGGCCACCTCGGCACCGCGATCGCCACGTCTGACATCTTCGCCGACCACGGCTTCCGCGTGGTGGCCATCTTCGACATCGACCACGGCCGCGTGGGGACGCGCATCGGTCCCATGACCGTCCGCCACAACTCCGAGCTGCGGACGGTGGTGGATGATCAGGACATCGTCGTGGCGGTCCTGGCGGTCCCGCCCTCGGCGGCCCAGAGCATCGCCGACGAGCTCGTCGATGCCGGGGTGAAGATCATCTTCAACTACTCCGAGGCTCTGCTCCAGGTCCCGCCCGAGGTGACCGTGCACACGTCGAGCCCCGCAGTCGATCTGCTCTACGCGCTGTACTTCTATCTGACTTAGCTAGTACGTCTGTTCTGGTTGCCGTGGAGCTTGACATCGACACTGCGCGTGCCGCGTTTGAGGCATCCACCGACTTCACCGTCGGCCTGGAGGAGGAATTCGCGGTGCTCGATCCCGAGAGCCTCGAGCTCGCCGGCCTCTTCGAGCGGCTGCGCGACGCCGCGGCCGACGACGCGCTGCTGGGCGACGCCATCGCCGGGGAGCTGATCTCGTCCGAGATCGAGATCAGGTCCGGCCGCGGTGAGGACCTCGCCGCAGCCCGGTCTGCCCAACGCGACCTGCGCCGGCGGCTGTTCGCCCTGGCGGGCGCACAGGACATCGCGCTCGGAGCCACGGGGACCCATCCGTTCTCGGACTACCGCCAGCAGCACATCATCGACACCGACCACTACCGCCGCGTCGAGGACGGCCTGAAGTACGTCGCATGGCGTAACAACACGTTCTCGTTGCACGTCCACGTGGGGGTCCGCGGCGCCGACCGCGCGGTACGGGTGTGTGATCGCCTGCGCCCGGTGTTGCCCGTGCTGCTGGCGATCTCGGCCAACTCCCCGTTTCTCGACGGCCGCGACTCCGGGCTGCACAGCGCCCGGACCCAGACGTTCACCAAGAGCTTCCCGCGCTGCGGGGTTCCGGACACGTTCGGCGACTGGGCGTCCTTTGGCGACTACATCGACTTCCTCATCCAGACCCGCTCGATCGTCGAGTACACGCAGGTGTGGTGGTCGATCCGCCCGCACTTCACCTTCGGGACGGTCGAGGTCCGCATCTGCGACGCCCAGGCGACCGCCGCCGAGTCCGACGGGCTGGCGGCGCTGATCGTGACCTGCGTGGCCCAGGCGGCGCGCGACATCGACGAGGGCGTCCCGTTCACCGATCTGCCCAACCGGCTGATCGAGGAGAACATGTGGCGCGCGCTGCGCTATGGCCTGGACGGCGACCTCCTCGATCTCGAGCGGCGCGAGCCCTACGCCGCCGCGGGCGCCTTGGACCGGCTGCTGGACTGGACCGCTCCGGTTCGGGCCGAGCTGGGACTGGACGTGAGCCTGCCCGCGGCCAACGGCGCGCAACGTCAGCGGCGGCTGCTGGAATCGGGGATGAGCCTGGCCGAGGTCTACGCCGCAGTGCAGGCCGAGACCCGGGAGACATACTCCGGCGTGTTGGAGCCCCACCGCCGGTGAGCAGCCACGTCGAAGGGGAGCAGAGCACATGAGCACCAGCGACCAGCCAACTGAAGAAGAGCTTCGCGCCGCCTACGAGGCCGAGATCAAGAAGATCCGAGTCGAGCAGATCCTCCTGGACCAGGTCGTCTCGCTCATCAACCTGGGCATGCGGCGCACCGGGCTGTCCCCCGGGACGGAGGATGAGCGCGATCTGGCCCAGGTCCGGCTGTCGATCGAGGCCGTGCGCGCGCTGCTGCCGCTGATCGAGCAGAGCGCACCCCCGCAGGCCGCCCCGATCCGCGACGCGCTGTCCCAGCTGCAGATGGCGTTCGTGCGCCTGGGCGGGGCGGGTCAGCCTGGCGGCGATCCCATGGGCGGCGATCCCGGCGGCGGTGGCCCCGAGGGTCCGGGCGGTCCTGGGGGCGGAGGGCCGGGCGGTCCCGGCGGTCCTGGGGGCGGAGGTCCGGGCGGTCCTGGGGCGGGGGGCCCGGGCAGTCCGGGTGGTCCCGGAGGCGAGGCCCCGCCCCCGCCGACGGAGCGTGAGGCTCCAACACCTGGTGAACCGGGCCCCGCTCAGCGCAGCGGGCGGCTCTGGGTGCCCGGCCAGTAAGGGCTGCGTCTCGGCGTTTTCCCAGCGATTGGGGTCATTCGGAACGACATTCCGCCCGGCTGCACGCTAGACTCGCGCCGGGCTTATGCCGGGGCCTCCGCACTATGTGAGCGCGGAAGGCCCTTTTTGACGTTGTGCTCGCGACCCGTCGCGGTTCCTGAATTAAGAGCTTCCCCGGAGGACCTTCTTGTCTAGCTTTCTAACGGACCATGGCGTCGTGATCGCGCTTGTGTGCGCGGCGTGCGCCATTGGCTACGGAGTTGTCACCTCGCGGTCGCTGCTGGCGCTGTCACCTGGCAACGAGCGTATGCGCGCGATCTCGGCGGCGGTCCAGGAGGGCGCCTCCGCATACCTCACGCGCCAGTACACCATCATCGCCGCCGTCGGCGTGGTCGTCTTCATCCTGCTGATCCCGCTCCAGAACATCCGCGTGGCGATCGGGTTCCTCATCGGCGCCGCCCTCTCGGCGACCGCGGGATTCGTGGGCATGAACGTCTCCGTGCGCGCCAACGCCCGGGTCGCGGAGGCGGCGCGCGGTGGGGTCTCTCCGGCGCTGAAGGTCGCCTTCCGCGGCGGCGCGGTGACCGGCATGCTGGTGGTCGGGCTCGCCCTGATCGGCGTGGCCGGCTACTACGGGATCCTCACCTGGATCGTCGGCGAGACCCCCCACCAGGCGGTCAACGCGCTGATCGGGCTGAGCTTCGGCGGCTCGCTGATCTCGGTGTTCGCGCGTCTGGGCGGCGGCATCTTCACCAAGGGCGCCGACGTCGGCGCTGACATCGTGGGCAAGATCGAAGCCGGTATTCCCGAGGACGATCCGCGCAACCCGGCGGTGATCGCTGACAACGTAGGCGACAACGTGGGTGACTGCGCCGGCATGGCGGCCGACCTGTTCGAGACCTACGCGGTGACCGCCGTCGCCGTGATGCTCCTCGGCGTCCTGACCTTCAGTCAGGACGTCGCGGTGGCCATGTACCCGCTGGTCCTCGGCGGGGTCTCCATCATCGCGTCGATCATCGGCACCTTCGCGGTGAAGTCACGCGCGGGCAACGTCGAGCGGGCCCTCTACCAGGGCCTGATCGTGTCGGGTGGCCTCGCCGCGCTGGCGTTCATCCCGGTCACGTACTGGCTCATGCGCGGCCTGACCACCACCGCCGGCATCGCCGCGACCCCGTGGTGGCACTTCTACCTGTGCGCGCTGATCGGCCTGGTCATCACCGCGGCCCTGTTCGTGATCACGGACTACTACACCTCGACCCGGTTCTCGCCGGTGAAGAGCACCGCGCGCGCGTCGCAGACCGGTCATGCGACCAACATCATCCAGGGCCTCGCCCAGGGCTACCAGGCCACCGCGCTGCCCGCGATCGTCATCGCGCTGGGCATCTTCGGCGCGTGGAAGCTGGGCCACGGCATCTACGGCATCGGCGTCGCAGTGATGGCGCAGCTGTCGCTCACTGGCCTCATCGTGGCGCTGGACGCTTTCGGCCCCATCACTGACAACGCCGGCGGTATCGCCGAGATGGCCGAGTTGCCTGAGGAGGTCCGCAACGTCACCGATCCGCTCGACGCGGTCGGCAACACCACCAAGGCCGTGACCAAGGGGTATGCCATCGGCTCCGCCGCTCTGGCCGCCCTGGTCCTGTTCGATGCCTTCAAGCAGGAGCTCGGCCAGGCGACGCGCTTTGACCTCTCCAACCCGCCGGTGCTCATCGGCCTGCTCGTCGGCGGGCTGATGGTCTACCTGTTCGTCGCCCTCGCGATGGAGGCCGTCGGACGCGCCGGCGGCGCCGTGGTGGAGGAGGTCCGCCGCCAGTTCCGGGAGAAGCCCGGGATCATGGACGGGACCGAGCAGCCCGAGTACGGCCAGTGCGTGAGCATCGTGACCGCGGCCGCCCAGCGGGAGATGATCCTGCCGGCGCTGATCCCAATCGCGATCCCCGTGATCGTCGGCATCATCTCGGTCCAGGCGCTGGGAGGGCTGCTCATCGGAGTGATCGTCGTCGGGCTCTTCATGGCCATTTCGATGACCGCAGGCGGTGGCGCGTGGGACAACGCCAAGAAGCTCATCGAGGACGGCGCCTTCGGCGGCAAGGGCTCTGAGGCCCACGCCGCCGCGGTGACCGGCGACACGGTCGGCGATCCCTACAAGGACACCGCCGGCCCGGCCATCAACCCGATGATCAAGGTTGCCAACATCGTGGCGCTCCTGATCATCCCGCTGATCACCTGATCCAGCGGGCCCAAGCCCGACGTCACACCTGGACCCACTTGTGACCCATCGCGGCGCGTCCGGCGGGCGCGCCGCGAGGTGGCTTCAACCATCTAGCCTCTGCCGCGGCGATGTCCGGGTCCGTTGACATCGGGCTGGCGCTGGCCCTCCTCACCGCGTTTGGGTCGGTGGCCGGGTTCCTCTACAAGTTCCGCGGCGCCCGTGAGGCGCCGTCGGTCGAGTTGACGCACCCGTTGCGCAGCACGGTCGAGCTGTTTCGGTCCCCGCTGTACTCGCTGGGCATCGCCATCGCCCTGGGTTCGTGGGGCTTCCACGTCGGCGCGCTGGCGCTCGCTCCGATCTCCCTGGTGCAATCGGTCATCGCCGGCGGTCTGGTCCTGCTGACCGTGGTCGCCGACAAGCTCTTCGGGATCGAGGTCACCCGCCGCGAATGGGTGGGCGTCGGGCTGACCGCGGCCGGCCTGGCCTTCCTGGCCGCCACCCTCGACGGAGACGCGTCGGGCGCGCACTCCCGCTATGACCCGGGGACTCTGGCCGTCTTCCTCTGCGCCACCGGAGCCGTCGGCCTGCTCCTGGCGCTGCGGCCGCGACGGCCGGGGATGCTGGCGGTCTCGGCCGGCCTGCTGTGGGCCACGTCGGACACGTCGATCAAGGCGCTGAGCTCGCATCTGAACGCTCTGGGCGCGGGCGTCCTGATCCATCCACTGGCGTTGGTGATCCTCGTGGCCTCGCTGGTCGGGCTGCTCATCTCCGCGCGCAGCCTTCAGCTGGGCGATGCCGTCCCGATGATCGCCCTCACCAGCGCCGCCGCCAACCTGACCACGATCGCCGCCGGGCCGATCGTGTTCGGGGAGCCGATGCCGTCCAGCCAGCTGGGGGTGGTGGTCCGGGTGCTCGCCTTCGCGCTCGTGATCGTGGCTGCCGCGCTCACCCCGCCGCCGCGGGCCGACGGCGTGAACGCTGCGTGACCACCGCCGCTTGGTCTAAGCCCCTTCGCGGGTATTGGTCTCGATGTGACTCCATTTCTCGCCGTAAGGACCTAGAGTCCCGCCCATGTTCATTCTGATCGTCGGTGCCGGCCGCGTTGGGTCGGCGGTCGCCAAGCGCGCGTTGGACGCCGGACACGACGTTTCCGTGCTTGACAGCGACCCGCTGTCGCATGAGCGGCTGGACAAGGACCAGTCGATCAGCTGGGAGGACGCCGGCGGGCGTTTCACCGTCGGCGCGGCGCTCGAGGTGGACGGCCTCGTCGAGGCCGGGATCGAGCAGGCCGACGTGTTCATGGCCGCCACACGTGGCGACAACACCAACCTGGTCATCGCTCAGCTCGCTCAGCGGCGGTTCAACGTGCCGCGCGTGGTCGTGCGCGTGGCGGATCCGGCCCGCGCCGCCTGGTACGGCGAGCAGGGGCTGCTCACGATCTGCCCGACGCAGCACGCCATCGACCAAGCCGAACACGTCGTTCTCGAGGTCTAGTGTCCCGGTTCACAGACTCAACGACATTCGAGGCGCCCCCGGCGGCGCTGCGCTGCGTCCTCGTCGCCTCGCGCAGCGCTGCTGCGCGTCGGCTCCTGCGTCCTTGCCCAGCATCCACCGGTGACGCCTCTCGGTGTCGCCGAGCCCATGAACCGAACCACTAGGGAGCCATTGGCCACATGTATGTGATCATTGCGGGAGCGGGCAAGGTGGGGTGGAACCTCGCCCGGGAGCTGATCGCCAAGGACAGGGAGGTCACGCTGATCGAGTCTGACCACCGCCGCTTTCGCGTGGTGGAGGAGGAGCTCGAGCACGCGGTCCAGTACGGCGACGCCACCGAGCTGTGGGTGCTGGAGCGCGCGGGCATCCAGCGCGCCGACCTCGTCATCGCGGTCACCGGCGACGACGAGGACAACATCCTCATCTGCCAGGTGGCCAAGGAGAAGTACGGCGTCGAGCGGATCGTGGCGCGGGTCAACAATCCGCGCAACACGGTCCATTTCAAGACGCTCGGCATCCAGCCGGCCGTCTCGGCCACCGACCTCATCCTGCGTCTGATCGAGCACGAGGTCCCGGAATACGGGCTCGTCCAGCTCCTGGCGCTGGAGGAGGAGCACCTGGAGATCATCGAGCTCGAGGTGGGGCAGGGGTCGACGGCGGCAGGTTGTCGCGTCCAGGAGGTCCCCCTGCCCGAGGGGTCTCTGATCATCTCGGTCCTGCGCAACGGGGCCGGGTTCGTGCCCAAGGCCGACTCGGTCATCCAGGCCGGCGACCAGGTCCTGCTCATCCTCGATCCGGGTCTGGAAGGCGAGATCACGCCACGCTTCGCGCCCGAGGGCTCAGAGCTCTCGGCCCGCTAGTCCGCCGACGACTCGACATGGCCGACCGCAACGTCGACTTCCTGCTGATCGGCGGTGGCCTGGCCGCGGGCAACTGCGCGCGCTGGCTGCGCCGCTCCGGGGCCGACGGCTCCATCCTGCTCGTGGGGCGCGAGCCCGACCTTCCCTATGACCGCCCACCGCTCTCCAAGAGCTACCTCAAGGGCACGGACTCGCGCGCAGATGCACTGTTCCAGACCGCCGACTGGTACGCCGAGCAGCAGATCGAGGTGCTGACCCGCACCTCGGCGATGAAGCTGGACCTCTCCGAGCGCACGGTCAAGCTCTCCAACAAGGAGGAGGTGGGCTTCAGCAAGGCTCTGGTCGCCACCGGGGCCAACGTCCGCCGCCTGAACGCCGACGGGTCAGAGCTCGAGGGCATCCACTACCTGCGCACGTTCGGCAACAGCGACGCCATCCGAGAGGACGCCCCGGGCAAGCGTGTGGTCCTGATCGGCGGCTCCTACATCGCCTCCGAGGTCGCGGCCACCCTCACCGAGCTTGGCAGCCGGTGCACGATGGTGATGCTCGAGGAGCGCGCCCTGATCCGCTCCTTCGGGCGGGAGGCGGCCACCTATTTCCACGACCTGCTGGCCGGCCACGGCATCACCCTGCACGGCGAGGACGAGCTCGAGCGCTTCGAGGGCGCCGATGGGCGCGTGACCACGGTGGTGACCAAGAACGGCCGCGAGATCCCCGCCGACGCCGTCGTCATCGGCGCCGGCGTCAACCCCGACGTGATGCTCGCCCGCAGCGCCGGCCTGGAGCTGGGCCAGAGTGGCGGCGTGCGCGTCGACTCGCGCTTGGAGTCAGGGACGCCGGGGATCTACGCCGCCGGCGACATGGCCGAGTACGAGAGCGTCGTCCACGGCGGCCGTCGCATCCGCGTCGAGCACTGGGACGTCGCCTTCAACCACGGCAAGACGGTGGCGCTCAACATGCTCGGCAAGGACGTCGCCCACGATGTCGTGCCGTACTTCTTCTCCGACCTATCCGACTGGGCCGCCATCGAGTACGTCGGCCCCGCCTACGGCTGGGACCGCGAGGTGATCCGCGGCTCGGTCGATGACGGCGCCTTCTCCGTCTTCTACCTGCGCGAGGGGCGGGTCGAGGGCGCGCTGTCCGTGGGCCGCTCCGAGGACCTCCAGCACGCCCGCCGGTTCATCGCCGAACACACCGAGCTCGGGGACCGCGCCGACGCGCTCGGCGACCTCTCCACGGACCTCGAGACGCTCTAGGCGGTCGACTGCGCGACCCGCGCGCTGGACGGGCTGGCCCGCCGCCACGTCGCGCCGCGGGGGCGCCTATCTCACTGCGGGGCAAGGACTCGAACCTTGATAACCAGCTCCAGAGGCTGGCGTCTTGCCATTAGACGACCCCGCACTCGGGCTAGAGCATAGCCAAATGCACCCGATTCCATCCGCCCGGGGTGCGAACATATGTTTGTGTTCGGCGGACCGGAACACCGTGACTGGTCCGATGATCCGGTGATTGCCGACAGCTACGCGGCGGCCAGCGCGGCGTGCCGGACATCGGACGGCGTCGCCCCGAACTCGCGCTTGAACACGCGGGAGAAGTGGGCGGCGTCGCAGAAGCCCCAGCGGAAGGCGATCTCCGTGACCGACCCGCCGTTGGGCTGCTGGAGGTCCTCCAGGCAGCGGGCGAGGCGCTCGCGGCGCACCAGCCCGGCCACCGAGGCGTCCACGTCCTCGAACAGCGCGTGCAGCGTGCGCACGGACATTGCATAGGCGCGGGCGATCGAGGCCGGCCCGAGTTGTGGGTCCTGCAGGCGGGTGCGCACGTAGCGGGCGATCTCGGCCCGCATCGCCGCCCGGGTGGAGGCCCTGTCGCTGGGCAGGGCGGGCTCCACCGCCGCGCGCAGGAGCTCGAGCGCGGCGTTGGCCGCAGCCGCGCCGGCCGCCGCGTCCAGCGCGGGCATCTCCACCGCCAGCGCGTTCATGAAGCGCACCAGCAGGCGCGCGGAGGCGCTGCCCTGCAGCGACGGGAGCGCATCGACGGCGCCCAGCCGCGGGCAGACAGCCAGGACGCGGTCGCGCGGGAACAGCAGGGTGCGCTTGTAGAAGGCCTCGGCGATCTCGATCTCGGTCGGCTGCAGGCCGTCCCACAGCACCATGTCGCCGGGCTTGAGCGCGAGCTGGCGGTCGCCCTCGCGGACCAGCTCCATGCCCTTGAAGACGAACTGGAAGCCGAGGACGTTCTCGTGGCCGGCGTCGGCGTCGGAGCCGATCACGGCGCCGTCACGCTGGCCCAGGAAGGGGGAGGCGGCGCAGTCGACGAGCATCAGGTCGCCGATCATTCGCCGGGTGACGGCGGCCTGGAACCGGGCGGGCGTGCGCCAGGTGGGCTTGACCTCGAAGGCGAGGTGGGTCGTGGCCAGGATGTCTGACCACGAGCGCAGCCGCGCGGCCGCATCGGTCCCGCGCGGGCTCCACTTCTCCAGGGGCATCTCGTGCGGCGCCACTTGCACTAACGCCATCTCGTCACGTCCTGTCTCTCTCCATGGCCATACCCGTCAGCCTCTCTCTCGTCCGCTCATTTTAAGGGAGCTTGAGCGGTGCGTTGCGCGGCAAGCGCGACAAAGCCGTCAAGCGCCGCGGGATCGGCCAGGGCGTCGCGGCTGGCGACCTTCTCGGCGGCCTCGCCGCGCAGGATGCGCTTCACCGGCGCCTCGAGTTTCTTGCCCGTCAGCGTCCGTGGGATCCCGCTGACGACGATGATGTCGTCGGGCACGTGGCGCGGCGAGAGCTCGCTGCGCAGCGCCGCGCGCAGTCGTCCCACGACCGAGTCGTCCACCGTCGCCCCGGGGGAGGGCACCACGAAGAGCAGGAGCTCGCCCATCCCGCCCTCGTCGTCCTCCAGATGAACCACCAGCGCGTCGGCGAGCTCGGAGAACTCCTCCACCACCGAGTAGAACTCGCCGGTGCCCAGGCGGACCCCGCCGCGGTTGAGCGTGGCGTCAGAGCGCCCGGTGAGCACGCAGCTGCCCCGCGGGGTGAACTTGATCCAGTCCCCTTGGCGCCACACCCCCGGGTAGCGGTCAAAGTAGGACGAGCGGTAGCGCTCGCCGTCCTCGTCGCCCCACAGCGCGACCGGCATCGACGGCATCGGCGAGGTGATGACCAGCTCGCCCAGCTCGCCGACCACCGGGTTGCCGTCCTCGTCGAAGGCCTTGGCGTCGACGGCGAGAGACGCGCACGAGATCTCGCCCTCGTAGACCGGCACCCCCGGGCAGCCCGAGACGATCCCGGTGCACACGTCGGTTCCGCCCGACCCGTTGACCAGGCAGACGTCGGGCCCGAGCTGCTCGTAGACCCACCGATACCCCTCGGCGGGCAGCGGCGAGCCGGCGGTGCACAGGATCTCGATCGAGTCCAGGGCGAAGTCGTCGCGCAGATTGATCCCCGCCTTGCGGCACGCCATCAGATAGGGCGGGGAGACGCCCATCACCGTCGGCCGATAGCGCTCGGCCAGCCGCCACTGCTCGGCCAGGTCCGGCCACGCCGGGTCGCCGTCGAGCATCACGATCGAGGTCCGCAGCAGCAGCGCGCTCACCAGCGCGTTCCACATCATCCACGCCGTGGTGGAGAACCATTGCAGGCGCTTGCCGGGGCCCAGGTCCCAGCCGAGGCCCTGGTTCTTGTGGTGCTCCACGAGCTGGCCGCCGTGGCCGTGCACGATCGCCTTGGGCAGCCCCGTGGTCCCCGAGGAGAAGAGCACGTAGAGCGGGTGGTCGAACGCAACAGGCTCGAACGCGAGGGCCGCGGGCTCTGAGAGCAGATCCGACCACGCCACCGCGTCGGGCACCGAGGCCTCGCCGTAGGGCACCGCCACCACGTGCTCGAGGCTCGTCAGGCGTCCCCGGATCGCCTCGACCTCGGCGAGCCGGCTCACATACCGGTCGCGGAAGCCGTAGCCACCGACGGTCAGCATCACCTTGGGCTCGATCTGAGCGAAGCGGTCGATGACGCTGCGCGCCCCGAACTCCGGAGCGCAGGCGGCCCAGATCGCTCCCAGCGACGCGGTGGCGATGAAGGCCACGAGCGTCTCGGGGATGTTCGGCATGTAGGCGACGACGCGGTCGCCGGGGCCGACCCCGAGCCGCTGCAGGCCGGCGCGCGCCCGCGCCACCTGCTCGCGCAGCTCACCGAAGGTGACCTCGAACTCCGGCCGGGTCTGCGAGTGGGCGATGACGGCCACCGAGTCGGTGTCCTCGTCACGGCCGACGAGATGCTCGGCGTAGTTGAGCCGCGCGCCCGGGAACCAGACCGCGCCCGGCATCTCGCGCGACGCCAGGACGCGCTCGAACGGAGCGTGCGCGCGCAGCTCGAAGAAGTCCCAGATCGACCCCCAGAAGCCCTCCAGATCCTGGACCGACCATCGCCACAGGTCGTCGTAGCCCGCGAACCGCTGGTCGCAGCGGCGCTCCGCGAACTCCATGAAGCGGCCGATCTGCGTGCTCTGGCGCAGGTCGGCCGGCGGCTCCCACAGGATCTCCCCGATCATCTCTCCTCCGTACCGTCCGATGACTCTGCGCCGATTCTCGCATCCCGGTTGCCGTGCTCGGCGGCGGGGACCCAGCGCGGGGCGGGGAGTGCGCTCTCCTGCAAGTCGATGGCCGCGGACACCAGGCGCGCCTCGTGCCCGCGGGGCGCGACCAGCGAGATGCCCGCCTCCCAGGTGACCGGCAGGGCTGCCACCGGCATGCCGGTCAGGTCCCAGATCGCGGTGAGCGCGATCATCGGGTCACCGGGGCCACCGGCATGGCCGCGGTCATAGCCGGGCCCCCGGCCGTAGGGGACGATCGGGAGCGTCGGCTCCAACAGCAGGTCGATCCCGCCCCCGGCAAACCAGCGCTCCCAGACGGCGGCGCCGGCGGCCCGGCGCTGCTGGGCGGCGAGATAGGCGGCCGCGTCGGTGAAGTGCTCGGCGGCCTCGACGAACTCGGCGATGGCCGGGCGGTACAGCTGCGCCCGATCGGCGTGCTGGGCGTGGTAGGCCCATACGTCGGTGAGCAGCAGGCAGTTGAGGTCGTCCCAGTTCAGGTGCCATGGGGCGGGGGCGGTCACCACGCGCGCCCCGAGCTGCTCGCAGGCGCGGCGGGCCGTGTCGAGCGCCGTCGCCACTTCGGCGTCGAGCGGCATCTGGTCGGTGCGGTCGGTCAGCGCGACCGTCAGCCCCTCCAGGGGCCGCGGCCCGCCCGACGGGCCCAGCGCGAGCTCGCCGAGCCTGGCCGGCGGCGGCACCGTGGGGTTGACCGGCGGTCCGCCGACAGCCATTGCCGCCAGCAGCGCCGCGCAGTCGGCGATCGTGCGGGCCATCGGCCCGGGGTGATCGAGCGTGGGGGCCAGGGGGATGATCCCGTCGAGGGAGAGCAGGCCGTGGGTGGGCTTGATCGCGCTCGTGCCGCAGCATGACGACGGGATCCGCAGCGAGCCGCACGTGTCAGAGCCCAGCGCGGCCGGGGTCATGCCCGCGGCAAGCGCCGCGGCGCTGCCACCGCTCGAGCCCCCGGCGACGCGGTCAAGCGCCCACGGATTGCCGACCTGGTCCGTGGTGCCCCCCGCGGCGAACTCGTGGGTGTGGGTGTGGCCGAGCGGCACCATGCCCTGGCGGCGCAGCCGCGCCCACACCTCGGCGTCCTGGCTGGCCACGTTGCCCTCGAGGACGCGGCTGGATGCGGTGAGCGGCAGGCCCTCCATTCCGTAGAGATCCTTGAGGCCCAGCGGGATCCCGCACAGCGCGGGCGCGTCGCCGGCGGCCAGCCGCTCGTCGGCCGCGCGCGCGGACTCGCGCGCGAGTTCGGGGTATAGCCGCACCCAGGCGTTGATGGCATCCGGGGAGCCCTCGAACGTCGGGGCGCCGCCGTTGCGCGCCTCGATCCGCGCCAGGCAGGCCTCGGTGAGCTCCGTCGACGACAGCGCGCGTTCGCGCAGCAGCTCCGAGGCCTCCAGCACGCCCAGGTCGGCTGGGTCGGTCGCGGATCGGATGCCGTCGGTGATGGTCATGCCGTCTCCCCTCCGTCGATGGGGAACACCGCGCCGGTGATGAACGGCGCCTCGTCTGAGAGCAGGAACGCCACCAGGGCGGCGACCTCTTCGGCCGTCCCGATGCGTCCGATCGGGAGCACCTCGCCCGCGGCGTCGCGGAACCCGCTGTCGAAGCGGTCAAACAGCGGCGTGTCCACGGGCCCCGGGGCGACCGCGTTGACGCGCACCCCGGCGGCTGCGTTCTCGATCGCCGCCGCCCGGGTGAGCCCGATGATGGCCGCCTTGGTCGAGCCATAGGCGCCGAGCTGGGGGACCCCGTGCAGGGCGGTGCCCGATGAGGTGTTGACGATCGTGGCGCGCGTTCCCGACCGCCGCGCGGTCCGGAGCATCTGGCGCAGGTTGAAGAAGATGCCGTAGTAGTTGACCCGCACCAGCCGCTCGAACGCGTCGGTCTCGAAATCCGCGAGGGGGGCCAGGGGCCCCTCGATCCCCGCATTGTTGTGCAGCGAGTCCACCCGGCCGAAGTGCTCGGCGGCGGCGGCGAAATAGCCTTGGACATCCAGCTCGGAGGAGACGTCGGCGGTCAGGGGGAGCACGTCGGAGCCCAGCTCCTCGGCCACGGCCGACGCGGCCTCGCCGTCGATGTCGACGAGCGCGACGCGCGCGCCCTCCTCCACGAGCCGCGTGGCGGTGGCGCGGCCGATGCCCGAGGCGCCACCGGTGACGATCACGACACGGTCCTTCAGTCCCTTCAGCGACACAGACTCTCTCCTTGACTCTCGCGCGAGATGTGGCTCGTCGCGCCTCTCCCAAAACGCGCGACGTACGCACTGTGACCGATTGTTCTCAAAGCGTACGTGATAGCGTTGGCGCCCGGCAGAGAATCGAGCAAGGCATGATCGAAGAAGCGCAACGCACCGCCATGCCCGCAGCAGACGATCCACGAGAGCCGGGCGCACCCACCAGAACAGTCCGCGATGCGGTGTTCGACGTCATGCGGCGGTTCGGGATGACCACCATCTTCGGGAATCCGGGCTCCACCGAGATTCCGTTCCTCACCGGCCTGCCGCCCGACATCCACTTTGTCCTGGGCCTGCACGAGGGGTCCGTGGTGGGAATGGCCACCGGCTATGCCGTGGCCCGCCGCGAGCCGGCGCTGGTCAACCTCCACACCGCCCCGGGGCTGGGCAACGCGATCAACGCGATCGCCAACGCGCGCGACATGCACGCGCCGCTGGTCGTCGTGGTGGGCCAGCAGGACCGCCGGCAGCTCGCCTATGAGCCCTTCCTCACCGGACGGGCGCTGGAGAAGCTCGCCGGCGAGTACCCCGTGTGGTCGAACTTCCCGGTGCGTGCCCAGGATGTCCCCGGCGCCATCGCGCGCGCCTACAACGAGGCGGTCGCATCCCAGGGTCCCTCGCTCGTCGTCGTCCCCATGGGGGACTGGACCGAGCCGGCCGACGAGCACGCGGCGGGCTGGCCCGAGCGCACCCTGCGCAGCGCGGTGGCGACGCCCGGGGAGATCGGCGAGCTGGCCGACATGATCAACCGCGCCGAGTCACCGGCCCTGGTCGTGGGTCGCAGCGATGACTGCGAATCGTGGGAGGCCGTGATCGGCCTGGCCGAGCGTCTGCGCTGCCCGGTGTGGCAGGAGTCGTTCGCCCGCGCCGCGGGCTTTCCCCAGGACCATCCGCAGTTCGTCGGCCACCTGCCCTGGCGCCGGCGCCAACTGCGGGAGACGCTGGCGCCCCACGACCTCGTGCTCGCCATCGGCACCAGCGCCTTCCGCCTCTACATCCTCGACGACCCGGGCCCCATGGTCTACGAGGACACGGCCGTGGCCGTCCTCACCGACGATCAGGCCGAGGCTCACCGCAGCCCGTGCGCGCTGGCGGTGGTGGCCCCGGTCGCCTCTGCCTGCGCCGCGCTGCTGGACGAGGTGGATCAGCGCGACACTGCGCCGCCGCCGCCGCTCAAGCGCCCCGATGCGCCCCCGCCACCGGCCGCCGGCGACCCGCTCCTGCCCGGGCACGTCTACGCGGCGCTGGCCGAGCGGCTACCCCGCGAGGCGATTGTGGTGGAGGAGACGCCCTCCAGCCAGCCCGAGCTCTACCAGCGCCTCCCGGTGCGCCATCCCCGCGGCTACGTGGCCTGCGGCAACGGGGGCCTGGGCTTCGGCGTCGCCGGGTCCGTCGGGCTGCGGATGGGCAACCCTGACCGGGCGGTGGTCGGCGTGGTCGGGGACGGCTCCTCGATGTACGCGATCCAGGCCCTGTGGAGCGCCGCCCACTACGAGGTCGGCGTGCTGCTGCTCGTGATGGCCAACGGCCGCTATGCCGTCATGGACGGCCTGGCCCGCGCCGCGGGCGCGCCGGCGGCCTGGCCGGCGTTCGGCTCCATCGACATCGCCGGCATGGCCCGCTGCCTCGGCTGCCCGGCGCTCAACATCACCACGCACGACGAGCTCATCGAGACGTTCGACGAGGTCCTCCCGGACCTGGCCAAGCGCCGGGAGCCACTGCTCATCGAAATAGCCCTCGCCTAGCGGCCTGAAGCGGTCATTCGGTATCGAATGAGTGCTTCAGGACGCTGAATCGTGACCCGCGATCCCGGGCGTCCGACCCGCGGGCAGATCGTCCTGCTGGCGGCGCTGTCGGGGTTCGGCCCGCTGTCGCTGGACATGTACCTGCCCGGCCTGCCGGCGCTGACCCGGGACCTGCACACCACCGCGTCGGCCGCCCAGCTCACGATCACTGCGTGCATGATCGGCCTCGGCGTCGGGCAGGTGATCGCCGGACCACTGAGCGACGCCCGCGGGCGTCGGCGGCCGCTGCTGGCGGGGATCATCGGCTACACCGCCTCATCGGTGGCCTGTGCGGTCTCGCCGACCGTCGGCGTGCTGGTGGTGATGCGGCTCATCCAGGGGATGGCGGGGAGCGTCGGCATCGTCATCGCCCGGGCGATCGTGCGTGATCTCAGCGGCGGGACCGTTGCGGCCCGCCTGTTCGGCGTGCTGATGGGGATCACGGGCGTGGTGCCGGTGGCCGCGCCGCTGATCGGCGGCCAGGTGCTGCTCGTCACCTCGTGGCGCGGAGTGTTCGTGGTGCTCGCGGCGGTCGGGGTGCCGCTGCTGGCGGCCACGGTGGTCATGCTGCCCGAGACTCTGCCCGCCCACCAGCGCCACACGGGCGGGCTGGGCGCCGTGCTCGGCCGGTTCGGGGCGTTGTTGCGTGACCGGCGCTACATCCCGTACGCGCTCGCCTTCTCGCTCTCATTCGCGGCGATGTTCGGCTACATCTCGGGTTCGTCCTATGTCCTGGAGAACGTCTTCGGAATCTCCCCGCAGCTGTTCAGCGTCATCTTCGCCGTCAACTCGGCCGGTCTGATCACCCTGTCGCTGCTCGGCAGCCGCGCCGTGGGCCGGCGCGGCTCGGCGTGGCTGCTGCGGCGCGGACTGGTGGGCACCGCCGTGGCGTCGGTTGGCGCCCTGGTGGTCACGGTGACCCACGCCGGCCTGTGGCCGCTGCTCGCGTTCTTCTTCCTGCTGCTGTGCGCCAACGGCATCGTCCTGCCCAACGGGACGGCCTCGGCGATGGCCGCCCACACCGGGTCGCTGGGCGCGGCCTCGGCGCTGCTCGGCCTCGGCCAGTTCGGGTTCGGCGCGCTGGTGGCGCCGCTGGTGGGGGTGGGTGGCAGCCGGGACGCCCTGCCGATGGCGATCGTGATCGCGGTGGCGGGGACCGCTGCCCTGGTCGTCGATCTGGCGTTTGCGCCCCGGGACGTCGCCGTGCCCGCGGGCTCGAGCTAGCTACAGCCCCTCGGCGGCCTCGCGCACGAACCGCGCCGCGGCGTGCAGCGCCTCGAGATCCTCCGGGGACAGGTCCCACTCTTCGATGACTCGCGCGCCTGCGCCGCCGAGCCTCACCGGGACGCTGAGGCTGACGCCGTCGATCCCGTACTCCCCGCGGAGCATGATCGAGGCCGGCCACAGCTCGCTTCCGGCGGGATCCAGGCATGCCCGGACCATCCGTGCGATCCCCAGCCCGGAGGTCCAGGTCGACGAGCGCTTGGAGTCCAGGGCCACGTGGCGCGCGTACCAGCCGCTCACGAACTCCAGCACCCTGGCCCGCTGGGCATCGTCGAGCGCCACCGGCGCGTCGTCGAGCACCACACGGTCCCACAGCGGCACGGCCAGATCGCCGTGCTCGCCGACCATCCATGCCTGCACCCGCCCCGGTGCCACGCCCAGGACCCGCCCGATGCCGGTGCGCAGACGCAGGGAGTCGTTGAGCGTGTAGCCCAGCAGCCGCGTGCGCTCCAGGCCCGTGCGTCGCTGCGCCCACGTGCCGAGCGGATCCACCGGGTTGGTGACGAGAATCACGGTGCCCGGCCATCCCTCCGGGAGCGCATCGAGGAGGGGCGCGACGATCGCCGTGTTGTCGCGCAGGTACACGATTCGCGAGTTGTTGACGGTGAGTGGCGCCGCGGCGGCGATGACGAGCACATCGGCGCCCGCGATGTCGTCCACCGCGCCTGCTCGCACGGGGTGGGCGGGGGTGGGTCCCGTCTGTTCGAGCACCTGCTCGAGGTCCCACAGGTGCGAATGGACCATGTTCTGCCGCGCGTCGACCATCACGACCTCGCACTCGAGCTCTGAGAGCAGCAGGTTGAACGCCAGCGAGGCGCCGACGCCGCCACCGGCGCCGGCGATCACCACCCTCATTCCGGGGCCCCTATCCCGCAGACACGGAGACCCGCCCACCGGCCTCGAAGTAGCCGTGCTCGCCGCCGGCCAGATACGCGGCCAGCCGGCTCGCCAGCGACATGATCGTCAGCGACGGGTTGACTGACAGCGTGGTCGGGACGACCGAGCTATCGCCGAGGAAGAGCCGCCGCACGTCGTGGGACTCGGCGTGGGCGTCGACGACCGAGCGCTCCGGGTCCGAGCCCATGCGGCAGCCGCCTTGGACGTGCGTGCTGCACTGGCTGGAGGGAAGTACCCGCTGGGCTCCGGCGGCGAGCAGCGCCTCGCGGGCAAACCGCAACGAGGCCTCATCGCGCTCGCGCTCGACGTCATTGAACTCGTACGAGTATCGGTCGCGGCCATCCTCGTCGATCCACGCCATGCCGTTGTTCTGATCGGTCACCATGGCCAGCAATCCGCTGAAGTACCGGTACTTGCGCACGGTCTCGCTCAGCTGACGGCCCCACATCGGCACGCCGTCCTCGTCGCACAGCATGATCGAGAAGCCGATCGGGTCCTGGATCGTCGCCGCCTCGACGATGAAGCCGCCGTCCCTGTCGTTCTGGAACTTCATGCAGTGCGCGCTGATCGGGTAGACGCGATGCGCGTCCTGCGGCTCCTCGAACAGGCCGGAGATGATCCGCGCCGGGTGCCAGCCGATGTTGCGCCCGATGAGCTGTGAGCTGGGCGAGCCGCCGGTCGCCTCGCGGATGCCCGAGCGCAGCAGCAGATGCGAGCTGCCCATGGCCCCGGCGGCCACGACGACGACCCCGGCCTGCACGGCGTGAGACCGTCCGCCGGCGTCGACGTACTCCACGCCGGTCGCCTCGAGCCCCGACCCGCGGTCCTCGATGACCACCCGCGTCACCGTGCACTCGGCGCGCAGTGTGAGGCGCCCGTCTGCCCACGGCGGATGGATGTAGACGTTCATCGAGTTCTTGCCGGCGTTGGTCGGGCAGCCCTGCAGACAGGAGCCGCAGCGCATGCAGTTGGCGTCCGTGTAGGACATGACCGGCTCCAGCTCTGCGTCCATGGCCTGAAAGCCGGGGGCAACGGTGTGGATGCACGTCTGCCAATCGGATCGCTCGCGCACCCCGAGGCGCGTCTCGACGCGCTCGAAGTGGGGCGCCATGTCGGCGGCGCAGAACGGGTCGCCGCCCTCGCCGACGAGGCCGGCGGCAGCATGCCACTTCTCGTAGTCCTGGTCAGAGGGCCTGAGCGCCACCTTGGTGTTGACGGTGCTCGTCCCGCCCACGCAGCGGCCGCGGATCACCACGAGCGGTGGCGCGCCCTCCGCCCGGGGCTCCACCAGGGTGGGCGCGAACCAGATGTCGTGGTTGGCGTGGGCCTCCCATCGCGTGAAGTCCGCGGCGGTGCGATGCGGCCCGGTCTCCAGCAGCAGGACGCTGGCGCCCGAGTCCGCCACCTCGCCGGCCACCAGCCCGCCGCCGGCGCCCGAGCCGACCACTACGACGTCAAAGCGCTCACGACCGCTGCTCATGACTGCACCCCCAGATACGACCAGTCCTTGTTGATGCGATCGGCCATCGGGAAGCGGAAGTCGATCTCCTCCCACGCCCCGGGCCCGGCGGCACCGGGCGCCACGAAGTCGCTGTAGAACGCCTCGCACGCGAACGCGCGCACGGCCCCGAACTCGGCGGTGAACTGGCGCTCGCGCAGCGCCTCCTCGCCGCCGTCGACGCAGTCGGCCAGCGCCTCGAAGCACGCGATCACGCCGGCTCGGTCGCCATCGGGCATCTGCGCCAACAACGCGTCGATGTAGATCTCGGCCCCCGTGCGCTCGCATCCGGGCACGACCAGCTCGCACAGGGTCCGCACCAGCCCGGCCTGGCCCTCATCCAAGACCTGCATCATGCTGGCCCCCGCTCGCCATCCGGGCTCGCGATGTCCGGGGGCCGCATGATTCGTCCGGCTGCCACCCCCGCGGTCGCCGGGGCGGCGGCCCCCCAGCGGATGAGGTCGGCGGCCTTCTCGGCGATCATGATCGTCGCCGCGTTGGTGTTGGCGCGTGTGATCTCCGGCATCACCGAGGCGTCGGCGACGCGCAGCCCCTCGAAGCCGTACACCTTCAACTCCGCATCGACGACCGAGCCCATCGAGCACGACGAGGTCGGGTGGAAGACCGTCATCCCCTCGCGCCGGGCGAAGGCCAGCAACTCCTCGTCGGAGTCGCCGTCCGGAACCAGGAACGGCCGGTCGATGACCGCGCGCAGCGCGGGCTGCTCGGCCATGTTCAGTGCCATCCGTAGGCCGGCCACCATGCTCGCGCGGTCTTCCTCGGTGGTGAGGAAGTTGCACAGGACCCGCGGCTTGGCCAGGGGCATGGGGGAGCGGAGCATGACCTTCCCGCGGCTGGTGGGCTTGATCACCACCGGGCCGTAGGCCATCCCCGGCGCCTCGGGAGCCGTCATCCCTCCGTCGTAGAGCATCCCGGGGGCGAAGTGGAACTCCACGTCGGGGGCGTCCACGCCGTTGCGCGCCCGGAAGAACCCCGCGCCCTCGGGGATGTTCGAGGTCAGCGGCCCGCGGCCCTCGGACTCGAACAGCGCGAAGTTCTCGGGCGACACGGCGTCGAACAGCGACGGTCCGGTCGTTGTGAAGTTGAGGTTGCACATGCAGTGGTCCTGGAGGTTCTCGCCGACCGGGAGCGCCTCGCGCACCTCGATTCCCATCGGGGCTAGATCAGCTTCGGGGCCGATGCCCGACAGCATCAGGATCTGGGGCGAGTAGTAGGCGCCGGCCGAGAGGATGACCTCGCGCGTGGCCGCGATCTGGAGCGTCTCATCGAGCCGGGCGTACTCGACGCCGCTCGCGCGCCGGCCCTCGAACAGCAGCCGGGTCGCGTAGGCGTGGGTGATCACGGTGAGGTTGGGCCGCTCGCGGGCCGGGTGCAGGAACGCATCGGAGGTGCTCAACCGGCGGCCGTCGCGCTGGGTGAGCTGGAAGCGGCCGACGCCCTCCTGGCGGGCGCCGTTGAAGTCCGGGTTGTGCTCGTGGCCGGCCTGGCGGCCCGCCTCGATCATCGCGTCGACCAGCGGGTGCATCGAGCGGCTCTCGGACACCGTGAGCGGTCCGCCGGCCCCGTGGAACTGACTCTCGCCGCGCTCGTTGTCCTCGGAGCGCTTGAAGTAGGGCAGCACGTCGTCATAGCCCCACCCGTCACAGCCGGCCGCGGCCCAGCCGTCGTAGTCCAGCCGGTTGCCGCGCACGTAGATCATCGCGTTGATCGAACTGCAGCCGCCGAGCATCCGCCCGCGCGGCAGGTAGAGGCGGCGGTTGTCCATCCCGGGCTCCGGGTCTGAGAACAGGTCCCAGTCCAGCTCGGTCTTGAACATGATCGGGAAGAGAGCCGGGATGCGGATCTCCGGCGCCGTGTCCTCGCCGCCGGCCTCCAGCAGCGCGACGGTCACGTCCGGGTCCTCGCTCAGGCGAGCGGCCAGCACGCACCCGGCCGAGCCCGCGCCGACGATCACGTAGTCGAACGACTCACTCATCTCGGATCACCACCTTCATCACTTCTGTCGGATTGCTCATGGCAAAGCGGATCGCCTCGGGGGCCTGGCCCAGCGCGAACTCATGGCTGACCAGGCGCGCCAGCGCGTCGGCGTTGCGTTCCACGACGCCCACCGCCTCCGCGAAATCGTCACTCGTGCAGCAGCTCGCCCCCAGTACGTCCAGCTCCTTCTCGGTCAGGCTGCCGATGCGGATGGGCGCGTCGTCGTTGGCCATGCCCACCTGCACGGCGCGGCCCGCCGACGCCACCATGTCGACCATCGCCCGCACCGCGGCAGGGACGCCGGTGGCGTCGATGGCGATCGGAACCCCGCCCGCCCGGCCCCATTCGCGGCCGTAGGCCACGACCTCGGCCGCCGTCGTCCAGCGCAGCGCCTCGGCGCCCAGCGCCCGGCCAAGCTCGAGCCGGCTCTCCTGGAGGTCGACGAGCAGCACGTCGGCACCGAGCTCGAGCGCCACCACGGCCACGCATTGGCCGATCGGCCCCGCTCCGAGGACGACAACGCGCTCCCCGGACTGGACCCGCCCCCGATGCACGGCGTGAACCGCCACCGAGACAGGCTCGGCCAGCGCCGCCAGCGCGGGGTCGGAGGCCGTGATGGGAAACACCTGCTGCTGGGGGAGGACGAGCAGCTCCTGGAGGCCTCCGTCGGTGTGGATGCCCACCAGCGAGAAGTTGTCGCAGGCGTTGGGCCGTCCGACGCTGCACGGATAGCACGCGCCACAGGCGCTGATCGGCAGCATCGCCACGCGCTGGCCGGAGCTCAGGTCCGCGCGGCAATCCGGGCCCACCGCGGCGATCGTCGCGCCCACCTCGTGCCCGAGCACGCGGGGGAACTGCGAGCCACCGGCGGCCTCGGACATGTGGCCCGAGAACAGGTGATAGTCCGAGCCGCAGATGCCCACCGCCTCGGGGTGAACGAGCACCTGGCCGGGGCCGGGCTCACCGGGCTCCGGCCGGTCGACGACCGTCATCACGCCGATCCGCTCTGCCACCGCGGCGCGCATCCGGCTAGTCACGATCCCCAGACCTCGGCCGCGGTCTCCACCACGAGCTCCAGCTTGGCCTTCTGGTCGTCGTAGGTGAGCGCGTTGCCCTCCAGCGTCGACGAGAAGCCGCACTGGGGCGAGAGGCAGAGCTGCTCCAGCGGAACGTACCGCGACGCCTCCTCGATGCGCCGGCGCAGATCGTCCTTGCTCTCGAGTTGCGGACGCTTGGTCGTCACCAGTCCGAGGACGACCATCTTCCCGGGCGGCACGAACCGCAGCGGCTCGAAGCCTCCCGAGCGCTCGTCGTCGTACTCGAGGAAGAAGCCGTCGACGTCGAGTTGGCCGAACAGCGTCTCGGCGACGTACTCGTAGCCACCCTCGGCCGCCCACGAGGAGCGGAAGTTCCCGCGACAGAGATGGGTGGTGACGGTGAGGCCCTCCGGCCTGCCCGCGAGCGCGTTGTTGATGTTGCGCACGTACGTCTCGTGCAGGTGGGCGGTGTCCTCGCCCCGGTCGGACAGGTACTCACGCTGGGCCGGGTCGTTGAGGTAGGCCAGGCTCGTGTCGTCGAGCTGGAGGTACGTGCAGCCGAGCGCGGCGAGCGCGGCGATCTGCTCGGCGTAGGCGGCCTGCAGATCGGCCCAGAACGGCTCGATGTCGGGATACACCTCCGGGTTCAATGCGGCGCGCCCGCTGCGGTAGTGGACCATGTTGGGCGACGGGATCGTCAACTTGGGAGTAACGCCCTCACCGGTGATGCCCTGGAGGAACCCGAAGTCCTCCTCGAAGATCGTGTGGTCCAGCTCCACCTTCTCGGTGACGGCGATGGCAGCGGGCTTGAAGTCGACGGTCCCGTCGGCGTTGCGGAAATGGACCTCGATGTCGCCCTGGATCCTGTCGATCCCACCCAGCTGGTAGATGAAGTCCATGTGCCAGGACCCGCGGCGCAGCTCGCCGTCGGTCGCTGACTGCAGTCCGACGTCGTGCTGCATCTGGACGAGCTTGGTGATCTCCTCGTCCTCGATCGTGCGCAGCTCCTGGGCGGTGATGGTGCCCTTGACCAGGTCCTCGCGGGCGTCGAGCAGGCGCCGGGGACGCAGCAGGCTGCCGACGTGATCAGCGCGGAACGGGGGAGTGGTGCGCCGTCCGGACGCGACCGTGGTATCGGTGGGGTTCGCCATCGGATGACCTCACTTCACGTTGATCTCGACCCGCAGTCCGTCCGGGTCGCTGAAGAACAGCTGGCGCGGCCCGCCGCCGGGGACGTCGTTGCGCACGGGCTCGATCCCGGCGGTGGCCAGGCGGGCGCTGACGGCCCCGTAGTCTGATGCGCTGAAGGCGATGTGGTCGACGGGCCCGGTCCCGGCCTGTGCCGCGCGCTCGCCGACGTGCAGGCCCAGCGTCGCCGCGTGCGCGCGGTAGGCGGCGCGGTCGGCGATGTGCAGGCACGGCACGCTGCCGGCGTAGAGCCAGTAGCCGTCGAACTCCAGGGGCGGACGGACTCCGGCGCGCAGGCCCAGCGCGCTCTCGTAGAACAGACGGGCGGCGTCGATGTCGTCCGAGAGCACGAGCACGTGCTCCAGCTCGGACACACCGGCGCTCATCCGCCGGCGGGCAGGCTCTCGGTCGACTTCGGCAGCGACTCGCCGGCGACCGTGCGCAGCAGGTAGGCCGAGTGCAGCCGGCTGGGATCGTCGCGCAGCTCCTTGGCGCTGCCCGAGTACTGGATCCGCCCGCCCTCCATGACGTAGGCCCCGTTGGAGAGGCCAAGCGCCACGGTGGCGAACTGCTCGATCAGCAGCACCCCGGCTCCGGAGTCGGCGACGTTGCGGATGGTGGGGATCAGGCGCTGGACGACCACGGGGGCCAGCCCCAGCGACAGCTCGTCGATGATCACGAACCGGGGCTTGGAGACGATCGCCTGGGCCAGCACCACCATCTGCTGCTCGCCGCCCGACAGCGACCGTGTCTGCGTGGTCAGGCGCTTCTGCAGTTCGGGGAACAGCTCGAGCGCATGCGCTCGGCCCTCGGCGGCCGCCTTGCCCTTCAGCGCGTACGTGGCGACCGAGAGGTTCTCCTCCACGGTCAGGCTGGGAAGCAGCCGCCGGCCCTCGGGCACGATGGCCAGGCCCGCGTGGCGGATCTTCTCGGGCCGCCGGCCGGCGAGCTCGCGGTCGCCGATGGTGATGGAGCCCGCCTTCATCGGCAGGATGCCGCCGACCGCCAGCACCATGCTGGACTTCCCGGCGCCGTTGGGGCCCAGCAGCGCGGTGACCTCGCCAGGCGGGATCTCCAGCGAGACGTCACGGACGACGTCGCGGCCGCCGCGGGCCACGGTCAGCCCGGTCAGTTTCAGGGTCTCGCCGCTCACGCTGCCGCCTCCTCGTCTGCTCCCAGGTAGGCCCGGACGACCTGTTCGTTGCGCAGCACCTCGGCGGTCGGGCCGGAGGCGATCATCTTGCCGAAGTCGAGCACCGCGGTGTTCGCGCAGCAGGAGGAGACGAGGCTCATGTCGTGGTCGACGAGGATCGTCAACGCGCCCGTGTGCTCGGGGATGCCGCGGATGACCTCGCCGAGGTGCGCCGTCTCGGCCTCGGGCAGCCCCGCGGCCGGCTCGTCGAGCAGCACCAGTTTCGGCTTGCCGACGATCGCACGCGCGACCTCCACCAGCCGCCGCTGGCCGGCGCCCAGCGTCCGCACCTTGGCGTAGGCGACCGAATCCAACCCGACGATCTCGATGGCGCCCAGCACGTCCTCCTGCCGGGTGGAGCCGCTCAACCTGGAGTGCTCGTGGATCATCGCGACGTTGTGGTAGACGGACAGACTCTCGATCGCCTGCTCGGTCTGGAACGTGCGGCGCACCCCCCAGCGGGCGCGGCGGAAATGGGGCATCGAGAACAGGTCCTCGCCGAAAGCCGTGACGCTGCCCGAGGCCGGGCGGACGAAGCCCGAGAGGACGTTAAAGAACGTGGTCTTGCCCGCGCCGTTGGGCCCGATCAGGCCGCAGGTGCCCGATTCGAAGGTGACGTTCATGCCGTCCAGCGATGTGACGCCGCCGAAGCGGACGGTGAGTCCGGAGACCTCGATCATGGGGCCGATTCCTGGGTGGCCGCCGAGCGCCGGCTCGAGCCGCTGATGAACCTCGCCAGCCGGGCGATGTCCTTTGGCAGCTGGTCGACGATGCCGGTCGGAGCGGTGGTGAGCACCTGGAGCACCCCGATGCCGAACAGGATGACCAGCCAATCAGGCGAGACCCCGACGTCGTTGAGGATTGCCGGAAGCAGCTGGAGCAGCAGGCCGGCGACGATCGCGCCCCAGATGCTGTAGGCGCCGCCCATCAGCACCACCGCCAGCAGCGTGATCGAGTCCTGGGTCTGGAAGTCGATGGAGTAGAGGTACCGGACCGCACCGGCCAGGACGCCCCCGGCGACCCCGGTCACGAACGACGCCAGGGCGAAGGCCCATAGCTTGTAGAGCGTCGTGTTGATCCCGGCGGCAAGCGCCGCGGGCTCGGACTGGCGGATCGCGGCCCAGGCCCGACCGGGCTTGGTGCGCACGTGGACGAGCACGAGCAGGAACATGATCACCGCCACCACCACCGAGTAGCGGAAGAACGCCGGGTCGGTCTGGGCGATGCCGGGGCGGCGGATCGGCGGGATGTGGAGCAGCGCGCCGTTGTAGCCGCTGAAGCCGTGGCCGCCGTTGGGGAAGTTGAGCGATGCCAGCACGACCGTGATCGCGCCCGCCAGCATCAGAGTGATGAGGGCCAGGTAGAGCCCGCGCATGCGCAGGGCCGGCAGGCCGACGATGGTGCCCAGCGCCATCGTGATCAGACCGGACGCGAGGAGGACGAGCTCGAAGGGCAGCGACGTGGCGAAGAGCAGCCGGGCGGCCACCCACGCGCCGATCGCCAGGACCGCCGCCTGACCCAGGGAGATCAGGCCGACGCGGCCGACGAGGACGCCGAGCCCGAGGGCGACGACGGCGTAGACCGCCACCTGGGTCATCGCGTCGATGTAGTACAGGCTGAGGATCTGGGGCAGGAGGATGAGGACCAGCAGCACCAGTACCGTGATGACCACGGCCCGCGTAAAGAAGCCGCGCTCGAACCTGGGCGGCGCCGAGGGCGACGTCGGCTTGGTCTCGGTGGCGAGCTCGGCGGTGCTCATGTCTCTAGAACTCCTGCCGCGCCAGCGACAGCGTCCGCTTGCGGTTGAGGAACAGCAGCGCGACCGCCGCCAGGACGAACGGCGTCATGTCACGGTAATTGGTGAGCGACGTGATCGGGGTGACTCCCGCGTCGACGACGCCGATCACGATGGCGGCGACGAACGTGATCCAGATCGAGGACAGCCGCGCGATCAGCGCGGCCGCCAGCGACGAGATCACGAGAAACGTCAGCGTGGTGGCGTCAAGCGCCACCAGGTCGGCGAGCAGGATCCCCGAGAGGCCGGCCACGATGCCGCATCCGAACCAGGCCGCAGCCTCGACGCGTCGGACGGGGACTCCGAGCGTGGCCGTGATCTCGCGATCGTTGGCCATCGCCCTCATCGCGGTTCCGAGCCTGGAGTAGCGCAGGAACAACGTCGTGAAGACGGTGATCGCGATGCCGACGGCGAGCGCGATGACGTCGGTCGTTGTCACCTGGATCTGGCCCACCATGAAGCCGTGGTTGTCGGTCGGCAGCGAGATCGAGCGCGACGCGCCGCCGTTGGACGTCCACAGCAGGTCCATCGCCCCCAACAGGATGAGCGTCAGGCCGAGCGTTGCCGTCGTCTTGACCAGAGCGTCGCGACCCGCCAGCGCTCGGCCGAACACCATCCCGTAGGCCAGCGTGATGAAGCCCCCGAAGAGGACGCACACCAGATACGCCAGCCATTGATTCATTCCCGAGTGGTTGATCAACTGCCATGCGATCAGGGCACCGAACGCTCCCACCGCTCCGAAGGAGAGGTTGAGCACCCCCGTGGTCCGAAACAGCACGATCATTCCCACGCCGGAGAGGGCGTAGACCCCTCCGAGCGCCAAGCCGGTGACGAGAAACGGCTGCTCGTCCTGCCAGCTGGGAAGCGACAGTGCCAGATGGATCAGTGGATGCACGTTCAGCGCCCCAATCTCATGGTCGTCTCAGATCTTCCCTTGGCTCACGAGATCCCGGCCGCCTTCGCCGCGGACCGGTACTGCGCGATCTGCGGATCGGCTGCGGAGATTGGCGTGCAGCCCTGGGCCGTCACCATCTTCCCATTATTGGGCGTCACGGTGTAGTCGGAGTTGTTCGGGATGTGCAGCGCCAGCTTGCCGTAGGTCCACGGCTGGCACAGCAGCTCGGACTTGTAGTCCTTGATCCCCACGATCGCGTCGTTGACGCTCTTCATGTTGTAATCGCCCTTGACCGTCTCCAACCCCTGGACCAGGAACTTGGCCAGGAGGTACCCGAACTCGCTGAAGGAGCCGATCCCGCCGGCCACGTTCTGGCCGTACTTGGCCATGAGCGCCTTGTAGTTCTGCATCTCCGGGCCGTTGTGGTCGCCGGGGTTGGCGGCCTCTGCGTTGACGAACAGCTTGTGGTTCCACTTCGGTCCCAGCGCCTTGGCCAGGAAGTCGGTGTCGCACGGAGTCGAGCAGCCCCACCCCTTGACCCGATCCTCCAGGCCCAGCTTCTGGGCGGCCTGCAGGATGACCAGCGCCTCGGGCGGGGTGAAGTTCAGCACCACCCAGCCATTGGGGCCGGCCGAGTTGACCAGGTTGAGCGCCACCGAGCTCGCGTCGTTGATCGGCACGTTCTCGGTGAGCGACGTGATCGGCACGCCCTTGGACTTCGCGATCGCGGCCGGACCCGCGGCGATGTAGCCGGTGCCCGGGACGTTGGACTGGACGAACACGATCTTCTTGGCCTTCGCCACATCGAGCGCGTACTGCACCGCACCGTCTGAGCTGTAGCGCGGTCCCATGTTGACTGCGGCACTGTTGGGCGTCGACCAGCACTCGGGGGCGATCCCGGCGTCCATCTCGTAGATCCCCAGCTGCTTCCAGTAGGCCTGGTCCAGCGTGCACTCCAGCAGGTCGAACACGCCGTCGATCGCCACCACATGATCCGACTGGATCAGCTTGTGGGCGGCGGCGGTGATCTGAGCGGGCTGCGTCTGGTCAAGCTCGACGAACAGCTTCAGCGGATGGCCGTTGACGCCGCCGTTGTCGTTGACGCAGTTGAAGTACGCCTGGATCGTGTTCGGGCCGTCGGTGAAGTCCGTGCCCGGCTGGTGGGTATCGATCGTGCCGATGTTGATCGGCGTGCCGGTCGCCTTCGTGCCCGGCTTGGGCCCGCACGATGAGACGTCGGCAGTCGTCCCGCCACTGGCGCTCGTACCGGTGCTACCGGCACTCGTGCCGGTACTCGCGGCGCTCGACGTCGCGCTCGTCGCCCCGCCGCTACTCGCGGCGGAGCTGCTCGAGCTGTTGTTACTGCTGCCACATCCCGCCAGCGCAAAAAGCGCGACGGCAGCCACCGATGCGAGTCCGATCCGCATCCGGGGCATGAGGTGATAACTCCTCACGGCTCTCCTCTCCTCAGGGTGTCTCGCCGGCCCCGAGATCCGCTCGAGGCTGCGCGCATACTAGTTGTGCATCCGCTTGCATGCAAGAAGCGGCTAACAGAGCCGCAATCGTCGGTGGGTGGGGCCGATTTCCCGGGTTTTGGCCGTTTCTTGCATGCAAGGACTCTCCCGCATTAGACTGCCCCGGCCTCCGATGGTCTGCCGGGCATATCCGCCCTCTCTGACAGGCCCTGCCGGGCACGGCGATCGAATTGGCCAGGCCAGCTCACCGAACCCAAATCACGAAGGCGGTCCTCCGCCTGCGCGAGCTGATCTTCAATGGCCGGTTCTCGCCGGGTGAACGAATGTCGGAGCTGCCGCTGGTCGAGCTGCTGGGCGTGAGCCGCACCCCGCTCCGTCTGGCACTGGCTGAGCTCGAGCACGAGGGCCTCCTGCGCGGCCTGCCCACCGGCGGCTACGTCGTGCGCGAGTTCACGCAGGGCGACGTGCGCGACGCCATCGAGCTGCGGGGCGTGCTGGAGGGCACCGCGGCGCGGTTCGCCGCAGAGCGCGGCACTTCGGCGCGCGACCTGGCCGCGCTGCGCGCCACCAACGAGACGATCAAGACGCTGGTGCACCGCTCCGACTACGAGTCCTTCGAGCGCTATCTGCGCCTCAACGAGGCCTTTCACACGCGGCTGCTGAAGATGGCCCGCAGCCCGCTGCTGGTCCGCTCGCTGGAGGGGATCGTGTCGCTCCCCTTCGCCGGGCCGAGCGCGCTCGTCTTCGCGCAGGCCGAGCTGCCCGCCTCGCGGGACATCCTCGTCATCGCCTACCGCCACCACACGGGCCTGATCGACGCGATCGAGCGCCGGCAGGGCGCCCGCGCCGAGAGCCTCGCCCGCGAGCATGCGCGGCTTGCGCTGGCCAACCTCGAGATCGTGGTCGAGAACCGCGAAGTCCTCGATCGTCTGCCCGGAGCGAACCTGATCACGCTCGAGCCCGAGCCCGATGGGGCGACGGCGCCGGAGCCCGAGCCGGCCTGACGCGAGGCCGTTCACGGCGCTCCACCCACGCCGGCCTCGCTGACCGGGACAGGATCCTCGATCTCGGCCCACCGCACCGCGTGGCGCGCAGCCGCGTAGATGTCATCGCTCTGCGGGCGATAGCTGTCCTCCAGGGGCGGACTGAGCGGCACGGGCATGAACGGCGCGCCCACGCGCTGGACCGGGGCGTCCAGGTAATCGAACGCCGCCGATTGGACCTCGGCCGCCAGCTCGGCTCCGAAGCCGCCGGTACGCACCGCCTCGTGGGCCACCACGGCCCGCCCGGTCCGCCGCACCGAGGCGGCGATCGTCTCCAGGTCCAGCGGCACCAGGCTGCGCGGATCGATGACCTCGGCCTCGATCCCGTCCGCGGCCAGCCGCTCGGCGGCGGTCAGCGCCTCGCCGACCAGCCGTGACAGGGCCACGATCGTCACGTCACGGCCGCGGCGCCGGACCTGTGCGCGTCCCAATGGCACCGGCTCGGGCGCGTCGGGCACGGACTCGCGCCGGAAGTACAGGGACTTGTTCTCGACGAACACGACCGGGTTGGGGTCGGCGATGGCGGAGCGCAGCAGCCCGGCGGCATCGGCGGCGGTGGCGGGCATGACCACCTTGAGCCCGGGGATGTGAGTCAGCCACGCCTCCAGGCTCTGGGAGTGCTGGGCGCCGGCGCGGCCGCCCGAGCCCCCCTGGGTGCGCAGGACCATCGGCACCGACAGCTGGCCGCCGGACATGAAGTGGGCCTTGGCCGCCTGGTTGACGAGCTGATCGAGCGCCAGCGTGATGAAATCGATGAACATGATCTCGACCACCGGGCGCAGGCCCGCCTGGGCGGCGCCGACGGCGATCCCGCACACGGCGCCCTCGCTGATCGGCGTGTTGCGCACGCGCTCGCGGCCGAACTCCTCGGACAGGCCTTCGGTGGCCAGGTAGGGGCCGCCCTCGGCGACGTCCTCGCCGATCACGATCACGCGCTCGTCCTTGCGCATCGCGTGCGCCAGGGCCGCGTTGATGGCCTTGACGTAGGTCGTCTCAGTCATGTCGCGTACACCAGCTCCGCCGCCTGCTCCGGCGTCAGGGGCGGGCTGTCACGGCCGAAGTGCACCGCCCGGTCGACCTCCGCGTCGGCCTCGGCGGTGAGCGCCCGGGCGGCCGTCTCGTCGATCCAGCCCGCGTCCTTGGCCAGCGCCTCGAGCCGCGCGATCGGATCCAGTTGTGCCCATTCGGCGTCGGCCAGGGCATCGCGATAGCTCTGCTGATCGCCCTCGTAGTGGCCGCTGCGGCGGTGGGTTGAGCATTCCAGGAGGAACGGCCCGCGTCCCGATCGCGCCTGCGCCAGGTAGCCGCCGAACGCGGTCCACACCGCACCGACATCGGCTCCCTCGACCGTCCGGCGCTCGAACTCGTAGGGCGCCACGACGTCGGCGACGCTGGCCACCTTGGTGTGCGCCGAGCGCGGCGTGAACTCGGCCATGCCGTTGTTCTCGCAGACGAAGATGAGCGGCAGCTCCCACAGCGACGCCAGGTTGACCGTCTCTGAGAAATGGCCGGCCTGGACGGCCCCGTCGCCGAAGAACACGACGGTGACCCGATCCTCGCCGCGCAGCCGGGCGGCCAGCGCGTCGCCCGCGGCCATCGGGAGGTTGCCGCCCACCACGCCGGTGGCGCCCATCAGGCCGTGCTCGGTGTCCACGAGGTGCATCGAGCCGCCGAGGCCCTGGCACAGCCCCGCCGAGCGACCCATCAGCTCCGCCATCACGCGGTCCATCGGAGCGCCCTTGGCCAGCGCGTGGCCGTGGGCGCGATGGCCGCTGTAGACGGCGTCGTCGTCGCGCAGCTGACGACAGACTCCGGCGGCCACGCCCTCCGAGCCGATGCTGAGGTGGACCAGCCCGTGGACCTGGAGGCTGTGGTGCAGCTTGGCCACGCGCTCCTCGAAGCAGCGGATCCGCCACATCGTCCGCAGGAGGTCGAGCGTGAGCTCGGCCCCCAGGCGGGTGGACGGGCGAGGGTCCGGCACGTCAGGCCACGGCGGATGCCGTGCCGAGGGCCTCCCGGACGGCGCCGGCGATCTTGTGCTCGTCAGGCAGGACGAACGCCTCCATCGGCTCGCTGTAGGGGATCGTGGCGTCCAGGGCCGTCACCAGCTTGATCGGCGCCTTGAGCGAGGAGAACCCGTATTCGGCCACCTCGGCGGCGATGATCGAGGCGGCGGACGCGTGCCGCGTGGCCTGGTCGGCCACCACGAGGTGGCCGGTCTTCTCGACCGAGGTGAGGATCGCGGGCATGTCGAGCGGCTGCAGCGAGCGGGGGTCGATGACCTCGGCGTCGATGCCCTCGCCCGCGAGCGCCTCGGCGGCCTGCAGCGCCTTGCCCACCGTCCATCCGGTGGCCACGATCGTGACGTCGCTGCCGGGCCGGCGGATCGCCGCCTCGCCGATCGGGACGACGTACTCGCCCTCGGGCACGTCGCCGTGCTCGAGCACCAGCAGGTAGTGCATGAGGTAGACGACGGGGTTGTCATCGCGCACGGCGGCGGCCATCAGGCCCTTGGCGTCGGCGGGCGTGGAGGGCAGCACGACCTTCAGCCCCGGGATGCCGGCGAACATGGTGTAGATCGAGCCCGTGTGCTGTCCGGCCCACCCGGCGGTGAACCCGTAGCCGGCCTTGAGAACCAGCGGGACCTTGACCTGCCCGCCGCTCATGTAGCGCAGCCGCGGCGCCTCGTTGGTCACCTGGTTCATGGCCACCAGCATGAACTCGGCCATGAGCAGCTCGACGATCGGGCGATAGCCGGCCAGCGCGAGTCCGACCGCCATGCCGATCTCGGCCGTCTCGGAGATCGGGCTCACCCGGACGCGATCGCGGCCGAAGGCCTGAACCAGCGGGTCCTCGTCTGAGGGGGCGACGTCCTGGCCGTAGAACACGACGGTCTCGTCCCGGGTCATCTCCAGCTGGATCGCCTCGTTGACGGCGGCGATGTAGGGAATCTCTCGTGCCATTGCTGTCTCCTAGTGCTCCGCTTAGGCGTAGACGAAGTTGGTGGCCGCTTCGGGCTCGGGGAAAGGGCTGTCGAGCCCGAACTGCACGGCCGTGTCCATCTCGTCCGTGACCCGCTTGGCGATCTCGTCCGCGCCGGCGGCGTCGAGGGTGCCCTGCTCGATGAGGTGCGCGCGGAACCGGGGCACCGGATCGCCGCGCAGCGCCGCCTCGTACTCCTCGCGGTTGCCGAAGACCGTGATCGCCTCGTGCTCGGGGTAGTGCAGCGGCACCCCTGGCGGGGCGATCAGGTTGCCGTGCGCCGACAGGCGGTAGACCTTGGACTCCACCAGCGTGGGGCCCTCGCCGCCGCGCGCGCGCTCCACCGCCGCGCTCACCGTCTCATAGACGGCGAGCGGGTCGCCGCCGTCCACGGTCACGCCCGGCATGCTGTAGGCCTTGGCCTTGACCGAGAGCGGCTCGCCGTTGGCGGCGTTGGCGTCCTCCTGCTCGGAGTGCGTGGCCACGTTGTAGCCGTTGTTCTCCATGATGTAGACGACCGGCAGCTTCCACAGCGACGCCAGGTTGAGCGACTCGTGAAACGCGCCCTGCTTGGAGGCGCCGTCGCCGAAGAAGCACAGGACCACCTGGCCCTGCTTGCGGATCTGTGCCGCGAAGGCGACGCCCGTGGCCTGGGGGATGCCCTGGCCGACGATGCCGCTCGTGCCCAAAAAGCCCCGGCCCGGGTCGCACAGGTGCATCGAGCCGCCGTAACCGCCGCACAGGCCGTCCGTGCGGCCGTAGATCTCGGCCATCATCGCCTTGGTGTCGGTGCCCAGCGCGATCGGGTAGCCGTGGCAGCGGTAGGTGGCCATGAGCTGGTCGCCGTCCTTGAGCGTCGCCAGCGAGCCCACGATCGACGCCTCGGCGCCGTCGGCGAGGTGGGTGTGGCCGCGGATCACCCCGGGGTGGTCCTCGAACGTGCGCTTGACGCGCTCCTCGAACTCCCGGATGCGCAGCATCTGGGTGAACATCCAGATCAGGCGCTCGTCGCTCAGTTCGGCGGTGCTCATCCTCGGTCTCCTCTCACTCGACGCCGGCGCGGACCTGCGCGAACGTCGTCTCATAGGCACGGTCGAATTCCTGCTCGATCGGCAGGTTGCGCAGCTTCTCGGACAGGATCTCGGCGCCCCACGGCCCGGGATAGCCGGCCTGGTGCAGCGCCGCGACGTACGCGGGGATGTTGAACTCGCCCTCGCCCGGGAGCTCGCGGTGGTTGATCACCTCGTCGAGCTTGTCCTCCATGTACTGGACCCGGCCGTCGGACAGCTCCACCCAGGCGATGTGCTCCGCCGGGATCGTGGCCAGCTCAGGGGGGTCGACCTGGAGCTTGCCCATGTGCCAGGTGTCGATGGCCAGGCCGCCGTTGGGCCGTGACGCCTCGCTGACCAGCCGCAGCCCGGTCTCGAGCGTGCCGACGTTGGGGTCGAACGGGATGATCTCGTAGGCCACCTTGGCATCGGTGTGGTTGGCGGCGTCGTCGCACAGCGCCGCGTACTCCTCGATGACCCGGTCAAGCTCACACGGGGTCTCGGGGATGTTGCCCACCTTGATGTGATGAGCGTCGAAGGCCGCCGCGGTCTCGAACAGCTTCCTGCGCTGCGTGTCTGACGCCTTGCGCGCCTCGCTGCCCTCGGGGGTGAAGAAGTCGGCCAGGAACTCGACCTCCAGGTACTTCAGGCCGTGGTCGCGGAAGACCTCGGCCATCTGCTGGAGCGTCGTCGTCTCCAGCTGATGCTCGACATCGGCGTGCCACAGGCCCAGGCCCGTGAAGCCAACCCGCTGGGCGTGGGCGCAGCGGTCCTCCCAGCTGAACGTGCTCCATTCCCGTCCGAAATGGACCACCACGGGACCGCTCACGGTCCAGTAGGTGACCATCACCTCGATCTCGCCCACCGGCTCTCCTATTCCTCGTTGCCGGGCCGAAGCCAAGCTACCGCCGGGCTCCGGGCGCGTCCAGTGCCAGGGCGCAGGGTGTCTTGCCGATGAGCGCGCGAACCCTTCCGTCCCGGGGCAGCCGCCGAGTAGGGTTTCAACGTGGCGACCGAGATCCGCTCTCCCGTCTCGCCCCGGGCCCTCGACGCCGCACTGGCCGAGTTTTCCGGGGTCCTCGGCGCGGCGCGGGTCGTCACCGATGCGGAGGGCCTGCGCGCCTTCCGCGATCCCTTCCAGTTCGCGACCTGGGAGGAGAACACCGCCTCCGCGGTGCTCTCTCCGACCACCGTCGAGGAGATCCAGGAGATCGTCCGGATCGCCAACCGCCACCGCGTGCCGCTGTGGACCCACGGGCAGGGCCGCAACAACGGCTACGGCGGTCCCGCGCCGCGAGTCAACGGGTCGGTGATCGTGTCGCTGCGCGAGATGAACCGGGTGCTCGAGATCGACGGCGATCTGGCCTACGCCGTGGTCGAGCCCGGCGTGCGCTGGTTCGACCTCTACGAGGCGATCCGCGCGGGCGGGCACCAGCTGATGCTCTCGATCGCGGACCTGGGGTGGGGGAGCGTGGTCGGCAACACCCTGGACCACGGGGTGACCTACCTGCCCTACGGCGTGGACATGGGCATGCAGTGCGGGATGGAGGTGGTGCTGGCCGACGGCTCGGTGATGCGCACCGGGATGGGCGCGATGCCCGGGAACCGCTCATGGCACCTGTACAAACGCGGGCTGGGCCCGACGCCCGACCAGCTCTTCATGCAGTCCAACTTCGGGATCGTCACCAAGATGGGCGTGTGGCTGATGCCGATGCCGGAGACCTACATGCCCCTGTGGCTGCGGGTGTGGAAGACGACGACCTGGCGCCGATGTTCGAGACGCTGCGCAAGCTCATGCTCGACGGGACGATCCGCATGGTCCCGCAGGTGATGAACACGGTGCTCTACGGGGCCGTCGTGGCCAAGCGCGCGGACTTCTGGACCGGGGAGGGCCCGATCCCCGATGACGTGCTGGACCGGATGGCCCGCGAGCTCGACATCGGCCGCTGGCTCATGCGCTTCGCCCTCTATGAGGACGAGGCGGTGGCCGACCTGAAGTTCGCCAAGATCAAGCGCGCCTTCGAGTCGGCGATCCCCGGCGCCGAGGTGTGGGGGACCAAGTACGCCCCCGAGGACATCCCGGCCATCGAGAACCCCGCCGAGAAGATCCAGGGCGGTATCCCCAACCTCGACTGGAACGCCATGACGGCCTGGTACGGGGGCGAGGAGGGCGGCCACATCGGCTTCTCGCCCGTGGCCCCTCTGACTGGTCCCGACTCCCTGGCGCTGCGCGACCTCCTGCGCGGGATGGTCGAGGGCGCGGGGCTGGACTACATCGCCGGCCTGCTGCCCATCAACGCCCGCAGCTTCATCCACATCACGATGGTCATCTTCGACACCAAGGACGAGGCCCAGTCGCGCGCCGCCTACGAGGTCAGCCGCCGGCTCGTCGTCGAGGCGGCCAAGCTCGGCTACGGCGAGTACCGGGCCCACCTGGATTTCATGGACCTCGCCGCCGAGCAGTACTCCTTCGGCGACCACGCCTACCGGCGGTTCTGCGAGACCATCAAGGACGCCCTCGATCCCAACGGGATCCTGTCGCCCGGCAAGCAGGGGATCTGGCCGCGGTCGATGCGCGACGCTTAGGCGACGCGGCGGCTGTAGATCTCCATGAGTCGCTCGGCCTCGTAGGCCGGGGTGAGCTCCAAGCGGTCCTTGGTCATCCGCATCGTCGCCAGCCCGTGCTTGAGGGTCTCCGTATCGCGTTCGCGGTCGTCCGTGAACGCATCCTGGTCGTTGTGGAAGGGCCACCCGTCGAGCTCGACGATGAGGTTGGCCTCCGGATAGAACACGTCGACCTTCCGCCCGTGCAGCCAGATGTTGGTCTGTGGCATCGGGAGGTTGAAGCGGCGGATGAAGGCCAGGAAGTCGTCCTCCAACGGTGAGTCGGTCGGGGTCCGGGGGGCCTGCACGAGGTGCGAGGAGCGTGGTGCCCGGGTGGAGGGGGTTGCGCTCCAAGACGTCCAGGAGGGCTGGCAGGCGCAGATTGCTTCGGTGTGCGTCGCTGACCACCCGGGTCAGGTGTTCGGCTGCGAGGCTGGCGGCGACGTCGAGCACGGTGCGGCCCGGGGCGGTGACGCGGATTCCATGCTGCAAGGAGTTATCCGAACGGTTCAAAGACTGGCAACGATGGGTGAGGATGCCGGGCCGTTCCTGGCGACCCTCGGCGGTGACGTGCAAGGTGGACCGCCACCCACGCGCGCGACTTCAGGCGGCGCGTGATCAGCCCTGCCTGAGGGACCCCGAGATTGAGCAGCTGCCAGCGAGCCACATGCCCGTGCTGCCGGCTCGCCAGGGCCAAAATCGCAGGGTCGAGGCGGATCTTGGAGTTATTTCCTTAACTATCCGCCGCGACTACCCATTAAGAGCCGCCAGGGCAGCCGAAATCACCCTCCTCCAAAGCCAAGCCGTTCAGCCCCGCCGGCACCACCGCCAAGACGGGACCCCTACTACGCGGTCAGTGCCCCAGCGGTCAGTGCCCCAGCGATCCCATCCAACGCGCCCACCAGCTCATCGGTCCGCGACAGCCACGGCGAGTGGTCGGTGTCGATCTCGATCACCGGGTCGCAGCCCGCCCGCGTGTACATCAACCGCTGCACCGCGGGCCGGATCGCCCGGTCCTGCAGGCAGGTCACGTAGCCCCGCGGCAGTGCGTCGAACGTCGCCGTGTCCCCGTCCGGCGGCGTGAACGGCTGCGTGAACGGAATCACGGGCTGGCTGTCCCGGCGCGGCAGGGCCCAGTCGATCTGCTCCTGGGTGCAGCAGTGATAGAGCGCCTCGGGCGCGGCCTCGGGCGGCATCGTGGACACCGGCGGGTCGCCCTCGACCACGAGGTTGGCCTGGACGGAGTCACCGGCGGCCTCGGGGAGGTGGGTGATGTCGATCAGCGCCTGCCCGGGCTGGGGGAGGAAGGCGGCGACGTAGATGAGGCCCGCGAGCTTCTCGGGGTGCTGGGACGCGGCCTGGGTGATGACCATGCCGCCCATGCTGTGGCCGGTGAGCAGCACCGGCCCGTCCATGCGCTCCAGGGCGTCGCAGACGGCGTCGGCGTAGCGGTACAGGGTGATTTCGGGCAGCGGCGTCGTGTCCGCCCCTTGGCCCGGGAGGTCGATGGCCGTCGCGTCGTGGCCCGCCGCCTGCAAACCCGGAATGACGCGCTCCCAGCACCACGCGCCGCCCATCGCGCCGTGAATGAGGAGGAAGTTGGCCATCGCGGCGCGCACCCTATCGCGCTGGACCCGCGGCGAGGGGAAATCGCGCGCCGTTCCGCAAGCGCGGCTGCGCTGACGGGCAAGCCAGTTTGACTTGCGCGGACGCGGTCCCGTATAAGCCAAGTCGATGCCGTGTCTGTAAGAGCGCGGCCGAGGAGGGATTCCACGCATGACGACCACGACGGCACAGACCGGCTCATTCCCCAGCCCGTACGAGATCGCGACCCCGGAGGGGTGCGAGGGCTGGGAGGAGATGTACCCCTACTACGCGCTGTTTGACGAGCGCCGGCGCGAGGCGGACGAGAACCGCTTCTGGTTCTGGAACTCGATGCATTTCCCCATCCCGCATCCCGCGTTCGACGTCATCTGCATCGATTCGCCCTACCAGGCGGTGGGCTCCTGGCAGAACCGCGTCTTCGCTGTCCCACCGGCGATGGGGATCGACTACCGGGTCGTCAACGGCTACGTCTACATCTCCAGCAACCCGGTCACCGACCCGGCCAAGATCGCCGAGCGGGCGGGCTACTTCCAGAAGCGCGCGGGCCACTACTTCGCCAACTGGAACGAGCTCTACAGCAAGTGGAAGGACAAGATGCGCGCGCTCATCGCCGAGCTCGACGCGCTCGAGGTGCCCGGCCTTCCGGAGTACGAGCCCGACGAGGTGGCCTTCGACGCGGATCGCAACACCGCGTTCTACGAGGTGCTCAACGCCTACGGCCGATGCCTGCGCCTCGGCGACCTCATGTGGCAGAACCACTTCGAATTTCTCCTGCTGGGCTACGGCGCCTATGCCACGTTCGCCGAGCTGTGCAAGGACAACCTGCCCGACATCCCCGACCAGCACATCGCCCAGATGGTGGCCGGGATCGACGTCCTCCTGTTCCGGCCCGATGCCGAGCTGCGACGGCTGGCCGGCGTGGCCATCTCCAAGGGCGTGGACGACGTCTTCGCCGAGGGCCGCACGCACCAGGAGATCGAAGCCGAGTTGTCGGGCACCGACGCCGGCCGCGAGTGGCTGGCCGAGCTCGAGAAGGTCAAGGACCCGTGGTTCAACATGGCCACCGGCGACGGCCTCACGCACTACTACCGCAGCTGGCTGGACGACGCCAGCATCCCGTACGCGTCGATCATCGGTCACATCGCCGCCCAGCGCGCCGGGGCGCCCGCGGAGCGGCCCACGGAGGAGATCGCACGCGAGCGCGACCGCCTGACCGAGGAGTACGGCGCCCTCCTGCCCGAGGAGATCCGCGGGCCGTGGAATGACCTGCTGAACCTCTCGCGCACGGTGTTCCCCTACGTCGAGGAGCACAAGTTCTTTTGTGACTACTGGTTCCTCACCCGCTGGTGGAACAAGGTGCGCGAGTTCGGCGCGCTGCTTGCCGACGGCGGCTTCTTCGAGGACGCCGAGGACATCTTCCAGCTCGGACGCCACGAGGTATCAGTGGCGCTCGACGAGCTCGTCCTCTGCTGGGCCACCGGCGGCCAGCCGTTGGGCCCCAAGCACTGGCCACCGATCGTGGCTCGGCGCAAGGAGATGCTCGAGCGCCTGGCGGAGTGGACGCCGCCGCCGGCGCTCGGTGTCGCGCCCGCCGAGATCACCGACCCGATGACGATCATGCTGTGGGGCGTGACCACCGAGCGCGTGCAGGAATGGGCCCGCCACCAGGACGGCGGGTCAGAGCTCAAAGGCGCGCCGGCGTCGCCCGGCACGATCGAGGGTCCGGCTCGCGTCGTTCGGTCCGTCAGGGAGATCGCCGACGTGCGTGACGGCGAGATCCTCGTCTGCGGCAGCACCTCACCGGCCTGGGCCCCGATCTTCTCCAAGATCAGGGGCACGGTCACCGACGTCGGCGGAGTCATGTCCCACGCCGCGATCGTGTGCCGCGAGTACGGGGTGCCCGCTGTCGTCGGCACCGGCCGGGCCACGGCGCTCATCCGCACCGGCCAGATCATCCGGGTCGACGGCTCGGCGGGCGTGGTGACCCTGGTTGGGCAGGATTGATGCCATGAGCGCAGCCGAGGCTCAGCACACCCGTGGGCTGGACGAGCTTCGGGCGCAGGACGCGGACCGCTTCGGCGGCAAGAGCGCCAGCCTGGGCGAGCTCCTCCAGGCCGGCATTCCGGTCCCGCCGGGCTTTGCCATCAGCACAGAGGCGGGAGACGAGCTGACCGACGCGTTGCGGCACGATATCGCGGCACGATATGCCGGGCTGGGGGACGAGGTGGCGGTCGCGGTCCGCTCGAGCGCGCTGGGCGAGGACAGCGCCGAGGCCACCTTCGCCGGCCAGCAGGACACCTACCTGTGGGTGCGCGGGATCGATGCGGTCTGCGATGCCGTCACCAAGTGCTGGGCCAGTCTCCACAGCGCCGAGGCGGTCAGCTACCGCGAGCGCTTCGGCGTCGAGAATCCCGCCATGGGGGTCACCATCCAGCTCATGGTCGACGCGGCCGTCTCCGGCGTGATGTTCACCTGCAACCCGGTCAGCGGTGACCGCAGCATGATCGCGATCAACGCCAGCTGGGGCCTCGGGCTCGCCGTCGTCGGAGGCGAGGTCACCCCCGACGACTACCTGGTCTCCAAGGTCACCGGCGAGATCGTCAAGCAGTACATCAGCGACAAGCACGTCGAGTACGTGGCCGGCGACGACGGAGCGCAGCGGGTCGACGTGGGGGAGCCACGGCGCAGCGAGCCGTGTCTCGACGCTCACGCCGTGAAGACGCTGGTCGAGGTCGCCAAGCGCGTCGAACGCCACTTCGGCTCCCCCCAGGACATCGAGTGGGCATTCGACGACCAGGGCGAGCTGTTCGTCCTCCAATCCCGCCCCGTGACCGGTCTGGCCAAGAAGGACACGCAGGCCCCCCCGCCCACGTCCGCGATGTCCATGATCTTCAACAAGTTCGGAGCCGCCGGCTGATGCCACTCACCGACGACGACATCCGCGAGATCCTGCGCATCATCGACGAATCGGACCTCGACGAGCTACGCATCGAGACGGACGGCTTCTCGCTTCACGTCAGCAAGAGCGCGGGTGCGGCGACGGCCTCGGAGGATGGGGGTGCCCCCTCGGCTGCTGTTCGCGGAGGTACGGCAGCCGACGGGGTGCCCCCTGCCTCCGCTCCACCGGCCGCACAGACACACACGCCGGACACGGACGGGCTGGAGACCGTTGCGTCGCCGATGCTCGGGACGTTCTACCGCGCCGAGGCACCCGGGGCGGCGCCATTCGTCGAGGTGGGCGCCGCCGTTGAGCCCGAGACGACCGTGTGCATCATCGAGGTCATGAAGATGATGAACTCGGTGCCCGCCGGGGTGAGCGGGACGATCGCCGAGATCTGCACTGAGAACGGTCAGCTCGTCGAGTACGGCGACCCGTTGTTCCGCGTCATGCCCGAAGGATGAGGCGCGTCTTCATCCCCAATCGGGGCGAGATCGCCGTCCGCATCGTCAACGCCTGCCATGGCCTCGGGCTCGAATGCGTCGTCGGGGCGTCGGAGCCCGACATGGACGGGCTGGCGGCGCGCACCGCCGACCGATCGGTCTGCATCGGTCCGGGCCCCGCGAGCCAGAGCTATCTCAAGGTCGATGCGGTCGTGCACGCGGCGCTGAGCACGCGCTGTGACGCCATCCACCCCGGCTACGGGTTCCTCTCCGAAAGCCCGGCGCTGGCCGAGCGCGCGCGGGAGCACGGCCTGACCTTCGTGGGCCCATCCCCCAAGACGATGAGGCTCGCCGGCGACAAGCTGGCCGCCCGCAGGGAGGCCGCCCAGGCGGGGGCTCCCGTCCTTCCTGGAGGCGAGGTGACGAGCCCCGAACAGGCGCGCGCTCTCGCCGCGCAGATCGGCTATCCGCTGCTCATCAAGGCGGCAGGCGGGGGAGGGGGCCGGGGGATCAAGCGCGTCCACGACGACGACGAGCTCGACAGCCTCATCAGCCTCGCGCGCAGCGAGGCGGGCTCCGCCTTCGGCGACGACCGGCTCTACCTGGAGAAGCTCATCGAAGCCGCCCGCCACGTCGAGGTGCAGATCGCCGCCGACGAGCACGGCGCCGTGCTCCACCTGGGCGAACGCGACTGCACGGTGCAGCGCCGGTTTCAGAAGGTGGTGGAGGAGGCTCTCGCCCCGCAGCTCTCGGACGACACCCGCCGACGCCTGCAACAGGCCGCCGTCGCCTTCGCCGAGCGGATCAACTACCGCAACCTCGGTACCGCCGAGTTCGTCATCGACGCCGCCACCGGCGATCCCTACTTCCTGGAGATGAACTGCCGAATCCAGGTCGAGCACCCGGTCACCGAGGCGATCACCTACCTCGACCTCGTCCAGATGCAGCTCCAGATCGCCACCGGCCGGCCGCTCGAGATCGGGCAGGACGACGTCTCCTACCACGGCCACGCGATCGAATGCCGGCTCAACGCGGAGGACCCGAGCCATGGCTATCGCCCCAGCCCCGGCACGCTGTCGCTCTTCGCACTGCCCCGGCGCGACGGCCTTCGCGTCGACACACACTGCCAGGCGGGGACCGCCGTCCCGCCGTTCTACGACTCCCTGCTGGCCAAGTTTATCGGGCACGGCGCCGACCGCGAGCACGCGATCGAGATCCTCATCGAGGCCCTGGAGGACCTCGACGTCGACGGCGTGGAAACCAATCGGACGCTGTTGATCGGCGTCCTGGGCCATCCGGACTTCCGGGCCGGCCCGGTGACCACGGACTGGCTGGAGCGAGCCCTGCGATGAGCAAGACGATCGGGTTCGTGGACACGACCACGCGCGACGGCAACCAGAGCCTGTGGAGCGCGACCGGGCTGACCACGCCCGACGTGCTGGCCATCGCGCCGGTGCTCGACCGGGTCGGCTACCACGCGCTGGACTTCACCTCGAGCACTCACATGGCCGTCTCGGTTCGCTTTCATCAGGAGGACCCGTGGCAGCGGATCCGCGTCGTGTCAGCGGCGATGCCGCGCACGCCGCTGGGGATGATCACCACCGGGATGCGCTTCATCTCCTGGGTGCCGGCCGACGAGGAGGTGATGCGCCTCTCCTACCGGCTTGCCGTGCGCAACGGGCTGCGCCGGGTGCAGATCGCCGACCCGTCCAACCACCCCGAGCGCGTGCAGCGCATCGCCGCGATGGCCAAGGCCGAGGGGGTGGAGGAGGTGGTGATCGGGCTCACCTACTCCATCAGCGAGGTCCACACCCACCAGTACTACGCCGAGATCGCGGCCGCCTTGGCCGAGTGCTCCGACATGGATGTCCTCTATCTCAAGGACCCCGGCGGGCTGCTCACGGTCGACGCGGTCCGGGAGCTCGCGGCGCCCTTGCGCCAAGCCGCCGGGGAGCGCCCGCTCGAGCTCCACAGCCACTGCACGATCGGCCTGGCCCCGCAGGTCTACGTGGAGGGGGTGAGAGCGGGCTTTGACACCGTGCACACGGCCGCCGGGCCGCTGGGTCGCGGCACCTCGCAGCCCGAGGCGCTCAGCACCGCCCGCAACCTCGAGGCCGCCGGCTACGCACACCCGCTCGACCTCGAGCAACAGGAGCGGGTCGCCGAGCACTTCGCGCAGATCGCCGCCGCCAAGGGCCTGCCCGTCGGCGCCCCGCGGGAGTTCGACGCCGCCTATTACCGCCACCAACTCCCGGGCGGCATGGTCACCACGACGCGGCGAATGCTCGCCGAGCTGCGCCGGGCGGAGCTGTTTGACCAGGTCCTGGAGGAGGTGACCCGCGTGCGCGCCGAGATGGGTTACCCCATCATCGTCACGCCCGTCTCCCAGTTCATCGCCAGCCAGGCGGCGCGCAACGTCATCGACGGCGAGCGCTGGGCCAACGTCTCCGACGAGACCATCCGCTTCTTCCTCGGCCACTACGGGGACCCGCCCGCCCCTGTGGACCAGACGATCGCCGACAAGGTGCTGTCCCGCCCGCAGGCCAACAAGCTCTCAGAGCTCCAGCCGGTCACGCTCGAGGGCGCCCGCGAGAAGTTCGGGCACCGCATCTCCGAGGAGGACCTGCTGCTGCGGCTGACGATGCCCGCCGAGCAGGTCGACGCCATGGTGGCCGCGCGCGATGCGGCCGACGGCCGCCCGCGCGGACCGCTCCCGGCCGCGCGTCCCGGTCGGGCGCCGCTCGTCACGCTGCTGAAGGAGCTCGAGCGCCGTCCGTCGCTGACCAGCGTCGAGATCCGCACCGACGCGGAGCGGGTGGCGTGGCGCCGTGGCTGACAACGGACGGCTGAGCCTGGGCGACGCGCGCGCCTTCATGTTCGACATCGACGGCACGCTGCTGCACCGCGGCCCCGACGGCCGCGGCCGCCCCCAGCCGGGCGCCGTGGAGGTGCTGGAGCGCATCCGGGCCTCGGGCCGCAGGCTGGTTCTCTTCACCAACGGCAGCCACGTCCCGTCGCCCCAGATCGCCGAGGGACTACGCAACGACGGCCTCAACGTCGCCGACGACGAGGTGCTCACTCCCGTCGACAGCGCGACCGCCTGGCTGCACCGGCACCCCCGGCGCCATCCGGTGCACGCGTTCGCCACGGAGCCGGTCCAGGAGTACATGCGAGCCAGCGGTGTTGCCCTCACCGACGGCGAGGACGCGGGCGCGGTGTTCGTCGCCCACCTCCAGGACGTGCCGCTGTCCGAGGTGGAGCGGGCCGCGCGCGCCATCACCACGCGCGGCGCGCCCCTGTTCACCTCCAGCTACGTCCGCGGCTACGCCGGCGCGAACGGGATCATCTTCAGCCGGGGCGCGATGATCACCGCCGCCATCGCCAAGGTCTCCGGCGTTCGGCCCCGTGTACTGGGCAAGCCGTCGCGCGCCGCCGTCAAGGCGCTCGAGGACCGCCTCGGCGTCCTCGCAGAGCACATCGTCGTCACCGGCGACGACCTCGGCATGGACATCGCCCTGGGCAAGATGGGCGGCTCGCAGACGATCCTGGTCCGCAGCGGGATCAGCGCCGAGATCGACCTGCACACGGTGGCACCCAAGCGCCGTCCCGACGCCGCCATCGACGGCGTCGCGGACCTGCTGGATCTGCTCTGACTCGGCGTCAGGTTCGCACCTGGGCGCCGGCGACCTTCGCGTCCTGGATCGCCCGCCACACCGTCTCGCCGTTGGCCGGTATCGGGAGGTGACGCACGCCGAGGTGAGACAGCGCGTCGACGACGGCATTGTGCACCGCCGGCGTGGCGCCGATCGTGCCTGACTCGCCGATGCCCTTGGCCCCGAGAGGGTTGACCGGCGTGGGCGTCTCCATCTGGATGCGCTCAAACGACGGCAGCTCCGCGGCCGACGGGATGCAGTAGGTCACCAGGTTGCCGTGCTGGGGGTTGCCCTCGGAGTCGTAGCGGACCTCCTCGTACAACGCCTGGGCGATGCCGGCGGCCAGCCCGCCGTGGACCTGACCGTCGGCGACGAGCGGGTTGATGATCCGGCCGGCGTCGTCGCAGGCGATCATGCGGATCAGACGGACGGCGCCGGTCTCGGCGTCGACCTCGACCACCGCCACGTGGGCGCCGAACGGGAACGTCGGCTGGTCGGGCTTGAAGTCGGTCTCCGCGCTGAGCTCGGCGAGGCGGCCGTCCTCGAGCAGTCGCCCGGCCAGCTCGCTCCACCCCAGCGAGGGCTGGGAGGACCCGGCAACGTGGAAGGACCCGTTGTCCAGATCGAGGACCATGTCCTCGGGGCTGGCCTCCAACGCGTCGGCGGCGAGCTCCTTAGCGCGGTCGACGAGGATCTCCGAGGCCTGGCCGGCGGCGGCCCCTCCGATCTGGGTGGACTTCGAGCCGTAGGTGCCGGTGCCGCGCGGCACTCGGTCGGTGTCGCCGGCGACCACCTGGATCTTGTCCAGGTCGATGCCGGTGCGCTCGGACACGATCTGGGCGAACGTCGTCTCATGGCCCTGGCCGTGGGAGAACGACCCGGTGCGGACGATCGCGCCTCCATCCTCGGTGATCTCGACGGCGCCGAACTCGCCCTCGCCGATGCCGTTGGTGATCTCCACGTAGACGCTGATGCCGATGCCGAGGAGCGTCCCGGCGTCGTTGGCCCGGCGCTGCTCCTGATCGCGGCGCAGGTCCTCGTAGCCGGCGTGCTCGAGCGCGCGCTCCAGCGCACCCCCGTAGTCGCCGATGTCGTAGGTGGCGCCGGCGGCCGTCTGGATGGGGAACTTCTCGTTGGCGATGAAGTTGCGCCGCCGCAGTTCGGCGGGATCCATCCCGATCTCGGCCGCGTACATGTCGACCGCTCTCTCGATCATCTGGGTGGCTTCCGGCCGCCCGGCGCCGCGCACGGGGCCGATCGGGGTCGAGTTGGAGACGACCGCGGTGATGTCGACCTCGATCTTGGGGATGTCGTAGACGCCGCTGGACATCATCTGGGTAAGCACGGCCAGGAACGCGCCGATGCCCGGATAGGCCCCGGCGTCCTGGAGCAGCTTGACCCGAAGGGCCTTGAACGTCCCATCCTTGGTGCCGCCGAGCTCGAAGTCGGCCCACTGCGCGCGGCCGTGGTGCATCGCCACCATGTGCTCCGAACGCGTCTCGGTCCAGCGGCAGGGCCGGCCGGTCGCACGTGCCAGGGCGCCCATGAGGATGTCCTCGACGTCGAAGCCCTTGCCGCCGAAGCCACCGCCGACGTCGGGGGCGATGACGCGGACCTGGTCGGGCTCGAGCCCGAGGGTGGCGGCGATACCGGCCTTGTCCTGATGCGGGGTCTGGGTCGAGAGGTGGATGGTCAGCTTGCCGTCCTCGAACTCCGCGACGGTCGAGCGGGGCTCGATCGGCAGGGCGAGCAGGCGGGGGCTCTCGTTGGAGCCGGTGATGATCACGTCACATCCGTCGAACAGCGTCTCGTCGCCGGCGCCCGGGATGCGCAGGCACGTGTTGGAGCCCGACGGCTCGAACAGGAGGACCTCGTCCTTGACCACCTCGCGGATGTCGGTGACCGCGGGGAGGGCGTCGTAGTCGACGACCACCAGGGCGGCGGCATCGACCGACGCCTCCCGCGACTCGGCCACGACCGCGGCGACGATCTCGCCGACGTAGCGCACCCGGTCAGACGCCATGGGGGCTCGGAACATGCTCTCGTGGACCTGGAGCATCGGCGGGGGCGGGCTTGGGTGCAGACCCAGGTCCGCCGCGGTGAAGACCTGGACGCCCGGGAGCGCGCGCGCTTCCTCGACGTCGATGGCGGCGATCGTCCCGTGGGCCACAAATGAGCGCACGAAGGTCACATGGAGGGCGTTCTCGATACGGGTGTCGTCGACGTACCGGCCCCGCCCCAGGAGGAAGCGCGGGTCCTCCCGGCGGCGAATCCGCTGTCCGATTCCGGTAGGCATCAGGCGTTGTCCTTTCCAACGGGGCCAAGCATGTCCGGCGCATTGTTACCACCTCGACGCCTCCTCGCCAGTAAATCCGCGCACGGCAGGTTGCCGGGAGGCGCAGTGGCGAGGTTGCCGATTGCACACAGGGCTCGAGGTATGAGAGGTTTTGCCCCAACCCGATGACCGATGCGATCCACACCGACGTGCTCGTCGTGGGCACCGGGCCGGCGGGGGCGACCGCCGCGCTCGCCCTGGCCACGCTCGGCGTCGAGCACATGGTGGTGACGAAATATCGCTGGACCGCCAACACACCCCGCGCCCATATCACCAACCAGCGCACCGTCGAGGTCTTTCGCGATCTGGGGATCGAGGACGAGATCAAGGCCAACGGGACCCCACAGCACCTGATGGGGGACACCGTCTTCTGCACCAGCCTGTCCGGCGACGAGATCGGCCGGGTGCGGACGTGGGGGACCCACCCGGCCCGGCAGGCCGACTACACGCTGGCCAGCCCCTGCACGCACTGCGATCTGCCCCAAACGCTGCTGGAGCCGATCCTCGTCGGGCACGCCGCCGAGCGCGGCTCGCGGATCCGCTTCGACACCGAGTACCTGGGTCTGACCCAGGGCGAGGACGACGTCGAGGTGCGGGTGCGCGATCGCGTCTCGGGCAGCGAGTACACGATCGTCGCCAAGTATGTGATCGGCGCCGACGGCGGTCGCAGCCAGATCGCGCGCGATGTCGACCTGCCCTTCGAGGGTCAGATGGACGTGGCCGGATCGATGAACATCGTGTTCTCCGCCGATCTGAGCGCCAAGGTGGCCCACCGGCCGAGCGTCCTCTACTGGGTCCTCCAGCCCGGCTCGGACATCGGCGGCATCGGCCTGGGGCTGGTGCGCATGGTGCGGACCTGGAACGAGTGGCTGATCGTGTGGGGCTATGACATCTCAGAGCCCCCGCCGGAGCTCGACGACGAGGCAGCCACCGCGATCGCCCACAACCTCATCGGCGACGACACGGTGCCGATCACGATCCGCTCCACATCGCTGTGGGGCAACAACAAGTGGTACGCGACCCGCTACCGCGCCGGCCGGGTCTTCTGCATGGGCGATGCCGTGCACCGCCATCCGCCGTCGAACGGGCTGGGCTCGAACACCTCGGCCCAGGATGCCTACAACCTGTGTTGGAAGCTGGCCTTCGTGTTGCGCGGTCAGGCCGGCCCGGCCCTGCTGGACAGCTACGACCCGGAGCGCTCGCCGATCGGCAGGCAGATCGTGTTGCGCGCCAACAAGTCGATCGAGGAGTTCGGCCCCATCTTCGAGGCGCTGGGCATCACGGACACCAGCGACCCCGACGTGATGAACGAGCGGATGCGGGCGCGCGCCGACGACAGCGCCGAGGGCGCGGCCCGGCGCGAGAAGCTCAAGGCGGCACTCGAGCTCAAGGACTACGAGTTCAACGCCCACGGCGTCGAGATGGGCCAGCGTTACCGGTCCGGCGCCGTCGTCAGCGACGGGACCCCGGAACCCGGGTACACCCGCGATCCCGAGCTCTACTACCACCCGACCACGTGGCCCGGGGCCCGCCTGCCCCACTGCTGGCTGGGGGACGACGGCCACAAGGTGTCGACGCACGACCTTGTCGGCAAGGGCCGCTTCTCCCTGCTCACCGGCGTCTCCGGGGGGCCCTGGGCCGACGCCGCGCAGGCGGTCGCCGTCAGTCTCGGGATCGAGATCGCCGCCCAGGTGATCGGTCCCGGCCGCAGGTACATCGACCTCTACGACGACTGGGCCCGCCTGCGCGAGGTCGGCGAGGACGGCTGCGTGCTGGTCCGGCCCGACGCCCACGTCGGCTGGCGTGCCGCCGCGATGGTCCCCGACCCCGAGCGCGCGCTCGAGGCGGTCCTGCGCGTCATCCTCGATCGCGGCGGCCCGGCCGGCGATCAGGGGTCGACGAACTCGGCGGGCTCCTTGGCGAACCCGGCGGCCACGGCCGCGAGCTGATTGGGCGAGCCGATCAGCCCGAGCTGAAGCTCGGCCTCGAGCGCCAGCGTCCGCTGAGCGTCGCCGGTCCAGGACTCGTCATAGAGGCGCTTGGCCGCGCGCACGGCGTCAGGCGAGCGCGCGGCGATCTCAGCGGCGAGCTCGCGCGCCGCGGCCAGTGGATCGTCGGCCCCGCGGGTGACCACGCCCAGCGCTGCCGCCTCGGCGCCGTCGAACACGCGGCCGGTGAACGTCAGCTCCTTGGCCACGTCGATGCCCACCAGCCGGGGCAGCGTGCGGGTTATCGACATGTCGGGGACCAGGCCCCACTTGACCTCCATCACCGACAGGCGGGTGCTGGGCGCGGCGATTCGGATGTCGGCGCCCAGCGCGATCTGCAGGCCGCCGCCGAAGCAGTTGCCGTGCAGAGCGGCGATCACCGGCATCGGGAGCTCGAGCCAGGCGTGAGCGGCCCGCTGAAACCAGTTGGGCACCTCGCCGCGGACGCGGTCCACCAGGCCGTCGAGGCCGTTGCCGGCGGCCATGATGCTGACCACGTCCAGGCCGCTGCAGAAGCTCGGCCCCTCGCCGTGGAGCACGATCGCTCGTACGCCGGCCTCCGAGGCCAGGCGATCGGCGGCGCCGGTGATCTGCTCGAACATCGCCACGTCGAGCGCGTTGTGCTTGTCCGGTCGCGTCAGCGTGACCACGGCAACGTGGTCGGAGACCTCCACGGCGACACGCTGCTCGGAGGAGCTCATCAGCGCTGCACCGCGACCTCGTCGCCTACCTGGACCCGGCCGCTCTCCAGCACCTCGCCGTAGATCCCGAACGGCAGCGGCTCCTCGCTCGGGTGCTCCTTGCGGTAGGCGGCGAGCACGTGCAGCGTGGGGAAGGTGACCTCGCCGCTGTCGGGGTCACGCGTGGTGGTGGCGCACCGTCCCACGTGGCCGTGCCACTCCACCAGGGCCGAGCCGATGCGCACCTTGTGGCGGACCCAGTCGTCCTCGGCGTGCGCGTCGACCCCGTCGACTTCGATCAGCATGCGAAACCTGCGTCCGTCCACGGGCTCTGACCCGGCCACCTCGGCGAGCTGGCGCAGCGAGGCGCGGGACATCAGCGACACCGACCCGGCACGCCCGCGGTCGGTGCCGATCTCCGGCGCCACCAGTCGCACCGGACGCCCCATGAACTCCGACAGCGGCTCCGCCCACGGTCCCACGAGCTCTTTGGCGAAGTAGATGGAGCCGAAGAAGTTGGTCTGGATCTCGTCGCCGTACTCGACGTGTCCGCCCACCACCTCGCCCGAGGGGAACGCGAACGTGAGCTCGCCGGCGTCGACGTCGTAGTCGGGGACGACGGCCTGCATGCTCCCGGACCCCTTGCCGTTCATGAGCCGGCGCTTCTCGTCGATCACGTAGAAGGCGCGGTTCCCGCGCGCGCCCGACTCGCTGAGCTGCACCGCGTCGACGGCACGCAGCCGCATCCCCTTGACCGGGGTGACGGCGAGGGCGGTGACGGTGATCGCCATGTCTCCAGTGTGCCGCGTCGGGTGGTCGGGCGCCAATCCCGCCGTGTCAGGCGGCGGCGTGCTCGGCCCAGTCGCGGTAGAGCTGCCAGTAGCGCCCCTCCGCGGCCAGCAGCTCGTCGTGGGTTCCCTGCTCGACGATCTGGCCGTACTCCATCACCAGGATCCGATTGGCGTGCTGGATCGTCGACAGCCGGTGGGCGATGACGATCGCCGTGCGTCCGGCCACGAGGCGCCGCAGGCCCTCCTCGATGAGGCTCTCGGTGTGCACGTCGACGTTGGCCGTGGCCTCGTCGAGAACGAGGATCCGCGGGTCGGCCACCAGCGCCCGCGCGAAGGCGACGAGCTGGCGCTGGCCGGCGGAGAGCTGGACTCCGCGCTCGCCCACCTGGGTGTCGTAGCCCTGGGGCAACGCCATGATGAAGTCGTCGGCGCCGACCGCGTGGGCCGCGTCGCGCAGCTGCTCCTCGGTGGCGTCCAGGCGGCCGAACGACAGGTTCTCGCGCACTGTGCCGCTGAACAGGAAGCCCTCCTGGGGCACCATCCCCATCTGGGAGCGCAGCGAGTGGGAAGTGACGCTGCGCAGGTCGTGGCCGTCGACGAGCACGGCGCCCTCGGTGGGGTCATAGAAGCGAGCCACGAGCTTGGCGAACGTCGACTTTCCGGCGCCGGTCTCACCCACGAGCGCGACGGTCTGGCCAGGGGCGATCGCCAGGTCGATGTCGCGCAGCGCCCACGCCCCGTCCGCGTCCGATCCATAGCGGAAGGAGACCTGGTCGAAGATCACCTCGCCGCGGATCTGACCGAGCTCGGTCGCGTCGGGGGCATCGACGATCTCGGGCTTCTCGTCGAGCAGCGAGAAGATCTTGTCCAGGGCCGCCATGCCGGACTGGTAGGTCGTGTAGAGCTGGGAGAGCTGCTGAATCGGGTCGAAAAAGTTGTTGAGCGCGGCGATGAAGCCGAAGACGACGCCGGTCGACGTGTTGCCGTTGAGCGCCTCGATGCCGCCGATGAGGAGGATCTCCACCGTGACCAGGGCCGAGAGGAGCTCCACGCCGGGGAAGTAGGCGGCGTTGAGCCTGACCGTGGTCCAGTTGGCCCGGCGGTTCTCCTCGTTGAGCGCCTTGAACTGGGCGATGTGGCGGCGCTCCTGCCCGAACGCGCGGACCACACGGATCCCCGACAGGGTCTCCTGCAGATAGCCGGTGATGCCCGCGATCTTCTCGCGCGTGAGCCGGTAGGCGTCGGCCGACGCGATCCGGAAGGCCAGCGCCCCGAGACCGAGGATGGGCAGGGCGATGAAGGTGAGCAGCGCGAGGTGGAAGTCGAGCACGAGCAGGATCACGACCACGCCCAGCAGGGTGAGGCTTGACTGGATGAGCGTGGCCAGACCGTCCTCGACGAGCTGGTCGAGTGCCTCGACGTCGTTGGTCATGCGGCTGATGAGCACGCCCGCCCGGTTGCGCGAATAGAAGCCGATCGACAGCGACTGCATGTGGGCGAACAGCTTGAGCCGAAGGTCCTGGAGCGCGCGCTGGCCCACCCAGCCGACGAGGTAGGTCTGGGCGTAGGTGGCCACGCCGTAGATGACCGCTGAGGCCAGGAACACGATCACGATCAGGTCCAGCGCCCCGGTGTCGTGTTGGCGGATGCCCTGGTCGATCGCCAACTTGGCCAGCGGGGCCGGGGCCAGCGCCGCGGCCGTGGCGGCGACCAGCGCGATGAACATCGCCAGGACGCGCCAGCGGTACGGGGCCAGGATCTCGGCCAGCCCGCGCAGCTTGCGCCCGCGCCCGCCGGTCTCCTGAAGGCGGCGGCGCAGCTCCGTGCGGAGGTTGGTGGCGGCGCTCACAGGCCCGCCACCTCGGGCTCGGCGGGCTTGCGCGTGAGGAAGACCTGGTCCGGAAGGCCCTTCTCGACGATCTCGCGGTACAGCTCGGACTGCGTCAGCAGCTCGTCGTGGGCGCCGTCGGCCACGACTCGCCCGGCCTCGAGCACGACGATGCGGTCGGCCAGCGAGATCGTCGACAGCCTGTGGGCGATGACGAACGTCGTGCGCCCGTTGAGCACGTCGCCCAGAGCGCGCTTGATCGCGCCCTCGGTGGAGGTGTCCACCGACGAGGTTGCGTCGTCGAGGATGAGGATCCGGGGATCAGCCAGGATCGCGCGGGCGATCGCGATCCGCTGGCGCTGGCCGCCCGACAGGGTGAGGCCGCGCTCACCGACGCGAGTGTCATAGCCGTCGGGCAGGCGGGAGATGAACCCGTCGGCCTGCGCCGCGACGGCCGCGCGCTGGACCTCCTCGCGGGTGGCGTCGGCGCGGGCGTAGGCGATGTTGTCGTGGATCGTGGCGCTGAACAGGAAGGGGTCGTCGTTGACGACGGCGATCGCCCGGCGCAGGCTGTGCACCTCCACCGAGCGCACGTCGGCACCGTCGATCTCCACCGCGCCGGTGCTGACGTCGTACAGGCGGGGCAGCAGCGACACCAGCGCCGATTTACCCGAGCCCATGGCACCGACGAGCGCCACCACCTGGCCGGCGGGGACGTCGAGGTCGATGTCGCTCAGCGCCGGCTGCGTCGCGCCCTCGAAGGTGAGCCCGACGCCGCGGAGTGACACGTGACCCCCGCCGTCGGGGAGCGCCGGGGCGCCGGGCGCGGACTCGATCCGGGGCTCGCGGTCGAGCACCTGGAAGATGCGCGCGCCCGAGGCCGTCGAGCGCTGCGAGGCGCCGAGCATGTATCCGAGCGTGCGCATCGGGGAGATGAGCATGAGCAGGTAGGCGTAGAACGCCGTGAACGCACCCAACGAGAGCGAGCCGTCGATCACCCGGCGCCCGCCGAACAGGAGGATCGCGGCGAGGCCGAGGTTGGGCAGGAAGCTGAGCAGTGGGTTGAAGAGCGCCTGGATGCGCGTGGCGACCATCTGCTGATCAAAGACCCGCTGGACGGTGTGACGGAAGCGCTCGAGCTGGCGCTCCTCCTGGGCGAACGCCTTGACGACGCGCACGCCGGAGACGTTCTCCTCCGCGTCGGCGGTCAGCTCGGCGATCCGCTGCTGGGCCTCCTGCATCGCCGGGCGCGACCGGTGGCCGTAGCGGTTCGCGATGAGGATCACGAACGGCACCGGCGCCAGCGAGATCGCGGCGAGATCGGGCTGGAGGATGAACATGGCGACCGCGGCGAGCAGGATGGTGACCACCGCCTGCGCGATGAACACCAATCCGTAGCCCAGGAAGAAGCGCACGGACTGCAGGTCAACCGTGGCGCGGGACATGAGCTGGCCCGTCTGCTGGCGATCGAAGAACCCCAGCTCGAGCCGCTGGAGCTGGCCGTAGAGCGCCTGGCGCAGGTCGACCTCGACTCGGAGCGACACGTCGCCGGCGATGAGGCGCCGGTAGACGCTCAGGACCAGCCGCACGAGGCCGGCGGCGGTGATCGCCAGGGCCAGGATCACCAGCTCGTGACGATCGTGTTTGTCGATCGCGTTGATGGCGACGCCGGTGAGCGTGGGGATCACGACGGTCGCCCCCAACGCGCCGAAGGCGAGCACGAATGACCAGATGACCCCCTTGCGGTAGGGGCGCAGGAATCCGAGCAGCCGCCAGAAAGTAGACATACTTCATTTACTGTAGTAAGGCGCCCGCGCATCCCGCGCATCCCGCGCAGGGTCGCTTGAGGGGTTGGCGCCGGTCTACGCCTGCTCGTCCCCCAGGCGCGCGCGCACGTAGGCGCCGAGCATCAGGCGGCTCTCGCCCAGCAGCTGCTCGTCGCCGCGGCGCGAGGTCCGGAACGCCTCGCGCAGAAGCCCATCTCCGGCCACCACCACCATGCGAGCGGCCGCGGCACGATCGCGGGCCGATGCCCGCGGCCAGCGTACCGCGAGGATTCGCTCCACCGAGACGGCGATCGCCTCGCGGGTCGGGCGGGTGGCGTCGCGGATGCGCTCGGTGCGCAGACCCCCGTACCACAGCGCGAGGAAACCCGGCCGCCCGCGGAAGGCCGCCGCCAGCGCCTCGAGCACGCCGCCGGCGGGGTCGGGCATGGGGGAGCGCTCGTCGAGCTCGGCCGCTGCGGCGACGAGGTCGGCGAACTCGCTCCAGTACCGGGTGGCCAGCGCCTCGACGATCGCCTCCTTGTCAGGGAAGTAGCGGTACACCGACCCCACGGGCACGCCTGCGACACGGGCGATCCGGGTAGTCGTGAAGGCGTTGGCGCCGTCGCGGGCCAGGACCTGGTCAGCGGCGTCCAGCACCCGGCGCAGCCGCTCGCGGCTGCGCGCCTGGGTGGGCACGTTGCGCAGGCGGGTGTCGAGTTGGGGAGCCATAAAAGTTGAAAGTGAATACAGCTTCATGTTAGCGTGGGTGCGGTGACCGAGCAAACGCTTGACGCCGTGCGCGAGGCGGTCGCCGCCGCGGCCCGCCGCCTGGCCTCGGAGGGGCTGGTGCTGGGCACCGCCGGCAACGTGTCGACGCGCGCCGGCGAGCTCGTCGCCGTGACGCCCACCGGCGCGGTCCTGGCCGAGCTCGAGGCCGGCCAGATCGTCATCGTCGATCTGGAGGGCAGGACCGTCCGCGGTGCCTTGAAGCCGACCTCGGAGATCGAGCTGCACCTCGGCGCCTACCGTCGTCACCAGGCCGGCGCCGTCGTCCATGCCCACAGCCCGGTCGGCACGGCCCTGGCCTGCGTGCTGGACGAGCTGCCGCTCGTCCACTACCAGATGCTCGCGCTCGGCGGCCCGATCCGCGTGGCGCCGTACGCCACCTTCGGGACCCCGGAACTGGCGGAGCTCACGCTCGACGCGCTCGAGGGCCGCGCCGCCGCGCTGATGGCCAACCACGGGATGATCGCCATCGGGCCCGACCTCGATGCCGCGGTTTCCAACGCCCTCCTGCTCGAATGGGCCAGCGGCCTGTACTGGCGTGCCGCCGCCATCGGCCGCCCGCGCACGCTCGACGCCGGCCAGGCCCAGGACTTCATCGATGCCGTCACCGCCCGCGGCTACGGCTCGCTGCAGGAGCGCGACTCATGAGCGCCCCGATGCGGGTGATCGCCCTCGGCGTCCATGTCGTGGACGTGCTGGTGCGCCCGGTGGAGGTCATCCCCGAGGCCCAAGGGGGCTGCCCGGTCGGGCTGATGCCGCGAGGCGCTCGCGCGGCTCTGACCCTCGATACTGTCCCCCCGATCACCACGAGGAGGTGCGATGACGAGCGTTCGTGAAGCCACGTTCGACCTGTTCCGGGCCCACGGGATGACGACGATCTTCGGCAACCCCGGCTCAACCGAGCTGCCGATGCTCGCTGACTTCCCCGAGGACTTCACCTACGTGCTCGGCCTCCAGGAGCTGGTGGTGATGGGCATGGCCGATGGGTTCGCGCAGGCCAGCGGCCGCCCCACGCACGTCAACCTCCACACCGCCCCGGGCGTGGGCAACGCGGTCGGCGGGATCTTCAACGCCCAAGCCAACAAGTCCCCGCTGGTGATCACCGCCGGCCAGCAGGTCCGTCCTCAGATCACGATCGAGGCCAACCTGACCAACCGCGACGCCACCGTCGGCCCGCAGCCCTACGTGAAGTGGAGCCACGAACCGCCGCGCGCCCAGGACGTCCCCGGCGCGATCGCTCGCGCGATCCATCACGCGATGCTGCCCCCGAAGGGCCCAGCGTTCGTGTCGATCCCGATGGACGACTGGAACGCCGAGGCCGACGCGGATCGCAGCGCCGCCGCCATCGCACGGCGCGTGGTCGGCCGCACGGCCCCGGACGAGGCCGCTCTCAGCGACCTGGCCGAGCGCGTGGCCGGCGCCCTCTCCCCGGTCCTGGTCGCCGGCCCCGACATCGACGCCGCCGGCGGTTGGCACGCCGCCATCGCTCTGGCCGAGAAGCAACGCCTGCCGGTCTGGGCCAGCCCCGCCACCGGCGGGTCCCGGCTGGGCTTCCCCGAGCGTCATCCGAACTTCGTCGGCGTGCTCCCTCCCGCGATCGGGGCGATCTCGGAGACCCTGAAGGCCCACGACCTCGTGCTTGTCGTCGGCTCGTCGGTGTTCCCGTACTACCCCTACATCCCCGGCCCGCTGCTGGGCGAGAACACTCAGTTAGTGGCGATCACCAGCGACCCGGGCGAGGCCGCCCGGGCGCCGATGGGGGAGGCCATCGTCGGCGACGTCGCGCTGGCGCTCGAGCGGCTGGTGGCGCTCGTGCCCGAGGCCACCCGCGACGCCCCCGAGTCGCGCCCCGATCTGGGCGATCCGCCGGCTGCCGACCCGCCCGATCGCCTGAGCGGCTCAGAGGCGATGGCCGCCCTGGCCGACGCCTTCAGCGACGACGGCATCATCGTGTTGGAGTCGCCGTCATCGACGCTGTCGCTGCGCAACCGCTTGCGCATCTCGACGCCGGGCAGCTACTACTTCTGCGCCAGCGGCGGCCTGGGCTTCGGAATCGCCGCGGCCGTCGGCGTGCAGCTCGCCCAGCCGGCGCGGCCGGTGGTGTGCGTGCTGGGCGAGGGCTCGGCTCAGTACGGGATCACCGCGCTGTGGAGTGCTCTGGCCTACAAGGCGCCGGTCACGTTCCTCATCCTGCGCAACGACGAATACATGATCCTCAAGTGGTTCGCCATGCTCGAGCAGGTCACCGGCGCGCCCGGGCTGGACCTGCCCGGGCTCGACGTCGCCGCGGTGGCGCGGGGCTACGGTCTCCCCGCCCAGGACGTCAGTGGGCGTGAGGAGCTGACGGAGGCGCTGCGCGCCTCGATCGCGGCCGGTGACGGCCCTCGCGTCATCCAGGTCCCGGTGGCCTCCGGGATGTGGCTGGAGTAGTGGCCGCCACCGCGATCGATCCGGCCACGATCGTCCCCGAGCCGCCCGGCCCGGCGCCCGACCGGGCACCCGACTGGGTGGCGGCGGGCACGCCCGAGCCGCTGCGTTCCCGATTGGTCGCCGCCCTCGGCGCCGACCGGGTCCTCAGCCGGGCGCTCGACCTCATCCGCTACGCCTCGGACGCGAGCCCCTACCGCCTCATTCCCCAGGCGGTGGCGGTCCCCCGCGACGTGCAGGACATGGCCACGCTCCTGCGCTGCGCCAGCGAGCTCGGCGTTCCGGTCACCTTCCGCGCCGGCGGGACCAGCCTCAACGGCCAGAGCCAGACCGATGCGATCCTCGTCGACGTTCGCCGCCACTGGCGCCGAGTGCGGGTGGAGGACGACGGGGCGCGCCTGCGGGCCCAGCCCGGCGTGGTCCTTGGCCACGCCAACCGCCTGCTCGCCCGCCGGGGCCGGCGCATCGGCCCTGATCCCGCCTCCACCAACATCGCCTGCGTCGGCGGGGTGATCGCCAACAACTCGGGCGGGATGCGCTGCGGCGTCGTCGCCGACTCCTACCGGACCGTCAGCGCGATGACGCTGGTGCTGGCCAGCGGCTCCGTGATCAACACGGCCGACGCCGACGCCGAGGCGCAGTTCGCGGCCGCCGCGCCGGAGCTGGCCGCGGGCCTGGCGCAGATCCGCGACCGCATCCGCTCAGACGACGCGCTCGCGGAGCGCATCGCCCGCAAGTTTCAGATCAAGAACACGACCGGGTATCGCCTGTGCGCCTTCCTGGACGCCGATACGCCGCTTGAGATCTTCCGGCGGCTGGTCGTCGGCTCCGAGGGGACGCTGGCCTTCGTGGCCGAGGCGGTGTTCGACACTGTGCCGCTCGGGCGCCACACCACTCTGGCCCTGGTCGGCTTCGAGGACCTCGACGCCGCCGCGGGCGCTGTCGGCGAGCTCGTCGACGCGGGGGCGACCGCCACCGAGCTCATGGTGGCGCCGACGCTGATCGCGGCCGCGTACAACATGCCCGGCACCCCCGAGGCGTGGAAGGAGCTACCCCCGACCTCGGCGGCGCTGCTCATCGAGTTCCGCGCCGAGACCCCGGAGGAGCTCGGGCCGCTGGAAGAGGCCGCGGGCGCGATCGTCCGCGCTCACGGCGGTCGCGAGCCGGTTGCCGTCGAGGGCGACGGCGACCTCCCGGGCTGGTTCTCTCGGGACGCCGAGGACATCGAGATGCTGTGGCGCGTGCGCGAGGGCATGCAGGGACTGCTGGCCGCGCTGCGCCCGCCCGGGATCACCATGCTCATCGAGGACGTCTGCGTGCCGCCGGCGCGCGTCGCCGAGGCCGCCAAGGATCTCCAGGCGCTGCTGGGCAAGCACGGCTTCCTGCCGGGCCTGGCCGGTCACGCCTCCGCGGGCAACCTGCACTTCATCCTCACCGTCGAGTTCGGCAAGGAGGGCGAGCACGAGCGCTACGACGCGTTCATCGCCGACATGGTCGAGCTCATCGTCGACAAGTACGACGGCTCGCTCAAGGCCGAGCACGGCACCGGGCTCAACATGGCGCCGTTCGTCGAGCGCGAATGGGGCCCGGAGGCGACCGAGTTGATGTGGGAGGTCAAGCGGCTCGCCGACCCGGCCGGGATCCTCGCTCCCGGCGTGGTCCTCAACCGCGACCCGGGCGTGCACCTGCGCAACCTCAAGAGCGTCCCCGAGGTGGAGGAGAGCGTCACCAAGTGCATCGAGTGCGGCTTCTGTGAGGCGGTGTGCCCGTCGCAGAACGTGACGACGACGCCCCGCCAGCGGATCGTCCTTCGCCGTGAGATGGCGCGCCAGCCGCCCGGCTCGCCGGTGCGCGTCGCGCTGGGCGAGCAGTACGAGTACGACGGGATCGAGACGTGCGCCGCCGATGGCTCCTGCATGACCGCCTGCCCGGTGGCCATCGATACGGGGACGCTGATCAAGGACCTGCGGCGGCGCGAGCACAGCCCCCGTGCCGAACGGATCGCCCTCGAACTGGCGCGCCGCTATGGCCTGGCCGAGCGTGTTGCCCGCGCCGGCGTGCCGGTGGCGCGGCGGGTGGCGCGAGCGCGCGGCCGGTCGATGCCGCCGCCCGCTCCGGCGCGCCTGCCGCGGACCCAGCGCGAGGGCGCGGCCGCGGTCTACCTGCCGTCGTGCCTGAACCGGATCTTCGGCCGGCCGGACGGCGCGGTCCCCGGCTCTGTCCGGCACAGCCTGCCCGAGGCCCTGGTGGCGATCTCGGCGCGCGCGCGGCGGCCGCTGTGGATTCCGCCGGACGTGGCCGGCCACTGCTGCGGCACGCCGTGGAGCTCCAAGGGCTATGCCGAGGGTCTCGCCGAGATGGCGGCCCGGACCGGGGCCGCGCTGCGCCGCTGGACCGGCGACGGAGAGCTGCCCGTGGTCATGGACGCCAGCTCGTGCAGCCTCGGCCTGGGCGAGAACCTCGCGCTCGACGGCGTGGAGGTCATCGACTCCGTGAGCTGGGTCCACGATCACCTGCTCGAGCGCCTCGAGATCACCAAGCGGCTGGGCTCAGTGGTGATCCATCCCACGTGCGCCACCGGCCATCTCGGCGCGTCGGGCAAGCTCGCGGCCGTGGCCGGCCGTCTTGCCGACGAGGTCGTCGTGCCGGCCGCGACGCGCTGCTGCGGGATGGCCGGCGACCGGGGCTGGCTTCACCCCGAGCTTCCCGCCGCCGCGGTGGCCGACACGGCCGCCGAGCTCGACGGCCGGACCTTCGATGCCTGCCTGTCGAGTAACCGCACGTGCGAGATCGCGCTGCAGCAGGTCACCGGGCGCCCGTACGAGTCGCTCGTGTTCACGCTGGAGGCGCTCACGCGCTCATGAGTGCCGACGGCCCGGCGCCACCGCCCGCGGGGTTGTGCGACAGCTGCCGTCACCAGCAGATCGTGCGCAACACGCGCGGCTCGGTCTTCTCGCTGTGCCGTCGCTCGAAGAACGAGCCCGATCGCTTCCCCCGCTACCCGCGCCTGCCGGTAGCCCGGTGCCCCGGCTACGAGCGAGCTACTGAGGCGGAAGCGGATTAAGGACGATCAGGTCCGATCCGTCCTGAGCCTGCTGGAGCTGCTCGGAGAACAGGCCGCGCGCGGTGAGCTGATCCACGAGGCCGGCCTCGGGCGCGTGGGGCATCTCGGCCACCGTCGGCGGCGTCTGCTCAGGCAGGATCTGCCCCAGCGGGTGCTTGAGCAGCGGTGACAGCTCCTGGCGCACGAACAGCACCGCGATGTCGACGGGCTTCGCCGTCGTCGTGCGGGAGGAGCTGGGCGGCTTCTTGCTCAGCGTGGCCGACGCCTCGGTGTGACCCGGCGGCAGAATGGCGACGACGTTCTGAGTGCCGCCGATGTACCTGAAGGTGTAGAGCGCAAGCTCGAGCGCCTCGCGGCGCAGCAGCAGGAGCCGGTTGGTGGACGGCTGGCCGACGCCGATCGCGCAATCCTTGCCGCCGATCCCGCACAGGTTGTAGGCGATGGTGTTGCCGCTCAGCAGGGACACCTGGCTGGAGGTGGGGCTGGGCCGCACCGCGACCTGGAGCCCGCTGCCCGTGGCGTTGGAGGTGGTGCCGTTGGCGGCGGCCTGCTGGGCGGCGGCCGAGGCGGCCGCGCTCTCGAGGTTGACCACCGTGACGACGGCGAGCTGGTTGACGCTGTCGATGCGGTAGAAGGGCGCCACGAAGTCGGCGATGTCACGGGCGCCGAGGGTGCCGCTGTCGGGCGGCTGCCACTCTGACCACTTCGCCGCCGTCGGGCCCGACCGCCTGCCGCCGACGGCGACGGACACGGCGACCACGATCGCGCCGATGCCCAGTGCCACCAGCACCGCGGTCACGGTGCGAAAGCGCCCGGAATGGGGGGACGACTCCGCGTGCTCGCGGCTGCGGTGCGACTCGCTGCGCGATGCCCGCGCGACGCCCGCGCCGACGGCACCGTCGTCGGCGGAGCGGTCGGCTCCGGAGGGCTCGGTCACAGCTCGGGCCAGGTGGCGGTGTTCATGAGGTCAAGCTCGGGCTTGTTGAGGCGGACGCTGTCCAGGAGCTCTCCCACCTCGTCGCCGTGAAGCTCCTTCCGCTCCACCAACGCGTCGGCGATCGCATCCAGTGCATCACGGTTGGACGCCATGAGCGCATACGCGGTGACGTACGCCTGGCCCAGCAGCTGAGCCGCGGCGGCGCGCTTGGCGCCGTCGCCCAGCACCGACCCCATCGGGTTCTCGTTGAACGCGCCCCCACCGGAGGCCCGGTTCATGATCTGCGTGCCGATGCGCTCGAGCCGTCGGCGGACGAGGTCCTCGTCGGTGTCCTCGGCGTTCGGTCCGCGCTTGGGCCCGGGACCGAGGCCCAGCGTCACCGGGTCGGGCCCCATCGCCAACTGGCCCACCATCACGGCGGCCATCGCCGTCGCCGACTGCACGTCGCCCGCAACGCCGGCTGAGTTCTCCTTATAGAAGACGTGCTCCGCCGCCATCGCGCCGAGGACCACGATCAGGCGGCCCAGGAAGTAGCTGCGGAAGTGACTGAAGCGCTCTTCCTTCTCGAGGCTCATGTGGTGACCCAGCGAGCCGCCCCGCTTGCGGATGGAGAGGCGCGTGGACTCCACATCCTTGCCGAGGTAGACGTGGCTCGCCGCTGCGTGCCCGGCCTCGTGGATGGCGACGGCGCGCGTCTCGTCCTGGATGTACTCGATGTTCTGGGCGGTACCGGTCTCCACCGTGGTCATCGCCTCGACGATGTCGCGCCACGCGAACTCGCGGCGGCCCTCGGTGTGGGCGATGGTCAGGGCCATCGAGCAGCACTGCTCGATCATCGAGGGCGAGTAGCCGTTGGTGATGCGGGCCAGTTCGTCGCGACGGCGGTCGGTGTCCAGGTCGGGCTCGTGGTCGACCTTGCCCAGGTACAGGTCCAGGATGTCCAGGCGGTCGTCCTTGGTGGGGGTGCGGAACCAGATGTGCCGTCCCATGCGGCCCGGGCGGGTGAGCGCGGGATCCAGGACCTCGATCGGGACGTTGCAGGCGCCGATGAAGTAGATCTGCTCCGAGCGCGGCTTGGGCGGGGCGAGCCGCAGCCGCAGCTTCCCGATCTTGCTCGGGACAATGAACATCGCGTCGAGAAACGTGTTGAGGCGGTTGGTGAAGAACTTGCGCATCAGCGGCGGCTCGTCGATGCCGTCCATCACCACCAGCAGCTGGTTGAGCGCCTGGCCGCCGCCCTGGCCGCCGCCCATGCCGAAGCCGGGGTAGTAGCGGAGGATCCGCTCGTTGATGCGCTGGGCGACGGTCGTCGGTCCGGTGGTCTGCTCGGCGCGGGCCGCGAACAGCCGCTCCCGCCACTCGCGTGACTCGATGATCACGTCGCCTGACGCGGTGATGGCGCCGTTGGGGCCGAAGAAGCAGTGGTCGTGGATCGACGACGCGGCCGACGCCGCGGCCGGCGGGGCCATACCGCTGCCCAGCGCCTGGCGGCGCATGCCCACGGCATCGATCTCGTCGATGAAGACGATGCACTGGCCGCCCCACTTGGCCGCCAGCTTGCGGGCTTTGCGCGCGAGGAACTGGACGGTGATGGCGTCCATCCCGATGAACATCCCGGCGAAGCCCGACCCCGGGATGGTCACGAACGGGCAGTTGAAGTTGGTGGCGATGGCCTTGGAGATCATCGTCTTGCCGGTGCCCGGCGCGCCGAGGAACAGGAGGCCGCGCTCGCGCTTGCCGCCGGCCTTCTCGAACGCCTCGCCCGACTGCCAGAGGGAGATGACGCGCGTGATCTCCTCCTTGGCCTCGGCCTGGCCGCGGACGTCGTCGATCCGCACCCCCCAGCTCGCGTCGCCGGGCTCGTAGCCGCGGATCTGGCGCACCGCGAAGAACAGGAACGGCCCGAAGAAGATCGCGAAGTTGACGAAGAACAGCAGCGGCAGCTGCACGAAGACGAGCCCGAGCTGGGGCAGCGTGTCGGGCGGGAAGATCTGGCGCAGCCCCTCGAACGGGTTGAAGAACGGGGCGCTGACGCCGGCGAAGCGGAAGAACACCTGGCACAGGGCCAGCAGCGCGATGATGATCAGCGCGTAGATCGGCAGCCGCCGGAACTTCCCGCGCCAGTACCAGTAGCGGCGCCGGGCGACGATGTCGTCCTCCTTGAGCGACATGTCGGCGCCGTACAGGGCGGGGGAGGGGATGAGCTTGCGCGCCAGCACCTCCACCAGTCCGCGGAACGTCACCACGGCCAGGGCCGTGACGATCAGTGAGACAGCGAGGCTCCAGTGGTTGGAGTCAAAGAGGACGAGGAAGAACGCGGGCGCGGTCAGCAGCGCGACGAACGTCGCCGCTCGGGTGAACCGCCGCCACTCCGAGGCGAGCGCGGACGCGTGCTCGTTGATCCCCGACATCCCCGGTCTCTCTTGTGCATAGGCCATGCGTTTGCTTGAGGGTACAGGGCGAGGAACGCGTGCGGGCAGGTACGCGGGGCGTCGTGGCGCTCAGGCTGGGAGACCCCTCGTGCGCTTTCCGCCGCGCGTCCCGCGGGTCCGCACGCCCGTCCCGCTGGGAGCCCCCTTGGTCGGCTGGCCCCCAGCGGCGACCACGAGCACGCGCCGCTCACCCCAGCCGGGGTATCCACACCTCTAAGCCCCCACATACCCAATACTCACAATTTCGAACATTTGTGCGCCATGCGAACGATCGTTGTCAGAGCACCCACAATCGGCGCGCCGCACCGGGTGCGGTTGGGTTGGCGATCGCCGGGCCGCAGCCGGTCCAGTTGGGTTGGCCATTGCCGCAGCGCACCTGGCGCGAGTGGGTTGACTGGTCCGATAGGTTCGACCGTCGGGAACCGGACAACCCACGCCCTGGGGAGGGAACATGAACCGACGACGGTTACCTGCTCTCGCCGCCGCTGGAGCTGCTGCTCTGGCTGTAGCGAGCGCATCTGTGGCCACGGCCGCCACGCCGGCCAAGGTCACGCTGCGCAACTCCGAGTCGCCCGCGGCGGCCACAACCCCGCGAACCGGATCCGTTGCCTCCGGGACCCAGATGAACTTCGAGGTGGAGCTCAAACTGGCCGATGAGGCGGGCGCCGAGTCCTTCGCCCGCGCCGTCTCGACCCCCGGCAACGCCTCCTACGGCACATTCCTGACGCCCGCGCAGTGGGAAGCGCGGTTCTCGCCGTCGGCCGCTGATGTCGACCAGGTCAAGCAGTTCCTGACCCAGAGCGGGTTCACGGTCAACAGCGTGTCAGCCGACCGGATGGCCGTCGAGGCCTCGGGCACCGCGGCGCAGGTCGAGCAGGCATTCGGGACCTCGCTGTCGACGCACCAGGTTGACGGCCAGTCGCTCGTGCTCGCCGACCAGAATCTGTCGGTCCCGTCCAACATCGCCGGCATCGTCGGTGGCGTGGCGGGCGTGAGCGACACCCTGGAGAAGCCCGACAACACCGTCGGGGGCCCGAGCACCACCTCCAGCACGACGCCGGCCGCGGGGAATCCCAACCAGCCGCCGTTCCCGCCCGAGGCCGGCTTCCGGGTCGCGCCGCCGTGCGGCCAGTACTACAACCAGATCTTCGACACGACACTGCCCCAGTTCCCCGGGGGTCAGGCCAAACCGCCGTGGGTGGTCTGTGGGTACACCGGGCCGCAGTTCCGCAGCGCCTATGGCCTCAACGACTCCAACACCGGACGCGGGGTCACCGTGGCGGTGGTCGACGCGTACCTGTCGCCGACGCTGTTCGCCGATGCGCACCGGTTCGCGCAGATCAACGACCCGGGTAACCCGTTCAATGCGGGTCAGTTCGAGACGCAGGCTCCGGCCAACTTCAACAAGGGCGGCCCCAACAAGTGCGACGCTTCCGATTGGTTCGGGGAGCAGACCCTCGACGTGGAGGCGGTACACAACGTGGCCCCTGGCGCCACGGTCCTGGCCGCGGCGGCCAAGAACTGCGACTCGACGGCGCTCAACAAGGCGCTGCGCAACGTGATCGACCAGCACTCGGCCCAGGTCATCAGCAACTCCTACGGTGACGATGGCGGAGACGCGCTCGACACCGCGGGCGATCGCCAGGCGACCGACTCCATCCTGCTGATGGCGGCGGCCACCGGCGTCACCGTGGCGTTCTCCAGCGGCGACAACGGCGACGAGTTCACCACCATCGGCCAGGTGGCGGCCGACTACCCGGCGTCCAGCCCCTACGCCACCGCCGTCGGCGGCACGACCCTCCAGGTCGGCCAGTCCGGTCAGCGGCTCGGCGAGTTCGGCTGGTCCACGGCCCGCAGCTTCCTCTGCAACGACACGCTCGTGTCCGAGGGCGGGTGCACCACGGCGCAGGAGGGCCAGTGGCTGCCGATCGACCTCGCGCTGGATGGCGGGTCCGGCGGCGGCACCAGTGTCGTCTACCCGCAGCCGTCCTACCAGCAGGGCGTCGTTCCGAACTCGCTGTCCGAGGTCAACGGCAACACGCCGATGCGCGTGGTGCCCGACATCTCGATGGAGGGTGACCCCGGCACCGGGATGCTGGTGGGGCAGACGCAGCAGTTCCCCGACGGCGTCTACTACGACCAGTATCGGATCGGCGGCACAAGCGTGGCGTCACCGCTGCTGGCGGGCGTGGTGGCCCGGGCCGATCAGGCTCGCGGCTCCTCGCTCGGGTTCGTCAACCCGGCGCTGTACTCGCTGTCCGGGAAGCCGTCGGCTCTGTTCGACATCGGGCCGGCCGGGAACCAGGATCAGTCTCGGTCGGACTTCGCCAACTCGGTCGACAACACGGACGGACTGCTGTACACGCACCGGATCATCGGTTACGAGGGCCCGGAGCAGTTCTGCACCCCCAAGGGCGTCTGCACCACGCGGCAGGTGGCCCTCCACGCCACGCGCGGCTACGACAACATGACGGGGCTCGGTTCGCCGGGCGCCAACTTCGTGCGGGCCCTCAGCGGGCACTGAGCAAGACGAGCGATGTGCCGGACGCGTTGTGTTGACGCGTCCGGCCCTCGCCACCGGCCCGGCGGGCTATCGGGCCTCGGGGGTTGACGGCGACGAACTTGGGTTCGCGGCGGGACTCCGCGAACCCCTCGTTCCCGCCCCTGCACCCGCGCCCGGTGCGCGGCGCGCAGCGACGACCAGGAGGACGATCGCCGGCACGATGAACAGCCCGATCGTCATGAAGCCCACCAGCGCCTCCGCCGTCAGCAGGGCGATCGCCGTCCAGGCCAGCGGCGCGCCCCAGCGTGCGCCGGAGCGCCGCGCGCGCAGCGCCACGATGACGACGGCGGACATCGCGGCGGGGATTCCGACCAGGATCAGGACCCACGCGCCGTTCACCTGGACCAGGGTCGCATTGCCGAGGGTCACGCCGTTGACATCCGACGTGGAGGACGTCGAGTACACCGGCGCGATCAGCGCCGCCACCAACAACCCGAGCGACCACACGAGCGCGGCGACGCTCAGCCGAACCGCCAGTCGCCACTGGTCCGACGCCGCCCGAGCGTTCATGCCCACAGGGTAGTGCCGTCAGTTCGCCCGCCCACTGGGCCATTACAGGTTGACGGCGACGTACTTGGTCTCGAGGTACTCCTCAATCCCCTCATACCCGCCCTCGCGCCCGAAGCCCGACTGCTTGACGCCGCCGAACGGCGCCTGGGCGTTGGAGACGATGCCCTGGTTGAGGCCGATCATCCCGGTCTCGAGCCTCTCGCACACGCGCAGGGCGCGCTTGAGGTCGTTGGTGAAGACGTAGGCCACCAGGCCGTACTCGGTGTTGTTGGCCGCGGCGATCGCCTCGTCCTCGTCGGTGAAGCCCTTGACCGGGGCGACGGGGCCGAAGATCTCCTCCTGCAGGAGCTCGGCGTCGTCGGGGATGTCGGTGAGGACGGTCGGCTGGTAGAAGTAGCCCGCGCCGTCGCGCTTGTGGCCGCCGACCACCGCCGTGGCCCCCCGGCCGATCGCGTCCTCGACGAGGTCTGACACCTTCCCCCGCTGGCTGTCATCGATGAGTGGGCCCACGTCGGTGCCCTCCTCCACGCCTCGGCCGAGCGTGAGCGCGCCCATCTTCTCCGCCAGCTTGGAGGCGAACTGATCGGCGACGGCGCCGGCGACGTGGAAGCGGTTGGCCGAGGTGCACGCCTCGCCCATGTTGCGCATCTTGGCCAGCATCGCCCCGGCCACCGCGGCATCGATGTCGGCGTCCTCGAAGACGATGAACGGCGCGTTGCCGCCGAGCTCCATCGACAGGCGCAGCAGCGTGTCAGAGGCCTGGGCCATGAGCCGTCGGCCCACCTCGGTGGAGCCGGTGAAGGACATCTTGCGCAGGCGCTGGTCGGCGATCAACGGGCTCATCGTCTCGCCCGACGACGACGCGGTGATGAGGTTGAGCACGCCCCCGGGCAGGCCGGCCTCCTCCAGGATCTTGGCCAGCGCCAGCATCGACAGCGGCGTCTGCTGTGCGGGCTTGACCACCATCGTGCAGCCGGCCGCGACTGCCGGGCCGATCTTCCGCGTGCCCATCGCCAGCGGGAAGTTCCAGGGGGTGATCATCAGGCACGGCCCGACGGGCTGCTTCATCGTCAGGATGCGCCCCGCGCCGTTGGAGGCGACTGCGTAGCGGCCGTCGACGCGGACCGCCTCCTCCGAGAACCAGCGGAAGAACTCGGCCGCGTAGGCGATCTCGCCCAGCGACTCCTTGATCGTCTTGCCCATCTCCAATGTCATGAGGAGGGCCAGCTCATCCTTGCGCGCGGTGATCATCTCGAAGGCGCGGCGCAGGATCTCGCCGCGCTCGCGCGGCGCCATGGCGGCAAACTCGGGACCGGCGTCGACGGCGGCGTCCAGTGCGGCCTTGGCGTCGTCCACCGACGCGTCGGCGACGTCGCACAGCGGCTCCTCGGTGGACGGGTCCTCGACGCTGAGGGTGCCCTTGGCGCCGTCGCGCCACTCGCCGGCGATGTAGAGCTGCTTGGGAACCTGGTCGACGACCTGCTGTTCTTGGGAGGGGGTGATCGTGGTCATACGCGTCAACCTACTACTGCGGCGACCGCCGGCCCCGTGACGAAGAAAAGGGCGCCGACCGTGTGCGGTCGACGCCCTTCGCTCGGCTATGCGTTTGTCTGCGGTTGCGCCGCTTACGCGGTCGCGTGCTGCGGCGCCGGCTCCAGCGCCACGTTGAGCACCTCGTCGATGGTCATCGCGAAGTGGAACGTCATCTGGTCGCGCACCTCCTGAGGCACGTCATCCAGGTCGCCGCGGTTGCGCTCCGGGAGCACGACATCGGTCAGACCCGCCGCGTGGGCTGCCAGCACCTTCTGCTTGAGCCCGCCGATCGGCAGCACCCGTCCCTGGAGCGTCACCTCGCCGGTCATCCCGACGGTGTGCTTCACCGGCCGCTCCGAGAGCAGCGAGGTGAGCGCGGTCACCATCGTGACGCCGGCGCTGGGGCCGTCCTTGGGGATGGCACCGGCCGGGACGTGGACGTGGAACGCCTCGTCCTCGAACTGGGCGGGGTTGATGTTGAGGTCGGCCGCGTGGCCACGGACGTAGGAGAGCGCGATCTGCGCCGACTCCTTCATCACGTCGCCCAGCTGCCCGGTCAGCGTCAGCCCAGGCTTGCCCGGCATTCCGGTCGCCTCGACGAACAGGACGTCGCCGCCGGCGCCGGTCACCGCCAGGCCGGTGGCCACACCGGGCACCGCCGTACGGATCGCCGACTCCTGGAAGTGGCGCTGGCGCCCGAGGGCGTCGCGGACCGCGTCCAGGTCGATCGTCACCGGCGCGGTTGCCTTGCCGGACGCGATCTTCGTGGCGGTCTTGCGCAGGAGGGTGCCGAGGTCGCGCTCCAGCTGGCGGACGCCGGCCTCGCGCGTGTACTCGGTGGTCACCGTCTCCAGGATGGCGTCGGAGATGTCGACCTCCTCGGGCCGCAGGCCGTTGCGCTCCAACTGGCGCGGCCACAGGTAGCCGCGGGCGATCGCCACCTTCTCAGAGGTGGTGTAGCCGTCGAAGCGGATGACCTCCATACGGTCGAGCAGCGGACCGGGGATGGTGTCGGCCACGTTGGCGGTGGCGATGAACATCACGCCGGACAGGTCCAGCTCCAGGTCGAGGTAGTGGTCGCGGAACGAGTGGTTCTGCGCCGGGTCCAGGACCTCCAGCAGGGCCGCCGACGGGTCGCCACGCCAGTCGGCGCCGACCTTGTCGACCTCGTCGAGCATGATCACCGGGTTCATCGTCCCGGCGTCGCGCAGGGCACGGACCAGCCGTCCCGGCAGCGCGCCGATGTACGTCCGCCGGTGGCCGCGGATCTCGGCCTCGTCACGGACGCCGCCCAGCGACATGCGCACGAACTTGCGGCCGGTCGCACGGGCGATCGACTCGCCGATCGAGGTCTTGCCGGTGCCGGGCGGACCGATCAGGGTGAGGATCGCGCCGGAGCGCTTGTCCTCGGTGATCCCACGATCGACGCGCAGCTTCTTCACCGCGATGTACTCGACGATCCGGTCCTTGACGTCCTCCAGGCCGGCGTGGTCCTCGTCGAGGACCGTGCGGGCGTGCACCGGGTCGAGCTTCTCCTCGGAGTTCTCGGACCACGGCACCGCGATCAGCCAGTCCAGGTACGTGCGGATGACGCTGGACTCCGCCGACTGCTCGCCCATCTTCTCCAGCCGGCCGAGCTCCTTCTCGGCCTGCTCGCGAGCGTGGTCGGGCATGCCAGCCTCTTCGATCTTGGTGCGGTACTCCTCCACGATCGAGGCGTCGTCCTCGTCGAGCTCCTTGCGGATCGACTCCATCTGCTTGCGCAGGAAGTACTCGCGCTGCTGCTTCTCGGCGCCGGACTCCACGTCCTCGCGGATGCGCTTGCGCACCTGCAGCTCGGCCAGCCGCTCGCGCTGGTAGCCCAGCGCCAGCTCCAGCCGCTCGGTGACGTCGAGGGTCTGCAGGAGCTTGACCTTCTGGTCATAGCTCAGGTCGGGGGAGTAGCCGGAGGTGTCGGCCAGCGTCCCCGGCTCGGAGATGGAACGCAGGAACGCGCTGATGCGGCCGTCATCGCCGCGGACCTCGAGGATCTCCTCGACCACGGCGCGGTACTCGCGCTCCAGGTTGCGGGTCTTGCCATCGACAGGGACGGGATCGGGCTGCTCGTCGACCTCGACGAACAACCGCCCGTCGGGCAGCGTCTGGGCGGCACCCGCGACACCGCGGTGCAGGCCCTGGAGCTCGAAGGCGCGGCCGCCACCGGGCAGGCGCACGCGATTGCTCACCTCGGCGACCGTGCCCACGGCCGCGAAATCATGCTCGTGACGGGGCACCAGCAGGACGCGCTCTTCGTCGCCGGCGTCGATCGCCAGCGTGAGCGACATGCCCGGGAAGACGACGACGTCCTCCAACGGGACCAGGAGAAGGCGACTCATCAAGTCTTCACTTTCAGTAGGTGCTTACGAATCATAAGTACAGGATACCACCGGGCCCGGAGGGCCGTCATGGATCTCAGTCACGGCGACTGAGATTATCAGCAGCGATCCGCCTCACCGCCGGGGTTGCTCCTGCGAGCGCGTCAAATCTGGGATGATCGAGGGCGATGTCTCGCACCGAGTCACACGACGAAGACCGGGCCCACGACGTGCTCGCCGCCGAGGAGTTCGGCATGCCCGCCCCGGACCCCGCGCTGCACCGCGATCCCGCCCACGACGTGCTGGCCGCCGAGGAGTTCGGCATGCCCGACCGCGACCCGGCGCTGCACCACGGGCCGGTCACGCTCCCCAGCGACCCCACCGGGATCGCCGAGCCCCACGACGTGCTCGCCGCCGAGGAGTTCGCGATGCCAACGCCGCGGACGTCCGGAGCGCTAGAGGTCCAACCGCAGCCGCGGGACCGCCGGGCGTTGCTGGTCGCCGCGGCGCTGGCGCTCATTGCAACGTTCCTGTTGCACAAACGCCGCAGTTAAGTCCCAGACGCGTCTTGTTTCGTCACGGTGGGCCGTGCCACGGTCCCCGCTGTGCAATCTAAGCGTGTATACGACGCTTCAGACGACGCACGTCTAGCTCGGTTGGCCGCGCGCCAACATGGCGTGGTGTCGTATCGGCAGCTGATGGACCTCGGCTACTCGCGCACGCGGATTCAGTGGCGCGCGAAGAAGGGGCGGCTGCTGCGAATCCACCGAGGCGTCTACGCCGTCGGCCACAAGCGCCTCACCGCCAAGGGTCGGTGGATGGCGGCGGTCCTGGCCTGCGGGCCCGGCGCCGTGCTCAGCCACCGCGAGGCGGCGGCCCTCCACGATCTGCGGCAGATCGGCGGCGGCCCCGTCAATGTGACGGCGGCCGGCAGGCATGAGTTGACGGGCATCCGCTGCCACTGGGCCCGCACGCTGTACTCCGCGGACACCACCGTCGTCGACGGCATCCCCGTCACCACCCTGGCCCGCACCTACCTCGATCTCGCCGAGTTCCTCAACCACGACCGCCTCATCGATCTGCTGGAGGCCGGCCAGCGCCAGAACAAGCTCGACGTCGGCGCGGTGCACGCCGTCGTTGCCCGCAACCCGGGGCGCCACGGCATCATCGCGCTACGCGCCGCCATGGCTGAGCTCACCGACGAACCACCCCTCATCCAGTCGCCCCTGGAGCAGGCGTTCCGGGAGATCATCCGCAGCCACCACCTCCCCGAGCCGCAGTTCAACGTCTACGTCGAGGGCGAGCTGGTGGACGTGGTGTGGCGCGAACACCGGCTTGTCGTCGAGATCGACAGCTGGGGCTTTCACCGTGGCAGGCGGTCGTTCGAGGACGACCGGCGCCGGGGCAACAAGCTGCTCCGGGCCCGCTGGCGCCTTGCACGTTTCACCGACCCCCAGGTGATGTTCCACCCGGACGACGTCGGCACGGAGCTCAGCGAGCTGCTGAGCGACGGGCCTTGGCCACCGCCGGCGAGATCAGGTCCGTGATCGACCCATCCTCGAGCTCGGCGGCCAGTGCGATCGTCTCTGACAACGTCGGGTGCGGGTGGACGGTGAGCGCGATGTCCTCGGCGTTGGCGCCCATCTCCAGGGCGTGCACGGTCTCGGCGATGAGGTCGCCCGCGTTGACTCCGACGATCCCGGCGCCCAGCAGGCGATGGGTCTCGCGCTCGAACAGCAGCTTGGTCATGCCCTCGTCGCGGCCCAGGCCGAGAGCCCGGCCCGAGGCGCTCCACGGGAAGATCGCCTTCTCGTACTCGATGCCGTCGGCCTTGGCCCGCGTCTCGGTGAGGCCCATCCATGCCACCTCGGGATCGGTGTAGGCCACCGACGGGATCGTCTTGGCGTCGAACTCGACGTCGAGCCCGGAGATGACCTCCGCCGCCACCTTGGCCTCGTGCATGGCCTTGTGGGCCAGCAGCGGCTCCCCGACGATGTCGCCGATGGCGTAGATCCCGGGCACGTTGGTGCGCATCTTGGAATCGACCGAGATGAAGCCGCGATCGTCGACCTTCACGCCCGCCGCCTCCGCCTCGATGGCCCGGCCGTTGGGCACCCGCCCGACGGCGACGAGGACGCGGTCGAACATCCGCGAACCGGCACCGGAGATCTCCACCTTGAGCCCGTTCTTCTGGGCCTTGATGCTCTCCGCCCTGGTGGACAGGAGCACGTCCTGGTAGCGGGCGCCGATCCGCTTGGACAGGACGCGGACGAGGTCGGAGTCGCAGCCCGTGAGCAGGTGGTCGAGCATCTCCACCACGGTCACCTTGGCGCCGAGGGCGTCGTACACGCACGCCATCTCCAAACCGATGATCCCGCCGCCGATGACAAGCAGCCGCCCAGGGATCGACGACGGCGAGAGCGCGCCGGTGGAGTCGATGATCCGCTCGTCCTCGGGCAGCCCCGGGATGGTCGCCGCCTGGGACCCGGCGGCGATGATGAGGTTGTCGAAGGTGATCTCCCGGTCGCCGACGCGCGAGTGAGTTGGCGCCGGTGAGCTTGCCCTCACCGTGGATCACCTCGACCTCGCGCCGCTTGGCCAGGCCGACGAGCCCGCCGGTCAGCTTGTCGACGACGGACTGCTTCCAGTCCAGGAGCTTGGGCAGGTCCACCTTGGGCTTGCCGAAGGAGATGCCGTGGCCGGCCATCTCCTCGGTCTCGGCGATCACCCGCGCCGCGTGCAGCAGGGCCTTGCTCGGGATGCACCCGACGTTGAGGCAGACCCCGCCGAGGCGCTCGTGGCGCTCGATCAGCGCGGTGCGCAACCCCAGGTCAGCGGCCCGGAACGCTGCCGTGTAGCCGCCCGGGCCAGATCCGAGCACCACCACCTGGAAATCGCGGTCGCTGTCAGAGGGGGCCGGGGGAGAGGGCGGAGGCTCTGCCTCACGGACGACCTCGGTCTTGCCGGCGGGCGCGGCGTCGGCGGTGGCAGGGGCGGTGGGCGCGGCGGCGGGCGCGGCGTCGGCGGCGGCCGGGGCGGCGGAGGCGGCGTCGGCGGCGGCCGGGGCGTCGGCGGCGGAGGCGTCGTCACCGGCGCCGTCGAGCTTCAAGAGCAGGGACCCCTCGGACACCCGATCGCCGACGGCCACCGACAGCTCCTCGACCACGCCGGCGAACGGTGCGGGGACGTCCATCGTGGCCTTGTCTGACTCCAGCGTGACCAGCGGGTCCTCGACGGCCACGGAATCACCGACGGAGACGAGGATCTCGATGACCGGTACGTCGTCGAAGTCCCCGATGTCGGGGACGCGCACCTCGGCGCTCATCCGCGCGCTTCCCTCACAGCAGGGCCCGGCGCAGATCGGACAGCACGCCGACCAGGTACGCCACGAACCTCGCGGCGGCGGCGCCGTCGATGACGCGGTGATCGTAGGACAGTGACAGCGGCACCATCAGTCGCGGCACGAACTCCGAGCCGTTCCACACCGGCTTCATGGTGGCCCGGGTGACGCCGAGGATGGCGACCTCCGGCGCGTTGATGATCGGCGTGAACGACGTCCCCCCGATCCCGCCCAGTGAGGAGATCGTGAACGTGGCGCCGCGCATCTGGTCCAGCGAGAGCTTGCCGTCCCGGGCCAGCCCCGACAGTTCGGTGAGGTCGGCGGCGATCTCCTTGAGGCCCTTCTTGTCCGCGTCCTTGATCACCGGCACGAGCAGCCCCCCCGGCGTGTCGGCGGCAAAGCCGATGTTGTAGTAGCGCTTGAGGACCAGCTCGTCGCCGTTCAGTGAGGAGTTGAAGTTGGGGAACTCCTTGAGCGCGGTCACGCACGCGGCCACCAGGAAGGACACCATCGTGAACTTGAGGCCCTCGCGCGCGTGTTCCTCGTTGAGCCGCTTGCGCCAGGCCTCCAGGTCGGTGATGTCAGCCTCGTCGTTGTGGGTGACGTGCGGGATCATCACCCAGTTGCGCGCGAGGTTCGGAGCCGAGATGCGCTGGATCCGCGAGCGCTCGACGCGCTCGACCGGGCCGAACTTCTCGAAGTCCACCTGTGGCCACGGGAGCAGGTCCAGGCCGGCGACGCCACCGCCACCGGCCATACCAGCGCCGCCAGCGCCGCCACCGCCGGCCGGCGAACCGGGAGCCGCCGCTGTGCCCTTGCCGTCGGCGAGGCTCTGGACGTCGTCCTTGGTGATGCGCCCCTTGCGGCCGCTGCCGGTCACCGAGCGCAGGTCGACGCCCAGCTCGCGGGCCATCCGTCGCGCGGAGGGGCTGGCGTAGATCGGGCCGCCGCCGTTGGTGCGCGCGGGCGCCGAGGCTTGCGGTTGCGCGGGTGCCTCGGCGGGCTGCGCGGGCGCGTCGGCGGGCTGTGCGGGCGTCTGGGCAGGTTGTGCGGGCGTCTCGGCAGGCTGTGCGGGCGCCTCGACCAACTCGGCGGGCGTCGTCGTCGGCACGCTGGCCGCATCGGCGGCCGCGGCCTGCTCGGCGGGCTCGCCACCGCCGGCATCCCCATCACCGGAACCGCCCGAGCCGCCGTCAGAGCTCTCGATGCTCATCAGGACCGACCCCTGCGCCACCCGGTCGCCGACCGATACCGACAGCTCCTTCACCACGCCGGCGAACGGGGCGGGGACGTCCATCGTGGCCTTGTCTGACTCCAGCGTGACGAGCGGATCCTCGACGGCCACGGAATCACCGACGGAGACGAGGATCTCGATGACCGGTACGTCCTCGAAGTCCCCGATGTCCGGGACTTCCACCTTCGTCAGTGTCGCGCTCATACCGTCGTGGGCAGGGGGGCGTCGGCGTCGATCTCGTACTGCTTGATGGCCTTGGTGACCAGCTTGCGGTCGACCGCGCCGGTGTCGGCGAGCTCCTTCAGAGCGGCCACCGCGACGTAGTGGCGGTCGACCTCAAAGAAGCGCCGCAGCGCGGTACGGAAGTCGCTGCGCCCGTAACCGTCGGTACCCAGGGTCCGGTAGAGCCCCGGCACCCACTGGCGGATCTGGTCGGGCACCGCGCGCAGGTAGTCGGTGGAGGCGATGACCGGCCCGCGGCGATCCGAGAGCTGCTCGCTCACGTACGCCGGCCGGGGCTTGGAACCGGGGTGCAGCATGTTCCAGCGCTCGACCTCCAAGCCGTCGCGGCGCAGCTCGGAGAACGAGGTCACGCTCCACACGTCCGCCAACACCCCGAAGTCCTCCTCGAGCAGATCGGCGGCAGCGATCACCTCGCGCAGGATGGTGCCCGAGCCCAGGAGCTGGACGACCGGTTTGCGTGAGCGCTTCGGGGCCTCCCGCAGCCGGTACATGCCACGCAGGATCCCCTCCTCGGCGCCCTCGGGCATCGCCGGGTGCACGTAGTTCTCGTTCATCAGGGTGACGTAGTAGAAGACGTCCTCCTGCTCCTGGATCATGCGGCGCAGCCCGTCCTGGATGATCACCGCGAGCTCGGAGCCGAACGCCGGGTCATAGGCGCGGCAGTTGGGCACCACGGAGAACAGCAGGTGGCTGTGGCCGTCCTCGTGCTGCAGGCCCTCGCCGTTGAGCGTCGTGCGCCCGGCGGTGCCGCCCAGCAGGAAGCCGCGGGTGCGGCTGTCGCCGGCGGCCCACACGAGGTCGCCCACCCGCTGGTAGCCGAACATCGAGTAGTAGATGTAGAACGGCACCATCGGCACGTCGTGCGCGCTGTAGGACGTGCCCGCGGCGATGAAGGACGAGATCGAGCCCGCCTCGGTGATCCCCTCCTCGAGGATCTGGCCGTGCTCGTCCTCCTTGTAGAACATGAGCTGCTCGGAGTCCTGCGGGCTGTAGCGCTGGCCGAAGGGGGAGTAGATCCCGACCTGGCGGAACAGGCCCTCCATGCCGAAGGTGCGCGACTCGTCGGGGACGATCGGGACGATGTGGCGGCCGAGCTCCTTGTCGCGCAGCAAGGCGGCCAGGATGCGCACGAACGCCATCGTCGTTGAGATCTCGCGCTCGCCCGTGCCCTCCAGCTGTGACTTGAACGTCTCCAGCGGTGGGGCGGTGATCGACTGCGATCGAGACCGGCGGGTCGGCAGCGATCCGCCCAGAGCCTCGCGGCGCTCGCGCAGGAACTCCATCTCGGGCGAGTCCTCGGGCGGCTTGTAGTACTCGGCGTCGTGGACCTGCTGATCGGTGAGCGGCAGCTCAAAGCGGTCACGGAAGGCGAGGAGCGCGGCCTCGGTCATCTTCTTGGCCTGGTGGGTGATCATCTGGCCCTCGCCCGAGACCCCCATGCCGTAGCCCTTGATCGTCTTGGCCAGGATGACCGTCGGCTGGCCGGTGTGCCGGACGGCGGCGTCGTAGGCCGCGTAGACCTTCTGCTGGTCGTGCCCGCCGCGGTTGAGCAGCCAGATCTCGTCGTCTGACATGTGCTCGACGCGTTTGAGCAGACGTGGGTCGCGTCCGAAGAAGTGCTCGCGCACGTAGGCGCCGTCGCGTGACTTGAAGGTCTGGTAGTCCCCGTCGACGCAGTCCTCCATCACCTTGACCAGCGCGTCGTCGACGTCGGCCTCGAGCAGCGGGTCCCACCGCGTGCCCCAGATGACCTTGATGACGTTCCAGCCCGCGCCGCGGAAGTCTGACTCCAACTCCTGGATGATCTTGCCGTTGCCGCGCACCGGCCCGTCAAGGCGCTGGAGGTTGCAGTTGACCACCCAGATGAGGTTGTCCAGCTGCTCGCGGCCCGCCAGGGCGGTGGCGCCCATCGACTCGGGCTCGTCCATCTCGCCGTCGCCGAGGAAGGTCCACACCTTGCGCTGGGAGGTGTCGGCCATCCCGCGCGCCTCCAGGTACTTCATGAAGCGCGCCTGATAGATCGAGGTGATCGCCCCGATGCCCAGCGACACCGTCGGGAACTGCCAGAACTCGGGCATCAGCCACGGGTGCGGGTAGGAGCTGAGCCCGCCCGCCACCGACACCTCCTGCCGGAAGCCGTCGAGCTGCGCTTCGGAGAGCCGGCCTTCCAGATACGCGCGGGCGTAGTTGCCCGGCGAGGAGTGGCCCTGGAAGTAGACGAGGTCGCCGCCATGTTCGGCGGCCGGCCCGTGCCAGAAGTGGTTGAAGCCGACCTCCATGAGGGTGGCCAGCGACTGGTAGGTCGCGATGTGGCCGCCCAGCTCCGAGGAGATCTTGTTGGCGCGCAGGACCATGCAGATGGCGTTCCAGCGCACGATCGAGCGCAGGCGCCGCTCGAGCATCGGATCCCCCGGGAAGGGCGGCTCCAGCGCCCGCGGGATGGTGTTGACGTACGCGGTATTGAGGCTGGCGATCGGGCCGGTACCGGCGTGCTGGGCGCGCTCGATGACCCGCTTGAGCAGGTCCCGCGCGCGGTCTGGTCCGTCATGGGTGACGACCGCATCCAGCGCCTCAAGCCACTCGGTCGTCTCTACCGCGTCGGGATCGACGGCCTCAGGCTCGGCTCCGCTGCCATTCGTGCTCGGTGTCTTCGTCTGGACTCGATCAGTCATGGCCTATGGCGAGTAGGGGTCAGGTGCTCGACTATACCTCCGCGATCACACCGCCACGGGCGCGGCTTGGCATGCCCGTTTGGCGTAGCGTGGAGGCATGACCTTGCACAAGGTGGAGGGCCTTCCGGGCGCCCCGTGGGATCGTCCGCTGGCCGGGATGCTGGACCGGATAACGGTGCATTCAGAGGTGCTCGAGGACAACCCGCTCGGCGATCCTGCGCGCAGGCCGCTCTACGTGTACCGCTCCCCGGGAGCGATCGCCCCGGGTCGCGAGCGCTTCCCGTCGGTCTACGTCCTGCAGGGCTACTCCGGTCAGCTCGACATGTGGCTCGGGCGCTCCGCGTTCGAGCCCACCAACGTCGAGCGGCTCGATGCCATGTTCGCCGCCAGAGAGTGCCCGGACGCGATCGTCGTGTTCGTCGACGCCTGGACCTCGCTGGGCGGCTCCCAGTTCCTCAACTCGTCGAGCACGGGCCGCTACCTGGATTACCTGTGTGACGAGGTCGTGCCATTCGTCGATGAGCGCTACCCGACCATGCCCGGACGCGAGCACCGCGGGGTGGCCGGCAAGTCCTCGGGGGGCTACGGGGCGATGGTGGTGCCGATGCTGCGTCCCGACGTGTTCGGTGCGCTTGCGTCTCACGCGGGCGACGCGCTGTTCGAGTACTGCTACCTGCCCGAGTTCCCCGCCATCGCCCGCCGGTTGCGCGACGACTTCGGCGGCTCGTTCGACGAGCTGCTGACCAGGATGCGCGACGCGCCGGCGTTCGACTGGGGGCGGTTCGGGGATGCGTTCTCCATGTACGCCTACGCGTGCGCGTACACACCTGATCCCGCCCACCCGGGCAAGCCGCTGCTGCCCTTCGACCCGGCCACCGGCCGTCTGGACGAGGAGATCTGGGGGCGCTGGCTGGCGCTCGATCCCGTCCGGATGGCCGAGCCGCACGCCGAGGCCCTGCGCAGCATGCGGCGGATCTACCTCGACGCCGGGCGCCAGGACGAGTTCTTCCTGGACCTGGGGGCGCAGGCGTTCTCCGACGAGCTCACGCGGCTGGACATCGCCCACACCCTCGAGCTCTTCGACGGCAAGCACGGAGGCATCTCCTACCGGTACCCTGGCGCGATCCGGCAGCTGGTGCTGTCGCTTCGCGAGCCGTGACCGACACCGCCCACACTGATCTCGCCTTCGCCGGACCCGCGGCGCTGGCCGCCATGGTCCGCGCCGGGGAGGTGTCCCCGCGTGAGCTGGTCGAGCTCTATCTGCGCCGGATCGAGTCGTTCGATCCCCAGCTCAACGCCTTCCGCGTGCTCCGCGCCGAAGAGGCTCTGGCCGAGGCAGACCAGGTCGATCGGTCCGGTCCCCTGGCCGGGGTCCCGATCGCCGTCAAGGACGACATCGACCTCGCCGGGGAGATCGCCACCCGCGGCACGCGCAGCTACGGCCCCGCGGCGACGGCGGACGCCGAGCCCGTCCGGCGCCTGCGCGCGGCCGGGGCGATCCCCGTCGGGGTCACGAACGTGCCCGAGCTCATGATCTTCCCCTGGACGGCGACGACCGCCAATGGCGTCACGCGCAATCCGTGGGACCCGTCGCGCACGACCGGCGGGTCCTCCGGAGGGTCGGCGGCGGCGGTGGCCGCCGGGCTGGTGGCGGCCGCGACCGCGTCTGATGGCGGCGGCTCGATCCGTATCCCCGCTGCCGCCTGCGGGCTGGTGGGCATGAAGCCGACGCGCGGCCGGGTGCCCAGCGGCGGCGGCTGGCTGGGGCTGTCGACGTATGGCGCGCTGGCGCGCACCGTCGCCGACAGCGCCCTGCTGCTCGATGTCATGCACGGGCCGGCGCCCGTGGACCCCCACCACGCTCCGGCCTTCACGGGGAGCTATGCCGACGCCGCCGCGACGGCGCCCGCGCGCCTGAAGATCGCGGTGTCGCGCAAGCTGCCTCCCGGGCAACTGGGGCGCGTGTCGGGCGACCAGCGGGGCGCCTGGGAGCGCACCGGCGCGCTGCTCAGCGCGCTCGGGCACGATGTTGTCCCGCGCGACCCGGCCTACCGGATGGTCCAGCTCGAGTTCGTCCAGACGTGGTTGCGCGGCATCTACGAGGAGTCCCTCACGGTCCCGGACCGCACGACGCTTGAGCGCAGCACGCGGCAGATGGCCGCCATGGGCCGCTATCTCGTGCCGCCCCGGCGGCGCGAGGCCATCCTGGCGGCCCGCGCCCGGACCACGGCACGCATCACCGCGCTGTGGGAGGAGTTCGACGTGCTGGTGATCCCCACGCTGGCCAAGACCGCGATCGCCGCCGAGGGTGGCTACGGCAAGCCGGCGCCGGTCGCCATCGACATCGCCGGCCGATTCGCGCCGTTCACGCCGATCTTCAACGTCACCGGCCAGCCCGCGATCTCGATCCCGGCCGGCGTCGGCACCGATGGACTACCGCTCGCGGTACAGCTCGTCGGTAGGGTCGGCGCCGAGGACACGCTGTACTCGCTCGCCGGACAGATCGAAGCGGCGGCGCCGTGGGCCCAGCGCCGTCCACAGGTCTCATGACACTCCGCCCCGCTCCCCTCACGCGCCTGCTGTCCGCCGTCGTCGCGGCAGCGGCTCTTGCGCTGGCCATCACCGCGACTGCGTCGGCGCGCACCGTGTGGCTGTGCCAGCCGGGCCAGTCGCCCGACCCGTGCAACGCGAGCCTGGCCACGACCGTGTTCTCGCCGACGCTGCACAAGCTGAAGGTCATCCATCCCGCGCGCGTCAAGAAGCCGGCCATCGACTGCTTCTACGTGTATCCCACCGTGTCCGACCAGAAGACGACGCTGGCCAACCTCCACATCGATCCGGAGGAGCGCTCGATCGCGCTCTACCAAGCGGCTCGTTATTCGCAGTACTGCCGCGTGTTCGCACCGATGTATCGGCAGGTGACGGTGACCGCGCTGGATTCGGGCAACACGGAATCACCCAAGCAGCTTGCGATCCCGGTCAACGACGTGCGCGCCGCCTTTGCCACGTACCTGCGCAGGTACAACCACGGGCGCGGCTTCGTGTTGATCGGCCACTCGCAGGGCTCCTTCGTGCTCGAGCAGCTCATCGCCAAGGACATCGATCGCAAGCCCGCGGTCCGCAAGCGGCTTGTCTCCGCGCTGCTGTTCGGCGGCAACGTGCTCGTACCAGATCCCGCCCATCCCCGGAGCGTGGGCGGCACCTTCCAGCACGTGCCCGCATGCCGGTCGGCGACGCAACTGGGCTGTGTGATCGCATTCTCGACCTTTGACCAGGTCCCGCCCCCCAACAGCCTCTTCGGCCGCACGAACGTCGCCGGCGAACAGGTCCTCTGCACGAACCCCGCGGCGCTGGGCGGCGGCGCGGCCAACGTCGATCCGGTGTTCCCCGCGCAGCACTTCGCCAGCGGAACCCAGACCGGCTCGTCGATCACCGCCCTCAAGATCACCCAGCCCAAGGCGTCGACGACGTGGGTCTCAGAGCCGGGGGCATACCGCGCACAGTGCTCGTCGGCGGGCGGCGCCAACGTCCTGGAGATCCATCCCCTGGGTGGTGCCCAGACGCCCCAGCCCGCGCCGGATGCCACGTGGGGCCTGCACCTGCTGGACGCCAACGTCGCGCTCGGCAACCTCGTCTCGGTCGTGCACAGCGAAATCGATGCCTACGCTGCGCGCCCCTCGGCGCCGCTGGCCCCGGCGTCCGGCAGTACCTCGCGCTAGTGGTCTCCAGCGACCACTAGCCATCACGGCGCCCTGCGGTACACTTCTGTACCGTGACGGCCGTCGCGCAGACGCGGGAACCCGCCCAGGTCCCCGAGCAACAGGGAGCGTCGCCCTCGCCCGCCGGTCCCGCGGACTCGAGCACGCCGGTCCACATGCCGCCGGGGTCAGGGGCGCCCGCTGCGCTCCAGGGCCTGCGCTTCGCCCGCCGGCCGATGACCTTCGCGCTGTCGGCCCAGCGCCGGTTCGGCGACGTGTGGCAGATCCGCGTGCCCACGCGCGCGGAGGCGTTCGTCGTCACCTGCCACCCCGACCATCTGCGCTCGCTGCTCAAGGCGGACCCCGCTGACGCGCCGTCGCTGACCGGCGAGTCGCCGTTGCGCCCGATCCTGGGTCCCAACTCGGTGCTCACCTCGGTCGGCGCGCGCCACATGCGGCAGCGCAAGCTTCTGCTGCCGCCGTTTCACGGCGAGGCCGTCCAGCGCTACGTGGAGATGATCGCCGACGTCGCCCGCCAGGAGATCGACCACTGGCCGGTCGGCGAGGCGTTCGCGCTCGCACCGCGGATGCAGGCGGTGACGATGGAGGTGATCATGCGCGGCGTCTTCGGCGTGGGCGTGGCATCGGACACCACCCCGGCCGAGCGCCGGATGCGCCAGGCGCTGCGGCGCATGCTGGCCGCGTCGATGTCGCGTCTGTACCTGCTCGTGGAGCTGCGCAACGCGCGCCACCTCGAGCCCAAGGGGCTGCTCGCCGCTGTGATGGCGATGGTGGATCGCCAGATGTACGCGGTCATTCGTGAGCGCCGGGCGGCCGCGGACCGTGATCGGCGCGGCGACGTCCTCTCGCTGCTGCTCGCCGCGCGCGACGAGCAGGGCCAGCCGCTCACCGATCATGAGCTGCGCGACGAGCTCATGTCCCTGGTGCTCGCCGGTCACGAGACGACCGCCAACTCGCTGGCCTGGACGTTCGAGCGTCTGCTGCGCACGCCGCCCGCCTACGCGCGGCTGCGCGAGCGGGTCCGTTCCGGCGATCGCGCCCAGGACTACGTCGAGGCGACCATCCACGAGGGGATGCGCAACCGTCCGGTCATCCCGATGATCGCCCGGCTGGTCATGCGCCCGTGGGGGTTCGGCGATTACGTCGTGCCGGCCCGCACGCCGGTCGGGGTCAGCATCATCGCGCTGCACCACCGCCCCGATGTCTATCCCGACCCGCACGCCTTCGAGCCGGAGCGCTTCCTCGGCGTCAAGCCCGGCACCTACACGTGGATCCCGTTCGGCGGGGGGATCCGCCGCTGCCTGGGGGCGACGTTGGCGATGGCCGAGCAGCGCGTCGTGCTGGAGGCGATCGCCCGCCGGACCGATCTGGTCGCGCCTGACCCGGCCCCGGAGCGCCCGCGGATGCGCAACGTGACGATGATCCCCCGGGCCGGGTGCGTGGTCCGCGTTGCACACCGCTATCCGGACCGGTGACCCTCCCCGCACCCACGCTCGGTCTAAGGTCCTGAGTGATGTCCGTTTCGGATGCACGGGCGCTCGCCGCCGAGCCCGCCGGCCACCGCGAGCGGCTCATCGCCGCGATGGCGGCGTCGATCGAGGAGAAGGGCTTCCGCGACACCACCGTCGCTGACGTCGTGCGCATCGCCCGCACCTCGCGACGCAACTTCTACGAGCACTTCGCCGATCGCGACGCCTGCTTCCTGGCGCTGTTCGATGCCACCAATGAGGCGATGATGCGCGAGATCGCCGACGCCGTGCGGCCCGACCGCCCGCTCGACGAGCAGGTCGACCGCGCCGTGGACGCCTACATCCACAACGTGGCGGCGACCCCGGCGCTGTACCGCAGCTTCGTGCGCGAGCTGCCCGGACTCGGTCAGACGGGCGCCGACCGGGGTCTCGCCACGCTGGAGCGGTTTGCCGAGTTGCTCGTCGGCTTCGTCGAGTCCGGGCGTCAGGCCCAGCCCGAGCTGGACCTGCGACCGCTGACGATGGACACGGCGATCATCATCGTCGGAGGCCTGCGGGAGCTGCTGGTGATCGCGCTCCAGCGCGGGCGCGACATGCGGGAGCTGCGCGCGAGCGCGCAGGAGACGATCAAGGCGATCCTGGGCGGCGCGGTCCTCTAAGCGGGGGTGTTTGGAGGCCGCCGGGCCGTGGTATGGTCACGTACCAGAGCGGTACGTAGACGTACCGAGAGACGAGCCGCACATGCGCCACCCGACCAGGAGACGGCATGCCAGACACCGAGACACGTGATGTCCAGATCGCAATCGCCGGCGCCGGGCTCGCGGGCCTCGGGATGGCGATCGCCCTGCGCCGGGACGGGATTGAGGACTTCGTCGTGCTCGAGCGGGCCGATGACCTGGGCGGCACCTGGCGCGACAACAGCTATCCCGGCTGCGCGTGCGACATCGCCAGCGTCCTCTACTCCTACTCGGACGAGCAGAACCCGGCCTGGACCCGCGCCTTCGCCCACCAGCCCGAGATCCAGGCCTACATCCACGCCGTGGCGCGGCGCCACGATCTCACCCGGCACCTGCTCTACCGCCACGAGGTGCTGGAGGCCGGTTGGGACGAGGACGCCGAGCGCTGGCAGATCCGGACCTCGGGCGGCGACTTCACGGCCGAGGTGCTCATCTCGGCGGTCGGGGCCCTGGCCGATCCGTCGACCCCCGACCTCCGGGGCCTGGACACCTTCGAGGGCGCGGTGTTTCACTCCGCGCGCTGGGACCACGGACACGATCTGACCGGTCGCCGCGTCGCGGTCGTCGGCACCGGCGCCTCGGCGATCCAGTTCGTGCCCGAGATCCAGCCCCAGGTGGGCCACCTCGACCTCTTCCAGCGCACACCGCCGTGGGTCCTCCCGCGCAGCAACCCCGTCATCCCCGCGGGCTGGCGGCGCCGCTTCGCGCGCCATCCCCGGCTCATGGCGTGGCTGCGCAGGACGGTGTTCTCCCTCTACGAGTCCTTCCACTTCGCCTTCCAGCACCCCGCGGTGATGAAGCTGGCCGAGCGACGGGCGCGGGCGCAGATCGAGCGCCAGGTGGCCGACCCGGAGCTGCGCTCCAAGCTCATCCCCGACTACCGCCTCGGCTGCAAGCGGGTGCTGGGCTCCAATACCTGGTACCCCGCGCTCACCCAGGACAACGTCGATGTCGTCACCGCCGGGATCGCGGAGGTCACGCCCGACGGCATCGTCGATGCCGAGGGCACCCACCACCCGGTGGACACCATCATCTTCGGCACCGGCTTTCACGTCTCAGACGTGCCGGTGAGCCACCGCATCCGCGGCCGCGGCGGTGAGCTCCTCGCCGACCGGTGGCAGGGCAGCCCCAAGGCGCATCTGGGCATCGGCGTCACCGGCTATCCCAACCTGTTCATGCTCCTGGGGCCCAACACCGGCCTCGGCCACAACTCGGTACTGCTCATGATCGAGGCGCAGATCGCCTACCTCCGCCGTGCGCTGCGCTATCGCCGCGAGCACGGCGTGAGCACGCTGGAGCCAACGGCTCAGGCGCAAGCCGCCTACATCGCGGCGGTCGACCAGGGCACCGAGGGCAGCGTGTGGACCGCCGGTGGCTGCCTGAGCTGGTACGTCGACGCGACCGGACGCAACTCCACGTTGTGGCCGGGTAGCGTCCGTGCCTACCAGCGCCGTCTCTCGCGATTTGAGATCGGCGACTATGACGCCCAGCTCCCGCGCCACCTCCCTGAGCGCGAGCCGGCGTTCGTCTGAGTCACAGGAGAGCTCATGAGTAAGCAGAAGGTTCAGGTCGACGGGCGTACCGCGTTCGTGTCGGGCGCGGCGTCCGGGATGGGCCGGGCGGTGGCGCTGCGGCTGGCGGCCCATGGCTGCCCTGTCGCCATCGCCGACCAGGACGAGGACGGCCTGCGCGAGACAGCGGACCTGATCTCCGGGCCGGTGCTGGCGCGCAAGCTCGACGTCCGTGACCGCCAGGCTCAGATGGCCTTCGCCGCCGAGGTGGCCGACTGGGCCCCCACGCCGCTGGGCATGGTCCTCAACAACGCGGGGGTCGCCACCTCCCAGAGCGTCGCCGACGGATCGCTGGAGGACGACGAGTGGGTCCTGGACATCAACCTGGGGGGCGTGATCAACGGCACCCGTGCCTTCCTGCCGATCCTGCTGCGCCAGGACTCCGGGGTGATCGTCAACACCTCGAGCGTCTTCGGCCTCGTCGGCATCCCGTTTCAGAGCGCCTACTGCACCTCGAAGTTCGCGGTCCGCGGCTTCACCGAGTCACTGCGCCACGAGCTGCGGGGGACCGGGGTGCACGCCGTCACCGTCCATCCCGGCGGGGTCAAGACCAACATCGCCCGCAATGCCCGCTATCACGCGCATCCGACGCGTCCTGATCTGTCCCACGAGGAGGCGGCCAAGCAGTTCGACGCGATCGCCTTCACCACGCCCGAGCGCGCGGCCAAGACCATCCACGAGGGCGTCAAGGCCGGCCGCAGCCGGATCCTCGTCGGGCCGGACGCCTACGTGTTCGACGCGCTGGCCCGCCTGGCGCCCACGCGGTATTTCGACGTCCTGGCGTGGCTCGACGGGCTGGCGGCGCGCCGCGCCTGACACACGGCGCGCGCTCGCCGGACGTCAGGAGACGGTGAGCGTGCCCACCATGCCGCCGGCGCGGTGGCCGGGGACGCTGCAGTAGAACGTGTAGGTCCCCGCCTTGAGGTTCAGGCTCACGCTCTTGGTGCCGCCCTGGAACGTGGGCGTCGAGCCGAGGACGGCCCCACTGGTCCCCTGCTGGATAGTGAGGTTGTGACCGATGGGGGCCATGTTGGTCATGGTGATGGTGACCTTGCCGGCCTTCGCGCTCAGGGTCTTCTTGTCATAGGAGAGGGATCCGCTGGGATTGGCGGCGATCGCCAGGGAGCCGGAGCCGCCACCGGCGGCCGCCGCAGCCGACGAGCTCGAGGTCGTCGCGTTCGTGCCGGTCCCCGTCCCGCTGCTGGTGCCTGCGGCGGACGACGTGGCGGCCGATGTGGCACTGCTCGGACCCGAGGAGCTGGAGCTCGAACTCCCGCCGCACGCGGCGATGCCCAGCGCGAGCGCGGCGGCGCTCAAGAGCAGGGCAGTTTGCTTGAACATGGCGGAACTCCTTACGTGTTCGGTGTCTGCCGTGGACGGCAATCAGGAATCGGTCCAAGCCGGTTTGGGCTTGCGCGAGCAACGACGCCGCGCACATCGTTTCCTTCCCGCCCACGGTCTGCTTGGATGCTACGGCAGCCCCAGGGAACTATCTGGCGTTCCCACACAGCAAAGGAGCAACGTGAGATGACCGCCACCACCCCGCGGGAGATTCGCCCCCATGACTTCCTCGGCATCGATGACCTCCTCGACGACGAGGAGCGGATGATCCGCGACACGGTGCGTGCCTTCGTCACCGATCAGGTGCTCCCGTACGTCGGCGACTGGTTCGAGGAGGCCCGCATCCCGCTGGAGCTCGCGCCGGCGCTCGGCAAGATCGGCGTGCTGGGCATGCACCTGGACGGCTACGGCTGCGCGGGGGCCAGCGCGACCGCCTACGGGCTGGCGTGCCTGGAGCTGGAGGCGGGTGACAGCGGGCTGCGCAGCCTGGTGTCAGTCCAGGGGTCGCTGGCGATGTTCGCGATCCACCGCTGGGGCTCTGAGGAGCAGAAGCTCGAGTGGCTGCCGCGCATGGCGGCGGGCGACGCGCTGGGCTGCTTCGGGCTGACCGAGCCCGACGCGGGGTCAGACCCGGGGGCGATGCGGACCCGCGCGCGCCGCGATGGCGAGGACTGGATCCTGCACGGCTCCAAGATGTGGATCACTAACGGCTCGGTGTCGGAGGTCGCGGTGGTATGGGCGCGCACGGAGGACGGCATTCGCGGCTTCCTGGTCCCGCGCGGCACCAAGGGCTTTACCACCCAGGACATCCACAAGAAGGTGTCGCTGCGGGCCTCGGTGACCTCGGAGCTGCTGCTCGACGACGTGCGGCTGCCCGCCTCGGCGATGCTGCCCGAGGCGACCTCGCTGCGCGGGCCGCTCTCGTGTCTGAACGAGGCGCGCTACGGGATCGTGTGGGGGGCGATCGGCGCCGCCCGCGCCTGCTATGAGTCGGCGCTGGCGTACGCCAAGGAGAGGATGGCGTTCGGGCGGCCGATCGCCGCCACCCAGATCCAGCAGCACAAGCTGGCCATGATGGCGCTCGAGGTCAACCGCGGCGCCCTGCTGGCTCTGCATCTGGGGCGGATGAAGGACGACGGGCGGCTGCGTCCCGAGCATGTGAGCATGGGCAAGCTGGGCAACGTCAACGCGGCGCTCGAGGTGGCGCGCAGCGCCCGGCAGGTGCTGGGGGCCAACGGCATCACGCTCGAGTATCCGGTGATCCGCCACATGAACAACCTCGAGTCCGTCGTCACCTACGAGGGCACCGCCGACGTGCACGCGCTGGTCGTCGGCCAGGCCATCACCGGCATCAACGCCTTCCGCTGATATGGCTGCCAAGGAGAAGCCCACCGTCGAGGTTCCCACCGACCAGGCGCCGTCGTATCAGCTCGAGCTCGACGACATCGAGCTCGGCGAGGGCGACGAGGCAGTGTCGGGCAAGGTCGTCGAGGTCCACTACGTCGGCGTGTCCTGGCAGACCGGCAAGGAGTTCGACGCATCGTGGAACCGCGGGGACACGTTCAAGTTCAAGCTCGGCAAGCGCCAGGTCATCGCCGGCTGGGATCAGGGCGTCCAGGGGATGAAGGTCGGTGGGCGGCGGCGGATCACGATCCCCCCGACGCTCGCGTACGGCAAGCGCGGCGCCGGTGGCGTGATCGGCCCTGACGAGACGCTCGTGTTCGTCGTCGATCTCGTCGCCGTGCGCTAGTGGGCCTCCCGCAAAGGTGAGCGACCGCTGAGCCCACGCGGCATGCCCGGGCGACCCGATCGCAGGCCGTTCGGGCCCGGCCCTACGTGCTGGGCGCCGGGACCGCTGAACGGCGAGCTGGGGTGGACCACCCGGGACTCGGAGAGCAACCTCGCGGACGCGATCATGATCGAGACCGGACCGCACAAGCCGCGGGCGGGCTTCTTCCTGCGGGCCGAGAGCTTCTTCAACGTGGCCGGCGTCATCGACGCGCGATCTCACCGAGGTGTATGGCGGCCGGGCGCTGAACCAGCAGTCGCACGGCGAGTCCTTCCTGGCCCTGGCGACCAACCGGTTCGGCCCCGAGAGCCCGTTCCTGCTCGACGAGCCCGAGGCGGCGCTGTCGGTGACCAGCCAGCTCGCCTTCATCGCCGTCATGCACCGCAGCGCGGCCATGGGCTCGCAGTTCATCGTCTCCACCCATTCCCCGATCCTCCTGCGCTATCCGGGAGCCGTCGTCTACGAGGCCTCGGAGCGCGGGCTGGCGCGCATCGACGCCGAGGACGCCGATGCCGTGCGCCTCACCACCGAGTTCATGCAGGCCCCCGACCGCTACCTCCGCCACCTGTTCGACGATGAGCCCTGATCGTCCCGGCGACGGCGCCCCGCAGGCCGACGCTCCCGCGTTTGACCAGGAGCTGCTGCTGTGGCTCGGGGACGAGCCCCCGGCGGTGCGTGCGGCCGACGCCGAGCGCGTGCGCGACATCGCCGCCGAGTTCGCCAAGGGCTTCACCGCTCTCTCCGGCGTGACCCGCGCCGTCACCATGTTCGGGTCGGCCCGCATCGCGCCCGAGCACCCGAACTACGCCCTGGTGCGCGAGGTGGCCGCCACGCTGGGCCGCGCGGGCTTCGCGATCATCACCGGCGGCGGGCCCGGCCTGATGGAGGCCGCCAACCGCGGCGCCCGCGACGCCGGCGCCCTCTCCGTCGGCTGCAACATCGAGTTGCCCCGCGAGCAGGGTCTCAACGCCTACCTCGACATCGGCCTGGAGTTCCGCCACTTCTTCGCGCGCAAGGTGATGTTCGTCCGCTACGCGTGCGCCTTCGTCATCTGTCCCGGCGGGTTCGGCACGCTGGACGAGCTGTTCGAGGCGCTGACGCTCATCCAAACCGGGACGATCCGCGACTTCCCGGTGATCCTCCTGGGGGCGGGGGAGTGGGACGGCCTGCTGGAGTGGCTGCGCCACCGGGCCCTGGCCGAGGGCCGGGTCAGCCTCGACGATATGGGCCTGCTGCTGCGCGCCGACGGGCCCGCCGAGGTCCTGGCGCTGGTCCAGGAGGGCCACCGGCGCCAGCGGGCCCAGGCCGACATGCCGCGCCGGCGGGCACGGCCGTGAATCCTGGGACGCACGCCGCCCGGGCGGTCCGCGCCTATGCCGCCATGCGCCGCCATTTCCTACGTCGCGACGGGCTCTACCGGCGCGACGGCCGCCCGCGGCTCCCCGGAGCCGCCGCGCACCTGTGGCCGACGGCGCGTGCGCTGGCGTGCGCGGTCGACCTGCTCGGCATCCGCCGCGAGCTGCTCATCGGGTTCGACGCCGAGGCGGCGGTGACCGCCCATCTGCGCGCGCTTGAGGCCTACTGGGACGACGCGCCGGAGCTGCCGTCATATGCGTCTGACGTCATCGGAAGCCGCTTCGGCGGCGACCGCTACTACGACGACAACGCCTGGGTCGGTCTCGCGCTCGTCGAGCTCGAGCGACTGCGACCGGGCCGCGGCCATGCCCGGCGGGGCCAGACGCTGTTCGACTTCGCCGCAGGCGGGTGGGACGCCCGCCCCGACGTTCCCAGCCCAGGCGGTGTCTTCTGGGTGGAGCAGGATCGCGGCGCGGGCCTGACCAACCACGACCGCAACACCGTGTCCAACGCCCCGAATGCACAGCTCGGACTGCACCTGGCCGAGCTCGCGGCCGAGACGGCCGAGACGGCCGAGACGGCCGAGGCGGGCGACGCACTCCGCTACGCGCGGGCCCACGACATGTATGCCTGGGTCAACGTCACCCTCGACGCCGGTCGAGACGGCGGCGCGCCCGGGACGGGCCTGTTCTTCGACAAGGTGCGCGGCGATGGCACCATCGACGACACGCTGTGGACCTACAACCAGGGCAGCATGATCGGCGCCAACGTCCTGCTCGCTCGTCGTGCCGGAGGCGACGCGGGCGCGCCGTACCTCGCCCGCGCCGAAGCGATCGCCGCCCGGGCGCTGCGCCACTACGACCGCGCGTACGAGAGCCAGCCGCCGGCTTTCAACGCCATCCTGTTCCGCAACCTGCTTCAGCTTCACGCCGCCACCGGCGACGCCGGCCTGCGCCGGTGGATCCGTGGCGCCATGGGCGCCTACGCCGAGGCGGCGTGGACCGCGCACCGCGACCGCCATGACCGCTTTCGCTTCGGCCGCCGGGGGCCGACGCTGCTTGACCAGAGCGCGATGGTCCAGATCTACGCCCTGCTCGCCTGGGATCCGAGCGACTACGGCGTGCTGGCCTGAGCGGCCTCGCCCGCCGACGCGACGCGGCGGAAGCCCACGCGCTCATAGGCACGAGCGACGTCCTCGTCGCCCGCGGAGAGAAACACGGTTCGGACCCCCAACGCCGCCACGGCCTGCGTGAGCGCGGCGGTCACCATGGCGCCGACGCCGCGTTGCCGCCAGGCGGGCAATGTCGCGATCCCGGTCAGCTCGGCCACCGCACCGCGCGGCACCGCCCCTCCGCCGGCGATTGGTCCCTCATCGGTCTCAGCGGCCACCACCAGGAGATGGCCGTCGCGGATGAGCCCGCGGCGAAACGGCATCGCGTCGAGCACCCCGGTGATGGCGGCGTCACGCTCGGCCACGCCCGCGGCGCCGGGCTCGGTGCCCTGCGTGCCGAACCCGACCTCAGCGACGGCCACCGCCGCGGGCAGGGCGGGGTCGTCGGCCCCGAGCACGCGGGTCCGGACTCCGGGCACCGGCGCGGCCGGCACCGGGTGCTCGAGCACCAGCAACGGCATCGCGTTCCAATCGAGGCCCGCCGCCGCGGCCGCCTCGCCGAGGCCGGGCGCGAGCTCCACCACCCACTCGAAGGCCACCGCCGTGCCCAGCTCCCGCTGCCGGTCGCGGACGGCCGCGACCGCGTCGGCGGTCACCGCCAGTCCCCGCCCGGGCATCGGCCGGGCGTAGCCCGGCCACGGCCCGGTGCCGACGAACACCGTGAACGGCCCCAGCGACTCCACGCGGCTGGCTACGCGAGGCGCGGTATCCAGGTAGGCATCGAGTGTCCGCAACAGTTCCGTGCGCTCCACCGGCCAAGTATCACCCCAGCCGCAAGCACGACGGACACGACGGAGCCACGCTCACCCGTAGCCGGCGTGCAGGTAGCCGGGGCCGGCGTGTTACGCGCCGGGGACCTCTTGCCAACCGCCACCCGTACCAGGGACGATGCGCACAGCCCATGTCCCCTGCCTCTGAAGCGCTGGCAGGTCCGGTCGAAAGCGTCGTGGCGCCCGGCCGCCAGTCGCGCGTGGGTTCCGCGCGCGGCCGGAGTGAGCAGGCGCTCATCCGCGGCGCGATGGCCGGCTCCGAGGGGGACCTGGAGCAGCTGTTTCACCGCTTCTGGCCGCGCGCCTACCGGATCGCGTTTCTCATCGCCCATGACCACGCCGCCGCCGAGGACATCGCCCAGGAGGCCTTCGTTCAGGCCATCCGGCGGCTGGACCGGTTTGACCGGCGACGACGGTTTGCCCCGTGGCTGGGCGCGATCGTCGCCAACCGAGCGATCGACTGGACCCGGGCACGGGCCGCGCGCAGGGAGTCAGATCACGAGCCGCCCGAGCCGGTCGCGGCGCACGACGCGCCGTCCGGCCGTTACTCGGAGGAGGTGATGGCGGGGTTGTCCACGCTGACTCCCGAGCACCGCGCGGTCGTCGTGCTCCGCTACGTGCTCGAGTACACGCCCGGCGAGATCGCCCGCGCGCTCGACCTGCCCCGCGGGACGGTCAACTCCCGCCTGCGCCGGGGGTTGGATGTGCTCAAGGCGCATCTGGCCGAGGAGGATCCGCGGTGAGCGACCCGCTCGAGACGACCGCGCGCCGGGCGCTGACCGGGGTACGCGCACCCGGGGAGGCCACTGCGGAGGAGCGCGCGTGGAGGACGGTGCGCGCCGCCTACCGGGATCGCCCCGCTCCCGCTCCTGCGCGGTCACGCCGCCGGGTGGCGCTCGTGCCGGTCGCGGCGGTCCTGATCGGCGCCATCGCGCTCTCGCCCGCGGGGGCCACGGTCAAGCGGATCATCAACCGGGCGCTCTCGACACCGCACATCTCGCGCGCTCCGGCACTGTCGCTGCCTGCGCCGGGCAAGCTCCTGGTCTCCAATGCCCAGGGGACCTGGGTCGTGTCCGCCAACGGCTCGGTGAAGCGCCTGGGTGCGTGGACGCAGGCGAGCTGGTCCCCGCGCGGGAAGTACCTGGCCGTGGTCTCTGCGGGCACGCTGGCCGCAATCGATCCCACCGGAGCGCTCGCCTGGCGCCTGCCCGAGCGCGCGGTCGGCGACCCGCGGTGGTACTCGCCCAGCGGCTATCGGGTCGCCTATCGGTCGGGCGCCGATCTGCGCGAGGTCGCCGGCGACGGGCGCGGCGACCACCTCCTGGCCACGCAGGTCGCCCCGGTCGCGCCCGCGTGGCGGCCCGGTCACGACTTCCAGGTCGCCTACGTGACCCGCCGCGGCGCCGTCGTGATCCGCGGCGGCGATACGGGGGTCACGGTGTGGCGCAGCGGTCCCCACCCGGGGCGCCCGCTCGCGCTGAGCTGGTCGCCGTCCGGGACGCGGCTCGTGCTCGTCACCTCGGCCGGCGCCTGGCTCTCCCTTCCCGGGCAGGCTCCGCCCCTGCACATCAGACTGCCCGTCCGCGGGCCCGTGCTGGACGCGAGCGCCTCCCCCGACGGGCGGTGGCTGGCACTGGTGCGCGGGACGCCCACGTCCGGCCACCCGGGCGCTGCCACCACTCCGCAGCTCCAGATCGCCGACCTGACCGCGCCCGCGCGCCCGGCCCGCACGGTCCTGTCGGGGATCGGCGTCAGCCAGCCGACATGGGCGCCGGACTCGCAGTGGCTGCTCGTGACCTGGTCGGCCGCCAACCAGTGGTGGTTCGTCCGCGTGACCGGTCGGGCTCGGATCATCGCCGAGTCCCGGGTGGCGGCCAAGCTCGGCGAGCGCTCCGGGCCACTCGGGCTCGAAGGCTGGTGCTGCGCGCGCTAGCGCCAACCGCGCTGCGTGACCGATGGCACACCAAGGTGTGTCGTTTTACCCCCTCAAGCGCTTGACTTTCGCCGGGTGCGCGACTACCGTCGCTTCAATCAGGTTTTCGCTCGGATAGCGAGGTCTGGAGCGCCGCAGGAAGGCAACCGGCGCGGGGTAGGCAAAAATGGGCAATGGAATATCGCGAGCACGCGTCATGCTGACGCAGCTCAGGGGCAACTACGACCCGGCCGATGGGGGGCATTGGTGAGGGACGCGCTGGCTATCTACATCACGCTGCTGTTGATCGTCACGGTGGCGATCGCGCAGGTGCTCTATTGGAAACTGGTGATCGGGCGCGACCACGCCGTGGGCGACGAGCTTCCGGACATGGACTTGCTCCATGAGCCAGTCGAAACGTGGGTGGGGTTCGAGGCCGACGAGGCAGAGCCGGTGCTGGCGGGCGATCCAGTGCTGGTCGGCGTCTGAGGACGCAGCTCGCCTGCTGACACCCACACACCCTGGACGGTCAGCGCAGCGCGCGTTACCGTGAAACACGATGCGGCGGTGGCTTGTGCCTGCGCTGACCTGTCTGGGGATTGTGGCGTGCGGTTCGACGCACTCCACGGGTCACTCAACGCGTCACTCGAGCGTCCACCGCGCCACGCCCACTTCGACCGCGGTCGCCGGTGGGTGCGGCACCAGCGCGGTGCGCCGCGGTGGGATACCGGCCTGGACCAAGCCTGCGTTCGCCGACAGCGGTGGCGGCGAAGGGTTCGATGTGCCCTACAGCGTGGCCGACCATGGCAACGCCGTCGCCGTGCTGTTCGCGCACCCGCTGCGCGCGGGCCATCCGAGCAATCCGTCCAACAAGGTGCTGTGGATCATGCGGCTGCCTCGGCACGGATCGCCGCTCACCATCCGCGCCACACCGTTGAGCGGTGGTGGACGGACGGTGCATGCCACCTTCCCGGCCGACTCCGAGCCGGGCGAGATCTATCCCTCATACGTCGACGTGCCGCGCGCCGGCTGCTGGCACGTGACACTGAAGTGGGCGCACCACACCGACTCGATCGACCTGCGCTACCGGGCCTGAGCGCCGCCCGCCGCCCCGCCGCTCGCGCCGCCGCCCCGTCGCCCCGTCGCGCGCCGGCCTCCCCGTTGCCCCGTCGCGCGCCGGCCGCGCCTAGTACGTGGCGCGACCGCCGCTGATGTCATACACCGCGCCGGTGGAGAACGTGCACCGGTCTGACACCAGCCAGGCGACGAGCTCGGCCACCTCCTCGGGCTGACCGACGCGCTTCATCGGAATGAGGCTCGTGATGTGGGCCAGGACGTCTGGCGCGGTCGCGGCGTTCATCTCGGTGTTGATGACCGCGGGCGCGATCGCGTTGACCAGGACCCCGGTGGTGGCCAGCTCCTTGCCCAGCGACTTGGTGAGCCCGATCACCGCGGCCTTGGTCGCCGAGTAGGCGCTGAGGTTGGGGTTGCCGTCCTTTCCCGCGATGCTGGCGAAGTTGACGATCCGGCCCCAGCCGCGCTGCACCATCCCGGGGATCATGGCTCGGCAGAGTGCCGCAGTGCCGTGGACATTGACCGCGAAGGTCGCGTCCCACTCCGCACGCGTGGTCTCCCACAGCGGCTTGTTGGGCCCGATGATTCCGGCGCTGTTGAGCAGGATGTCGATCGGCCCGAGCTGACTCACGAGCCTGCTCACCGCGGCGTCGTCGGTGACGTCGAGGTGCACGTCGGCGCCCTCGGCGAGGTCGGCGGTGATCACCTCGTGGTGGTCGTCGCGCAGGCGCCGGGCGCAGGCGCGGCCCAGGCCGCTGGCCCCGCCCGTGACCAGGGCGCGACGGGGGCGGGCGGGGGCCGAATCAGTGGGACTCACGGGTCACCTCGGCGCCGCTGGCCCCGACCAGGAAGCTGAGGTCGGCGCCGGTGTCGGCCTGCTGCACCGTGTCCACGTACAGGCTCTGCCATCCCCGCACGGGGCTGGCGTAGGCCGCCGTCGCCGCCGGGGCGGGCGACCGGCCGGCCAGCTCGGCGTGCGGGATGTCGATCTCCAGACGGCGGGCCGGCACGTCGAGGATCACCGGATCGCCGCTGCGGATCAGCGCCAGCGGGCCGCCCGCGGCCGCCTCTGGAGAGACGTGCAGAACGACGGTGCCGTAGGCGGTGCCGCTCATGCGCCCATCGCAGATCCGTACCATGTCGCGCACGCCCTGCTCCAGCAGCTTGGCCGGCAGCGGCATGTTCGCCACCTCGGGCATGCCCGGATAGCCCTTGGGGCCGCATCCGCGGAGCACGAGCACCGAATCGGCGTCGACCTGGAGGTCGGGATCGTCGATGCGCGCGTTGAAGTCCTCGATCGAGTCGAACACCACGGCCGGCCCGCGGTGGCGCAGCAGCTCCGGCGAGGCGGCCGCCGGCTTGATGACCGCGCCCGTCGGCGCCAGGCTGCCGCGCAGGACGGCGATGCCGGCCTCTCCCTGCAGCGGCGCCGACCGCGTCCGGATGACCTCGGGATCCCAGATCTGCGCGCCGTCCAGGTACTCCACCAGGGGCCGGCCGGTGACCGTCAGCGCGTCGGGATCGAGCAGGTCCGAGACCTCGCGCAGCACCGCCAGCACGCCGCCCGCGCGATGGAAGTCCTCCATGAGGAAGCGACCGGCAGGCTGGAGATCAACGAGCAGCGGCACCGAGGACCCGACGCGGTCGAAGTCGTCCAGGGTGAGCTCGATCCCCAGTCGCCCGGCGATGGCCAGCAGGTGGATGACGGCGTTGGTGGACCCGCCCACCGCCGCCAGCGCGACGATCGCGTTCAGGAATGAGCCGCGGCTGAACAGGTCGCTGGGCCGGCGGTCCTCACGCACCATGTCGATGACCTCGGTGCCGGCCGCGTGGGCGCCCTCCAGCAGCCGGCTGTCCGCCGCCGGGGTCCCGGCCAGGCCGGGGATCGTCGTGCCCAGGGACTCGGCCATCACCGCCATCGTCGAGGCGGTGCCCATCGTGTTGCAATGGCCGCGGCTGCGGATCATCGAGGACTCCGAGCGCATGAAGTCCTCACGCGTCAGGGTCCCGGCGCGGACCTCCTCGGACAGTCTCCACACGTCGGTGCCGCAGCCCAGGGCGACGCCGCGGAAGGTGCCGCTGAGCATTGGGCCGCCCGGGACGACGATCGCCGGGAGATCGACCGATGCCGCGGCCATGAGCAGCGCCGGGATCGTCTTGTCACAGCCGCCCAGCAGGACCAGGCCGTCGATCGGGTTGGCGCGGAACAACTCCTCCGCGGCCATCGCAGCCATGTTGCGCCACAGCATCGCCGTGGGGCGGACGTTGGTCTCGCCCAGGGACACCACCGGCAGGTTCATCGGGATCCCGCCGGCCTCATAGACGCCCTGTTTGACGCTCTCGGCCACCTCGTTGAGATGGGCGTTGCAGGGCGTCAGATCCGAGGCGGTGTTGGCGATCGCGATGTGTGGGCGCCCATCGAAGGCGTGGCTGGGCAGCCCGCGCCGCATCCAGGCGCGATGGATGTACGCGTTGCGACTGGTCCCGGAGTACCAGTGGGAGCTGCGGTGGGTCGGCATCGGCACCTCTGGCGGAGGGTTGTCGGACACGGCCTCACATACGATCACATTCGTGATGAGGGTGTTCGGTGCCACGGTCGCCTCGGACCGCCAGTATGAGCTGGGCGAGGGTCCGGTGTGGGACGAGGCCCGCGGGCGGGTGCTGTGGGTCGACATCAACGCCGGGACTGTGCACGGCGGCCAGCTCGACGGCGACTTCATCACCCCGGAACTGGAGATGCGCTTCGGCGAGACGGTCGGGACGGTGGCGTGCGATGCCGACGGGAAGCTGCTCGTGGCCGGAGCGCGGCGGTGCTACCGCATCCTCGGAGACTCGCGCGTCGCCGTCCACGCCGACCTGGTCCCCGCGTCCAAGGTCAGCCGGCTCAACGACGGCGCCTGCGATCCGGCCGGGCGCTTCGTCGTCGGCAGCATGGCGCTCGACGGCCGCCAGGGCGAGGAGTGCCTGTACCGGCTCGAGGCCGACGGCGAGGTGAGCGTGCTCGACCGCGACCTCACGATCTCCAACGGGGTGGCGTGGTCGCCCGCCGGCGACGTGATGTACAGCGTCGACACGCTGCCCGGGATCGTGTGGTCAAGGCCGTATGACCCGGCCGGCGGCGAGTGGGGCGAGCGCACGCAGGTCGTCCGCCTGGACCACGGCGGTTGGCCCGACGGGCTGTGCGTCGACACCGATGGGAACCTGTGGGTCGCGATCTGGGGTGGCGGCGAGGTCCGCTGCTACACCCCGGCGGGAGAGCGGCTGGCCACGGTCAGCGTGCCGGCGCCCCACACGACAAGCGTCGCCTTCGTCGGCCCCGACCGCGATCTGCTGCTGATCACGACCGCCACCGACCAGCTCAGCGCGGCCCAGCTCGACGCGCACCCGCTGTCGGGACGGCTGTTCACGGCACACGTGGGCGCGGTCGGCCTGCCCGTCGCCCCGTGGTCGGGGCGGTGAGGGCGTTCGTCGTCACCGGGCCGGGCGAGTGCTCGGTCCAGGACGTGGAGCCGCCCTCGGCGGGCTCGGGCGAGGTCGTCGTCGACGTGGCCCGCGTCGGCGTGTGCGGGACCGACTTGGAGTTCTTCACCGGCCATATGACCTACCTGCACGACGGCCACGCCGCCTACCCGATGCGGCTCGGCCACGAGTGGTGCGGCGTCGTCACTGCCGTGGGCAGCGGGGTGGAGGAGGGGTGGCTCGGACGTCGCGTCGCCGGGGACACGATGCTCGGCTGCGGCCGCTGCCATCGCTGCCGCTCGGGGCGTCAGCACCTCTGTGAGGACCGGTTCGAGGTCGGGATCCGGGGCGGCAAGGCGGGCGCCCTGGCCGAGCAGCTCGCCGTCCCCGCCGCATCGCTCGTCGCGCTGCCCGACATCGTCGACGACGCCGCCGGCGCGATGGTCGAGCCCGGCGGCAATGCCCTGCGCGCCGTGTGGAGCGCCGACCTGGATCCGGGGGACCGGGTGCTCGTGCTGGGGCCAGGGACGATCGGCACGCTCGCCGCCCAGTTCGCCCGCGCCGCCGGCGCCGAGGTGCACGTCATGGGCGAGCGCGAGCCCTCGCTGGGCTTCGCCCGATCGCTCGGGCTCGACGGGGTGTGGACCGCCGCGGATCTGCCGGCGCTGGCCTTTGACGCCGTGATCGACGCCTCGACCGCGGCATCGCTGCCGGCGCTGGCGCTCGAATTGGTGGAGCCCGGCAAGCGCGTCGTCTACATCGGCATCTCCGGCACCCCGAGCATGATCGACACCCGTGCGATGTTGCTCAAGGACGTGACCGCGGTCGGGGTCCTCTCCGGCTCGCCGGCGCTGGCCGGCGTCGTGGAGGCCTATGCGGAGGGGCTGGTCGATCCGCGGCCGCTCGTCGCCGCGACCGTCGGGCTCGGCGAGGTGGGCGACGTGCTGGCGGGCCGGCGTCCGGCCGGTGCCGGTCCGGGCCCCAAGATCCACGTCGACCCGCTGCACTGACCCCCACGATCGGATGACACCCATGACTGACTTCAACGGCCTGGTGGCCATCGTCACCGGCGGCGCCAGCGGCATCGGCGCCGCCACCGCGGACCTGCTCGGACAACGAGGGGCGAGCGTCGCCGTCCTGGACCGCGACATCACCAAGCTCGTGGGGGAGCCCGCGCTCGCGCTCCCATGCGATGTCACCGACACGCAGGCGGTGGAGCAGGCCGTCGGCGCGGTCGCCGAGCAGCTCGGCGGGATCGATGTCGTCGTCAACAACGCCGGCATCGGCGCGGTGGGCGACGTGGCCGCCAACGACGACGCGGAGTGGCACCGGGTCCTCGACGTCAACGTCGTCGGCATCGCCCGCGTGACCCGGGCGGCGCTGCCGCACCTGCGCCGCTCCGCGCACGCCGCCATCGTCAACACCTGCTCCGTGGCGGCTCCGGTCGGGCTGCCCCAGCGGGCGGTGTACGCCGCCAGCAAGGGCGCGGTGGCGTCGCTGACGCTGGCCATGGCCGCGGACCACGTCCGCGAGGGGATCCGCGTCAACGCGGTGACGCCCGGCACGGCCGACACCCCGTGGGTAGCGCGGCTGCTCGCCCAGGCCGAGGATCCCGACCAGGCGGGCCGCGCGCTGCTGGCGCGCCAGCCGATGGGGCGCCTGGTCAGCGCCGGGGAGGTCGCCCACGCGATCGCCTACCTGGCCAGCCCGCTCTCGGCTTCGACCACCGGCACGCTGCTCGCCGTCGACGGCGGCATGTCCGGCCTCCAGCTGCCCCACTAGGCCCGGCGCCGCGCGCACCCGCAGCGCGCACGCGCCGCGCCCGGGCTCAGCCGTCGAGCCCGGCGAGGAAGCCGGTCAGAAGCGCCCGGAACGCCTCGGGCGCCTCGAGCGGCGCCAGATGGCCGGCACCGAGGATGGTGTGGTGGGAAGCGCGGGGGAGGGCATCGGCCAGCGCCTGCGCGCTCCACGTGAAGTCGGGCATGTCTGACTCGCCGGCCGCGACGAGCGCCGGCACGGCGATCTCGCGCACCCGCTCGGGATGCTCCTCGACCGGGTCGGGCGGCTGGGGCATCGTGCCCTCCGGATCGAGCTCGAACGCCCGCCGCTGCATGGCGGCGACGAGTTCGCGCAGCTCCGCGGGCGCATCGGGGGCCAGCCACGCCGCCACCACTGCGTCCACGGCGCCATCGATGTCGCCCCGTTCCATCGCCTCTGACTCGGCGGTCCAGGCCTGCTCGAGCTGCGGCGAGGGCTCCATCCCGGGTGCAGGTGACGAGATCATGGCCAGGCCGCGGACGCGGTCCGGCGAGGTCACGGCGAGGCGCAGGGCCACCGCGCCCCCGAACGAGTTGCCGACGATCACGGCCCGGTCCACGGCCAGCTCATCGAGCACGTCGCGCAGGAAGTCCCACGGCGCCGGAGGGTCAGCGGCCGGGGCATGCGCGCCGAAGCCGGGGAGATCGGGTGCGATGGCGAGCCAGCCCGCCTCGGCCAGCCACGGCAGGTGCGCGCGCCACATCCGGCGGTCGCCGATGCCGGCGTGGACCAGCATCACGGCGGGTCCCTCGCCGGCCTGGTCGAAGAGAGCGTGATCGGTCATCCGGCGAGCCCGTGGGTGTAGGCGTAGTGGACCGCCTGGGCGCGGTCGCGGGCACCGATTTTGGCGAACACGTGGTTGATGTGGGTCTTGACCGTCGCCTCGGAGACGACGAGCGCCGACGCGATCTCGCCGTTGGACAGACCGTTGGCGATGAGCGACAGGACCTCGGCTTCCCGAGGGGTCAGCTCGTCGGGCAGGCTCGCCGGCGTGGGCGATGGCCCCGCCCGTGCCCCCGCGCTGGCGGCCTGGATCAGGGCGCTCTGGGCCACCGGGTCGAGCACCGCCTGGTGGGCGGCCGCGGCGTGGACGGCGCGTGAGATCTCGGCGATGCCCGCGTCCTTGGTCAGGTACCCGCGCGCGCCGGCGCGCAGCGCGTCGAGGATCGAGTCCTCGTCGGCGTGCGTGGTGAGCACGACGATCTCGGTCTCGGGCTGAGCCGCGCGGATCTGCCGTGTGGCCTCGACCCCGTCCACCACCGGCATCCGCAGGTCCATGAGCACGACGTCGGGCCGGTGGCGCGCCGCCAGCCGGACGGCCTCCTCGCCGTTGGCCGCCGCCGCCACGGGCGCGATGCCCGGCGCGGCGCCGAGCAGCGTCATGAGGCCTTCGCGCACGAGCGCCTGGTCATCGACGACCATCACGCGGACCGGCCCGTTCACGCGCCGTCCCCCGCCGGCCCCGGCAGGCGAAGCTCCACGCGCCAGCCATCGCCGTCGGCGCCCGCGGTCAGCGTGCCGCCCAGGCCGCGGGCCCGCTCGCGCATGCCCTCGACGCCGTACCCGCCGCCGGTCTGCGCCAGAGCACTCGACCCTGCCCGCCCGCGCGCCAGGCTGGGCACGGCGGGGCGATCCTGGACCACTACGACGATCTCGTCGCGGGGCTGCGTGCCCGCATGGACCGCCACGGACACGGCCGCGCCCGGCGCGTGCTTGCGGACGTTGGTGAGGGCCTCCTGGACGACGCGGAGCACCGCCGGGCCGGTCGGGCCGGCGAGCCTGTCGCGGTTGCCATCGATGGTCAGCTCGGCCGGAGCGTCGCTCTCGGCGCGGTACTCGGCCACCAGCGCCTCGACCGCGGCCGGCGCCGCCACGGCGTCCCCGCGCAGGGCCCCGACGGCCAGGCGCGTCTCGCGCAGTCCCTCCTTGGCCAGCTCGTGAGCGCGCTGGACGCGCGCCAGCACATCGGTCCTGTCGGCGCCCTGCTCGATGAGCGCGCTCGTCGCTTCGAGCTGGATCGTGAGCCCCGCCAGGGCGTGGGCCAGGACATCGTGGATCTCGCGGGCGATGCGGGTGGACTCCTCCAGCCGCGCCACCCGGAGCTGCTCCTCGTGCGAGCGCTGGGTCTGGGCCAGCAGCAGCTCGGCCTGCTCGGCGCGCTGCACCGACTGGCGGCTGTTGGCGGCAGCCAGGCAGGAGGCGGCGAAGCCCAGCGAGTAGGCGAGCAGCCCCAGGCCGGAGTTTCCGTAGATGAGGTCGCCCACGCCGAGGGCCCCAGCCCCCAGCACGGCCACCGGCCACGCTCGACGCAGCTCCGTGCGGACGCCGGCGGCGATGATGGCCACGAACACGAACGCGCTGGCGGCACTGTCGGGCGAAGCACTGCACAGCAGGCCACCGGCGCCGGCCATCACCCACAGCTCGGGAGGGATGTTTCCCTCGCCGAGGGGCCGGGCGGTCCAGCACAGCCAGGAGATGACGGCGGCGGCGAGGAGCACGGTGATGACCAGGCCGCGGCCGTGAGCGCCGGGAGCGTGGTCGGCGTTGATCACCGACCAGCTGATGAGAACGAGCGCCGCCAGGCGGACGAACGCGGCGGTGCGGCGGCCCAGTCGGTTCAGAAGCACGGAGAACAAGGTACGGGCCCGGGGAGAGGGAACTCAAGCCGGTCACGACACGCCGAAGCGGGATCCGCATCGCGCGGATCCCGCTCGCCGTCGGCCGGGGGTTGATGGCTGCCTGCGATCACGCCAGCTCGGGAGTCCCGACCGCCTGGAGCTGGCGGCGGCGCAGCGCCATGGTCAGCGACCGGCCGAGGACCTCGAGGACGGCCATGGCGAGCAGGGCGTCGGTCCAGGCGGCCCCGCTGGTGATCGAGTGCGACGCGCTGAAGCTGGCGATGGCCGGGGAGCCGCCGTGGGTGATCCAGATCAGGAAGGCAAAGCGCGAGCCCATCCCGAGCACCCAGAAGAAGGCCGAGGCCCAGCCGGCGCGGGCGAGGACCTCGCCGTCGCCGCCCCGCCGCATGAGGACGGCGACGGCGCTGGCGATGCCGATGGTCAGGCCGGTGAGGCCCAGCGCGGCGATGAGGACGAGGTCGTTGCCGGCGGTGGGGATGCTGTGGAAGTAGCTGGCGAAGGCGACGCCGACGATGATGATCGGACGGACGATGGTCTGGGTGGTGAGCTTGCGCTCCTTGATCTGGAGCAGGACGAGGAGGACGAGGGCTGAGTCGATGAGGTAATCGGTTGTGGTCATAGGAGCATGGTCGGCCAGGACGCCTGCGCGCACATCGGCTCCCGGGTCGATTTGCGGGTGGAGATCGCCCTCGCTCTCCACCCAGGGGTGGAGCCGGCCTGCGGATGCGAAAGATCCCCCCGTCCGGCTGCATCTGGCGTAAGGTGGGTGGGTGCCGATCTACCGGGGATTCGGCGCGATCGTCGCTGCGGTGATCGCTCTTGCGATGGGGGTCGTCCCTACGACCGCCGGGGCCGACGCCGTCACGGCGCCCCAGGTCTCCGTCCGCCTCGTCGACCCCGACAACGCGACCGTGGGGGTGACCCCGTGGCAGCCGCTCAGCGCCACGCTGTCGTCGATGGGCCCGTATGACCTCGGCGTCGCGTTGCAGTCCACCACCGCCGAGTACAACCGCCAAGCGGTCGAGATCGACATCGTCTCGGGGCCGGGAGGACCGGTCCCGGGCCTGTGGAGCACCACCTTCGACCCCTACGCGCCGTACTGCGAGACGCTGGCCGGCACGCCCGGCACGATCCAGCCCACCGGCGCTCAGCTCTACTTCCACGGCAATGGCACCTACGTCCTCAACGTCTCCATGTACACCGACGCGCAGCACAGCGCGTTCCCGGGCAACACCTGCAGCGGCGGCCCGACGAGCACGGTGAGCCTGACCGTGAACGCCGCCCCCACCGTGCGCATCGCCGGGGTGCCACTGGCCCCCCGCACGACGCGTCAGGCGCATGGCGACAACGGGCCCGTGCTGTCGCTGCCCGTGGGCAACCAGGGCTACAAGTGGCGCTGCGCCCGTGACCCCGTGGTCGGGGCCGACGGCTCGGTCACCGGTACCGCCACAACGAGCGCGTCGGACATCGGCGCGGGTTCGGGGAGCGACCCAATCCCGGTTCGGGAGACCGATGCCTTCACCGGGCCCGGACGGTGGGCGTGCTCGGTCCAGGCCCTGAGCGGTGACAACGGCGACAACGAGTTCGGCACGTCGTGGGTAACGACCCCCACGGTGACGGTGAGGGGCGAGTTCGTCCGCGACCAGACACGGACCGCGCTGAAGCGCCTCACTCACGGCCGGATGCGGCTGACTATTCCTGCCATCAAGACCGACACGGCGGCGTCCGCCCACGGAAAGGTCACGGTCACGATCAGCCGCGCGACGTGCGCTTCGGCCCGTCAGGGCACCTTCAGGCTGCACAAGGTACTCAGCCGCAGCGTCGCCCTCAACGGCGCCGGACGCGGCTCATTGACGTTCACCTCACCCCGGCAGCCGGGCTTCTATCTGGGGCGCGTCACCTTCGGTGGGACCGCGCTCATCCTGCCCGGGCGCGATGCGGACTTGTACCTCGGCGTGTTCTCACCGGGCAACCCGCGCGCCAAGCCGAGCCTGAGCTTCGTCGACCCCGCCTCATGGGCGGTGTGCTGACCATCGTGCGGGGCGCGGCACCGGTCCTCGCCGTGCTGGGGGCGGTCCTGGCGATGGGCGGCCAGAGCCGTGCTGTCGAGTTCGGGCCCACTCACATGATCACGCTGACGGTGACGGTCTCCGACCACTGGACGCGGACGCGCGAACTCGGTTGCGGCCCTGTGGGCGACGGTAGCGTCACCTTCACCGAAACCTGGCGGCACCCGGCGAGGGCCTTTCCGGAGCTTGACTCGGCCGGCGGCCGCTGGGTGCTACTCGTTCTGGGCCCGGGCGGGCATTCCGCGCTTGACCTCGGTCCGCAGCGAGCCACCGGGAAGATCACCTACGCCAACAACGCGAGCATCGGCGGACCGGACGGCTGCACCGGCTCGGTCGACACCCGGGGCTGCCGGACCTACCGGTTTGACGCCACGACGAACGTCTTCGGCATCGACCGGCGGTCGGTGCGCGTGCTGTCGACGCTGCGGGTGGGCCAACAGATCCGGCCACTCGGGTCGTGTCTCGCCGGCGCATACACGGGCCTCAACGACATCGACTTCTTCAACCGCGACCTATCGATACGGATGCCGTCCCCCGCGGCCGTGAGGACCAGGCACAGAGTGGTCCTCGCCGGATCTGACTCCGCGCACTTCCGCGACCCCGTCTTCGAAGACGGCTCCATCATCGACGAGACCGTCACGCAGCGGGCGGTGCTGACCCTCACGCGGATCGCGCGCTGAGCCGCTCACCTGCGTCCGTCCTCCTCGCGCTGCCGGTGATAGTGCGCTCGCGCCTTGGCCCGGCCGCCGCACACCGCCATCGAGCACCACCGGCTGGTCTGGTTGCGCGAGTGGTCATAGAACGCCCACCCGCAGTCGTGGCCGGGGCACGCCTTCAGTCGCTGCCACGTCCCATCGAGCATCGCCGTCGCGGTGATCGCCAGCACCACGCCCAGCGCGCGATCAATGCCCGCGCCGGTGGGGGCGAACCGCGGCCCGTTGTGGTCCAGCCGCACCTCCACCCGAGCGCCCGCCGCGGCGCGGTTGAGCTCGGCCAGGCTGGCGGCGGGGATGGCCTCCGACGCGTCGTTGTTGTCGGCGGCCAGTCCGCGCAGGCCCTCGCGGACGGTGATCGCGCGCGTCCGGTCGCGGGCGCGCAGCGTCGTGCGCGCGGGCAGCAGACCCCGCGCGGCCAGCCACGCGGCCAGGCTGTCCGGAGTGGCGAACAGGTCCACACCACGCTCGACCTCCAGATCGAAGAAGGAGTTGATGAACGCCTGGACCAGCGCCAGCTCACCGGGCGCGGGCGAGCGCCCGCCGGGCTGCACCGCGTTGCCGTCCAGATCGAGCCCCTCACCGGTCACCATGGTCTGGCCGGTTAGGCTACCGTGCGCGGCCTAGCATCGTGGCCGTGTTCGACGCGGCGGCGATCGTTCTCGCTGGGGGCCGGTCCTCGCGGATGGGCGCGCCCAAGGCGGCGCTGGACTGGCACGGCTCCACGCTGCTGCGGCGCGTGACCGGGATCGTCGCCCGGGCCGTCGACGGGCCGGTGGTCGTCGTCCGCGCGCCGGGTCAGGAGCTGCCGGCGCTGCATCCCGCGGTCGAGGTCGTGCAGGACGCGCGGGAGGGGCGGGGGCCGGTGCAGGGACTGGCCGCGGGGCTGGCGGCCGTCGCCGGCCGGGCCGCGGTCGCCTACCTCTCGGCAACGGACGCGCCCCTGCTGCACCCGGCGTTCGTCCGGCGGGTGGCGCGCGCCTGCGCCGACGAGGTGGACGTCGCCCTGCCGGAGATCGGCGGCTACCGCCAGCCGCTGGCGGCCGCCTACCGGGTGGCACTGCTCGACACCGTGGAGGAGCTGCTCGCCGCCGATCGGCTGCGGCCGGGGTTCCTGTTCGAGCGCTGCCGGGTGGTCGAGCTCGACGAGGCGGCGATGCTCGCAGACCCCGCGATCGCCCGAGACGACCCGGGGCTCGCATCGGTGCGCAATCTCAACGAGCCTGTCGACTATCAACGCGCGTGTGCGTTGCCCGCGCCGGCCATCCACGTGACGCGGCCTCAACGCCTGGCGTGTGAATCGGCGGCGTCCCAGCAGGTTGTGGCGGCGTGGACGCTGGGGGAACTGGCCGCGACCCTCGGCCTCACCCTGGGCCCCGACAGCGCGCCCGCCGTCAACGGCGAGGGGGTCGAGATCGACCCCGAGTTGCCACTGGTGGCGGGTGACGCGGTGGCCTTCGCGACCGCTCACCGTGAGAGCGCCTAGCGCGTGGTCTGGCCGAAGGCGCCCGCGACCGCGCCGCTGTCGGTCCGGCGCACGTGACCGGCGACCCCCGCGTACTGGAAGCGGGGGACGAGCGGGAAGCCCTGGGCCGAGCCGGGCGGCCGGCCGACGCCCCGGCAGGGCGAGGACGCCCGCAGGGTGTAGTCGTACCTCGACGGGTTGACGAAGCGCGCGTCGCCCGTCACGCAGTTGTGGCGCAGTCGCGCGTCGCGCTGGCCGGCGAACACGGGGCTGCCGGTGCTGATGTCGTTCTCGGCCAGCAGCGGGGTCCGCACCTCGGAGCCGATGAGCATCGCGGCGCCGCGGCCCAGGTCGTTGACGAACGTGTCGTTGACGACGTAGAGGTGGGAGTCGGGGTGCAGGTCGCCCTCCTCCCCGTAGGCGAGCATGTTGGGGTTCTGGGTGGCGCGGCCCTGCTGGAGCACGGTCCCGACCACGTAGGAGAGGCCGCCGTTGGGCAGGTCGAGCTCGTAGCTGTCCGTGCCGCGCTCGCCGGTGAGGCGGTCATAGAGGATGTAGTTGCGCGCGGCGCGCGACTTGACCAGGTGCCCGACGTGGGCATCGGTGGAGTAGCTGTAGCGCAGGGTGAAGCTGCGGATGTGGTTGATGTAGATGTTGTGCGAGTAGCCGTCGCCGGCGCCGTTGGCGGTGAACACGCTCGAGTCGATGACGATGTTGCTGGCCGGGTTGTCGGCGGCGAGGATGCCGTCCTGATCGTGATCGAACAGGCAGTGCTCGATCGTCAGCCCGGCGCCCTCCTGACGGATGCCGGCACCGTTGTCGTCCGGGACGCGGGCGCCGGAGAGCTCGACGTTCCTGATCGTCGTGTCATCCCCCGCGATCACCCAGATCGCCTTGCCCTCGCTGTTGGCTCCGGCGGCGTCGACGTGGGCTCGGCCGTGAACGCCGACGATCGTGAGGTGGTTGGTCGACCACGCGCACACGTCGCCGCGATATGTCTCGCGGGCGTCGATCTGGATCGTGTCGCCCGCGTGTGCCCGGGCGATCGCCTGGCAGGGCGTTGCGAATCTCCGGCCGGGTCCCACCTGCAGGGTCCGCGCCCCGGCGGCGTGGGCGGCGGCGGCGTGGGTGGCGGCGGCGTGGGTGGCGGCGGCGTGGGTGGTGGTGGCGTGGGTGGCAGCGGCGTTGCCGGCGGCGAGGGCCGCCGCCACAGTGAGGGGTATCACCCGTGCGACCGTCATCCCGGCGATCCTAGGACGAGCGCCCCGACGCGACCGCCGCGGTGTGGTGAAATGCGCGCAACGTCACGGGGCGAACGGAGGAGACCCGGCATGGACGGACCGATGGTGACCTACGGGGACCGCGAGATTTCCCACGCGGAGCTGCGCACCGAGGCCGCGCGCACCGCCGCAGGGCTGGTCGAGGCCGGCGTGCAGCACGGCGACCGCGTGGCTCTGGTCCTGCGCAACGAGCCGACGTTCCTCTCGCTCAGCGCGGCGTGCGGGCTGATCGGGGCCGTCCCGGTCCCGGTCAACTGGCACTGGCACGGCGCGGAGCTGGGCCACGTGATCACGCACTCGCAGTCGCGGGTGGTGTTCGCGCACTCCGACTTCGTGGCCAACGTCGAGGAGATCCTGCCCGATGGTGTCCCGCTCGTCGAGGTGCCGGTACCCGGCGAGCTGGTCGCCTACTACGGCGCGGCGCCGGTCACCGGGCGCCGGCCGCTGTTCGCCGACTGGATCGGCGCTCACGAGCCCTACGCCGAGCCGCTGGACGCGGCGCCGATGAGCGTGATCTACACCTCGGGCACCACCGGACTGCCCAAGGGGGTGATCCGCGATGCGATGACACCGGAGCAATCACGCGACGTCGCGGGCGCGACCCTGCTCGCCATGGGGTTGCGCCCCGACATGCACACGCTCGTCACGGCGCCCATGTACCACTCGGCGCCCAACGCCCAGGCCCTGTTCGCGCTCGCCCTGGGCATCGAGCTGACAATCATGCCCCGGTTCGAGCCCGAGGAGTTCCTGCGGCTGGTCTCAGAGCAGGCCATCACCCACGCCCAGACCGTCCCGACGATGTTCGTGCGGCTGCTCGAGCTCCCCGGCGAGGTCCGCGCGCGCTATGACCTCGGTTCGCTGGAGTGCGTGGTCCACGCCGCCGCGCCGTGCCCCGCGCACGTCAAGCGACGCATCATCGACTGGTTCGGACCAGTCATCCGCGAGTACTACGGCGCCACCGAGATCGGGGTCGTGATCGTCTGCGACAGCGAGGAGTGGCTGGCGCACGAGGGGACCGTCGGCCACACCTTCGCCGGCTCGGACATCCACGTCCACGCTCCCGACGGCCGGCTGCTGGGCACGGGGGAGACCGGGGAGATCTTCATCCGGCCGCCCGACTACTGGCCGGGGTTCACCTACCTGGGCCAGGACGACAAGCGCCGCGAGATCGAGCGCGACGGCTACATCTCGATCGGCGACGTCGGGAGCGTCGACGCCGACGGCTACCTGTACCTGTCCGATCGCGCGCGCGACATGGTCATCTCGGGCGGCGTCAACATCTACCCGGCCGAGATCGAGGCCTGCCTGCTGGAGCTCGGAGGCGTCCGCGACGTCGCCGTCTTCGGCATCCCCGACGAGTCCTTCGGCGAGACCCTGGCCGCCCACGTCGACGCCGATCCCACGGCCGGCCTCACCGAGACCGCCGTGCGGGAGCACGTGCGCTCCCGGCTGGCCGGCTACAAGGTGCCGCACGTGGTCGTCTTCGACACCGACCTGCCCCGCGAGGAGTCGGGCAAGATCTTCAAGCGCCGGATCCGCGAGCGCTACTGGCGGGCGGCGGGGCGCAGTATCTGAGGGCGCCCCGCGGTCGGCGCCGGCTAGCTCGACCAGAAGCGGTGACGGTCGAGGTAATCGACCAGCAGCCGCCCGGCGTGCTCGATGTGAGCCGTCATCGCCGCCCGCGCGGACGACTCGTCGCTCGCGGCGAGCGCATCGCGGATCCGCTCGTGCTCGACGATGCTGAGCACGTGGCCCTCGGCCGAGTCGCCGATCGCCCTCCACACGTAGTCCTTGGGGAAGTACGCCTGGAGCTCTCCGAGCATCCGCGTCAGCCGGGAGTTGTCGGCAAGCCGATGGATGACGGCGTGGAAGCGTTCGTTGGCGGCCGTGATGCGGGCGTTGAATGCGGCCTCGTCCTCGGGTTGTATCCGGCCCTGCTCGAGCTCGTCCATGGCGCGGCTCATCTCATCCTGGGCTGACTGGAGCTCCGCGATGGCGGTGGGCTCGGCGTTGGCGGCCGCCAGGGCCGAGGCGAACCCCTCCAGCTCGGCCCGCAGCGCATAGACCTCCAGGAGCTCGCGACGCGTCCTCACCCTCACCGTCGCGCCCTTGTTGGGGATGAGATCGACGAGGTTCTGGGCCTGGAGCTTGCGCAGCGCCTCTCGAATGGGAGTCCGGCTCACCCCGAAGCGTGCACACAGCTCGTCCTGCTGCAGGTGCGTCCCGGGCGGATACTCGCCGCCGAGGATCGCCGTCTGGATCCGAAACGCGATCTCGTCGGTGAGGCTCGTCACGAGGACGTGATCACGAGCGGGCACGGCCATCCCAAGGATCATATCCAAGGATCCACATCTGGATTGACACGTCCATGGATCTATGGATACATTCGAGCGACCGCGATGAGCACCTCCATTCCGCCCCGTCCGAGCTCGTGGACCACTCCCAGGGGACGGTCGCGCATCTGCCGGGGCTGGGAGCAGGAGGGGGCGCTGCGCTGCTTCCTCAACAATCTTGACCCCGAGGTAGCCGAGCGCCCCGACGAGCTGGTCGTCTACGGTGGCGCCGGCAAGGCAGCGCGCAACCGGGAGTGCGTCGAGGCGATCGTTCGCTCGCTGCGCGAGCTCAAGGACAGCGAGACTCTGATCGTCCAGTCCGGCAAGCCCGTCGCGGTGCTCCCGACCCACCCCGACGCGCCCCGCGTTCTCATCTCCAGCGCCATGCTCGTCCCCGCTTGGTCCACTCCGGAGGATTTCTGGGCGCTCGACGCGGCGGGCCTCACGATGTACGGGCAGATGACCGCCGGCGGCTGGTTCTACATCGGGACTCAGGGGGTCCTGGGCTTCACCTACGAGACATTCCGGGCGGTCGCGCGCACACACTTCGGCGGGACGCTCGATGGCCGGCGGGTGCTGAGCGCCGGGCTCGGCGGCATGGGCGGCGCTCAAGGGCTTGGCGTCACGCTCAACGGCGGCCGCGCCCTGATCGTCGAGGTCGACCCCCGGAGAGCCCGGCGCCGCGCGGATGCCGGCTGGATCGATCTGGTCACCGACGACTACCGCCACGCGATCGCCTGCCTCGACGATCCCGATGGCCCGAGCTCGATCGGCCTCGTCGGGAACGCCGCCGAGGTCGTCCCGCGTCTCGTCCGCGACGGCGTCCGATTCGATGTCGTCACCGACCAGACAGCGGCCCACGATCTGCTGCGCGGCTACGTGCCGGCCGGCTACACCGCCGAGGCCGCCGAGCAGGCGCAGTCCACCGACAGCGGCTACCTCGACGACGTCCGCGCCTCGCTGGCCAGGCACGTCGAGGGTCTGCTCGAGCTCCGCGCACGCGGAGCAGTCGCCTTCGAGTACGGCAACAACCTCCGCGCCCAGGCTCGTGACGCCGGCGTGCCGGCCGCGATGGAGATCCCCGGGTTCGTGGCCGCCTACATCCGGCCGATGCTCGCCCAGGGGATCGGCCCGTACCGGTGGATCGCGCTGTCGGGGGACCCGGAGGACCTGCGCCGGTCCGAGGATGCGCTCATGGACGTGATCGGCACCTCGACGCTGGCGCGGTGGATCTCGGTGGCGCGGGGGCGGCTGGGACATCAGGGCCTCCCGGCCCGGATCTGCTGGCTGGGGCTCGGGGAGCGCGACGCGGTCGGACTGCGGCTCAACGAGCTCGTCCGCAACGGGAGGATCGGCCCGCTCGCTCTCGGCCGCGACCACATGGACCCGGCCTCGGTGGCCTCACCCGGGCGCGAGACGGAGGCCATGCGCGACGGCAGCGACGCGATCGCCGACTGGCCGATCCTGTGCGCGTTGCTCAACGCCGCCCAGGGCGCGAGCTGGGTCGCGGTCGGCAACGGCGGAGGCGTCGGGGTCGGCCGCAGCATCCACAGCGGCATGGTCGTCGTCGCCGACGGCACCGATCTGGCAGAGCGCAAGATCGCGCGCGTGTTCTGGAGCGATCCGGCGCTGGGCGTCGCCCGCTACGCGGACGCCGGGTACGAGGCGGCGGTCACGCAGGCACAACGCAGCCGGGTGAACATCCCGATCCTGAATGGAGGGATATGACGGTGCGCTCGTACGCGATGAGCATCGACACCGGAGGGACGTTCACCGATGGCTTCGTCTCCGACGGCGAGCACACCGTCCAGGTGAAGGTCGACACCACGCCGCAGGACCTCACGATCGGCTTTGAGGCGTGCATCGAGGCCGCCGCGAACGCCGTCGGCGAGAAGCTCCCCGCCTTTCTGGGCGCGCTGAGCACGATCCATTTCAGCTCGACGATCGCGACCAACACGATCGTCGAGCGCCGCGGCGCCCGCGTCGGCCTCATCGTGACCCGCGGCGCCGAAGAGCTGGTCTACGGCACCGGGACCCAGGCGGCGGCGCTGCACGGGTTCCTGGACCCCGACCTGGTCCGCGGGGTCGCCGAGGAGACGGACACCGCCGGCGCGGTGGTGACGGAGCCCGGCGCGGCCGACGTCGACCTCGCGGTCCGCGAATTGCTCGAGCGCGGCGTCCGGCTGCTGGTGGTGAGCTTCGCCAACGCCCACCTCAACCAGGCCAACGAGCTGCGAGCCCGCGAGCTCATCGGCCGCTCCTATCCGCGCCACTACCTGGGGGCCGTCCCACTCCTGATCGCCTCCCGCGTGTCGCTCGCCGACGACGACCATGGCCGGACCGCATGCGCGGTCGTCAACGCCTACCTGCATCCCAGCCTGGTGCGCTCGCTCTACCGTGCCGAGGACAGGACCCGGGAGCGCGGCCTGGTGCGACCGCTTCTGATCGTCAACAGCGACGGAGCAACGAGCCGGGTCGCCAAGACGCGCGCGATCGACACCTATGACTCGGGGCCGAGCGCCGGCGTGCTGGGGGCCAGCTACGTCGCTCGCGTGCTCGGGGCCGAGCACGTCTGCACCTTCGACGTCGGCGGGACGACCTCGGACGTGGCCTTCCTCACCGGCGCTGAGGTCCCGACCGAGGAGGAGACCGAGGTCGGCGACGTCACGATCCCCCACCCGGCGGTCACGCTCACCTCCTTCGGGATCGGAGGTGGCTCGATCATCTCCGTCGACGCGTCCGGAGAGATCCGCGTCGGACCGGGGAGCGCCGGGGCATCGCCGGGCCCGGTCTGCTTCGGCCTGGGCGGGCAGTCGCTCACCCCGACCGATGTCTGGCTGCTGCTCGGCTACCTCCAGCCGGGCGAGTTCCTCGGCGGACGCCGCCGGCTCGACGTGTCGCCCGCCGAGACCGCCGTCGTGGAGCTCGCCCGGCAGCTGGGGACGACCTCGGAGCGCGCGCTCCTGCAGGCCAAGGACGCCATCCGCCGTGTGCTGTCCGAGCACCTGCTGCGCTGGGCCCAGCGCCATCCCGGGCTGACGTCATCGCCCCTCACGGATCGGTGGCTGTTCTCCTACGGGGGTGGAGGTGGGCTGCTGTGCGCCGATGCCGCGGACATCCTTGGCATCCCCAACGTCGTCGTCTTCCCCAACAGCTCGGTGTTCTCGGCCTTTGGCGCCGGGCTCCTCCCGATCGCCCACTCCTATGAGACGGTCGTCCCGGCTGGGGACGGCGACGTCAGCGTGGCCACCGCTGCCGCGCGACTGGCCGACAACGCCCGCCGCGATCTGCGTGCGGAGGGGGTGCGTGAGCTCGACGCCGTTCGTGCCGCCTTGCGCGTGGGATCCCACAACGCGCCGGAGCGAAGCCTGGCCGCGCTCCTCGAGCGCCCAGACGCGGTCGCCCGGTCTCAACGGGCCGCCGTCCGCGGCGGTGCGATGCCGCCTGCGCGTCTCGGTTCCCCGGCAGGCCAACGTGCAGATGATCACCGCGCGGGAAGCGGGCGCGGTCGGCGGCGAGCGGGAGATCGTCACCGGCGAGGGCCCCGTCCGGGTGCCCGTCGTGGGCGGGCTGGGCGATCCGTCGGCGGCGCCGCTGAGGGGGCCGGCCTTCCTGGACGCTCCGGATACCACCATCTTCGTCCCGGGCGACTGGTCGGTGCGCTTCACCGAGCAGGGCTACGGGGTCCTCAACAGGGAGCGGGCATCGTGAGGCGGCAGATCACCGAATACCTCGAGATCGATCTCGACACCGAGCAGTGGCACTGCGTGACCTGCGCTCAGCCGCTCGGCAGCGCGCGCGGCAACTACAAGGAGGGTTGCCTGGTCTGGGAGCGCGACCCTGGCGAGGTGCACCGCCCGATCGTGGGGGGCGAGTACACCTTCTCGCCAAACCCCCGCTGGTGCCGCATCCTGGAGTTCATCTGTCCTGGCTGCGGCGGCCTCATCGAGGTGGAGTACCTGCCGCCCGGCCATCCGGTCACCCACGACATCGAACTCGACATCGATGCGCTCCGGGAGCAGACCCGCGCCCTGGGGGAGACGGCATGAACTCGTCGGTGGAGATCGACATCGGCGGCACGTTCACCGACTGCTACGTCCGCCTCGACGAGCGCGAGGTGTGGTGCAAGGCGCGCACCACACCATTCGACCTCTCGCAGGGACTGTCACGGGCCATCGACGACGCCGCACAGCGCCTCGGCATGGACACCCCCGAGCTGCTGTCCCGGGCCGAGATCCTCCGTTACTCCACCACGCTGGCCATGAACAAGCTCATCGAGCGCAAGGGCCCCAAGCTCGGGCTGATCATGACCGAGGGGTTTGAAGACACCGTGCTCATCGGGCGAGCCAGCCAGTGGTCGGACGGGATTCCCTTCAAGGAGCAGCGCAACATCGCCGGCGCGGACAAGCCGCGTCCGGTCATCCCCAAGCACCTGACGGTGGGGGTCAAGGAGCGCGTCGACGCGCGCGGCCGGGTGCTGCGCCCCCTCGACGAGGATCACTTCCTGTCCCAGCTCGACGCGCTCGTCGACGCCGGCGTGCGGGGATTCGTCGTGTCGCTGCTGTGGTCGTTCATGAACCCCGTGCACGAGCAGCGGATCCGGGAGCTGATCGAGCGTGAGTACAACGAGACCTACCTCGGCAGCATGCCGGTGTTCCTCTCCAGCGAGGTCTCGCCCCGCAAGTTCGAGTACACGCGGACGACGATGACGATCCTCAACGCGTACCTGCACCAGTCCATGTACGAGGAGCTGATCGGGATCGGCCAGGAGCTGCGGCGTGGCGGCTACCGCAACCCGCTGATGATGGTGCACAACACCGGCGGGATGGCCAGCGTGTTCCGCTCCGCGGCGGTGCACACCTACAACGGCGGCCCGGTGGCGGGACTGATGGGCAGCTCCGCGCTGGGGCGCGCCTACGGATACAAGAACGTCGTCGTCACCGACATGGGCGGGACGAGCTTCGACATCGCCATGGTGGTGGAGGGGAGCACCCGCTTCTACCAGTTCGCGCCGACCATCGATCGCTGGACGATCGACGCGACGATCCTTGACTCGAAGTCGATCGGATCAGGCGGTGGCTCGATCGCCCGCGTCGACGAGCTGCTGGGTAACCGACTCTCGGTGGGGCCCGAGAGCGCCGGGTCGATCCCCGGACCGGCGGCGTATGACCAGGGCGGGCGCGAGCCGACCGTCACCGACGCCGACCTCGTCCTCGGCTACCTGAGCCCGGAGCGCTTCCACGGGGGGCAGCTCGCCCTCAATCCGCGGCGCGCCGAGCGGGCGATCCGCGAGCGGGTGGCCGGGCCACTCGGCATCGACCTGCCCGGTGCGGCGCTGCTCATCAAGCGGATCATCGACGCCAAGATGGGGGCCGAGATCTACAAGGAGACCGTGCTCAAGGGCTATGACCCTCGCGACTTCGTCATCTTCGCCGCGGGCGGGGCAGGCCCGGTGCACTGCTGTGGCTACGCCGAGGCGGCGGGGATGGGCAAGGTGGTCATCTTCCCGTTCTCCTCCGCGTTCTGCGCCTACGGGTCGTCCACGATGGACGTGCTGCACGTCTACGAGCGCTCGCGGCGGTTGCCGCTGCTGACGGCGACCAACGGTGCGTGGCTGGACGACTACCAGGGATTCAACTCGGTGGTTGAGACCCTGCGCGAGGCTGCCCGTCGGGACTTCGCGGGCGAGGGCTTCGACCCCGAGCGCGTGGAGTACACGCTGGAGCTCGACATGAAGTTCGGCGGCCAGCTCAACGTCAAGCGCGTCGCCTCCCCGCTGCTGCAGGTGTCCCGCGAGGAGGACATGAAGGCGATCTACGCCGCCTTCGAGAAGGAGTTCAGCGAGGCCTACAGCCCACTGGGGCTCAATCCCGACGCCGGCGTGGAGATCGAGGCGTTCGTCCTCAAGGCGTCGCTTCCGCAGCCCCATCCGGAGCGTCCGACGCAGGCGGCCGGAACCCGAGACCCGGCCGCCGCGAGGACGGGCCATCGCCCCTCGATGTTCTCGGACAGCGACGGACTGGTGAGCACCCCGGTCTACGAGATGTCGCGCCTGGCTCCCGGCAACGCGTTCGATGGGCCGGCGCTGATCGAATCCGATGACACCACCGTGGTCGTCTCACCCGGCTGGACGTGCCTGGTCGACGAGCGGTTGGGCATCGTCCTCACCCACCGCGAGGAGCAGGCGCATGTTTGACGCAACGATGGTCACCCGCGCGATGGCGCTCGAGCCCGCGACAGACCAGGAGCTCGAGGACGCCGAGGCGCTGCTCACCGGCGACTACGAGATCTATTCCGAGAACCTCAACCTCATGCTCCAGGAGGGCAAGGAGGTCATGACGAAGATGGGGATCTCGAGCATGCTGCACTCCGGCGACACCCTCGTCGCCATCTACACCGCACGCGGCGATCTGGTGTCGGCGGTGCTCGGGACCTACCTGCACTCGGTGACGGGCCAGGTCCCGATCAAGTTCATCCTGGACCGCTTTGCCGACGACCCGTCGGTCGGCGTCGGCGAGGGCGACATCTATTACTGCAACGAGGCGCTGTACGGCGGCATCCACAACCCGGATCAGTTCGCGCTCATGCCCGTGTTCAACGAAGGAGAGCTGATCGGCTGGGTCGTGTCAGGGGCCCACCAGTCAGAGACGGGCGGTTCAGAGCCCGGCGGCGAGGTGACCCAGGCCCACACCCGCCACGACGAGGGCATGAAGTTGACCCCGATCAAGATCGGCGAGAACTACCGCTTACGCAACGACCTGCTGCTGATGATGGAGAACTTCATCTCCCGGGCGCCGCGCATGCAGGTGACCGACGTCAAGGCGCGCGTGGCCGCCTGCGATCGCGTCCGCGTCCGCCTCCAAGGGCTCGCCGGCCGTAGAGGAAACGCGCTCGTCAGAGGCCTGTTCCGGCGCATGATCCAGCAGACGTCGGCGGGTGTGCGTGCCCGCATCGAGGGCTGGCCCGACGGCATCTACCGCCACAACGTCTTCATGGACACGACCGGTCACGAGGACGGCCTGCTGCGCGCCTCGGTCGCGGTGGAGGTGCGGGGTGACCGGCTGACGATTGACTTCGCCGGCACCTCCCCCGAGCACGAGGGGTCCTACAACGCGTTCACCAACGTGATCCGCGGACACTGCGCGGTGAACCTGTACCAGTTCCCCTTCCACGACTTCCCGATCTCGTCGGGGATGTCTGACCACATCGACATCCGCGTCCCTCGCGGTTCGTTCTTCGACGCCGATCCGGAGGCCGCGATCAGCTGCTCGCCGCTGGTCGGCGCGATGGTGTTCCCGCTCCTGGGCGTGGCGCTGTCCAAGGCGATGTTCGCCTCCGAGCAGCGCTCGCTGGTGTGCGGGTTCACGTCGTCGAGTGCGTCGGCGGTCATGGTCGCCGGCACCAATCAGCACGGCGTCCGAGTGACCGACTTCATGGGCTATCCGCTCAACGCCTACGGCCTGGCCGCTCGCTCTGACCGCGACGGCATCGACGTCTGGGGCTTCCCTCATGGCCCGTGGGGCAAGGCGCCCGACGTCGAGGACATCGAGTCCGAGTTCCCCCTGTTGCACCTCTACCAGAAGCAGCAGCGCGACACGTGCGGGTTTGGCAAGTACCGCGGCGGGCTCGGTGCCGCCGTCGGCTACGTCGTCTACCAGACGCCGCACCTCGCCTTCACCTCCAGCCAGAAGGAGTCGCTCTTCCCCGCCCACAACGGGCTCTACGGCGCATACTCCATGACGGTGATCCCCGGCATCAGGGTGCGTGGCGCCAACATCCTCGAGCTGATGGCGGCCGGAGAGCCGCGCCTGCCCACCGACGATTACATGCTCGCCAGCGGAGACTCCGCGCTGGGCGGTGAGATCATCGTCGAGCACCAGACTCGCGGGATCCGCGTCGTGGCCGAGGGCGACATCCTCGCCGCCAGCACGCAGGGCAGTGGCGGCTACGGCGACGTCCTGGACCGCGATCCCGCTGCGGTGGTCGACGACGTCCGTGCGGACCGCATCAGCGACTGGACGGCTCGCGAGGTGTTCGCCGTCCGCTATGACCCTGAGTCCCTCATCGTCGATGAGGACGCGACGCGCGCCGCGCGTCAGGCGCACCGCGCGAGGCGGCTTGAGCGCGGGCGGCCGTACGCCGAGTTCATCGCCGACTGGGAGCGGCGACTTCCCCCCGACGACGCGCTCAAGTACTTCGGCGAGTGGCCGTCGGGAGCGCCCAACCGAGACGTCGTCCGGATATGACCACGCGCAGCCGCTTCCGAACGGCGCTCGAGCGCGAAGGCCTCGCGTTCGCGCCCCTCCTCTGGAAGCGACTGCCGTCCCTCGTCCGTCAGGAGCGCGCCGACTGGTGGCAGGACCCCGCCACGGGCCAGCGGCTCATCGCGGATGCGGCGGCGATGGCGTCGGCCGACGCGATGTTCGTGTTCGTCGCGGCCGAGGCGGTCAGCAGCGCGGCGTCCGAGGGCTCGCGCGGTGACGCGGCGCTCGACGCGCTGGCCGGGACGCCCGCGGCGGTCCAGGGCGTCGAGCTCGTGCAGTGCCTGAGCGACGTCGCGCAGCACGCGACGATCGCCGCTGTGCCGGCTCCGGCGGAACTGCTGTCGGAGCTCGAAGGCGAGCAGATCGAGGTGGCCGAGGACGCGTTCTCAGACCTCGCCTCCGCCTATCTGCGATGCGGCGCCGACGCGCTTGCGGTCACCGGCTCAGACCCCGAGACGGTCGCCGCCGGTGTGACGCGCGCGGTCGCGCTCGGCAAGCTGTACGGCCGCGCGGTCCTTGGCGTCTGCCTCGCCGGCGATGACACCCGGGGCTGGGATCAGCACGGGACACCGCTGGCGGTCATCTCGAGTGGCGGCGAATGGCCGGCGGCGGCCTGCGGCGTCGTCATCACGCCGGGCGATGTCAGCGGCCGCTGGGGTGCCGACGAGCTGCGGGCTGCCGGGAACGCGCGGCCGTGAGAGCGGTCATTCTGGGTGCCGGCGTGATGGGGCGCAACATCGCCCGGGTGCTGGCGCGCGGGGGCGCCGAGGTGGTGCTGTTCTCACGGAGCGCCGAGACGCTGCGCTCGGCGCAGGAGGCCCTTGAAAGCGGCGCCGACGGACGGGTGGCGTACGTGACCGCGGCGGGGGACGCCGTCGCCGGCGCCGACCTGGTGCTGGAGTCGGTTCCCGAGTCGCTCCCGCTCAAGACCGGGCTGCTGAGGGAGATCGAACGCGTGGCCCCCGAGGCGGCGGTGATCGCCACCAACACGTCGTCGCTCCCGCTGGATCGGCTGGCCGGCGCGCTGCGCCGGCCCGAGCGGTTCCTCGGCTGGCACTGGTTCAACCCGGCACACCTCATCCCGCTGGTGGAGGTCGTCCCGGCGCTCGCCACCGACCCGGACGTCGTTCGCTGGTCGGTGGCGACGCTCCGGGAGTTGGGCAAGCGGCCCCTCGCGCTATCGAGGCCGATCGAGGGGTTCTTGGCCAACCGGCTTCAGTACGCGCTCATCCGCGAGGCGCTCGCGCTGGTGCAGGACGGGGCGGCGACCCCCGAGCAGATCGACGCCGTGATCACCGATTGCCTGGGTCCGCGGTGGGCCGTCATCGGGCCGATGCGCAGCAGCGACCTCGCGGGCATCCCGACCGCCGCGGCGGTGGCCGGGGAGCTGTTCCCGAAGCTGTCCAACGCCGATCGGCCGCAGCCGGCACTGACCGCGCTGCTGGAGCAGGGGCGCCTGGGCGTCGCCTCCGGGGCGGGCTTCTACGAGTACCCGCAGCGGGAGAATGTGGCCGTGGAACGCGACCGCCTGCTCACGGCGGTCCTGGGCGCCCTCGCGGAGGAGCGGGCGGGCGGGTGAGGCGCTGGTGACGCGCTCTGGACGCTACCGAGCGGCCTCGCCGAGCAGCCGCTCCACCAGCACGCAGTCCTTCCACTCACCGTCGAGCCGGCCGTGGCGGCGCTGGATGCCCACCTCGTCAAACCCGGCGGCCCGGTGCGCCGCGCGGCTGGGGTGGTTGTCGGCGAACACGCGACTGGTGAGCTTGTAGAGCCCGCGACGTTCGGACTCGGCGCACAGCGCGGCGAGGAGCCGGCGGCCCAGGCCCTGCCCCCGGCCGTCGGGGTGGACGTAGACGGCATGCTCACCGACGCCCTCGTAGACGCAGCGGTCCGAGTAGAGCCCGGCGCGCGCCCAGCCCAAGACCCGTCCGTCGCGCTCGGCGACGATGAAGGGGCGGCCGTCGGTCAGCCAGCCGGCGATGTCGGCGGGCGTCCGCAGCCGCGTCTCGAGGGTCGCGATGCGCTCGCTGATCCCCGCGTTGTAGGCCGCGACGACGTCCTCGAGATCGTCGTCGGTGGCGAGCCGGGTGGTGACGGTGGCCGACAGTGACACGGGCGATGACTTTATTCGTCGGGCGTCTCGGGCTCGGCCGGTCGCGCCTGCGTGTACGGGTCCTTGGGCGAGCGATCGTCAGACAGCGAGGCGCGCTCGCCGCTGAGCTGCTCGATGGCGTCGGCGAGATGGATGGGGGCGATGTTGTAGTCGCCGCGCTGCACGCGAAGCCGGTGGGCGGCGAGCAGGACCTCGGCGTGGGTGTGCCCGGCCGGCGGCTCGAAACGGTAGGAGGCCAGCTCGATGAGCAGCCCCAGCGGGTCGGTGAAGTAGATCGAGTCCATGAACCCGCGGTCCTTGACGCCGCTGTGGTGGATCCCGCGCTCGTCCAGGCGCTCGACGGTCTGCGCGAACGTCGCCTGCGACAGCGCGAAGGCGAGGTGGTGGACGCACCCGGGGTCGGTGGGGGTGCGCTCCGGATCGGGGATGCGCGCCTCGTTGGTGAACACCGTGATGAGGCGCCCGTCGCCGGGGTCGAAGTAGAGGTGGCTCTCGCCGGCGTTGTCGAGGTTGGGCTGCTCGAACACGAACGGCATCCCCAGCACGCCCTCCCAGAAGTCGATCGAGGTCTGCCGACCGGCGCCGACCAGCGTGATGTGGTGGACGCCCTGGCTCTGGATCTTGCGCATCTCGGTCACGGTCCTGTCTCGATCGGTCAGATGGGTCTGGCGAGGGGCTTCTCGAGTTCTACTTCAGCGGCCCGTCGGCGGTTACAGTGTGGACCGCCGGACCGACCGAGTCGCCCTGGAGTCACGTTGCTCGGCGACCAGCGATCCGGCGGGCTTTGGGCGATTCTTATGATCTTTGGTGTACGTCGCCCGCGGCCACGGGTATGCTGATAGGCGGCTATAGCTCGCACCGGCGGGCGAGGGCTGGGGCCTGCGCCCTGACCGCCTTCATCATCACGCCGTGCCCCCGCGCCGCGGGCTCCCGCACCTACTTCATCCTCGACCCCTCCAATCGGAGCGCCCATGACCCCGAACCCCTCGCCGTGCCGCGAGGTACTCGCGCCGTTTGCAGTGCCGTGCCCCCGCCGTGGCATGTTCGCCGTTGCGACGTCGGCGTTGCCCTACATCGCACTGTGCGTGCTGATGTATCTGACGCTGAGCATCTCTCCCTTGTTGACGCTGGCACTGGCGATTCCGACTGCCGGGTTCCTGGTCAGGGTGTTCGTCGTCTTCCACGACTGCGCCCATGGCTCACTGCTGCCCTCCAAGCGCGCGAACAACGTTGTCGGCAGCGTGCTCGGGGTCTTCGTGCTTTCCCCGTTTCGCCGTTGGCGCCATGACCACGCCATTCATCACGCGACGTCGGGCGATCTCGACCGGCGCGGAGTCGGGGACGTCATCACGCTCACCGTCAGCGAGTACCAGGAGCGCTCGCGCCGGGGTCGGGTGGCCTACCGGCTCATCCGCAATCCGCTGGTGATGTTCGGTTTAGGCCCGGTCATCGCGATGGTCATCGGACCACGCATCGTGGCTCGCGGGGCGCGGCGGCGCATGCGCAACAGCGTTCTCGGTACCGACGTGGCCCTGCTCGTCATCGTCGGCGGGGTGTGCTGGCTGATCGGCTGGCAGGCCTTCCTCATCGTGTGGGCTCCCGCCGCCCTGCTGGCGGGCTCGATCGGTATCTGGCTGTTCTACGTCCAGCACCAGTTCGAGGATGCCTACTGGCAGAGCAGCGACGAGTGGAGCTACGACGACGCGGCCCTGCGGGGAAGCTCGTATCTGAAGCTGCCGACGGTGTTGCAGTTCTTCACCGGCAACATCGGTCTTCACCACGTCCATCACCTCAACGCGCGGATCCCCAACTACAACCTCCCGCGCGCCCACAAGGCAAGTCCGGCGTTCGATGCGGTGCCCACGCTCACGCTGTGGGACGGCCTTCGCAGCGTCAGGCTCAAGCTGTGGGATGAGCAGGCCGGCCGCCTGGTGACGTTCGCCCAGGCCCGCCGGAGCCTCGCAGCGACCTGCTAGGTTCAAGGCGTGGTCGACGGTTCGTCGGCCGCGAGGCAGCTTGCTTGGGTCCCGCTCGCAGCGGTTTGGGTCAGCCGTCTCATCCCAAATCGTCCGCGGCCCAGTTGAGCCGCCAAGGAGTAGTGCATGTCTTCAGCATCGTTCGCTGATCTCGGTGTCTCGCGCGCCGTCATCAGCTCTCTTTCCACAGCGGGGATCACCGAGCCCTTCGCGATTCAGAGCGCCGTCATCGGCGACGCGATCGCGGGGCGCGACGTGATCGCCAAGTCACCCACCGGTTCGGGCAAGACGCTCGCCTTCGGGATCCCGCTCGTCGAGCGCATCGCCGCCGAGGACCGGCGCCCGACGGCGCTCGTCCTCGCCCCGACCCGTGAGCTCGCCACCCAGATCGTCGAGGAGATCCGCGGCATCGCGCACTCGCGCGCCCTGCGCGTCACTGCGGTCTACGGCGGCGTCGGTCTCGTCAAGCAGGCCAAGGAGGCCGCCACGTCCCACGTGCTGGTGGCTACCCCGGGACGCCTCGAGGATCTGCTGGCCCGCAGGGCCTTCTCGCTCGATCAGATCCGGATGCTCGTCCTCGACGAGGCCGACCGGATGCTCGACATGGGCTTCCGGCCGGCGATCGATCGGATCGTCGCCGCGTGTCCGAAGTCCCGCCAGACGCTCTTCTTCTCCGCCACCCTCGACGGCGAAGCCGGCAAGCTCGCCGGCCGCTACGCCCGCGACCCCGCCACGCACCAGTCCGGCCCGGTGGAGCGGCGCGCCAACGCGGAGATCGAGCACCGGTTCGTTGAGGTCGCCCACGAGCACCGCGTCGAGGCGCTCGTCGGAGAGCTCCGCCGCGATCGCGACCTCACGCTGGTGTTCGTGCGCACCAAGCGCGGCGCCGACCGGCTCGTCAAGCGGCTGGCCGCGCACGGCGTCAAGGCAGTGGCGATGCACGGCAACAAGTCACAGCGCCAGCGCGAGCAGGCGCTTTCCCGTTTCGAGTCCGGCGCGGTCGACACCCTGGTCGCCACCGATGTCGCCGCCCGCGGGATCGACGTCGACGGGATCTCGCACGTCATCAACTTCGACCCGCCCGCCGACAGCGAGACGTACGTCCACCGCATCGGCCGCACGGGTCGTGCCGGCCGGACCGGCATCGGCATCACGTTGCTCTCACCCGACCAGAACGGTGACGTGAGGAAGCTCGCCACCCAGCTCGGGCTGGAGCACGGCCTTCAGGGCAAGAACCGCCGGACCGCCGCGCCCGAGCACGAAGCTCGCGCGGGTGCGCCCGATCGCGGAGCCCGTGGCGGCGCGCCCGATCGCGGAGCCCACGCGTCTGCGCCCGCTGACCGGTCATCGCGTCGCGCGCCGCGCCGCCGCCGGCGCCCCGCCACGAGGGCCTGAGGACAGCACCGCCGGAGTCTCGGGCAGCGCCCGTGGCTCCGGCATTCGCTTACGCCGCCGTCGCGGCTGCCTTGCGCAGGAGGTAGTCGCGCTCTGGCAGGCTGCTCGTGAGCCGGGCCGCGGCGTGGTAGGCATCGGCGGCCGCGTCGCGGTCGCCGGCGAGCTCGAGCAGGTGACCGCGGACCGCGTGGACGCGGTGGCTGGTGGCCAGCAATGGTTCCTTGTCGAGTTCGTTCAGCAGTCCGAGCCCGGCTTGCGGGCCTTTGCACATGGCCAGCGCCACAGCGCGGTTCAGCGTGAACACCGGGTTCGGGGCGATGCGCTCGAGCAGCTCGTACAGCCCGGTGATCTGCTGCCAGTCGGTGTCGTCCGCGGTCGGCGCCTCGGCGTGGATCGCAGCGATTGCGGCCTGTAGCTGGAAGGGGCCGACCGGCCCCGCCTTGAGCGCGCCCTCGGTCAGCGCCACGCCCGCCGCGATCTGCCTGCGGTCCCAGCGGCTGCGGTCTTGCTCGGCGAGCGGGATGAGCTCGCCGGAGGGCCCGGTGCGCGCGCGGTGGCGGGCGTCGGTGAGCAGCATGAGCGCCAGCAGGCCGGTGACCTCGTCGTCATCGGGCAGCAGCCGATGGAGCATCCGCGTCAGCCGGATCGCCTCGTGCGCGAGCTCCCGCCTCTGGATCTGAGCGCCGGAGCTGGCGGTGTAGCCCTCGTTGAAGATCAAATAGAGGGTCTGCCGGACGGCCGCGAGCCGGCCGTCACCGGGGCCTGGTGCCCGTAGCTCGAACCGCGCGCCCGCCTCGCCGATCGTTCGTTTCGCGCGGCTGATCCGCTGCGCCATCGTCGCCTCCGGCACGAGGAACGCGCTCGCGATCTCGGCCGTGGTGAGACCGCCGACCGCCCGGAGGGTCAGCGCGATCTGTGAGGCGGGGGAGAGCGTCTCGTGGCAGCAGAGGAACAGCAGCGCCAGCGAGTCGTCGTGTGCCGGCGCCTGGAACGGCGTTGCCCGAAGGGCCTCCTGCTCTTCGCGCCGCCGGCGGGCGGCGTCGCTGCGGAACTCGTCGATCAGCCTGCGTGAGGCCGCGGTGAGAAGCCACGCGCGCGGATTGTCCGGCACGCCGGTCTCCGGCCACTTCCTGACCGCGGCGAGCAGAGCCTCCTGGACGGCGTCCTCGCAGGCGTCAAACGCGCCGTACCGGCGCACCAGAATGCCGAGCACCTGCGGCGCCAGCGGGCGCAGCAGGTGCTCGTGGCTCTCAGAGATCAGCGCCGCCGACATCGAGGATCGGCCGCACCTCGATCGGCGCGAACCGGACGCTGGGCCACCGCGCGGCGATTTCGACCGCCCGCTCGCTCGTCTCGCAGTCGACGATCAGATAGCCGCCGAAGTGCTCTTTGGCCTCGGCGAGCGGTCCATCGGTGACCACGGGCATGCCGTCGGCAGGGCGGACCGTCCTGGTCTGCGCCGGGTCGGCCAGCGGCTCGGTGGCGACCAGCTCGCCCGACTGCGTGATCTCCTCGAGCAACACGTTCATCTCCTCGATCAGGTCGCCGCGGGCCGAGAAGAGGTCGCGCATGTCGGCGTTGTCGTAGAGCAGGATCATGTACTTCATCGGATGCTGAATCCAGTGTCGATCGCCATCGTCAGGCTCCTTTCGGATCGTTGTGGACCCTAGTCGGAGCCGTGACGACGGTCTCGACATCACATCCGATGGCGCGGTTCCCCGCGCGAGCGGCTCCTATGCTGCCGCGGCCGGGCTCCCCAGCGCCTTTGCCTTGAGCACGTCGAACTCGGCCTGGGTGATGGCGCCGCTGTCGAGCAGCTGCTTGGCCTTCTCGATCTCGCCCGCCGCGCCGCCGGTGCCGGCCGTCTTGCGTACGTAGTCATCGAACTGGGCCTGTGAGGCCGCGGCTTCTTTGCCGCTGCGCTCCGCCATGCCGTCGTGGTAGGCGATCAGGTAGATCAAGACGCCGAGGAACGGCAGCACGATGACGAACACCACCCAGAGGGCTTTCGCCCACCCGCCGATGTCGCGCCGGCGAAAGAGGTCGATCAGCACGGTGATGGCGATCCAGATCCAGGCCACCCAGGCGAAGAAGATGAGGATGGTCCAGAAGATGTTGAGAAACGGGTAATTCGAAGCGGCTATGAGAGTCACTTTCGTCTCCTAGTTCGTCGGCGCCCGCGCCGGGAGAGGTCCCGCGTGTGTCGCCATTTGTGGGTTTTTCTGGGAACTGCGACATTGTGGGCCGGGCAGGGGTCGGTGGGCATCACCCGCAGAGGGTGATGCGGTCCCCGGCGGCCGCCTCCCGCTCACCTAGGCAAACGCCCCGATTCCACGTCAACACCGCCCACTAGCGCCGCGCGTTTTGTCCCCACGCCTCGCTAGGTCGGCTGGTGGGCGTCTGCCCGCAGCGTGGCCAGGAGGCGCGGACTCGCCGCGGATGGCTCGTCAGGGGCCACCGGCCGGCGCCGGAGCTCGCCGTCCTCGAGCTCGTACTCGCCGATCGAGCGGATCGGTGGCGAATAGACATGCACCGTGATCGCGCCGGGATCGTGCTCCATCCGGTGGATTCCCGTGCCGGGAAACGCGAAGCGATCGCCTGCCCGGTACTCGTGCACCGAGCGCGGCCGACCGATCACCAACGACTCGTTGCGAGCAACGCCCTCAATGACATACACCCCGACGCACGACCCATCGTGGTCGTGATAGCCGGTATCGCGTGTCTGCCACCACAGGTTCAACCACGCCTCGGAGCCGTCGCCGCGCCACAGCAGCAGCGCGTCACCCGCGCTGGCGCGGTCTAGCGCCGACAGATCCAGCGCCATCGCTGCGCGTTCGGCTCGTTCCATGCATTCGAGCGGCGTCAGCGGATCGGTCTCGGCGGCCATCGATTCCAGCTCGGCGCGATCGGTTACCAGCCCTTGCTGCTCCGCCGTCCCGAGAAACCCCATAGCCAACCAACCTCACCAGGCTCGTACCGTTTGTGAGCGGATCGTACCTGGCGGCATGCCCACATCGGGGCCCATCTGCGGTTGGTCTGCCGGCGCTCTGTCCCATTCAGTGGGCGAAGGCTCGAATGCGGACACCGTGCGTACTGGTGGAGAGTGCGAACACCGATCCAGCGTGAGGTTGGGCCGCGAGTTGCTCGGGGCTGAGGCCCGCCCGGGCGCTCGTGATGTAGAGCGTGCCGTCAGGTCCGAACGCGCAACTGGACGGTTGAGTGACCGGCATCGGGACGATCCCGGTGAGATTGCCGGTCCGGTCGAAACGGCGTACCTCGGCACCAGACCACACCGCCACCCAGATGCCGCCATCGATGTCGACAGCGAGTCCGTCGGGCAGCCCGGGTTCGATTCTGCAGACAGGGGCGAACTCGCCGATCAAGCCCTCGTCGGCGTCGTAGGCGGCGCTCAGCAGCAGGTTCGTCATGCTGTCGATGAGATACATCCTGGTGTCATCGTGATTCCAGCCCAGCCCGTTGGGAAGGGTGAAACCGTCCGCGACGGTGACGCTGGGCGAGTTCCCGTCCCACCGATGCAGGCAGCCGACGCCGGGGACGAACTCCATGTGGGTGCTCCCCGCCCACAGGCGACCGGCGGAATCGCACTTGGCGTCGTTCATCCGACGGTGAGGCTCGGGCAGGACGCGGTCGGCGATCGTCAACCGGCCTGAGTCGTAGTAGCCGAACCCGTCGGCGACGGCTGCGGCAAAGCCGGGTGCGTCGGCGCGCGGCGCGATCGCTCCGACCAGCGTCTCCAGGGCCACCGCGGTCACCTGCCGCGTCTCCTGGATCTCGTGCTCGTAGATCATCCCCTCGACGATGTCCACCCAGCACAATCGGCCGGTCCGCTCATCGATCACCGGTCCCTCTCCGACCTGAGCTTCAGCCGCGATGAGCACGTCGGGCGCAGGCATAACCTCAACCCGGCCCACCGACCTGCTCGAGACGCCCTCTCGCCTCGTCGGTGTCGAGGGTTCCTCGGTCACGATCCTTCGGCGGCCTGGATCGCCGCCCTCATGTATCCCAGCGCATACGCCATCCCCGCGTGCCACGGCGCGGCGCAACTCATCTGCGGCGTGTGGTCAGGGACGAATACGCCGTCGTAGCCGTTTGCCGCGTAGGTTCGGAGCGCCTTGCGCATGTCGATATCTCCCTCGTCGACGAAGACCTCGTGGTACTTGGGCACGTGGCCCACGACGTTGCGGAAATGGACATAGCCGATCCGGTCCTGACGCGCGAAATGCGCGATCGCGTCGTAGACGTCGACGTCGGGCATCTCCGACACCGTGCCCTGGCAGAAGTCGAGGCTGTTGGCTCGGCTGGGCACACAGTCGAGCAGGCGCTGCATCGCCGCAGGGTTGGTCAGCACTCGCGCGGTGTGGCGAAGCGCCGGCACCGGCGGGTCGTCCGGATGGGCGCACAGCCGGACGCCGGCGGCCTCCGCGACCGGAACCGCCGCCGCGAGGAACGCTTCCAGCCGCGACCACACCGCCTCGGCGTCGACGGCCCCGATGGTGCCGCCGGCCGGCCGGTCATCGAAGTCCATGTTCCAGACCTGCCCGACCGGGATCTCTGGCTCGGGGCCGAGCCGGCCCGCGTCGAACGCGATCGACTCCGCACCGCCGCGTGCGAACGGGCCCGTGTAGTGCCCCCACACGCCCGCGATGGAGAAGTTGTATCCAAGGCACGGGACTCCCGCCTGGCCCAGCAGTCGGATGCTCTCGAGGACCTGCTCGACCTGGTCGTCGCGCTTGGGACCGTCCAGCAGAACGTCGTGCCAGTGCCCGGGATCGAGGTTCTCGATCGCGTGGAGTGTCAGGCCGGCGGCGGTGACCCTCGTCTTGACGTCCTCGATCTCTTCGAGCGTCCACGGTTTCCCGACGCGTTGCGACGACCCCCAGCCAGAGGTGGCCGACACTGACGACGGGATACGCGGTCCCGCCCTGAAGTAGTCGACCAGATGCGCGACGATATGAGTGGCACCGGCCTGCCGGGCGAACCTGAGGTTGTCCTCGGTGAGCATGTGGTGATACAGGCCCAGCCCTAGCTTCATCATCGCTCCTGCGCCCGCCGCTGCAGCCGTCCGCGAGTGTGCCGGCTATATCGTCCGCGTCTACGCGGCGGCGGGGTGATCGGAACGATGCACCGTCCGCGCGAGGGGTAGGACGCTGGCGCCGACGTGGTCGGGGACCGTTCCACGTACGGTCGTTCCCCGGCCCGGGAGGGAGATGACCTCCAGATCTCCACCGACCGCGCCGATGCGGTCGCGCATGCTGGTCATGCCGATGCCGTCGCCGCGTCGTGTCGTGTCAACTCCCACGCCGTCGTCGGTGAACTCGAACCGGAGGAAGCGGCGCTCGCGGCGCATCCGCAGGGTGATGCTTGCGTCGGCGCCCGCGTGTTTGATCGTGTTCTGGAGCGCTTCGAGCGCGCAGAAGTAGATCGCATTCTCGACTGGTTCCGCGCACCGCCCGATCCCGCCGTCGATGACCTCGACCGGAATCGGCGCCTCTCTGGCCACCGAGCGGAGCGCGTCGCCGAGGCCGTTGTGTCGAAGCACCGCTGGATAGATCCCCCGCGCGAGGGCGCGGAGCTCGTCGACCGCCTTGGCAGCATCGGCGCCGATTGCCTCGAGCTGTCTCGCCAACTCCTGACCGTCGGCAGCCTCCTGCGCGAGCTGAAGCTTGATCTGGATCGCCGTCAGCCGCTGTTGCGCACCGTCATGGAGATCTCGCTCCAGTCGCTGGCGCGCCAGGTCACCGGCCTGGATGACCCGTTCACGTGTATCGGCGAGCTGGCGCAGCGCATCGTCCCGCGCCGCACTGAGCTTGGCGTTCTCCAACGCCAGTAGGAGCACGAGCTCCCCCGCCTCGATGAACGCGGACGCGCTGGCGGCACGGAAGCTGCCGGCAGCATCCGCTGAAGTTGCGAACGCTTGCGTCATCTTGGTCCCATTCGTCCTACAAATAGAATTAGACTACAGCCCGTGCGACGGTGTCAAGCCCAGGCATGAACATCCTGTTACCAGCGGGCCGGAGCCGGTGATGGCGGAGCGCCTGAGCAAGACGGTCGCGGATGACCTGCTCGCACGGATCACCCGCGGTGAGTACCGACCCGGCGATCAGCTTCCCTCCGAACAGCAGCTGATGGCCCAGTACGGAGTCGGGCGCAACACCGTCCGAGAGGCGATGCAGAGCCTCCGAACCCTCGGCCTCGTCGACGTCAGACCCCGCCTGGGCGCACGAGTGCTCGGCCAAGCGGCCCCCAACAGCCTCGCAAACTCAGCCGTGTCCATGCTCATGGGCGATCAAACCGTCGGCGAGCTCTACGAGGTTCGCCTCATCCTCGAACCCGCCGCCGCCGCGCTTGCGGCCAAACACCGCACCGATGATGACCTCCTTGCCATGAAACGTGCCCGAACCCACTACCGGGTCGCCTACGAGATGGGAACGCCCGTATGGGAGGCGGACATCGAATTTCACCAAGCGATCGCCGAAGCCAGCGGAAACGCCGTGCTCGCCAAGGTCCTGGCGCCCGTCTCCGATCTGCTCAACAACGCTCGCCGCGCCACGGGCACGCTCCCCGCCGCCGTCGACATCGCGCTCGGCCAGCACGACGAAATCGCCGACGCCATCGAGGCAGGCGCCGCGACACGCGCGCGCCGCGCAATGACACGACACATCGAGTCCGGCATCTGGGCGGTCAACCAGCTGACCGACGTCGAGCCCGCCAACGGCTCACTGCAGGACAGCGCGGGCTGACGCCCGGGCGGGAGATCGACCAGTCCTCACGACGGACTCGCTGTGGCCGCGTCGGCTGGGGTGCCGAAGATCTTGCGGTAGGTGTCTTCTCCGTAGCTGGTGGGGAGGGGGGCGCCTTCGGAGAGGCGAAACGGTCTGGCCCCATCCTCGCCGCGGGGCGCGCGCAGAAGGAGAGCGGTCCTCATCCGCCGCTCGTGGTAGCTACGGGCGAGGTCGAACATGTGTGTGACGAACACGACCTTGATGTTCTCCGCCAGCATCGCGTCGATGATCTGACGGGCGATCTGCGAGCCCTCCCGCTCGTTGGTGGAGGCGAACGACTCGTTGCACAGCAGCAGGCAGCCGGCGTGGATCTGATCGGCGATGTCGCTCATCCGCGCGAGCTCCTCGTCGAGCTTCCCGCTCTCCATCGTCTCGTCTTCCTCGCGTTTGTAATGGGTGAACACGCCTGTGCAGCCGTTGGCGAGGTACGAGTCTGCGGCCACGAACATGCCGGACTGGGCCATGAGCTGCGCCAGCCCGACGCTCCGTAGGAACGTCGATTTGCCGCCTTGGTTAGCGCCGGTGATCATCACCAGTGACTTCCCGCGGGCCTCGACATCGTTCGCCACGACCGGCTGTCTGAGGGTGAGCGCGAGACACACGTCATACAGGCCGCGTGCGCGAAGCGTGACCTCGGTGACACGGAGAACGTCGGGAGTGGTCGTGGACCCGCCGAGAGCGGTCAGCTCGTCAGCCAGGTTCAGACATGCGACGTAGAAGCCCACCTCGGTGCGGAGCATCCTGAGGAAGCCGAGGATGTGATCGACCGACCGGGCGAGTGCGCCTGCCACCTCGTTGAGCGCCCTGTCCTCGAGCTCGGCCAGTGCGACGGCTCCGGCCTCGTCGCGGTCGGCGAGGGTAAAGCTGTAGCCGGACCGATCGAGGATCCGAGCGATGAAGCCCTGTTCGGGGGCGCGGCGCAAGGTGTACTCCGCGCCCTTGTTTCCTGTCGTCAGGCGGGCGCTGAACCGCACTCCACCTTTGAGCTTGAGCTCTCTGACATAGCCCTCGATGAGGTCGAAGTAATCGTCGCTGAGCTCCTCGACGAGCATGGCGAAGAATCGCGAGAGCCCCGCCGAGCCGACCCTGCCTGCGTGCGTGTCCGCGAGACCGCGCAGCCGTCGCAGAAACCCGGTCAGGACCTCCATCTTGCGCACCGAGGTACGCAGGATCAAGCGCGGTGAGTCGCGCTCGAGGATGCTCCCCCACACGGTTCGCTGGGCCTCCAGCGCCTCGCCGGCGATCGCGTACAGGTCGCGGGCCACTGCGGGGGTTTCGAGGCAGTCGGCGAGCACCTGCTGGCGATAGGTGATCGCGTCAGGCTCGGTCAAGCTGTCGAGCAGCGCCCGCCTGCTGACCTCGAAGAGCAGCGCGTCACCGGCGGCCATCGCGGTCAGCAACGTGTTGAGCTCGAGGTCTGCAGTCAATGCGTCCTCGTTGGCCGGCAGGCCGTGCTCGGTGTCGAAGTCACGGTCAGCATGCATCAGGAACGCCTTCATCGCGCGAGCCTCCGGCGCAACGACGCGGCATCCAGGCCGTACTTGTTGGCCAACGCGGATGCGTAGGCCAGGCCGTCGGCGGGCTTGCGGACCACCTTGTAGGTGCGCACGGCCGGGTCGCTGGGTACGACGGTGCTCATCATGCTCACGGTGCCCTGTCCCAGCGATGCCAGCTCGTCGACGAACGTCACGAAGACGCCGAGGACGTCGAGGACGAGGATCTGCCTCATGACCTCGGTGCCGACGACCACGGCGTCGCGCAGCGTGGTGGAGCCGAAGCTCTCGTTCATCACCAGCACGCTGTCCGGCGTTGCGTGCTCCAGGATCGCGCGTACACGGACCAGCTCGTCCTCGAACTTGCCGCGAAGCGTCGCGATGCTCTCCCTGCGCTCGAAGTGGGTGAAGATGCGGTCGGGAAGGAAGAGACGGGTGTCGCGGCCCGGTACCGGCAACCCCAAACCGGCGAGGTGGTGCAGCTGCCCGAACGTTCGCGCGAACGTTGTCTTGCCGCCGTTGTTGGGGCCGCTCACGACGAGAACGCGCTCTGGACCCGACAGATGGAAGTCGTTGCAGACCACCTGCGCGTTCTGCGCGACGAGCTTCGCCGCCAGGGCGAGGTCGAACGTCGCAGTCGCGGCGATCTCCTTCGAGCGGGCTGACACCCGGGGGTAGGAGAAGCTGAGCCCGGCGGCCTTGAGCGGAGCGATGTACTCCAGGTAGGCGAGGTAGAACTGGATCTCGCGCTCACACCGGGCGACGGTCGGGTCGACAAAGCCATCATGACGTCGGCGGTACTCGGCGAGCCGTGCGAAGGGCTCGGGGAAGAGCCGGGCCACGAGATCGAGGATCTGGGACTCGACGTGGTTCATGTCGGAGAAGTCGCGGAAGCGAACCCGGTGGTCGCGCACAGCACCCTGCTGGAACTTGGCGAAGGCGGCTGCGACCTCCTCGCTGACGTCTGGCTCCCCGTCGTAGGCGCTCACGGTCACTCGCGTGCCACGGAGGTGAACGGAATAGGTGAGCTCGGCCAGCTCGGCCTCACGGTCTCGCGTGTCCGTGGACAGTGAGTCGAACGCGTCGGAGGAGGTGTAGGCGCTGAGGTGGTCACACAGGGCCCGGAGCCCAGGCGCTGTGATGTCTGCGGTCGCCAGCGCCTCGCCAAAGGCGGACACCACGCTGCAGTAGACCGCGGCGGCGCCGACGAACCATCGCTGTTGCTGTCGCGGTTGGCGCAGCGTCTCGGCGAGGTGAAGGTGGGTGCGCATCCGTGCCATGCCGAGGGCAAACGCGGCGACGGCATCCAGGACGGGCTCACGCTCGAGATCGCGCAGCACGTGGTGGCGATAGCGCACCGTTTCGACGGAGCGCAACGGGCGATGCAGGTACGCCGTCAGCCGGTAGCTCTCCCGGCCCGCCGTGAGCGAGGAGATGATCTGATCGAGACGCAGATCACTGAAGAACGCGGGCTCCTCACCGGGCCCGTCGTCGGGGGCGTCCTGCACGTTCGTGAAGAGGATGCTGACGTGATCAGACTGCATATGACTTCCACCGGAATCGGGTGCTCGGTAGAAGCCATCAGCCGGGTCGGCGATTCGTCAGGCGGGCCTCATCGCCTCCCACCCATCATAACGAGCGCCGGCCGTCCGCCCCTGATCTGGTCGAGCGGGCGCGCCGATGAGGACGTGTCCGTCGACCTGGGCGAGTCCTCGCAACCATGCGTCGTGTTCTGGTCCTGCGGGCTCGTGCCGGCACTCCCACGCGTATTTGCGACGTATCTCCTCGAGCTCCCATTGCAGGACCCCAAGTCGGGCGTCCACGACTCTCTGTGTCACCTGCGCGGCCGCTGTACCCGCCGCGACACCCAGCGCATGGCGAGTGCAGAGACCGTGGCTGGACTCATAGGTCGCGCGGACCTCGGGAAGCTCGACGGCCGCATCGAGGAGCTCTGCCTGACGGAGCTCTGCCGTTCTCCGGGCCCGGCACGCCGGGCATTGGTGCTGTGGAATGAGGATGCGCTGAACCTCCGGGCTTGGCGCGGCGTCGACGCCGCGTCTCCGTCTGCTCGCCGTTGGGGACGCGGGCATCTCTGCGAGCAGGAGCTCCAGGGCCCGCATGGTGGCGACGCGCTTGCGGTCGATGGCGCGCCGCCCGGCGGGAGCGTCGGCAAGAGCGAGATCGTGCAGATGGGCGCTGCACAGCTCACCTGGGTCGGTGCGCAACGACGGGTCGTTGGTCTGGCTGGCGTGCGTCCACCACTCGAGATAGCGCCGTTCACCAAGGCCGCCGGCGAGGCAGATCGGGCAAGCATCGACGCGAAGCTGACCGCAGAGCTGCGCGATCACCGAGGGGGACCGGCCGGTGTCGGGCAGGCCCGTCCGCCACCGCGCCCGTCTGACGGCGTCGCGATCGGTGCAGGCCAGAAGGGTGAGCAGGCCCGGGTCGTCTGACCCGCGAAGACTCTTGAGAAGGCGTTGCGCGATGACCGTCATGAGCCGCGGCGGCGCAAGCTCGGCCAGGGCGAACACGTGCTTCAGGCAAACGCCTCGATGCTCGGCGTAGCGCCAGAGTTCGCCCTCGTGCGCCAGGCCCTCGGCCAGAAGGTGAGCCACGTCACCCGCGCTGCGTGAGAGCGAGGCGCAGGCCGGGCACTGACTCGCCGGGATGTCGTCATGCAGGCGCGCGCGGGCGCCCGCGAGGGCCTCGCGGACGACCGTCGTGAGCACGGGACCCGGACCGGGGGTCTCCACAAGTCGTCGGGAATGCGCCGGACACATGCCCATCCCCGCCCGGAGCTGCGCCTGCACGCTTGCCGCGGCGTGGTTCTCGTTGACGAACCACGAGAAGAAGCTGCGCTCGGCGTTGTCGAGAAATAGGCACGCCGGGCAATCATCCGTGCGCAACAGGCCCGCCAGTTCACTTGGCAGCGCAGACGCCGCCGGGCGGGACTTGACTGGTCGATTGGCCGTGGCGCTCATCTCCTGCGCGGGTTTCGTGGTCTGGCCAAGGGGCCGGACCGTAGAAGCCATCAGCGCCAGGCGGCGCGGTTCACGGCGAGCTTCATCGCCGGGCCAGAACGATACCGGGGGCAATTGCCGGTTGCCCCACCGGCGTCCGTTGGCAGGGCTCTATGGGGGCGGCGAGCCCCCCGGATCTGAGCCGGGAGGATCTGAGGGGGGAGGATCTGTGGCGGGAGGATCTGTGGGGGGAGGATCTGAGGCGGGAGGATCTGTGGCGGGAGGATCTGAGGGGGGAGGATCTGCGTCCTCGTGCTGCGGGTCGCCTTGTGCTGAGGGCGCGTCCGTTGGGGGAGACGGCTGAGGCGGCCGTCGGCGCCGGCGCATGGCGATGATCCCCCAGATGACGAGCGCCGCCACGGCAGCGCCGATCAGCCCCCACACCCAGCCCGCAAGACCCCCAGATCCCGAGGAGCTCGGGGTCGTGGAACTCGCGGTCGTGGAACTGGGTGACGCGGAGCTCGACGTTGCGGAGCTCGATTCTGAGGAGCTCTTCTTCTTCGCGGCCTTGGCTGCGGCGGCTGCCGCCGCCGCGGCCGCGGCCGCGTGATTGGTGGAGGTTGTTGTCGTCGTCGTCGCCGATGGCGTGGACGTGGTGACGGTTTTGGTGTGCGACGTCGTGACCGTCGTGGTCGCGCTCGACGTCGTTGGGGATTTCGTGGTGGTCACCGTCTTCGTTTGCGAGGACGTCTTGCTCGTGCTGGTGGAGGTTGCGGCCTTCGCCTCCTGGGAGGTCGCGGCCGACGTCGTGCGTGACGCCGACTGTGTCGGCGTGGTCAGGGTGGCGGTCCTGGTCCGCGTGATGCTGGCGCTGAGGCTGCTGCTGAGGCTCGATGGGGCGCCTGATCCACACGCCGCGCAGAGGACGGCGCACGTGGCAGCGAGCGCCGCCCTCAACGTCCAGCGTCTCCGCTGGCTGGGTGATCCGCGCACCACCCCGGTCACCGCGATCGCCCGCGCGACGATGGCCAATGTTCATCGGGACCGACACCTAGCTCGGCTGTGACGTCGTGAGCGGATCGGCTGTACCACGCGGCCTTCGGCGTGGGCTGCTCGATCGTCGTCATCTCGGTCTTCGGAGGGTCGCCAACTGTGAAGCCATCGTGGGTTGAGCATCGCGCTGAGGCGCAGCCGCGCATCGCCCGATCCGGGTGAAGATCTACGCCGCTCGATCGGACGCCGTGAGCGGGTCGCGGGCCTATCGTCTGGGTATGAGTCGACCGCGGGTGTTGCTGTCGGAGGCCTCGAGCCTGACGGCACGCGAGTTCGTCACGGTTCTTGGCTCACGCGGCGTGGACATTGAGGTGGTGACGGCAAGCTCGCTGCCGATTGCCCGGTTCAGCCGGTGGTGCAAGGCCGTCCATCACCTTCCCGCCCCGTCTGCTGACCCGGTGGGATATCTCCGTGGCGTCGATGCGCTGATGGCTTCCGGCCGGTTTGCGGCGTTGCTCCCCACGCACGAGCAGGCCTGGATGTTCGCGGTGGGGCGGGAGCTGCTGCCCCACGCGCCGGTCGCGGTCGCTGCGGCGGAGGCGTTCGGCCGGGTCGAGTCCAAGCTGGCGTTCGCGCGAGCCCTCGATCAGGTCGACCTGCCGCAACCGGCGTGGCGTGCAGTTGAGCAGGAGGATGACCTCGACGGGCTCGGGTTCCCGGTGTGGGTCAAAGCGGCGTTCTCCACCGCGGGCCGGGGTGTGCGCCGTGCGCGGGACCACGCGCAGGCACTCCAGGCGTGGAGAGAGCTTTCCGCGGACGGGTTGGGCGAGGTCATGATCCAGGCGACAGCAGAGGGTTCATATGCGCAGGCGCAGGGTCTGTTCGATCGGGGGCGGTTGGTCGCGGCGGCGGTCAGTGAGCAGCTGGCTATCGGGGCTGGCGGCAGCGCGGCGGCCCGGCTCAGCGTGGCGCACCCGCTCGCGGTTGATGCGCTGTCTCGGTTAGGCACTCACCTGCGTTGGCATGGCGGCCTTGCCCTCGACTACTTTCATCGCGACGGAGTTCCGCAGTTCATCGAGTGCAACCCCCGGATCACCGAACCCGGCAACGCCGCCGCGGCCGGCGTGGACCTGCCCCGGCTGATGATCGCGCTGACGACCAGCAGCGGCGCACTGCCCGACATCCCGGTGATCGCCCGGCCAGGGGTTCGCACGCGCTCGACGATGGCGATCGCGATCGGAGCCGCCGAAACCGTGGGGACTCGCCGAGCGATCGTGGCCGCTCTCGCCAGTGCGTTGACTCGCCGTGCGCCGCTCCAGGGCAGCGTTGAGGTACTCACTCCGATCATCGCCGACCCGCCCAGCGTGATCCCCTTGCTGGTGGCCACGGGTGCCGTGCTCGCCGCTCCGGCCAACGCCGCCCGGCTCGCGCGGGACACCGTGAACGCGTACGGCGTCACGCCCGACGCGATCCGCACACTCACTCGGCGTATCGGCGAAGCCAGCGCCCAATAGACGTCCATTGCTCCCAGACATCTCGCGGAGCGACGCCCGACGCTCGGCGCCCCCCGCCCCGCCACCGCCGCCGGCTGACCACCAGCCGCCTCACACCCACCGTCAACACCGCGGGGGAAGAGCAGCACCGGTCCCGGCCTTGCTGGTGCCCGCGCGGCAGAGACCGCCGGCTGCGCCGGCTCCCGCCACCGACCTCACTGGCGCTCGGTCAGGATCACGCGGCGCCTCTCTCAGCCCCAGACCAAACGAGGGGGGTCAATTCTCAACCGGCGCTACAGGGTCAATTCTCAACCGGCCTTGACACCGTGTCATCGCTTCGACCGGCCAGAAAGCGCGCCGAACCAATGGATCGGCGACGGACGGCCACCTGTCCCGCGGAACTCCCGCTCTCGCGTAACCCGGGTTCGCTTCCCGGATTGTCGCGTCAGGCTTTCGCGCTCTGCCGCGTCGCGATCGCATGGCGATGATCCGCGGCGCATTCGCTGAGGTGAGTGGACTGTCCGGCAGCGCCAGGCGACGTCAACGACCTTGCGCACGGTGGGAATGCACGAGGTTGCGTAGGAGCCAAAGGTCGAGAGCTAGAAACAGAAGGAACGCGAGTCCCCACCAGTAGCCCTTCACACAGGCGAACACGGTCACGAACACGATCCACACCGCGACAAATAAGCGCAAGACGATCATCGCTATGTAATGCTCACGCGCCCACCGGACTCCCAAGCCGACGCGCCGTTCGTCTGGGGTCATTTCAGAGAGATCCTACGCGGCTCCGCCGACCGGCTGGAGGCCCGGTTCGAGCTGGCCGCTGCACTTGCTCGAAACTGGCGGTGGCCCCGCGTACGGCAGCCCCCGGGCCTTGCCGTCCGGTGGTTGCAAGATGCCAACCCTGCGGGCTGGTGGATCACCCCGCAAGGACCAGTTCGCCCATAACACTACGGCGAGCGCCACCGCTCGCTTGGTGGGCCGGGGCCGGGCTAAGGCGCCATCTGACATTGCCTGCGGCTGGACTAGCCGAGAGAAAGCGCCCCGATGAGCCGGGCTTTAGGTGATGCCGGAGGAGGGACTCGAACCCCCGACACGCGGATTATGATTTCGGTCAGATCGAGAGGAAAGACCTGCAAATGCCCCACTTATTTTCGGGGCGTTGTCGGTCTCAGTTGCTCTCAATCTCACACAAAGGCCACATTGGCCGATATATCCCACAGAGCCGTGGCTACATCTTCATCAAAATCCCGCCCGAGGCGCAAGCGCCTTCCCAAGCCAAAACCCCGAGGCTATGGCCGCGGTTCGATCTCGGTCCAGGACGGCTCCTACGTCGCGACCTACAAGAGCCTTGAGACCGGCCGCGGGGCTCGCCGATCCTTCGCCTCCGAGCAGGAGGCGCATGTGTTCCTGGACCAGTGGTACGCCGAGAAGCAGCGCCGAAAGCTCTGGTCTGAGCGCGGCGGCATGCACGCCGGCATGGATGGTGCCCGCGCCCGTCCCGGTACCCGGGCTCGCTCCGGCTCCCGCGCGGCGCCGGGCGCCGGCGCCTCCGCGCGTGACATTCGGTGAGCTGATCGACGGCTGGCGCGCGTTCAAGTCGGGCACGGTGCGCCCGACGACTTGGCGCAACTACGAGCCGGCGCTCCGGGCGCTCGCCTACTACCTCGGGGATCGCCGCGCCGACGAGCTCACCGAAACGCACTTCATCAAGTACCGCCAAGCCCGCGAAAAGGGCCTTGACTGGGTCGCCAAAACGCAGATCACCCCGCTGAAGCCGATCACGATCAACCAGCACCTCGACCGCGCCAACGCGATCTTCGAGTGGGCGACCGCCGCCTCACCGCCGCTGGCAACACATAACCCGCTTGCGCGGCTGGTCAAGCGCGGCAACAAGCTCAAGGTCGAGCGCTATGAGCCCGTCGTGATCGATGCCGAGGCGATCGAGGCGCTCATCGCCGCGGCGGCGCCCGAGTTCCGCCTGGAGTTCACGCTGATGGGCCACCTGGCGATGCGCTGGGGCGAAGCGCTCGGCGTGGGGGTGGGGCACGTCAAGGACGGCAAGGTGCTGGTGCGCCAGACGGTGATCGAGGACCGCACCACCAAGCCGCACACGATGACGATCTCCAACTACGGCGGCAAGACCAAGCACGCCCGCCGCGACCTGTGGGCCTCAGAGGCGATCCTCGAGGCCAGCCAGGCGGCCTACGAACGCGCGCACGCCAACAACCCGCACCGGCTCCTGCGCCCCACCCGGACCGGACAGCCCTACCGATCCAACAACTGGATCCGCCAGGCGTGGCTGCCGGCGCTGCGCCGCGCCGGTCTGGAGGGCAGCGGCCTGACCCCGCACGGGTTGCGCCATTCGCGGCTGTCGATCATGGCCGCGACCGGCCGAATCACTCTCGGCGACCTCTCGAAGTTCGCGGGGCATGCCAGCGTGGCGTTCACGCTGACCCGCTACGGCGACCATTTCTCCAGTGCCGGCATCCGCCCCGAGCTCTACCTCGGAACTCAGGCGGCGAGCTGAGCGTCCAGCCAGGCCAGCTGGCCATCGCGCCCGGAGTGCCGTTCTGGGCGAGACGTCGGACGCAGCGCCCGGCAGCTCGTCGTACTGACGGGTGCCGCCGGCGAGCATCCACTCGACGAGCGCCGGGATCAGCACCCGCATCGACTCCCGGTGCGCTCCCGCGGCGGTCACGCCGAGCACCGGGAAGCGGTGCTGGGCGGCGAGGCGGTAGGCGTGCTCGCGGCCGATCCCGACGATGTGCGCCGCCTGCTCGACCGTGACGGTGGCCTGTCCGCCGTGCTCCCGGATCAGGTGGAGGGTGAAAGCGTCCGCGCTCATCACCACAACTCCATTTGTAGGACGCCACGCTCCGGGAGCCGAGCCACATCGTCGCGGCGCTCAGCCGGCGAGATCGCGAAGGAGGCGCAGACCCCGGGCCCGGTCACGGCCGGCTCAGCCCGCTTGTCCGCCTGCCCAGGGAGTTCGTCGTCGTGTCCCCGAAAATCCGGGTGGGCGGCGACGCCTATCGTGATCAATGCCCGTGGGCGGACTGGGCTGCCGGCGGGCGGGTCAAGACCGAGCACGACACCGGCATCGTTGATGTCGTCGACCTCCGCCGACCACGTGCTCGGCACGAGGCCAAGCTCACGCAGCTGCTGGATCGCGTGGTCGGCCCTGACCCCGACGAGATCGGGCACCGCGACGGCCCGGCGGGTGGGAGTGCGGGTAGGCATGCTTACCCCTGAGACGAGGCGAGCAGCGCATCTCGGAGAGAAACGGCCCTCGATAGCCCGGATTGGGGGAGGATCGGTGGTCATGGTCACCCCTAGGACGAGGCGAGAGGGGCGTTTGGGAGCGAAATGACCGAAAAGTTTCCGGCCGCTCCCACGAGCCCAAGGGTCGGTCTGTCCTGCCATGCGTGGGACGGTGCGGACGCAGCCGCATCCAAGCTGCTGTTCCCTGTGCACCTCGCGACGCTAGTCGAGCCTCATCGGCACGAATGTCGCGCAGCTCCCGTGACGGCCCGCCGCTGGGCGTCATTGCAGCGGTGTCCGTCGACCCGCCCGCCAGGCTCTCATGCGTGCCCCTGGTGATCACCCGGGTGCGCACCGCGACCGAAACGCGCCGCCCGCGCCCAACCGGATCGACGATCACCGAGCGGACATCGTCGAGCTCGCAGATGGAACGGATGTGATCGTCGATGGCTTCGCCTGAGATCGCGACGTGCGAAACGCATGGGTTACGGGAGTTGCATGCATAGACCCAGCCGCCCTTGACGCCTGGTGCAGGCGACCGCGTCAGGCGCTCGCCGCAGGTCCCGCAGACAACTCGGCCGGCGAGCAGAGACCGGCCCGCAGGTGCTGTCGTGCGGGAGGCGGCGGTCTCAATAGCGGTCGCGGCTTCAAACAGTCGCGGAGACTCGATGGCCTCGTGCGCCGACGAGTTGATGTAGGCACCGTCCCTGAGCTCTCCCAGGTACACGCGATTCCGCAGCAGCTTTCGCACCCCTGATGGGGACATGCGGAGTTCATCTGAGATGGCACCGGTGCCGACGCCGGAGGCTCGAGCCTCAAATGCGGCAACGACTTCTGCCGCTTGGGCGTTCGGGACGAGCCGTCGCGTGACCGCATCGGGCGAATAGCCGCGTGGCGCCTGTCGGCGCGTCCATGCGCCACGCTCAACGGCAACGCGCCGGAGCTCGTCGAACCGCTCGCGGTGGATGTCCAGTTCGAACTCGGCCATCGCTGCGAACACGTTCCGGGTGAGTCGGCCGGCCGGCGTGCGGGTGTCGATGTTCTCGGCGACAGCGATCACCTGTCCGCCAGCGGCCTCGACCCGCGCGTACATCTCCAGCAGATGGCTAACCGATCTACTCGCTCTTGACAGATACGCGACCACGATCCCCCGGAACTCGCCGAGCTCTACGCCACGTACGGCCCGCTCCAGAATGGGACGTTTGGGGTCGCCGCCAGAGCGGTCAAGTTCAGGCGGGAGCACTATGACCGGGACATCGCGCGCTGAACACCAGCCAGTGATGGCTTTGGCCTGGTCTGAGGGGGAGTGAAAGGTCTCGCCTTGGCGCCCGCTAACTGCGCTGACGCGGACGTACCCAGCGTATGGGATGGATGAGTGCATGCCACGACGCCTATCAAGGATCGGCAACGATGGGTTCCGGTGGAGCCGGCGTGCTGCGGGCGCTGAGAAGTGGCTACCGCTGTACGAGGCGAAGATGATCCACCACTACGACCCGCGGTGGGCGACCTACGAGCCCGGCGGCACGGTCCGCGACGTCACCGCAGCGGAGAAAGCGGATCCAGCCTTTGCCCCCCTGCCGAGGTATTGGGTGCCAGCTGCCGAAGTCGATGCGCGTCTGGGGCCCTGGACCCACGAACGCCTGCTCGGCTGGCGTGAGGTCGCCCGCAATACCGATGAGCGCACCGTCATCAGCGCCATCATCCCGCGCGTCGGGGTCGGCCACAAGTACCAACTCGCTTTCCCCGCTGACCCGGATGACATCGGCCTCCTCGCCGCCTGTTTCTCGTCATTCGTGTTCGATTTCGTCGCACGGCAAAAACTGGGTGGTACCGCAATGTCCTACTTCGTACTGAAGCAGTTGCCAGTCCCCGCCCCAGAGGATGTTCGCGCGGCTCTGGCCGGGATCGACCTTGCGTCTCCGAACCGCCCAGAAGTTGATGCGCGAATGTTCCAGCTATACGGCGTGAGCCGGGCTGATGCTGCATACATCCTTGAGTCTTTCCACGTTGTCGCCCGGCGTGAGCGGTCCGCCTTCGGCGAATACCGCAGCTGGCGCCTGATCTTGGACGCGCTGAGCCGGACCGCAAATCTGCCGACGGCAGCCTAACGGCCTCCCCAGTGCCTGAGAGCGCCACCGGAACTGCGGAGCGCTACCTGCCGCTGTACGAGGCGAAGATGATCCACCACTACGACCACCGCTGGGCCACCTACGACGGCACGGTCACGCGCGACGTCACCGATGCCGAAAAGGCCGACCCGGAGTTCCTGGCCCTCCCGCGCTACTGGGTCGCCGAAGCCAACGTGAGCGCTCAGACGGTCGGATGGGACCACGGCTGGTTGCTTGGGTGGCGCAGAAATGCACGGAACACCGATCTGCGCACGATGATCGCTGGCGTCATCTCAGCGGCTGCGGGCGACTCGCTGTTCCTGGCACTTCCAGAGGGCGCGCTGACAGTCGTCGGACCGTTAGTCGCGGTGTTTGGATCCTTCGTCCTGGACTTTGTAGCCCGGCAGAAGGTGGGTGGGATCAACATGAGCTTTTACTTTGCGGAGCAGTTCCCGGTCCTGACTCCCGAATCGCTTGGCGGAGTCATAGCCGACTTCATCAATCCGCGGGTCCTTGAAATCACATATACCGCCACTGACCTGGAGGGCTTCGCAGCGGACGTAGGGTTTGACGGGCCCCCGTTTCAGTGGGTCAACGCCCGTCGTGCGCTGATCCGTGCCGAGTTGGACGCCATGATGTTCCGCATTTACGGCATTGAACGCGCCGACGTCGAATACATCATGGAGACCTTCCCCGTGGTCCGGCGCCGGGATGAGGATCGGTTCCGTGAGTACCGCACCAAGCGCCTCATCCTTGAGCGCTTCGACGCACTTGTGGCGGCGGAAATCGCGGACGTTCCCTACGAGACGCCGCTTGATCCGCCGCCCGGCGTTGCGGGCGGCGGAGGCTCCAGCATACGGTCCCACAGGAGTGGAATCATCACTGGATCATGCTGTCGCTACCCAAGGCTTCGAGATCGCTTATGACGGAACCCCATGGTCGCGTCGCCCGGTTCACTGGCGCCGGACGACCGTGGGACTTGCGTTGGCAGAATGGAGCCAGAGATGGCCGGTGCACGCTGCGCGAGACTCTCAGCAGCTGGGAAGACGGCAGCGAGCTTGACAATGCCCGCTCGGTGAGGAAATCGAGTCCGCCCGCCCCGACGATCCTTGGGAACGCCGGATCTGGATCCTTGCAGAACATTTGGCTACGCCGACTGAGCTTCCTCTAAGGCATTCACCCTGAGAGGGTCACGGCCGAGTTTGGGGGAAGGCCCAGCCCCCGGTGGCGCCGTCCCGAAGCGACCGTACGCCTCTAGGATGAGGCGTTTGGTGCGATATTCGCCAAAGCGCTCCTCGTCACGATGCTTGAGAACAGAAAACGTTTCCATGATGTGATCGACATCGTCTCGGCGGACGCCGTAGAGATGGAACATCAAAGCATCTAGTTCAGCGCGAACGAGCGCGCGGCGGTCAGGGTCCCATGCAAAGCTTGGGCCGTCGTAACCGACCTCTGTCGCGAAGCCACGGAGGTCCGTCGCCGTGTAGGCGAGTTCAACGACGCGCGGCACGATTCGGTCGAGCACCGCGTCGAACGCGTGTGGTGGTGGCACCACGAACTGGTTCACCAGGAAGAAGTTGAGGGTTGTCCCGCCAACCTTCTGGCGGGCAATGTAGTCCTGGACAAACGAGCAGAGAGCGGCGACCGCGGCAGCAACATGCGCGGCGTCCGCATCAAACATCAGCTCCGGGAGCTTGTTGCCGACGGCGGTCATTGGGAACAAGCTGGAGATGACGGTCCGTTCGTCCGTGTTGCGAGCGATGTCCCGGAACCCGACGAGCCAATCCCGATCCCAGCCGTTGAGCTGGGCATCAACGTCAGCGGCTGGCACCCAGTAGCGCGGGAGGGCCAGGAACTCCGGGTCGGCCTTTTCGGCATCGGTGACGTCGCGCGTGACCGTGCCGTCGTAGGTGGCCCAGCGGTGGTCGTAGTGGTGGACCATCTTCGCCTCGTACAGCGGCAGGTAGCGCTCCGCAGTTCCGGTGGCGCTCTCAGCACTGCCGGCTCCACCGGAACTCTCGGGACGAAAAAAGACATTCCCCTCCAGGACATATCCCTCCC